>NZ_SODT01000007.1:0-1437 GCF_004366005.1 Kribbella sp. VKM Ac-2566 | reverse complement strand
CCGGGTCTCCTGTCTGATGTGTGGGTCAGGTGCGGCCTGGGAGGGGTGGTCGGTAGCCGCCGAGGGTGAGCATGGTCAAGGCGATGAGGGCTTGTGGGTCTTTGAAGCCGTAGGCGGTGCGGGTGATGAGCCGGATCTTGGTGTTGACCGCTTCGACGCGGGCGTTGGTGAGGCCGTGGTCGAGGCTGGCGTGGATGGCGGGTAGGTGTCGTTTGATCCTGCGGCCGAGTTCGACGAATACGTCGATGCGGCAGCGTTGGGCCCAGGTCAGCCAGCGTTGGAGGGCGTGTTTGCCGTCGGTGCCGGCGAGCTTGAACACGTGCCGCAGGCCTTCTTTGAGGAGGTAAGCGCGGTGCAGGCGCGGGCTGGAGGTGGCGATCCAGGCGAGTTGGGCGGTTTGTTTGGCGGTGAGGTCTTCGGGGTTCTTCCACAACGCCCACCGCGACCGCGCGATGGTCTGGGCGTCTCCGCGGGAGGCGTGGTAGCGGCCCCCGGCCAGGTCGCCGATCTGCCGGGTGCCGCCAGCTCGGCGGCGGGCGATGTTCCAGGTCTCACGCCGTACCTCGTCCAGGCACTTGGTGGCCCAGGACACGAGATGGAACGGGTCCGCGCACAACACCGCCTGCGGCGCCTGCTTGGCGACCACGCCGGTGATCCAACTGGCCCCATCGGCCGACACGTGCGTCAACGCCTCGGCGCGATCGGGTCCGAGGGCGTCAAAGAACCTGGCCACGGTCGCGGCGTCACGACCCGGCTGCGCCCACACCAGATCCCCCGAATTGTGGTCGACCACCACCGTCAAATACTGCTGGCCCTTGCGGTAGCTGACCTCGTCGATCCCGACCCGGGCCAGCCCGTCGAGCCGGTCGCGGGCCGCGTCCACGTCGGCACACACCCGCTTCACGATCGCCCCGACCGTGCGCCACGAGATCCGCATCAACTGCGTCACCGCCGTCTTCGACGTCTGCGTGGCCAGCCACGCCACCTGGTCGTCGAACATGCGCGTATGCCCAGCGTCGTGGCGGGCCCACGGGACATGCGCGACCACCACCCCGTGCTCGGGGCAGGCCACCCGCACCGACTCGGCCTCCACAAACAGCCGAACCACACCCACGTCCAGCCCCCGCCACCGGCGCCGCTCCCCACGCCCCAGGTCATAACCCGGGCAACGGCGCCGGCACCGCCCACACCGGCCACGCTCCCGGGCCACCGGCCGCACCGACACCACCACGACCAACCCGACCCGGTCGAACACGACGTCCTCGACGACCGTCTTCTCAACCCCCAAAACCGCACGCCATAAACTGTCCGCACGCACGCCGTTCTCCAGTCCACCAGGTTCCTGTTCCTAGACAGCTCAGAAACCTAGACAGAGAACGGCGTGCGCCACTCCAGGCACGCTCAAATCACCCACACATACAGCAGAAGAGCCGGATA
>NZ_SODT01000006.1:0-2088 GCF_004366005.1 Kribbella sp. VKM Ac-2566 | reverse complement strand
GGGTCGTGCACACCGCCGACAAGATCCAGCAAATGTGGGTCGTCATCCAAGCCATGGCCGACCTCGCCAAACGCCCAACACCAACCACCAACCCCACCCAGACGACCCACCCCACCGGCAAGCCCAACACCACAGGCACTGACACGCCGACCGCGTACCCCAGCAGCACAACCGCCACGCAAAGCACTGCGCACACCCCCAACACCGCAGGCACCGACACACCGCCCCCGCACCACCGCAGCACAACCGCCACGCAGAACACCGCGAGCACCCCGGGCGCTGCTTGTACCCCGGGCGCTGCTTGTACCCCGGGCGCTGCTTGTACCCCGGGCGCTGCTTGTACCCCGGGCGCTGCTTGTACCCCGGGCGCTGCCAGCACCCCAGGCACTGCCAGCACACCGGGCAACGCCAGCAGCTTGGGCAACGGCGACAGCACGGACAACGCCGCGGGCAACGCGAGCACCTCAGGCACTGCCGGCGCCCCGGGCAACAACGACAGCGCGGACAACACCGCCGTCACCGATCCGCCACGTGATCGCCGCCGCTCCGTGGAGTTCGACGACGCGTTCCCGGGCGCTCGCAACTCCAGCGCCACAACCGACGCGATCTCCGGGGCTCGGAGGACCGACGCCAACACCACGTTCAACGCCACGTCCAACGCCGACGAGGCTGACGCTGCCGGGGCTGACGATGTCACCGGAACCGCCGGGTCCGGACCGGACTTCTCCGGCGGACCGGCCGAGAAGGAGTCAGGTCAGCGGACAAAGGACGAGCGAAACGTCGAGCAACGACGAGCCGACGTAGTAGCCGACATGTTCGAGCAGATGCTGCACAACGGGATGGACTGGCTCGGCCGCCGCCTACCCGACCAACACCGTCGACGACCCCACATCGAGGTCCTCGTCCCCATCACCACCCTCCTCGGCGTGGACGACGACCCCTGCGAACTCACCGGCTACGGACCCATCCCAGCCGAAATGGCCCGCCGCATCGCACGCGACGGCACCTGGCGACGACTCCTCACCGACCCCACCAACGGCACCGTCCTCGACGCATCCACCACCCGCCACGACCCCGGCACGGTCGTCACCGAAACCCTGCTCGCCCGCCACCCCGTCTGCGCCTGGCCCGGCTGCAACCGCACCTCACGCCAATGCGACCGCGACCACGCCACACCATTCAAACAATCCGGCCGGACAAACCTGACCGGGCTAGTGCCCTACTGCGAATACCACCACGTCATCAAAGACACCCCGGCATGGGGCTGGAAAAGCACCACACACCCCGACGGCTCCGTCACCCTCACCGCCCCCACCGGCCACCGCTACACCACCGTCCCACCCGCCCGCGGTCCCATCACTCCACACGCCAGCACGTCCAACTCTGTCAGCCGATCTCCGGATCCCCCGCCACCCTTCTGATCCACACCCGACGTCTCACCTTCAAGCGACCATTCCTTGAAGGTGACGTCGGCATGGAAGGTGACCCGGCGTGGAAGGCGACACCGGCACAGAAGGCGACGCCGACGTGAAAGGTGACCTCGGCGCGGGCGGCGCGGGAGCCGACCCCGGTGCGGAAGGCGACCTCGGCCCGGGACGTGACCGCGGCGCGGGCGGCGCGGGAGCCGACCCCGGTGCGGAAGGCGACCTCGGCCCGGGACGTGACCGCGGCGCGGGCGGCGCGGGAGCCGACCCCGGTGCGGAAGGCGACCTCGGCCCGGGACGTGACCGCGGCGCGGGCGGCGCGGGCGGCGACCCCGGCGCGGGACGTGACCCCGGCGCGGAAGGCGACCTCGGCGCGGGACGTGACCGCGGCGCGGGCGGCGCGGGAGCCGACCCCGGTGCGGAAGGCGACCTCGGCCCGCGAGGCGACCGCGGCGCGGGAGGCGACACCAGCACGGAACGCAACCCCAGCACGGAAGGCGACCCCGGCGCGGTATCAGCCCTTCTGCGCGGTGTGGGAGGTGACCGCGGCGCGGGACGTGACCCCGGCACGGAAGGCGACCCCGGCGCGGTATCAGCCCTTCTGCGCGGTGTGGGAGGTGACCGCGGCGCGGGACGTGACCCCGGCACGGAAGGCGACCCCGGC
>NZ_SODT01000005.1:0-2193 GCF_004366005.1 Kribbella sp. VKM Ac-2566 | reverse complement strand
TGTCGACGGCAGGTGAAAACTGACCCCCAGGCGGCAACTGAAAACTGACCCCTTCGGAAGATGCTGGCCTCAGCGCGAGGTCAGGAGGAAGCGGGTGCTGACTGTGGAGGATTGGGCTGAGATTCGGCGGTTGCGCCGGTCCGAGGGGATGCCGATCAAGGTGATCGCTCGGGCGATGGGTTGTTCGAAGAACACGGTGAAGCAGGCGTTGCGCAGCGATGGTGCGCCTCGGTACGTGCGTGCGCCGCGAGGCTCGTTGGTCGACGAGGTGGAGCCGCGGATCCGGGAGTTGTTGCGGGCGTGGCCGACGATGCCGGCGACGGTGGTCGCGGAGCGGATCGGGTGGCAGCACTCGATCCGGATCCTGCGAGATCGGGTCAGCGATCTGCGGCCGGCGTATCTGCAGCCTGATCCGGCGTCGCGAACGACGTACCTGCCGGGTGAGTTGGCGCAGTGCGACTTCTGGTTCCCCGAGGTGAGCCTGCCGGTGGGGTTCGGGCAGACCAGGTCACCGATGCAGCTGCCGGTGCTGGTGATGGCGTCGGGCTACTCGCGGTGGCTGTCGGCGCGGCTGCTGCCGTCGCGGGCGGCCGAGGATCTGTTCGCCGGCTGGTGGGTGCTGCTCGAGCGGCTTGGCGGCGTTCCCAAGACTCTGGTCTGGGACGGCGAGGGAGCGATCGGCAGGTGGCGTCGCGGCACCGCCGAGCTGACTGGCGATTGCCAGGCGTTCCGCGGCACGCTGGGCGCGAAGGTGATCGTCTGCAAGCCGGCCGATCCGGAGGCGAAAGGGCTGATCGAGCGGGCCAACGGCTATCTGGAGACCTCGTTTCTGCCGGGTCGCACCTTCACCGATCCCGGCGACTTCAACGCCCAGCTGCAGGGGTGGTTGCCGAAGGCAAACGCCCGCCGGATGCGGGTGCTGGGCTGCTCACCGGGCGATCGGGTCGAGGCGGACCGGGCGGCGATGCTCACCCTGCCACCGGTCGCGCCGGTCACCGGTTGGCGCAGGTCGCAGCGGTTGCCCCGGGACTATTACATCCGGCTCGACTCCAACGACTACTCGGTGCACCCGGCCGCGGTCGGCCGGCGGATCGAGATCGTCGCCGACCTGGATCGGGTCCGGGTGTTCTGCGAGGGCGCTGTCGTGGCCGACCATCCACGCTGCTGGGCGCACCACCAGTCGATCACCGACACCGTCCACGCCCAGGCCGCGACCGCGTTGCGCCGTGACCGGTTCACCGTCGTCGCCCCAGCAGCGACCGAGGTGGAACAGCGGGCGCTGACCGACTACGACATCGCCTTCGGACTGCGGCTGGACCAGGGAGCGTCGTGATGCCGACCCGGACGAAAGCCACACCGGTCAAAGACCTGACCGCCGAGATCGCCTACCTCACCCGGGCGTTGAAGGCACCCACCCTGCGCGAATCAGTGGACCGCCTCGCCGAACGAGCCCGCGCGGAGTCCTGGACACATGAGGAGTATCTGGTCGCCTGCCTGCAACGTGAGGTCGCCGCCCGCGACGCCCACGGCGGCGAAGGCCGGATCAGATCGGCCAGGTTCCCCGCCCGCAAAAGCCTGGAGGAGTTCGACTTCGACCACGCCCGCGGCCTGGCCCGTGATCTGATCGCCCACCTCGGCACCCTCGACTTCGTCACAGCCAAGGAGAACGTGGTGTTCCTCGGCCCGCCCGGCACCGGCAAGACCCACCTCGCGATCGGGCTCGGTATCCGCGCCTGCCAAGCCGGCCACCGGGTCCTGTTCGCCACCGCCAGCCAATGGGTCGCCCGGCTTGCCGACGCCCACCACACCAGCCGTCTGCAAGACGAACTCGTCCGGCTCGCCCGCTATCCACTGCTCATCGTCGACGAGGTCGGCTACATCCCCTTCGAACCCGAGGCCGCGAACCTGTTCTTCCAACTCGTCTCGTCCCGCTACGAACGCGCCTCGCTGATCGTCACCAGCAACAAACCCTTCGGCCGCTGGGGCGAAGTCTTCGGCGACGACATCGTCGCCGCTGCCATGATCGACCGCCTCGTCCACCACGCCGACGTCGTCGCCCTCAAAGGCGACTCCTACCGACTCAGAAACCGAGACCTCGGCCGCGTCCCAGCCGCCAACACCGAGGAACCATGACCACCAAGGGGTCAATTTTCAACTGCCGCAAGGGGGTCAGTTTTCGTCTGCCGTTGACAG
>NZ_SODT01000004.1:3662-5273 GCF_004366005.1 Kribbella sp. VKM Ac-2566 | reverse complement strand
TGACCGTATTCCGGGAACCGTACAGTGAACGCGAACATCGTTACGTAGCGCAGGCTAATTATTGTCTGTCCATCTAAAAAGATGGGTGTGTGACAAGCCCTCGGCCTATTAGTACCAGTCAGCTCCACACCTTGCGGCGCTTCCACCTCTGGCCTATCAACCCAGTGGTCTACTGGGGGCCTTACCCGGTTAACCCGGTGGGAGACCTCATCTTGAAGCGTGCTTCCCGCTTAGATGCTTTCAGCGGTTATCACTCCCGAACGTAGCCAACCAGCCGTGCTCCTGGCGGAACAACTGGCACACCAGAGGTTCGTCCACCCCGGTCCTCTCGTACTAGGGGCAGCCCTTCTCAAGTCTCCTGCGCGCGCAGCGGATAGGGACCGAACTGTCTCACGACGTTCTAAACCCAGCTCGCGTGCCGCTTTAATGGGCGAACAGCCCAACCCTTGGGACCTACTCCAGCCCCAGGATGCGACGAGCCGACATCGAGGTGCCAAACCATCCCGTCGATATGGACTCTTGGGGAAGATCAGCCTGTTATCCCCGGGGTACCTTTTATCCGTTGAGCGACGGTGCTCCCACATGCCACCGCCGGATCACTAGTTCCGACTTTCGTCCCTGCTCGACATGTCTGTCTCACAGTCAAGCTCCCTTGTGCACTTACACTCGACACCTGATTGCCAACCAGGCTGAGGGAACCTTTGAGCGCCTCCGTTACCTTTTAGGAGGCGACCGCCCCAGTCAAACTACCCACCAGGCACTGTCCCTGATCCGGATAACGGACCAAAGTTAGACAGCCAGAACAATCAGAGTGGTATTTCAACGATGACTCCACCCGAACTGGCGTCCGAGCTTCACAGTCTCCCACCTATCCTACACAAATTGTACCGACCACCAATACCAAGTTGTAGTAAAGGTCCCGGGGTCTTTCCGTCCTGCTGCGCGTAACGAGCATCTTTACTCGTAATGCAATTTCGCCGAGTCCATGGTTGAGACAGCGCCCAAGTCGTTACGCCATTCGTGCAGGTCGGAACTTACCCGACAAGGAATTTCGCTACCTTAGGATGGTTATAGTTACCACCGCCGTTTACTGGCGCTTAAGTTCAAAGCTTCGCCGGCCGAAACCAGCTAACCTGTCCCCTTAACGTTCCAGCACCGGGCAGGCGTCAGTCCGTATACATCGAATTACTTCTTCGCACGGACCTGTGTTTTTAGTAAACAGTCGCTTGGGCCTGGTCTCTGCGACCATCACCGCTTCAGTGAGCAAGTCACCTAACGGATCAGGTCCCCCTTCTCCCGAAGTTACGGGGGCATTTTGCCGAGTTCCTTAACCATGGTTCACTCGATCGCCTTGGTATTCTCTACCTGATCACCTGTGTCGGTTTGGGGTACGGGCGGCTCTAACACTCACTGCGAAGTTTTTCTCGGCAGCATGGGATCATCCACTTCCCCTGAACGGGTCCGCCTCGGCTCTCAGGCTCAATGAGACACGGATTTGCCTATGCCTCGCCCTACCACCTTGCCCGCGGATCAGCTTGCGCCTACCATCGCCGCGGTTGGACTACCCTCCTGCGTCACTCCTCAATGCACCTACTACCACCTCGGGTCATG
>NZ_SODT01000004.1:0-3567 GCF_004366005.1 Kribbella sp. VKM Ac-2566 | reverse complement strand
ACCAAGTCTGTGCCGAGTACATATGTGAGTGCCACAGCTTCGGCGGATTGCTTGAGCCCCGCTACATTGTCGGCGCGGAATCACTTGACCAGTGAGCTATTACGCACTCTTTCAAGGGTGGCTGCTTCTAAGCCAACCTCCTGGTTGTCTGGGCAACTCCACATCCTTTTCCACTTAGCAATCGCTTAGGGGCCTTAGCTGGTGATCTGGGCTGTTTCCCTCTCGACTACGGAGCTTATCCCCCGCAGTCTCACTGCCGCGCTCTCACTTACCGGCATTCGGAGTTTGGCTGATTTCGGTAAGCCGGTAAGCCCCCTAGACCATCCAGTGCTCTACCTCCGGTAAGAAACACGCGACGCTGCACCTATATGCATTTCGGGGAGAACCAGCTATCACGGAGTTTGATTGGCCTTTCACCCCTATCCACAGGTCATCCCCCAGGTTTTCAACCCTGGTGGGTTCGGTCCTCCACGCGGTCTTACCCACGCTTCAACCTGCCCATGGATAGATCACTCCGCTTCGGGTCTAGAGCATGCGACTAAAACGCCCTATTCAGACTCGCTTTCGCTACGGCTACCCCACACGGGTTAACCTCGCCACACACCACTAACTCGCAGGCTCATTCTTCAAAAGGCACGCCGTCACACATTCACAAGGAACATGCTCCGACGGATTGTAGGCAATCGGTTTCAGGTACTATTTCACTCCCCTCCCGGGGTACTTTTCATCTTTCCCTCACGGTACTAGTCCGCTATCGGTCACCAAGAAGTATTTAGGCTTAGCGGGTGGTCCCGCCAGATTCACACGGGATTTCAAGAGTCCCGTGCTACTTGGGAAAACACTCAAGAGTCACTGTCTTACGCCTACAGGGCTATAACCCACTACGGCTCAACATTCCAGAAGATTCGACTTCAACAGCGATTTATAACTCTTCGGACCCACGGCATTAGGCCCAGAATGCTCCCACAACCCCACATGCGCAACGCACGCCGGCTATCACACGCACATGGTTTAGCCTCATCCGCTTTCGCTCGCCACTACTCACGGAATCACTATTGTTTTCTCTTCCTGCGGGTACTGAGATGTTTCACTTCCCCGCGTTCCCTCCAGAACCCTATGTGTTCAGGCACTGGTAACTGGCTTTAGAATGCCAGCTGGGTTTCCCCATTCGGACACCCCCGGATCACAGCTCGGTTGCCAACTCCCCGGGGCTTATCGCAGGCTCCAACGTCCTTCATCGGCTCTTGGTACCAAGACATCCACCGATTGCCCTTAGTAGCTTGTCACAAAACAAACAACAAAAGACAAAATTACGCTACAAAGAGATGCTCGCGTCCACTATACAGTTCTCAAAATACGGGCAGGAACACCAACCCTAAACCACCACACACCAGACAAGGAACAAACCACCAGGGAAACAACACACCCAGCAGATGAACCCCACCAGCAGTTTGGTGAGAGCCGGCCCCAGCCACCCACCACACCAACCAACGTCAGTGTGACAGTGACCCTAGAAGAAACAGAACCAACCCCCAGAACATCACGTCCTGTTGGCTGGGCCCGATCCCTCAGGACCCAACAGCGCGCCTCGACGATTCACTCCACCAGCTCCGCGTTCCACGCAACCCCGAAGAGTTGCAGTACTAACAACAGCCGATCTCGCTGCACATCTAATGGTCAATGTTCCACATTCCGAAGCACCGCCGCCCTGGAACGGATGTCCAGGAAACGACGAATTGACAACCCACCCTTACGGGTCGATCGCCGAATGCTCCTTAGAAAGGAGGTGATCCAGCCGCACCTTCCGGTACGGCTACCTTGTTACGACTTCGTCCTAATCGCCAGCCCCACCTTCGACGGCTCCCTCCACAAGGGTTAGGCCACCGGCTTCGGGTGTTGCCGACTTTCATGACGTGACGGGCGGTGTGTACAAGGCCCGGGAACGTATTCACCGCAGCGTTGCTGATCTGCGATTACTAGCGACTCCGACTTCATGGGGTCGAGTTGCAGACCCCAATCCGAACTGAGACCGGCTTTTTGGGATTCGCTCCACCTTACAGTTTCGCAGCCCTTTGTACCGGCCATTGTAGCATGCGTGAAGCCCTGGACATAAGGGGCATGATGACTTGACGTCATCCCCACCTTCCTCCGAGTTGACCCCGGCAGTCTCCTATGAGTCCCCACCACCCCGAAGGGCGTGCTGGCAACATAGGACGAGGGTTGCGCTCGTTGCGGGACTTAACCCAACATCTCACGACACGAGCTGACGACAGCCATGCACCACCTGTATAGGACCCTTACGGACCCCCCATCTCTGGAGGATTTCCCTATATGTCAAACCCAGGTAAGGTTCTTCGCGTTGCATCGAATTAATCCGCATGCTCCGCCGCTTGTGCGGGCCCCCGTCAATTCCTTTGAGTTTTAGCCTTGCGGCCGTACTCCCCAGGCGGGGCGCTTAATGCGTTAGCTGCGGCACGGAGGACGTGGAATGTCCCCCACACCTAGCGCCCAACGTTTACGGCGTGGACTACCAGGGTATCTAATCCTGTTCGCTACCCACGCTTTCGCTCCTCAGCGTCAGGTAAGGCCCAGAGAGCCGCCTTCGCCACCGGTGTTCTTCCTGATATCTGCGCATTCCACCGCTACACCAGGAGTTCCGCTCTCCCCTGCCTACCTCTAGTCTGCCCGTATCGGAAGCAGGCTCGGGGTTAAGCCCCGAGTTTTCACTCCCGACGTGACGAACCGCCTACGAGCCCTTTACGCCCAATAATTCCGGACAACGCTCGGACCCTACGTATTACCGCGGCTGCTGGCACGTAGTTGGCCGGTCCTTCTTCTGCAGGTACCGTCACTCTCGCTTCGTCCCTGCTGAAAGAGGTTTACAACCCGAAGGCCGTCATCCCTCACGCGGCGTTGCTGCGTCAGACTTTCGTCCATTGCGCAATATTCCCCACTGCTGCCTCCCGTAGGAGTCTGGGCCGTGTCTCAGTCCCAGTGTGGCCGGTCGCCCTCTCAGGCCGGCTACCCGTCGACGCCTTGGTAGGCCATTACCCCACCAACAAGCTGATAGGCCGCGAGCCCATCCCCAACCGCCAGAACTTTCAACCAACCACCATGAGGCAATCGGTATTATCCGGTATTAGACCCCGTTTCCGAGGCTTATCCCAAAGTTGAGGGTAGGTTGCTCACGTGTTACTCACCCGTTCGCCGCTCGTGTACCCCCGAAGGGGCCTTACCGCTCGACTTGCATGTGTTAAGCACGCCGCCAGCGTTCGTCCTGAGCCAGGATCAAACTCTCCGTTGAAAAATATAGACAACCCAGACCCAAAGGCCCGGAGAGTCAACAACATCGAACTGATCCTTTGAATCAGAAACAAAACCATTACTGGCTATTGTTATCCGTATAAATTTCAAAGGAATCCGCCACAAAACACAGACAACCCACCACCCAAAACCTCGAAGAGACCAGGGTAGAAGAATCATCCAATGCCTGTGAACGGGGATACTACAATTTCGGCATTGACTTTCGGCACGCTGTTGAGTTCTCAAGAATCGGACGCACACCGC
>NZ_SODT01000003.1:0-124094 GCF_004366005.1 Kribbella sp. VKM Ac-2566 | reverse complement strand
GCCGCGTCCCAGCCGCCAACACCGAGGAACCATGACCACCAAGGGGTCAATTTTCAACTGCCGCAAGGGGGTCAGTTTTCGTCTGCCGTTGACAGTGACCACGGCTCCGAGCAGTTGAAGAGGATGTGGAGTTGGCAGCCACGGTCCTAGCGTCGGCGGGTGGAGCTACCGCCACGACGGTGCCGAGGGCCAACAACAAGGGGCGTCAAGGCTCGTGCTTTGCGGACTTTCATGTACATACGGCTCCTCACTTAAAAGGACGGTCGACAGCTTCGAAGCGACCTGAGGGATCGCACACGCTCGTGCTGCCCTTACTGACATACGCATCCAGCCGTCGTCAGGTTCACTGGGCCAGAGTTCGTCGACAGCAGCGCGCGAGCAGCTCACGCCGACCCGGCTCTGTCTCCTCAATGATCCCGTGGCTTCGGTCATCACTCAGACGGGAGGCCGAGGAAGGTGGCAAGGTGGCCGACCGAGCTTGCTGGCATGGGACCGGCCCTCACATCGGATCCGGTTCGCCCTCTCCGCCACCACGCCCGGATCGACACCTAGCCGTACGGCTGTGTCTCAGCTGATACGAGCGGCGAGTCAAGTGCTGGAGAAGTCGGTAGCGCCGCGCGTCGCGACAGCTTCGAGTTCGTCGATTCGTTGATGGAGTCTGGCGCGGATGTGGTCGTAGGCCATGCTTCCGAGTGGTAGCCGCAGTGGTGGGTCGTCGCTGGTGGCCGCGTCGATGATCGCGTGTGCTGCTCGGACTGGATCGCCGGGTTGGTTGCCGTCGAGCTGCGCGAGGAGTTGCCTGACTTCGCCGACGCTTTCTGCGTATGCGGGCATCGGTTCGGTCGACCGCATCGAGCCGGCACTTGCGAACGACGTACGATGCGGTCCCGGTTCGACGATGGTGACGCCGATCCCGAGGTGGGCTACTTCGGCGGCGAGTGCTTCGGAGAAGCCTTCGACCGCGAACTTGCTGGCTGTGTTGTAGGCGCCGCCGGGGAGTGCCTCGATGCCGTTGAGTGACGACATCTGCAGAAACCGGCCGGACCGGCGGATGCGGAAGTACGGCAGCGCGGCACGGGTAACGTTGATCACTCCGTACAGATTGACCTCGAGTTGGCGGCGCAGTTCGTCGTCAGTGAGCTCTTCGACGGCGCCAACGTGCCCGTACCCGGCGTTGTTGACCACGACGTCGACGCCGCCTGTGTCCTGCTCTGTCTGCTGTACGACGGCACGGGCTTTCTTCGGGATCGGTGACATCGAGACGTGCGGTAAGCGCACCGTCGGCGAGGTAGTCCAGCGAGTCCGGAGTTCGCGAGGTGGCGACCAGCCGGTCGCCGCGGTCGAGGACTTCCTTGCAGATCGCACGGCCGAAGCCACTCGATGCACCGGTCACGAACCAGACGCGAGTTCCGTTCTGCTCGGGCACGAGTGGATCCTCCTTCTGGTGAGTGTTGTTGTTCGATCTTGCATCACCCGTGCCCCGCCAACGGCACAGCAAACCCGCCCACCTCGCCGGGCTCTCTCTATGGTCACGGCGGTGATAGCGGCGCCTGGCGCGACGACTGGGACGCTCGGCCCGCCCTAACAGGCATCGGGGCCAGCTCCGCAAGTCCGAGCCCAAACAACGTTTAGCTGCCGCCTAGATGTTATTCGACGAGGTCGTTGCCCTGGGCTACGACAATGTGTAGGACGGTCACCCGACAGATCGGTGTCCGCCGGTTGCGGCCGGGCTACGAGCCGCGTTCGACCATCCGCGGCCGTGCGGGTGCGGTGATTCGTGTATCGGCCGGGCGAGGAGAGACGGGCCCCAACCGAGAGAAGACGTCAGACGTGCGGCGCTGGCGATCGGGGCTTGTGCTGGAGCGCGCACCAGGTCATATCCTCTATCGCCATGGACTATCGGTTTGTTGGAAGGACGGGGCTTGAGGTCAGTGAGTTGTGCCTCGGTACCTGGCGGTTTGGTGAGGAGGCTGACGAGCCGGCATGTCATCGCATGCTCGATGAGTTCGTTGATGCGGGAGGCACATTTATCGACACTGCTGACGTTTATGGGTACAGCACGTCAGAGGAGATCCTGGGGAACTGGCTGAAGAATCGGTCCCGTGGCGACCTGGTGGTCGCGACCAAGGTCTACGGCGAGGCCGCGCCTGGCCGACTCGTACAGGGCGCAGGGCGCAAGCACATTCTCCGCGCGGTCGACGCAAGTCTGCGACGGCTCCACACCGACTACATCGATCTCTACCAGATTCACGTGTTCGACGACGTCACGCCCTTCGAGGAAACGCTGTCGACGCTGGACGGACTCGTGCGCAGTGGCAAGGTCCGGTTCGTCGGAGCTTCCAACTACACCGGCTGGCAGTTCCAGAAGTCGATCGATCTGGCACGCCAGCACGCATGGGAGCCATTCGTATGCCTGCAACCTCTCTACAACCTGCTCGACCGGGATGCGGAGTGGGAGCTGGTACCGGTCTGTCAGCAAGAGGGCGCGGGTCTGATTGCGTACCAGCCGCTCGCCGGTGGGTGGCTGTCGGGGAAGTACAAGCGTGGTATGGACGGCCCACTGGCCGGGACCCGGGTCGAGGCAAATGGCAGCTGGCATAGCAGAGCCACGCCGGAGACGTGGAGTGTCATTGATGAGGTACTGGCGATCGCTGACGAGGTCGACAGAACTCCGGCACAGGTGGCACTGCGATGGCTGCTGCAGCGGCCGGGGGTGACGGCACCGATTTTTGGGGCGCGCACAGTTGACCAGCTCCGCGACAACCTTGGCGCTACAGGATGGTCGCTCGCCCCGGACCAGTTGGACCGCTTGACAGAGGTCAGCGATCGACCGCTTCCGTACCCATACGGTACGCAGGCGTTGCCTCAGTTTCGTCGACGGTTACGCCACCCAACCTAAACTCTGGACGTGTCTGGCATCGCTCGATCTGCCATCATCGGTGATGTCCGACCTGGCAACCTCGGTCTGCCCGGGCCTGCACCTGGCTCGCGCGATGGTGCAAGGTTTAGTCTGAAGCCGCACGCGGTCAGACCTGGAAGCTGTCCACGGATCCATTGTTCGCGGCCTTGGTTCCGCGGCTTCGTCAGGTTGTACGTGAGCCAGCCGGAGAACGCGGTGTTGCTGGCGGTGGACGAGAAGGGACATGCTCAAACCCTTGGTCTGGACCAAGACCGCCGACCAGATCCTCGACATTCTCGCCGCCTACTGCACCGAACCAGCGGCCGACGGGCACTAGCTGGGCGTGCCCGGCACGTACCAGGTGGCTTGAAGGACGATCTGATGACCGATGATCGATTGCACATCGAGATCTGGTGTGGCGTGCTCGCGCAAACCTGGAAAGCGCTCTCGCAGATACTCATCATGTGCATCTGAGTTCTCCCATTGCGTCACAACCAGGAACTCGTTCAGTTCACGTTGAGCGAAGACTCCACCCTGGAAGCCAGGCGTACGAATCATGCCCGGATTCCAGACGGATGCTTGAACCTCGGTGAAATGGGAGACGCGACCCGCGTGGACCTTGCATCGCGCGACTCGAAGCATCTGCTGGCGATTAACCTCTTCGGGAGTGTGGCCAATGGTCTGCTGAGTCTCGTACAACAGCACGTCGACGTCAGTAAAGGTATTGGCCTGACGACTGGCGATCAGGTCGTGCGGTCCGCTCATGAAAGCCTGATAGCTTGCCCGGTCCGCCCACAGGCCGAACACGTGGGCAACGCTCGAGTTGGCGCGATCCCAGCCGCCACGTTGACCGAGAAACCCCGCGAAGCCACGGAGATCGGCCCAGGCCCTCTGCCGGCGGTCGAATTCGACCCGACCATTCACTGTGCACCGGATCCATTTGAGCAACACGCAACAACCTTATGACGTAACTCTGTTGTCAAAGGCAACGTCAGAGGTTCTTTAGAGCCTCGGTCATCGAGGGTGTCCGCGGCGATGAGTTCCAGGGGGCCGCCAGATCGCGCGCCGGCGTCACAGAGACCGGCAAGCATGAAACGTCACGTCGGTGTTGGTGAATTCGTCGTTGCCGGTCTTGTCGGCCAGCAGCGCCCTGGTCCTCGGATGCAAGTCACCGGGACGAAACGCCGGATGCGAACGCAGCAAGGAGATCCGCCGCTCTCGGACCCGGAGCGAACCGATCGCGTGCTGCTCAACCTCGTGTACACCCGACCTGGCTCGCCACGAGCTCCCGCCCGTGCCGAGTCCTCGGAGACGCGTGTATACCGGCGTACGCGAAGGGCTGGCACCTGGTTCCGAGCAACACACGCGCGGGAAGGTCTGCCGACCATCACCCGCCCCGACCCTCATCCTGCACGGGCGCGGGGCGGGGTCCTTTCGCGCGGACCAGCTCCACCGAGGCCAGCGTGGACTCGAGCGTGTCCGTCTCGGTGCCGGTCAGGAAGCCCAGCTCGAACTGGTTGGGCGCGATGATGTCGGCTGCCGGAACCACCCGATCGCGCAGCAGCACCGGGATGGCGGGAGCGACGAAGCACCCGGACTTCGCGTTCCCCATCACCGGGTCGCAGGAGTACACCGCCGCAGGATTGGCGGCCTTCACCCGCTTCACCGTCTTCGAGGATCACGTCGGCGATTCCCTCGCCACCCTGGTGGCCCGAGAGCACCACGTCGATCTGCGGAAGGACTCCGCGGTCCTCGATCCCCAGCAGAACCTCTCGCACGTCGTCCGGGCTGATCATGGGACCACGCCATGCCCCGTTGCTGGTGTGGTTCGAGAAGTTCACCGTCTCCACGGGCGGCACCTCACTGACTTGGTCTACTGTGCGCGGTATGAGTGAGTTTGTACTGGTGCCGGGAGCCCGGCTGGGGGCTTGGGCCTGGGACGCCGTCGCGGAGAGTCTGCGGAGTGCCGGGCACGCGGTGTACGCGGTGACCTTGAGCGGGCTGGCGGAGCGGGGTGGGCCGGACGCGGGCCGGGTGGGGCAGCAAGAGCATGTCGACGACATCGTCTCGGTGGTCGAGGGCAACGAGTTGTACGACGTGGTGCTGGTCGGGCACAGCTACTCAGGGATCCCGGTCGGGCAGGCGGCCGGCCGGAGCGGAGATCGGCTGCAACGGGTCGTGTATGTCGACTCGAGCATTCCGGCTGACGGCCTGTCCTTCGCCGACGGCTGGCCCGCGCACGAGCGGGCGTGGCTGGCGGAGCAGCTGATCGAGGGCGACGGCACGTGGCTGCCGGCGGAGGCGGAGCACTTTGTCGACCAGGACCTGTCCGAGGAGGCAATCAGCCAGCTGGTGTCTCGCAGTACGCCGCATCCGGGCTTGACGCTGACGCAACCGGCACGGTTGACCAGGCCGATCGGCGAGCTGCCGACGACGTACATCAAGTGCCTGATGGCGGGCGAAACGCCCTCGCCCGATGTCCAGGAGCAGCTGAGGTCGCCGCAGTGGCACCTGAGAGAGATGCAGACCGGCCACTGGCCGATGCTATCCCAACCCGCCGAGCTCCTGGCCGAGATCGTGGTCTAGCGGCCGCTGAACCATTCCTCGGCGGTGTCGAGGAATGCGTCGCGTCCGTCACGTCGCACCCCTCGGTCAACCGGACCGGAGTGAACTGCACGCGCCGGATCTCTCGCGCCGTCACCGGGCAGTCGACCGGCAACCCGTTCACGGTCGCCAGCAACCATTCGCTGCCATCACGATTCGACATCTCATCCACCACACCAGCGGCTTGCGGGATCAGTGCGCGCTGACCCTTCTCAGCGGACGACGGTTGGAAGATGTGATCACGACTGACGACATCCTCACGTTGCTCGGTCGGCAGCAAGAGCTGAACTTCCTCCCGGGTCGCAGTACAGCTACAGCAACTCCGGTTACACCCTGCTCGGCTCCATCATCGAGGCGGTCACCGAGGAGAGCGTGCGCGAGTTCTGTGCCCGCCGCATCTTCGGACCACTCGGCATCACCAGGACGTTGTTCCTCGACGACCATCACGGCATCGTCGCGCAGCGGGCCGACTCCTACTTCCGACGACCGGACGGCGAACACGACCGCATCGCCCTGTCATATTCCAATGCCGGCGCGACGAGCCTCAACACGACCGTCGATGATCTCGCCCGGTGGGTCCTCCATGTCATGACGCCCAAAGTCCGCGGCGTCCTGGAGGGTGGCTTCACCCTCCAGGACGGTACAGACCTGAGCTATGCCTTAGGTGTCACGGCTGAGGAGTATCTCGGCATCCCGTCACTGTCCCATTCAGGCCGTGATGCGGGTTATCGCGCTCATGTTCTTGTCCTGCCCGACCGGGGGATTGCTTCCGTCGTCTTGTCGAACGCAGCGCAGATGCCTGCGCAGATACTGGCGCAGAGGATGATCGGCCTGCTGTTGGACGACCCCGACAGCTTGAACAGCTCTGACAGCGGACTTCCGCCGAAAGTCCGACGACCACAGCTCGCAGACCTGGACGGTCTGCGGGGCGACACCTGGATGACGACGGCCATGCCGTGTTCGACTTCAAGTGGTCGATGGCGAGCTCATGGTCCGGTCCGGTGCGGCCTACGTGTGGCTTCATCTCGACGCTGAAGAGTGTTTCGTGAGCGACGACAGACAGTTCCGGTTCGCGCGCGCATCCGACGGCATCGTCATGTATCCCGACCACGGTGGTCCGCGGTTCTGCCACGGTAGACATGCATCCGCTCGGCCCCGGGCTGTTCCTCATCTCGGTACCGTTCCTCATCGGCTCCGATCAGGCGGAGGTTGTGCTGCGTTACTCAGCGGATCATTCACAGCTTCGCCTCGGAGATCCGCGAGCCCGCCGGATCCGCTTCACCCGACTAGGCTGACTCGACCGCGAGTTCGGTGACTCCACGCGAGGCGATCCAGAGGAAGATCGTGCGGTTCACGAGACCACTTCGTTCCAGTGCCCAGAGCGTCTGGGTCAGCATCTTGCGGGTGATCCCGCCGAGGTTCGTTGAAGCGCGTACGCCGTTCGTTCTGGGGATGAACTCGTGTGGATTGGTCGAAGCGGCCCCTCGACCAGACGGCGCGACTCCAGCCAGCTGACAACGTGTACAGGTGCGCCTTCTCGCCGCCCGGTGCCTACGCCGAGTACGTAGTCGCACCGGGTGGAGGCGGTTGCCGCCGTACTGGAAGGCGTCGATCACAGATACGCCGATGCCTCGCCGAATGCATCGGCAGGTAGCGACCAGCAGGCAGTAAGCAGCCTAGGCTTTAGCGCGATTGAGATGGAGCTGTCCGTGCCTCGGCTGGCTGCACTTCGCCGATAACTCGGCGAGGTGCGCCTTCTGGTTTACAGTTACTGGGCGGCAGGTCCATCGCTTGCGTGTGTGGCGGGTGCTGGGACAGGGTCGATTGATGCGGTCGAGCGGGCTCGTGGGATGACGGCACCCGCTGCGACGCCGAGGAGTGCGAGTCCGGCGGTTACGCCGCATGCGGGTACGAAGCCGTCGAGGAATTCTTGGGGTGAGCCGTAGCCTCCGGTGCCGATGAACGCAGCGAGAGCGACCGCAAGGCCGAAGGTGCCGCCGAACCAGCGCATCGTCGAGAATGTCCCGCTTGCTCGGCCGATGTCGGCTGGCGTGACTGTGCCGAGGACGGCCTTCTGGCAGGCGGGCATCGTCATGGTGGTGCCGGTGCCGATGAGGATCATCGGCAGTACGAGCCCGGCGTACGCGGTGGTCGTGTCAGTGACTGCGGCCAGCCATGTGGCTCCAACGGCTTGCATTGTCAGGCCGGTGACGATCAGCGGTCGTGCTCCGAACCGGTCTACGATTCGGCCGGTAACGGGTGCGAAGACAGCCAGCGCAGCGGTCAATGGCAGGAGCCGGAGCCCCGCCTCAAGCGGTCCCTGGCTGAAAGCTTCTTGGAAAAGCTGGGCGAGGAGATAGGTACCGCTGAGGTTTGATGCGAAGAGGAGGAAGCTCACCGCGTTGCCGGCCGCGAAGGCTCGTGATCGGAATAGCAGCATCGGCAGCATCGGCTGCGGAGCATGCCGCTCGAAGGTGATGAACGCGATGCTGAGCAGACCACCGGCCGAGAGGGTGCCGATCACTTCGAGGCTACTCCAGCCGGCGTCGTTGCCTCGGACTAAGCCCCAGATGAGACCGAGTGATGCCCCTGTGACGAGGACAACTCCCGGCAAGTCAACCGCGGTGCGCGGCCCGAAGCTTTCCCCGACGCGTGCGTAGACTAGAACGATTGCGAGCAGGCCGATTGGTAGGTTGATCCAGAAGATCCACTGCCAGGCGATGCCTTCTGTGATTGCACCGCCCAGGACCGGACCCGACAAGACGGCCAGACCGATTGCGGCGCTGTAGATACCGAGCACCCGCCCACGCTGCTCCGGCGGGAAGGCTGCGGTGATCATGGCCATTGCAACCGGAGTCACGAGCGCCGCTCCTGATCCCTGGACGGCGCGCGCTGCGACCAGCCAGACGGCGTCTGGCGCCAAGGCACACATCACCGACGCTCCGGTGAAGATCGCTAGGCCAGCGACAAAAATCCGACGTCGACCGAAGCGGTCACCTAACGCGGACCCAGTCAGGAGGAGTACAGCGAAGCTGAGCGTGAAGGCGTTTACCGCGCATTCCAACTCTGCCGCCGAGGCACCCAGGTCACGTCGGACCGTGCTGAGGGCCGTCATGACAACAAGCCCGTCCAGTGCCACCATGAACGACCCGACCGAGGCCAGCGCAAGCACCCATTTCGACTCGGTAGCACGGGGTGTTCGGACATTCGTACTCACGGTGCCTCCTCGTAAATCTAGCCACTACAGATATGGACACCGAGACGCGAGAAACCTGAGCGCCGAGTCCGCAGGGCAAGCCAGGACCGGACGCGTGGCACACACGATCGAGGTTTTGCCGGAGATCCGCGACGGGGGCACCGGTGCCCAGAGTCTCGGCGACAGCGCCGGAATGCTTGGCGGCAGGTACAACGATCGTGGCACCGCTCGGTAACCTGCGCTCGCCGCAGCGTCGTCGGACGTCTCGGTGACCGAGACGGGTCGTGAATTCCTTGCGGGGACCCCGGGAAGTTGACGAAGGGCAGGCGCACTGCCTTCTCCAAAGCGCCGTCGGTTTCGAACCCCGCGGTCGCCATCCGGATGCTTTCCTTGTACCCGGCAACGAAACCCCGGCACATAGTCCGCCACGTTGACCTCGCCGCTCTCAGCGATGCTAACGGCCCGCGCGCCGTACCAACGAAGTGATTCACCAGCGCGAATGTCCCGCGATGTGCACGGCGTACGCGTTTCGAACTGCTCGCGCTGAACCTTGCCCAGGACGGCCAGCGTACCTTCGAAGGCGCGGTCGAGTTCCATCCCCTGTCGTCCTTCCCCATGGATCACCCGTCAATCAGATAGACCCAAAGAGAGGAGAAAGAGTCGCCTGAACGACAAGTGGCCTGATGGCCGAGTTGCGCGGCCCGGTCGCCCAGCTACTGCAGCGCTGCTGTCTACACCTATGCCGTGTACGCGACATCCTGATGGCGATGTTGCGAGATTGCCTGTAAGTTCTGGGCTCACCGGCACGCCGGTCGCCTGAACCTCATGGCCGCCGGAACGGGCTTCTTCGTAGCGATCGGGCTGCCAGGTCGACTCCTTCAGGTTTCGTTGATCGGGCAGGTCCAGACGCCGGTCAGCAGCCGAGCACGTGCGCGAGCTCTGTCAGGCTGCTCGCTGCGAGGTCACAAGTTGTGTCGGCTGCGCGGTCTGCGGTGCGGTTTGGGCCCTTTTCCTGTGGTCGCTCAAGGAACGCCGTGCGTAGCCGTGCTCGGCGTGCCCCGTCGATGTCCCATGTATGTGCGGCGACCATCAGCATCTGTTCAGGGCGGATGGCGAGCAGTTCAGCCGCTGCCCGGTATGCCTGCCCTTGAGGCTTGTACGCCTGCCATATTTCGGCTGACAGGAGACAGTCGAACGGTAGGCCGGCGTCCTTGAGTAAGTGTGTCAGTAGAGCCACGCCACCATTGGACAGAGCAACGACGGTGTATCGGCGGCGGAGGCGGGCCAAGCCATCTGCCACATCGGGCCACGGTGTCAGGCGGTGCCAGGCCAGAACCAGGTCCCGGCGTGCTGTCTCGTCGAAGTCGTCGCCGACGTCGTAGGCGTCGAGGAGGTCGTCGAGAGCTTCCCGGTGCAGGGCGTCGAGGGTCCGCCATGGCTGTGTACCGCTGTTGACTGCCTCCAGGGCCGGCAGGTAGCGGTCTCTCCACTCGTCGGTGAAGCGGCCCGGAGACAGCTCGGTGTTTGTCCGACCGGCGATCTGCGCGACCTGCTCGGAAACACTTGTTCGCCAGTCGACAGCAGTGCCGAAAATGTCTAGGGCTATGACCGACACCTCAGCTAGATCCGCCGTCGTGGCAGAGGCGCTCATTTGCTCAGATACTTCATGCCGGTGTCACACATCACTGTAACGATCGTCGAGTTCGGGGGAAGCCGTTCGGCCAGGCGCAGTGCGACGAGGACATTTGCTCCCGTCGACGTGCCGGCGAATAGCCCTTCCTCCTGAGCCAGCCGCACCGCCATCGCCGACGCCTCCTCTGTTGACACCAACTCGATCACGTCAGCCACATCGTCGTACCACAACGGGACGACGAAGCCAGCGCCGACGCCGTCGATCTTGTGCGCACCAGTCGGGTGCCCGGAGAGGACAGCGGACTCGGCCGGTTCGATCGCGACCACGGTGATCGAGTCGTCATATTTCTGAAGCTTTTCGGCGATGCCCCGCAGCGAAGCGGCGGTACCTACGATCTGCACGAACGCATCGAGCTCGCCATTGGTCTGATCGAAGATCTCGTCCGCCATCGAGTGGTAAGCCCGCAACTGGTCGGTGTTGTTCAGCTGATCGGTCCAGAAGCCGCCGTTTTCCGCGGTGATGACCCGGGCCGCCTCGATCATGTCGCGCGTAAGTTTCTCCGTCATACGGCCGTCATCGCTGGCGATCACGTGTACCTCGGCACCGAGCGCTCGCATGTGGGCGAGCTTCTCGGCGGCGAATGCGTCCGAGCTGACGATGTCGAGGTGGTATCCCTTGACAGCACAGACCAAAGCCAGCGAGACCCCCGTGCTGCCACCGGTGTACTCGACTACCCTGCCACCCGGCTGCAGCCTGCCGTCTGCCTCCGCGGCCTCGATCATCGCCAGCGCCATCCGATCCTTGATACTTCCGGTCGGATTGCCGTCCTCCAGCTTGAGCAGGATCCGAGATCCGTTTCGCGGTCCGAGCCGACGCAGTGGTAGCAACGCGGTCTTGCCGATCTGATCCAGAACGGTACGCGGCGCGGGATCTGACATGTCCATGCCGCGAGTCTCGACCTGTGAACAGGGAACCTGTAGTTCAAAGTTTGAATCACGCGGTTTGCCAGCGCGGACGTACAGTTCAGTTCGTCGTCCTAGGGATCATCGGGATCAACTGTCGTGTCGCAGCAGGCCAACATCGGCTGACCGCAGCGAGGGGACGAGCGAGGCGGTGAGCATTGTTGGGAGGATCAGTGACGATGAGAGCTGGAGGCCTGACATCGACGACTCAAGCAACAGAGGCGTCGTCCGGCTCTGGAGAGCCTCTTCACGCGGGCATCCTTGCGCATACCACAGAAGGCGCTGCATTGTGCTTCCTGACGTTCTGTCAGGAAGGCTTCCGCGTGATCGGCCCGCATCTGCATCCCGATGTGACCCTTGACTGTATCGCGATGGGACGCAGCCTCCCCTCCTGGGACCGTGGCGACTACGCCTCGATCCGGCCGGTGCTGGCGCAGAGCGTTGACCGGCTGGTGAGTGCAGGCGCGGATTTCTTCGTCTGCCCGTGCAACACGGCCCACCTGGCGCTGGAAGAACCCGGTGCAGAATTGGCCTTGCCCGGTCTGCACATTGCGGACGTCGTTGCCGATCGAGCAGTGCGCGACGGGCGGCAGGTTGTCGGTGTACTGGGCACAAAGCTGACTATGGACGGCCCGATCTATCGGCGGGCGCTTGCAGACCGAGGACTACGTCACGTCGTCCCGCCGCTTCAGCAACGCGAACTAATCGATCGGATCATCTATGAGGAGTTGGTCAACGGCGTCATCTCCGAGGCATCCCGTGACGAATGCCGGCAGGTGATCGAGGGGCTGGAGAAGGAGGGCTGCGACGTCGTGGCAATGGCCTGCACGGAGATCCCGCTGCTGATCACCGAGGACATCTCGTTACTTCCCCTGCTCGACTCCACCAGGCTGCTTGGTGTCGCTGCTTTCGACATCGCTGTCGGCCGGCGAGCAGTGCCTTCGTGGCGCGGCGGGCCAGTACCGAGTGTCTAGCGGGTAAGGACCCTGTGTCCCGGGGTCTTACCGCGGCAGCTCGTACACGTGCGCCGTCCGGTGGGGTGGGGCACTTGCGCGCGGGCCGGGTCACCGGCGGAGCGATGCCCCATGATCGCGATTGCATAAATCGGTTCCATCTCCCGCGCCAGGAGTGTCTGCCTGCCTGACATGTCCGGAACTTTCACGGCCTCAGCTCGGTCGCTGGACAGTAGCGCTCGATCACCTGCTCGGCTAGTGCCACGCCAAGTCCGATCGGGCCCGACGGACCTAGGACCGCGCCGTTGGCGTAAATCCCGTCGATGACCAGGAGCAGCACATCGCCGAGTTCTTCGGGGTCGATGGCGTTGGCCTTCCGGGCTATGTCGATGGGTTGCTTGCGGATCTCCGCGGCGTGCTGGACCGACTCCTGGTGGCCTGGATGTTGCGGATCGCGAAACTCGGCGGCGGTGTTGTGGTAGACGCATCCCACGTACCCGTCAGCTGCCACGTGATCACGAACCATCTCGACGATCCCAAGTAGCTGCCGAGCCGGCTGACCGGGGTAGCTGTCGAACACCTTGTCGGTCTCCCTCCACCAGAGACCACGCATCTCGTGCAACCACGCCACCACAAGATCGTCCTTGCTCGGAACTCCCGGTAGAGCAGGTTATTGCCGAGATTGGACTCGTCGATCACCTGCTGCAAGCCGACGGCACGCACTCCACGCTGGCTGAAGAGTTCGACGCAACCTTCAGGATCCGCTCCCCAGTACCGGGCGCCGGTTGCCTTGCCACAGTCTGCCTCTCTCGCTTGCACTCCAAAGTTTGACACATGTCAGCTTGCCAAATAGGCTACGGACCGATCGGTCCCGGACTGATCGGTCCGCTAAGTTTCCCGCTGAAGGCAAGACACACGATCGAATCAGTCGCGACAGGTACGACAGTAAGCGCCTGGTCACACCGACGGGCCACAGTGGCGTTGTCTGTGGTCTGTGCTGTGCAGTTTCTCGACGCCATGGACATCGCGGCATGGGTCCGGCACTGCCCGCATCGAAGGCGATCTCGGGTTCACGACGTGGAGTCGCCACCGGTGCTCATCTAAAGCACAGACAGGAGGCATTCCTGACCCGCCACATCAGGTGACGCGCACAGCGAGCCCATAGCAAGGCAAGCCGCAGACAATTCAGCTGCTAACGACCAGCACGAGAACAAAGGAAGACAAGGCATGACATCGAATCGTCTCAACGGCAAGGTTGCGCTCGTCACCGGAGCGTCGCGGGGAATAGGCCGCGGCATCGCACTCCGGCTCGCCGAGGACGGCGCACGGGCCGTCGCAATCACCTACCACTCCGACCGTGCGAGCGCCGAGAGCTGCGCCGCAGCCATCCAGCAGGCAGGTGCGATCCCAATCCCGATCCAGGCCCGCCTTGAGGAACCCGACGAGATCACGTCATTGTTCAGCACTCTCGACAAGCAGCTGACGGAGCGACTCGGCAACGCCGGCCTGGACATCGTCGTCAACAACGCCGGTAGCGGCGGGTGGGACACCCTCGAAACCTCAGTACCTGACACCTTCGACAAGATCATCGCGATCCATCTCCGGGCGCCGTTCTTCGTGACACAAGCGGCGGTTAAGCGGCTCCGCGACGGAGGACGCATCATCAACATGTCCTCGGGATGGTCGAAGCGTCCGTCAGCCATGGCTCCGGTCTACTCAATGGCCAAGGCGGGAACCAACGCGCTGGCGCAAGCCCTTGCTGCTCCGCTTGGTGAGCGCAGGATCACCATCAACACCGTCGCGCCCGGCTGGACCATCACCGACGGCACCGCCGGTCCTCGCTCCGACCCCGCCCTCGTCAAGCAGGTCGAAGCCGACACGGCGCTCAATCGGTTCGGAGAGCCCGCCGACATCGCAGCTGTCGTCGCAGCGTTCGCGTCTGATGACGGCGCCTGGCTCACCGGCCAGTACATCGACGCCAGTGGTGGTTATCAGGTCTGAGAGCCTGTTCCTGAACCTCTGTTGATCTTGGTCGGCGTGTTCCGCCATGGGGTACGACGTGACCGGGCCGGGAGAGCGATACGATTTCTATACAGCGGCACGTAGAGCTTGGCCAAAGCTGTTTGCACCAGGTCCTCGGCCCAGTGCGCGTCACCCGTGGTCAGCAGACGCGCGATGCGCATCATCCGCCCACGATGCGCAGTGACATAGTCGATGAATTCCTCGTCGCTGTGGCCACGTATCCTCCGGGGTTGGTTGGCGCTTCCTCAACCATTAGTCACTGGGTGGGGCGATCACCCGGTTGCATCACCCGCGAACCAGGGGCTGCAAGAGCCCGACGGGCGGTAATAGGCCCGCGTTCGGATTCTCGTGGTCGCAGTCATGGTTCTGAGACATGAGCTGACTCGATCGGGTTCTCAGCCAGCGAGCCCGGCTTGGCCGGCAAGCTACTAGCGCGAGGTCTCACAGCCATCCGACCCGTCATCGAGCGACACGGCGCGATCCGTACCGCCACCGAACTGCGCCGACTGCGCGCCGTCGGACTAGCTCCCAGTCCACACACGTCAGCGCGCCACTGACACGATGATCGCCGTGCAGACGGATGGTGGAGGAACGGAGAGCGACAGGCGGGGGACTCTGTCGATCCGTCCGTTCACATGCGCGTCACTATCGTCGAGGTACCTTACGCACGCCAGCTTGTGCGGCGCGTGGTGACAGCATGCACGTCAACGACAAAGGCGCCGAGGCCCAGGCGAACGCCGCGGATCCGGAGACCCTTCTCAGGTGAGCATTCATCGTCTTCGGGGCAGCTGGTCCGATGCGTGCCTTGTTGGGTCGGTCAATCCTCGGATGTGTGTCGGTACGCAGAACCGCAGTCTTCCGGACCGTGCGTCTAGCAGTTGACCGCCGACCGCGTGGATCACCTTGCGCGAGGCCACGTTGTCGACGTCGCAGGTGAGTAGGGCTGGGTTGATGCCGAATCCGGCCGCGATCGGAAGAGATTCGGCCAGCATCCGGGTCGCGTATCCACGGCGCCGGGCCGACGGGCGTACGACGTACCCGATGTGGCCGCCGACCTCGGTTAGGGCCGGAGTGAGACGGTGGCGTATCGACAAACGGCCGAACCACTCGCCGGCCTCGACGAACCAGAGGACGGTCTGGTGCACGATGCCCGGCGGCAGCACGGTCTGGGGCCATGCGTCAGCCTGCAGTCCCTCGACGAGCCGCGCGAACTCGGCCGGATCGTCGGCCTGTTCGCGACTCCACTCCTGCTCGCCGTCCCCGTACACATGCACGCCCATCCGGCGCCCGTCCTCCGCTCCGAACTCGTCCCAGGCGGCGAGGAACGAGCGGTGAACGGCGACAGTCGGAACAGTCAGAATCGGCATCTCGACGGTTGATCTCCCAACAGTCCACCACAGGTAACAACCACACGAACAATATCATCGTCCTAACGGGAAGCGTTAGGTTCTGCATTACCGTTAACTCGGGACTGTCGGTTGCCATCAGCAAGATCGACCTCGACAACGCCCAGGCCACCCGTGTCTATCGCTGTGGACGGCCGGTGGTCCTTGACACATGTGTGCTTGGCACGACCGCACAGGATGTTCGTCCGGCACCTCACGTGCTTGGCGTAGGCGCTCGGCCAGGACGGAATCTCGTACGCGCACGCCTCGCACGTGTGGCACGCCGCGCAGAGGAGAGGGATCGGCAAGGTTGTGCGCGGCGTCCCCCGGCAGGAGGCCACACTCGCGATAGCAGCAAACCCGGCCGCCACCGAGGAACCGGTTGCGGTCCGCGGGCAGTGCGGAGTGAAGTCGCGCCTGGAGTGATAGACGGTAGCCAGGCCGACACCGCTGGCATCGAGGGCCTGCATCCCGGCGTTGCCTCGATGAGGTCCTCCGAGGTGCAGAACAACGACGGCTCGGTCACGCACCTGGGCTGGGGCGAAGGTCGGTGTCCTCTGCCATGGCAAGGCTGCCGGCTAGGAGGCCACCGTCGACCGGCAGGGCGATGCCGCTGATCCACGACGCCTCCACCGAGGCGAGGAAGGAGACAGCAGCGGCAACGTCCCCGGGCGTGCCGATGCGCCTCAACGGGTAGTGGCGGGACATCCTTGTCAGGACCTCCGGGTCCTGCCGGAGACGCGGGATCCATACCTCTGTCTGGATGGTGCCCGGCACAACGACATTGGAACGGATCCCTCGAGGGCCGTTGCGGACCGCGAGGTTCTGGGACAACGAGACGATGCCGGCCTTGGCGGCGCTGTACGCCTCGTGGCCGAAGGCCGAGAAGCCGTTCACCGAGCCTATGAAGACGATGTTGCCGCCGGGTGTGGTGAGACGCGGAAGCCCGATCTGGGCGACGACGAATGCAGACCTGAGGGTGACATCGACCTGGAAGTTCCAGTCGTCGTCGGTCATATCCTCGAAGCTGACATTGCGGGCCACCCCCACGTTGTGAACGATGACGTCGAGCCGACCGAACTCGGCATCGATGCGATCGAATGTATGCGTGACCGAATCGCGATCGGTGACGTCGCAGCCGATCCCGATGCTGCCCAGGCCGATCTCGGCGGCTGCCGATCGGGCCAACTCAGCGTCCAGATCAGCGATGGCGACCTTTGAGCCCGATGTGGCGAACCGGGCGGCGATCGACTTGCCGATACCTCGGCCGCCGCCGGTGACGAGCACCGCCCTCGGCGTCGGATCGGCGCTCACATCACCGCGCTGGTCATGGGTGTCGATGGCATCTGTCGGTTCCATGTCGTCCTCCTGAAGGGGTGTTGGGATCAACAGGGCGGGAGAGCGCTGCAGATAGTGTCACGCCCATGCGGAGTCCTGCGCACGGCGCTCCTGGGTCCGTCGTGGGGTAAGCCGCGGTCGGTGTTGGCGCTCACGCGGGGGTCGATTCCGGTGAGGTCGAGCGGTGTTCGGCGGCGGTGCTTCTAACGACGGACAACCGCTACCGGTCGCGGCCCGTCGACAGCGAAGACCTCCCGGAATACGTCGAGCGAGTTCGACCTAGGATTCGCTCAGGACTGGGACCCGTCTCTCATGCTTGTTGATCTAGGCAACGTCACGCGGCCTTATACGGCCTGGTGTTTGCCTTTGGCGTGTCCGAGAGGACCCAAGCGCTCGGTCAGGAAGGCGAGAATCTCGTCCCTCGCCCTCAGCGTGGGATGTCCTTCGCGGTCGACGAGATGCGCGTGGCCACACTGTGGGGAGACGCGACGACATCGCGGAAGAATGGGGGTGGGTTGGCGTTGGCCGAACTGCCCAGGAGAACACGGCCATCGATGGCGTCGACGAGGAGCTTTTGATACGCCGCGAAGCGCTGGCCGGTACACCAGCGGTTGTCATCGAAGCGGTCGCTCAGCGCCTTGGCGACAGTCGTCAGGGCGGTCGAGTCATTGCTAAGCGCGACACTGGCGTACCGCTAGTCAGGGATGACGCATCCGTCCGCACTTGTCTGCCCCGCTGGAGCAGGGCGTTGTGCTTGAGCATTTGGCTCACGTGATCCAGCGCGCTCATGACGTTGCCCGGAACAACACCCATGACGCCGTCCATCATGCGTGGGACATCGAGCGAATCCTGGCCTATCACGATCACTCGACACCTTAGTCTTGCATCATCGCAACGCTGCACTAATGGGAAGCAGGTCATTCTGCATTGAACATAGATGATTTTAGCCCCTTGTGGGCCGGACCTCATGGATCTGCGCCACTGTCGTCTGTCGTGTGGCCGATGAATGTTTGATTGCGTGGTTGTGATCGAGTGGTGCCCGGAGCTCTACAGATGCTCGCTGAGTCGGACGGTGCGTGCATCCGCGACAAGCCTAATGGAACTCATCTTGTTTCGAGTTAGCATACGCGCGGCAGAAGGCTTGACTTAGAGTGTGCTCTAGATTCTAAGGTCCGGTGGCATGACGACGACATCTCTTGGACGTTCTGGAATTCAGGTCAGCGCCCTCGGCCTGGGAGCCTGGTCTATCGGTGGGCCGATCACGAGGAGTGGGAAGCCGGTCTCGTGGGGCGAGGTCGACGACGACGAGTCGATCCGCGCCATTCATCGCGCCCTGGAGCTGGGTGTGACGTTTTTCGACACCGCCGATACCTACGGCGCCGGGCACAGTGAGCGCGTTCTCGGGCGCGCCTTGAGCGGGCAGCGCGATCGGGTGGTCATCGCGACGAAGTTCGGCCACCTCTATAACGAATCCCAGCGCACAGTCGCGGGCACCGACACCTCACCCGACTACGTACGTCGGGCCTGCGAGGCCTCCCTACGGCGCCTGGACACCGACTACATAGACCTCTACCAGCTGCACTGCGGCACGGACTCCGATGCAGAGAGCCTGGCGGTCCGTGACGTGCTCGAGGAGCTGGTCGAGGTGGGCAAGATCCGCGCGTACGGATGGAGCACGGACGACGTTGCGCAGGCCGAGCTGTTCTCGGGCGGGGACCATTGCACCGCGATCCAGCACGACCTGAACTTGCTGCAGGACTCCCCTGACATGATTGCCAGCTGTGAGAAGCACGGCCTGGCCAGTGTCAACCGTGGCCCGCTGGCGCGAGGTCTGCTGACGGGGAAGTTCACGGCGGACTCGCGCTTGCCTGACGACGACCTGCGCTCACGGAACTTCGACTGGATGCGGCACTTCGTCGACGGCAGGCCGAAGCCCGACTCGCTCGCGAAACTCGACGCCGTACGGGAGATCCTCCGCAGCGACGGCCGATCGCTCGCACAGGGTGCGCTGGCCTGGCTTTGGGCGCGCAGTGACTGCACCGTCCCGATTCCGGGCTTCAAGACCGTGGCACAGGTCGAAGACAACGCCGGCGCCATGGCGTACGGCCCGCTCAGACCCGACCAGATGACCGAGATCAAAGCCCTGCTGAGCCCGGCGAGCTGACTGATGTTGCAGAAACCCATTCACTGCACGGTGGAGTCGCAACTTGTCGTCCATCACCGGCCAGTAGTGCGCGCTCGATAGGTGCCCGCCGGGACACGTGCGCTGGCTCATGGTGTTGAACGCCAGGGGCGCCTTGACGGCCCACGCCCGCGCAGCACGCAGCTTCATCCTCGATTGCTATCAGTCGAAGGACCGTCGTGAGCACTCCGACGAGCCACAGCAGGGCTATGGGCGACGGCAGGGGTATGAGAGACATTCTCTCGTATCTCCAGCGGCCCCTCAGTACGGCAGCACCAAGGCCACGAGCGGCCGTACAGACAGCCCCCGGCCTCGGCGCGACTCCGGGCGTTCGATGGAGGCGTCAGCCTGTTGACCTCGTTGGGGTCGTCAAGGGGGTGTAACGCTGCCGCCGGTCTGAGCGTCGTACAGCGTGTAGGCACAACAGAGGAGAGTGGATGAGACAGGCAGCGGAGGACTTCGAGGAATTCGCGCACGTTCGGACGCCTCATCTGTACCGGACGGCTTGGCTGCTCGTCGGCGATCGGCGCCAGGCTGAAGACCTGGTGCAGGAGACGCTGGCGAAGATGTTCCGGGCTTGGCGCGGGATCTCGCGGATCGACAATCCGGCGGCGTATGCGCAGACCGTGTTGGCACGGACATTCGTGTCCCAGTGGCGGCGGCGCCTGGTCGAGCATCCGTACGCCGAGGTTCCGGAGATCGCGCAACGTCAAGGTGATACCGAACTTCGCGTTGCGCTCCAGAAGGCCCTGTACGAGCTGGCTCCGCTGGATCGAGCGGTGTTGGTGCTGCGGTTCTTCGAAGATCGCAGCGTCGAACAAGTCGCGCTCGATCTTGACAAGAAGCCTGGTGCGATCAGGACACGCACATCCCGGGCGCTCGACCGCCTCCGGGTTGTCCACGGCGATGACGCCGTCCACCTGGCATCCCTCTGACCCGAATAGAAGAAATTCCCATGAACGACGTAACCGACCTGATGCGACGTGCTACGGAGTATTTGGAGCCGGAGTGCACTGATCTGGTGAATCGTGCGGTCCGCCGCGGTGTCATCCTCCGCCGGCGCCGTAGCGTACTGGTTGGCTTCACCTCGGCGGGCGCTGTGCTGGCCGCGGCCGGCGTGATCTTCGCTGGTAGCCAGATGATCGGCGGCGACCGTTCTGCTGGCACGCCAGTCGCGGGCATGCCGATCGTCGCGACGTCCAGTGCGCCTTCGGCGGCCGCAAAGCCGATGCGGCAGGTGACCCCGAACGACACGCAGCAGACTCTGAGGAGTCTGGTGCCGGTGGGACTGAAGGTGTCGCAGCCGCGCACCTGGGGCGACAACTCCATCGGTGCCTCGTACGTCGTCGACGATGGCAAGGGCGCGTCGCTCCTCGAAGTTCAGGTCATGACGGATCTCTTGCGCGAACGAGGCTCATCCGGAGAACTGCACCACTCGACCGGATGGGACGATCGCCTTGGCCGAGCATCAGCCGGGCCGATCGGTGCAGGGCAAGCAGGTTGCTGCTGTGAACGCAGTCCAGTTGCGCTACCCCGATGGCCGGATCATCGTTGTCAGCAATGCCAACTCGACAGCATGGAAAAAGGCCCCCATCACTCGCGCCCAGCCACTGCTCACAGTCCCACAACTCACCGCACTCGCGGACAGCAAAGCCTGGGGTTTCCGCCCGTCGGCTCCGGCAAGGACCTCGGCCGCTAGCAGTCGGACGAGCACCGTCACCCGCCGGTGGGTGACGGCGCTCCTCTCGTCCGCCGTTAGCCGCCAGCCGTTCGACGACCACGGTCAAGGGCAGAACCCTGACGGGCGTAGTGCGGCTGGCGGTCTGTGTCTGGATGAGGTCGACAGCCCGATTGCCCAATTGAATGATCGGTTGTCGGACGGTGGTCAGATGGGGCGTGGGAGCTGGGCCTTGCGGATCCTGTCGATCGCGGCCTGACGGTGAGACGACGGGGTCACCAGTCCGGCACCCGGGACGCAGACCAAAGGCGGCATATTGCAGACATCGCTGCATCGGCCGGTCTAATGGAATCCGTCCCTGGACTCATTCACCTGCCTCGAAGATGTCGATGCTGCAGTCTCATCCACGGCGTCCGCGACCGGAACCGTGGCGATGCGGCGGTGCTACGGCAACCACAACGATTTGCTGCCGGAAGGCGACATGGCCGTTCCCGATGCGCCTCACTGACAGCGCCACTGGCGGGGTCACGATACCATGATTCTCTAATGCAGCACGACCAATATCCCATTACCCGAGAATCGTTGCCAGGTTCCCCAACCTGTCCTAGAGTTCAGGCGAAGTCAGTCGCGACACGAAAGAAGGTGAAGAGTCATGGCATGGGGCAGCAAAAAGGAAGAACGCCGCGAAGCGGTGGAATCCGGTGGCCAGCTATCGGCACGCCAGGCCAGGATCGCGGCCAGCGAGAAAGGCGGCGGGAGGAACCTCCCCATCAACAAGAGGGGGACCAAGAAGTCAGGAAAGGGGCGCGACTAGCTGTGGTTGGTCGAGGTTGGCGACGGTCGGCTGATTGCGGGAATCCGCCGAGTACGGTGTGGCGGCGTTGATTGTTGTAGAAGTCCAGCCGGGTGCCAGTGCGGCGTTGGTGAGGAAGATGCAACCGTAGGCCCATTCGGTTTGCAAGGTGTGAGGGGTGAAAGTAGCCGGCTGCGCGGAGCAGGAACCCTGCACAGGTGGCGCCTTCGTCGGACAAGATCGCGGAGTAGGCCAGCCGGGGGTGATCGTCGACGAGGAAGTGGGCGTAGGCGAACCCGATCCGGGCCCGTTTCTGCGCGCCGGTCTGGCCGTGGGCCTTCCAGCCGCCGCCGTCGTGGATCCGGCCGACCTTCTTCACATACATGTGGACCAGCTCACTGGGCCGGGCGCGTTCGTAGCGGACCGGGGTGGTCTTACCGGCCCAATCAAACTCATCGGTCAACAGGTAAACGCCCAGATCCTTGGCGACATGAGCCATCGGCCGCCGGTGGGCCTTACCCCGGTTCTTGGACACGCATGGTGGATTACGCCGCTGACGGGAGCGTAGCGAGGTAGAGGGCGTCGTAGGTGTTCGGGACAGGTGGCGGCACCAGGAATGGCGTCGGCGGGTGTTCTATCTGGCGAGCCACCGGAACACTTCGCGGCGGCAGGTGGCCTGGTCGGGCCAGGAGTTGTTGTCGTGGAGGACCTCCCTCTTGAGGGTGGCGTTGAACGCGTCGGCGAGGCTGTTGTTGGCGCTGGTCCCGACAGTGCCCATAGACCGGTTGGCGCCCAGGCTTGTGCGGAGTCGGGTGTAGTCCTTGGAGGTGTAGACCGACCCGTGGTCGCCGTGGAAGATCGCTCCGGCACGGCCGCGGGCGTCTTCGACGAGGTCGGTGCGCATGTGGCCGGCGATGGACCTAGACGGCCAGGGCAGGAGTAGCAGTCGATCACCGTGGCCAGATAGAGGTTGTTGCCGTCAGCAAGCGGCAGGTCGGTGATCGCCGACGTAGAGCTGGTTCGGCGCCTCAGCGGTGAAGTCGCGATCCAGCAGGTCGGGCACCTTGCGGTCCGCGGGTTCGGGGATCGTGGTGCGGACCTTGCGTCGGGGCCGGTAATCGGTGACGCCGTGGGTGCGCATTACCCGAGCGACCGCTTGTGATTCACCGGCGCACCGGAGTCAGCACCGTAGTTGAGCTCGGCGGTGATCCGGGGAGCACCCTGAGCTTGTCGGTGTCGTGGACGGCCCTGACCGCTCCGCCAGCGCCGCGTCCGCCTCAGACCTCTCCCGGCGGGCGGGAGCGGCCTTCAGCCACGCGTAGTACGTCGAACGCTCGATCTCGACGAGCTCACACAGCCGCTTCACACTCCAGCCACGCCGTGGCCCGGCGCCAGAGGTGGTGGAGTGGTCGGCGACGAACTGGAAGCGGTTCACCAGCTCGTCTCCCCGGCGAAATACTTGGCCACCTGGCGCAGGATCTGCCGCTCAGTCGTGAGCGTGATCTTCTCCGACCGCAGTTGCGCGTTCTCGGCCTCGCGTCGACCGATCCTCGCCTTCGGCGACTCCGTTCCCGACCCCGGGCCAGCATCCGGGCGCGGCTCACGCCGACCGGCCCGGAAGGGCTGCTGATCGTGGTGCCGTCGCCGGTCGTCTTCCTGCCCGATCCATGCACCTCGACCCAACGGGCCAGGGTCGCCCGCTCGATTCCCGAGATCGGCCGCGATACCACGCAGCGGCGCCCCGGAGTGGACTCGTACAAGTCGACGGCCTGCCGGCGGAATCTCCTCGGAATAGTTCCTACGGGCCATGGTCCTGATCATCTCGCTACCCCAGCACATGGCTGGATTCAGCGTGTCCAAGAACCAGGGTCAGGGCCGGGTCATGACAGACCCGCTGAACCAACGACGGACGAGCATGCACTGTCAACCGCCGATTACGGTGGGACACGAAGAGGGTCCGGACTGGTGAAGACGGCTACTACTCCACCGCGCTCCGGAGGTCTTCCCACGTCAACCCACCAACCGCACCGTCACCAACCTCATGACCGAAGGACATCTGGAACGCCGTTGCCGAGTGCGTCGACTGGTTCAACCAGCGACGCTTCACGGCGAGATCGCGCTCGGCCCACCAGCCGAGTTGGAGGCCAACCCGCTCTGCAATCTAGACCGGAACCGCGTAATCGAGCCTCCGCCAAACCGGGGCGATTCAATGGCTGTGAGCGCTTCAGCTTCCGAGCGTGCGCCGACGTCGGCGCAGCTCTCCTGGCGTCACGTTCGATATGTGGCGCGATCGAGGATGATGGTCTAATGTCACATACGAATTCATCCATTAGAGGTGATGCGGGTAGGAGGCGGCATGCGTCGTGCGCTGGTCGTGATCGATGTGCAGAACGAATACGAGACCGGGCGCCTGCCCATCGAGTATCCATCGTTGGATCTCAGCTTGCGGAACATCGGTCGGGCGATGGATGCCGCGCAGGCGAATGATATTCCGGTTGTCGTTGTGCAGGACACAGGCAGTCCTGACGATCCAGTGTTCGCCGAGGGAAGCGCGGGTTGGAAGCTGCACGAAGTGGTTTCAGACCGCCCGCGTCAGCACTTGGTGCGGAAGGTGACACCCGGCGCGTTTACGGGGAACGACCTCGACTCTTGGCTGCGGACCCACCATGTTGACACCGTCGCCATCGTTGGCTTTATGGCGCACCACTGTGTGGACACCAGCGCGCGGCAGGCGATGCATGTCGGCTATGCCGCGGAGGTCCTCGCCGACGCGACGGGAACCGTCACGCTGTCCCATGAGCGCGGAAAAGTCGGCGCGAAGCAACTGTATGAAACAACGATGATCGTCCTCCACAGCCGGTTCGCCGCCGTCGTCAGCACCGACGAGTGGTTGAAGGCTTCGGAGTCTGGCGAGCCACTCCATCCGGCGGGACTGCTCGCATCCATAATGACATGACCAGCCGCAGTAACCGGGCGGGGCTTCTGCTGCACCGCAGCGACGGTCCAGAGTTGCAAGCGAAGCCGCGAGGGTACGACAGAGACCTTCGTGAGAGGGACATCCATGCGCCCTCATTACCCTCACTTGCCGAGTGGATTCCGGGTGCGCTCCTCGATCTGCGGCCGCATCTGGCTGGCCCACCGAGCCCGCGAACTGAGACACCCCCAACGCCGATCCCCGCGGCCCGACAGAGGCTCCCTCGGTTATGGCTTGATAGTCGCCTTGTGGCAGAAGGCTTGGAGCCAACGGTTGTGCGAGCGGACGTAGACCTGGCTGATCCATTCCTCGGTTGTGTACGGCGTCCCGTCCCAGGCACCCGCACTGGCCTTGCGAGCCGTGACGACGACGGCATCACCGACCCGAGCGATCCGCTCGCCACCGACGACCGCCATGGCGTGATGGTGCAGCCGCCCGGACGCGATCCAGCCGATGATGTCGGCCTTGGGCGTGATCCCATTCGCATCCACGGCCACCCAGTCATCCGTCCAGCACCCAGCGATCAACGCCGGCGTCGTTTCCCACCAAGATCGCATCCGACTCGGCCACCATCGCTCGAACCTCATCCTCAACCATCATCCCGCCAATCTAATCCGCACACCGTTCACACCGGCGACCGTCAAGTCTCGCGATGCTGTGCGGTGACCGCAGAGGTTCGCTTCCTCGCTGGGCTCCAGACCACCGAGGACGTACGGCCCCACGTAGGTTTCATCGGGCAGTGCAAGGCCATGCGCGCCATCGCCCTGTCGATGCAGTCATCCCCGCGTGGTCGGCGCGGAATCTCGGCCGAGCTGTACTGGGTCTTTGAGCGTCACCCCTGCGTTGGAACCAGCCGGTTGCTCTGGGGCGATTCCGCGCTCATCTGGAAGGTGCCATTGTCTGGGTTCCCGGAGGCGAACCGGGCAGTCACCGTCACTACTTCGGTGCCACGTAGAGCGTTTATGCGCGCCGGATAGCAATCCGGAGTGGGGTTGTTGACAGCGGCGCAGATCGGGTAGCTGGCCCGCACAGTGTCAGTGCTGCGGCTGATCGTCGTCGGTGAGCCTATGTTGAAACCGTTAGCGTACGCCGTGTTCAGGACAATCGCGCCATTCGGAGGACTGGGATTCGTCCAGGTCAGCGTTACCTCACCTGATTTTCCGGGCGCACAAGGCGCTTGACAACCTGTGACAATGGCACTGAGCAGTTGAGGTGCGTGCGGGGTCGGCAATGCGCTGCTTGCGTTGGCTGGGGGCGTTACAGCCAGCGCGGCGCCCAACGCAAACAACAGCGGCGCCATGACTCGCGTGATGCGTAGCTTCATGTTCATGCGGCTCCTCACTAATGGGACACAGGCGGCAGCCTCGAACTGGCAGGGGGGCATGCTGGTTCGAGGCTGCCGCTACTTAGATACGCATTTGTCCCTCATAGGGTTCAATGCCAGGCGGCGAAGGCTGAGGCGAGGTGCTCATCGCGAGTTCTAGGCGAGCACCAGCGCCTTGCCGATTCGCCGACTCGACTACGGCGTCTGTGTATTGCTGGGCAGAGAGCGCGACTCCATCGCCTGGCCTTTCGGATCTGAGGCCGCATGCACTGGCTCGTCGCACCCGAGGAATCCGGGCCTGAGCGCGCAGGTTCCCGACCCGGCGAAGCTGTACAGCACGACGATGGCCGACTTGACTTCGGCATTGGGCTTGCCGATTGCGGAACAGCAGCACTTCCGCCTCCGCCGGCGCCGCACACTCAGCTGTGCGAGCTCGCGCTATCAACCGATCGGACAAGTAGTCGTTCGAGGCTGTTAAGAGCGCCATCTGCATCGGTGCCTGCTCGCCGCGCGATCGCAATCTCAACGGGTGGTGCGGGCGGCAGATCGATGTTCTCGCTAGCCCGACCTCCTGGCGGGATGTTGCTCCTCAGCAATGCACCGATGCCGATGCCGGCGGCGATCGCAGTCTGTACGGCGTGCACACTGGTGCTCTGGAACGCAATCCGCCATTGCCGTCCGTGCCGGCTAACCGCGTCCATCACCGGCTGCCGCCATCGGCAAGGATGCGAAAACAGCACCAGGGGCAGGGGATCCGCCGTTGTGTCGAAGGACGGCGCAAAGGCCCAATCCATTGGGACCTGACGCTGCCAACGCACAGAGGCGGCCGGCATCACAGTCGGATCGCCGAACACCAGATCCAGTCGGCCGCGGTCGGCCAGCCTGCGCAGGGCGGCCGCAGAGCTCACGATGACCTCGAGGCTGACTTGTGGGTGCAACGTCGCGAAGTCAGCGAGCGCCTCAGGCAAGGATGTGACGGCAAGATCCTCGAGCAGACCGACCGTACGCTGTCCCGTCGAGTCATTCACGTTCCCACTCACCGCGACTTGGGCCTCCTCATGCAATGCGAGCATCCGCTCGGCATACGCGAGGAGTGTCTCGCCGGGTGCCGTCGCTCGTGCTCCACGCTGCCCACGCAGCAGGATCCGCTGCCCCACAGCCCGCTCCAGCCGCTGGATTCGCTGGCTGACGACAGGCTGGCTCACGCCCAACGCGACGGCCCCACGGGTGATACTGCCCGCACGCACCGCCGCCACAAACGAGCGCAGGTCAGCAAGATCCAGATCCTTCGCCATAGCTGAAGCTTATGATCCTCGTAAGACTATTTCCAGATGCAATGCAGGTCATTGCCAAACGCTCACCTCATCTCGACAAGTCCCTCGACGTCCAGTCCGGATACCACCGGTCGACTGGTTCTCGTATGCCGGATAGTCGGGCAACGGCGTCGCGGACTCGAATGACGCCTGAGTTGACCGCGACGCAGCGCGCCAGCACCATCGGGGAGCCGCGATACGACGCCTGTGTGTCCGACCGAGAAGGTGAACTCGACTCGCAGCGCACCCGGTCCGCCCACCTGACAACACCGATCCGATTCGACTTCAGCCGACGCCTCGATCGCGAGTATGGCGAGTTGACAGCGTGGCAGTACTACTCCTTAGCAGTGAGATGCCGCTAGAGCATTGAGCTCTGACAAGCACGTGAAACTAGCCGGTGCTCAGAAGGCTCGTCACGTCACCGTTACGTCCCCTCTGCCGCCGCGCTAGCGCGGCGGCTCGGGGACCGTCGACGCCGTTGTCATCGGGCTCGGCTCGATGGTCGGCGTCTTCGCCGTCTGGACGCCGGTTGCGCGAGCCCCAGGACCTGGCCTGTTGGTCGGACTGATCATCGCCGCGGTCGTTGCCTACTGCAACGCAATGCCTTCAGCCCAACTGGCCGCGGCATAGCCGATGTCGGGTGGCACCTACGTCTACGGGCGAGAGCGGCTAGCCCGGAGCTTTCACGGTGGACGGGCGTGAGGTCGTGTTGGTGAACTGAAAGGTGCTCCTGACCAGCGACGATGTGGTTTGTCTAGGACCATGTCGTCGCGAATCGAGGAGCACCTTCGAGGTGAAGACTACCGGGTTGTATCCGTCTGTTCGCGTTGATGCGGCCGGTTCGGGGGTGGTGTCGCAGGCCGGTGGGCTGTTGCTCACTGAGGCAGTCCGGGCCAGTGGTCTAGTTGCGGAGTTGTCGCGGGTGTTGGCGCCATGGCGTAAGCCGTTGGCCAGACACGACCCGGCCAAGATCGTCGCAAATCTGGCGATCATGCTCGGGCTGGGCGGGGACTGCCTGGCCGATGTCGCGGTGCTGCGTGGCGAGCCTGGTGTGTTCGGTCTGGTTGCTTCGGACCCGACGGTGTCGCGGACGGTCGCTGCTTATGGACTATCGATTCCTTGGCAGGACCGGACTCCGGGTCAGTGCGTTGTGTTTCGGAGCGATGCTGTTCGGCGAGTTCACCGATGAGAAAGCCAGCCACGAGCTGCTGGACCGGTTCGTCGAGGCGGGTGGCACTTTCATCGATACCTCCAACAACTACTCCCGGGGTGTCTCGGAGCAGATCCTCGGCCGTTGGCTGACCCGCGGGAAGCGCGAGGACCTCGTGATCGCCACGAAGGTGCGCGGACGGATGAGCGATTCGCCCACCGACCAAGGTCTTTCGCGACAGCACATCATGAAGAGCGTCGACGAAAGCCTCCGCAGGCTGCAGACCGACTACGTCGATCTCTACCAGATCCATTACTGGGATCCGGACACCCCACTCGACGAGACGCTTTCGACGATGGACATGTTGGTCCGGTCCGGCAAAGTGCGCTACGTCGGGGCCTGTAATGTCAAGGGCTACCAGCTGCAGAAGGCCCTTGGCCTTGCCGACAATCACGGCTGGGAGCCCTTCGTTTCCCTCCAGCCGTGCTACAACCTGCTTGTCCGTGAGATCGAGTGGGAGTTGCTTCCGCTGTGCCGAAAGGAAGGGCTCGGTGTAATTCCGTTCAGCCCATTGGCCAAGGGATGGTTGTCCGGACGCTTCCGGCGTGGAGCGACCGAGCTACCCGCCGACAGCCGTATCGCTTCGGCTGCCGGGAGGATGAGGTGGGATGAGTTTGGCACCGAGCACACCTGGACCGTACTGGACGCCCTTCACGGCGTGGCTTCCGAGACCGGGCACACTCCTGCGCAGGTGGCTTTGAACTGGCTACTCGACGCCCCTGGCATCACGTCACCGATCATCGGCGCCCGCACTCCCCAGCAACTTGACGACAATCTCGGCGCAGCCGGCTGGTCCCTGGATCCGGAACTTCGAGCGCGGCTGGACAAGGCGAGCGCCCGACCGGCCCCCTATCCGTACTCCTGGGTCCCAGACTGACCACCACTCGTGCCCATCACCCGACAGGCCACTGCCGTTCGGGCTGGTCGGTCGATCGTGGTCAGCCGCCATAGGCGACCCTTATGGCAGGCATAGTGATATTCCCATATGAACTGAAGACGGTCGCCCATACGCTCATCTCATGTCGGCAGATCCCACAGCGTCCGGGCTCAGTTACCACCACGTTGACGTCTTCTCGCGGACCGCATACGCGGGCAACAGCCTCGCAGTCTTCGTTGACCCACCTGCCCTGGCAGCGACACAACTCTCGCGGATCACCCAGGAGCTGCGACACTTCGAGTCGATTTTTATCACCCGGACAGCGCAGGCCGAGTACAACGCCAGGGTGTTCGACTTGGAGGGCGAGCTGGACTTCGCTGGGCACCCGGTCCTCGGCGCCGCGGCGGTACTCCACGCCTGCTCGGATGATGCCGCTCAGGCGGAGACGTGGTGGACCTTTCGCCTGCCCGCACGGACCGTGCGTGTCCGCACGTCCCGGTCCCGCGACGGCCACCTGTCCGCGCTGCTGGACCAGGGGCGACCGGAAATCGTCAGAATCCTAATGGCTGAAAGGCCAACAGTCGCTGAGGCACTCGGCCTCATGACGGACGACCTCGATCCCACGTTGCCGCTAGAGATCGTGTCGACGGGGCTGCGCTACCTGATCGTGCCGGTGAACAGTAGCGACGCACTGGAGCAAGCTCGCATCCAGCATCCGAATTTCGGCGAGTTCCTTCGTGAGTTTGGCGCGCAGTTCGTCTACGTACTCGACGCACATGCGCTTGAAGGACGGCATTGGAACAACGACGGGGTGATTGAGGACGTCGCCACAGGCAGCGCGGCGGGATGCGTTGGTGCGTACCTGCGACGTCATGGACTCGCTCGCGACGGCGCGGAGATCCGCTTGAAGCAGGGCAGGTTCGTGGGCAGGCCCAGCGAAATCGCTGTCACAGCCCACGGAACAGCAGATGACGTCGAGCGAGTGACTGTCGGAGGAGACGTTGCGATTGTGGGCGGCGGATGGTTGCTCAAAGCACCGCTCTCGGAGATGCCATGAAAGTCTACCCACCGTCAGCTATCCGAAATGTTGTCAGCTGGGTCGACCTCATCCAACCCGTCGAGAAGGCATTCGCAGCGTATAGCCAGGGTCTCGGTGAGGCACCGATCGTGGTGTTCGCACCGGCGGGCTCGGACGGCGATGTGCATGTCAAGTCAGCGTGGATGACCGACTATCCGGTGTTCACTGTCAAGGTCGCCAGCTGGTTCTCGGCACGGGCCGCCGACGGAAGGTCCGCCTCGACCGGATACGTTGCCGTCCATGATGCTTCGACCGGAGATGTGCTGGCGATACTCCAGGACGAGCACCACCTGACCGACCTCCGGACGGCAGCAGCGGCCGCTGTCGTCACGCGTCTTCTGGCACGTGACGACGCGCGAATTCTCGCGGTACTCGGGACAGGGGTTCAGGCGTACCTGCAGGTGCTGGCAGCCTGTCATGTGAGGCCGATCGACACAGTCGTGATCTGGGGCCGGAGAGCTAATGCCGCAGACGCGCTCCGGTCGGCATTGCTAGCCGTGAGATCAGACCTGTCCATCTCAGTCGCTCCGTCAGCACAACAGGCTGTGCAGTCGGCCACCGTTGTCGTCACGGCAACTAGCAGCCGAGAACCAGTGCTGCTGGGTTCGTGGCTCGAGCCGGGGCAACACATCACCGCCGTAGGTGCTGATGATCTGACAAAGACCGAACTCGACCCACGTTGTTTCAGCCGGGCGGACCTCCTCGTCGTCGACAGCCGCCGCGACACTCCTCGCTTTGCGGGGGATCTTTACCAGGCAATTCGTGCCAGAGCCGTGACCACTGAAGACATCCACGCGGAGGTAGGCGAGCTCGTGACCGGCGCTAGGCACTGGCGCTCCGGCACGAACCAGATCACGGTTGCCAAGCTTGTTGGGCTCGGCGTACAGGATCTCGCGGCAGCTGCGGTCGCCATGCAGAACCTTTCGCGAACAGGACCGGGTCAGACGGGCGACAGGGCGAGCCGATGATTGCGCGCACGTGGAGGGGCCGTGTCCCACGTCGACATGCCGACGGCTTCGAAGAACACCTCATGACGACCGGCGTCGCGCAAAGCGCCGGACTCCCCGGCCATGCCGGTGCCCATATCCTACGCAAGGAGACGGGTGATGAGGTCGAGTTCGTCCTCATCACGTATTGGACGTCCTGGGAAGCGGTACAACGGTTCGCCGGTGTGGACGTCAGCGTGGCCGTGCTCTACCCGGGTGACGAGAACTTCGAACTCATCCCGTCAAAAACCGTCGATCACCATCAGGTCGTCTTCGCCTCACAACCCTAGGAACCACATGCCAGCGCTACTCTCCGACACAAAATCGGTGGTGCTTCGAGGCGCGTACGTCGTACCCGTCGAAGGCGACGCAGTCGCTGGCGGGACGGTTCTCATCATGGACGGCAAGATCGCAGCAATCGGACCAGGCACCCAAGTCGAGGTACCACCGCACACACCGGCCATCGACATAACCGGGACATGGGTTCTGCCTGGCTTCGTCGAAGCCCACACCCATCTCGGTGTCGGTGAGGAGGGAGAAGCCGTCGACCTGATCAACGAGGCGACCGACCCCAACGGGGCAAGGTTGCGTGCGCTCGACGGGATCAACCCTACCGACACCGGCTTCACAGATGCACTGTCCGGCGGGATCACGACCGCAGCGATCATGCCAGGATCTGCGAACCCGATCGGCGGCCAGGTAGCGGTGGTCAAATGCTGGGGACGCACTACAGACGAGATGGTGGTGCTCGAGCCCGCCGGCGTGAAAAGCGCACTCGGCGAGAACCCGCTCGGGTCATACGGTCGCCGGGACCGGCTGCCCTCCACCCGGTTCGGTTCGGCGGCCGTGATCAGGGACGCGTTCATCAAGGCACAGAACTATCGGGGGCACCGCGACAGTGCATTCGATGCACATGTCCCCTTCGACCGAGATCCCACCTTGGACGTACTGCTCCGAGTGCTCGACGGCGAACTCCCGTGGCTTCAGCATGCCCATCGAGCCGACGACATCGCCACTGCGATCCGGTTGGCCGACGAGTTCGGCTACCGGCTTGTCATCCATCACGGAACCGAGGCGCACCTTCTCGCGGATCTGATCAGGCAGCGCGACATCCCGGTCGTCAGCGGTCCGCTGATGATGTCCCGCTCGAAGGTGGAATTGCGGCACCTGAGCATGCGCAACCCCGCGATACTGGCGCGCGCCGGCGTGCGACTCGCGCTGACAACTGACCACTCCACTGTCCCCGTGCACTTCCTGGCCCATCAGGCCACGCTTGCCGTAAAGGAAGGACTCGACCGAGCGGAAGCGCTGCGGTCGATCACCGTCAATCCGGCCAGAATCCTCGGCCTGGAGCATCGGGTAGGCGCAATAAAGCCCGGCCTCGACGCAGACCTTGTCGTCTGGTCCGGAGATCCCTTAGACGTCATGAGCAGGGCACTGCGCGTCTTCATCGACGGTCGCGAGGTCTACCGCTACGACGCAGAAAGCAGGACCGCGATCATGGCTGACCCACATCGCCTGAGGTTGTGAAAAGTCTGCGTGAGGTGCCCGATCCGCAGGTGACCGCGAACTGGTGTCAGGCACCGCGAGCAGTCCCGGCTCGTCCAGCCCATCGGGCAATGCCGGGTGCTTGGCGAGCCCGTGCGCGACGTCGGTCCGGAAGCCATCGACATCACGGTCGAACCAAGCCATAGGATGTCCTCACACTCGTTGTGAACCTCGGGGTTTGGCCAAGGCAGACCGAGGCGGCCCGAACGCGGTCGTTCCTGGTTCCGGCCCGGCCGCGGGCCGGATGGTGCGCGCCCGCCCAACGACTGGCAGTCCATCTTCGGCGGGCCGGCCTGGACTCCCGCGTAGTCATCCGCGGCGTCGAATGCCCCGTCGGAGTTCTCCTACCTTCACGTGGCCACCACGCGCAGGGAACCAATACGGCACGGACGAACGATAATGATTGTCATATCAGAGAAACGCGAGGTCCCGCCATCCCTCACCGTGGCGCTCGGGGTCACAGCGAGATCGGCTCTAATCACTCAAGCGTCAGCTGGCGCCGAGCGCCGGGCGCTTGGGGCAGGGCAGAGCGTGGTGGTCAGCGCGTGCAGCTCTGCTGGACTTCTGATGGGCGCCGCCCATCTGTGAGCGTGGCTTGCGCAGGCTTGAGAAGCTTGGCATCATCTAACGTGATTTCCGTTCTACTCCATTACCACGGGGCGCTACAAGCAGATCGAAGCGCAGGCCCGTGCAATCGTCTGGTCTGCACCCTGGAGCGCATCTCGTGTTGCTGAAGCGAATCCCCGTCCCCGCCATACTCGTGGCTGGTCTCGTGTTGACCCTCCCTGCCTGTGGCTCTGGTTCGAACGGGTCGTCCACCTCGGGCTCGCCGACTTCCACTTCGACGACGTCGAAAGCCACGCCGACTGTGACTGCCACAACTCCCGCGGCCCGGAAGCCGCTGACCAAGGCGACGCTCACGAAGGCGTTGCTCGCACAGTCCGACATGCCGACCGGGTTTGTGATCGACTCCTCCGAGCCTGACGAGCAAGATGGCATCTCCTTGACCAACAGTCGGTGCAAACAGTTTGCGAAGCTTCTGAATACGAAGAGCGCACCAGGCTCCACCGCAACCGTCAGCCGGATCTTCACTGGTGGACAGTCCGGCCCGTTCGTCGAGGAGGATCTAGACGCGCTGCCCTCGGCACCAGCGGCCCGCGCCTTGGTGGAGCAGACTGCGGCCGCGATTCGATCCTGCAAGCAGGCCAAGTTGACCTTGCCTGGTGACGGCTCGTCACAGGTCACGATCAGCCAGGTCTCCATCCCCAAGGTGGGAAACGCCCGTATCGGAGTCCGGATTGTCGCGGATGGCGGCGATCTGGACGGGTTCCAGGTCACCTTTGTGATGGCCGCGCTCGGTGACGTCGTCCTCAGCATGGCGTTCGACAATCCGACTCACATCGATGGCACCGTCTCCGTCGCTGCGCGCAAGGCGACCGAAGTCCTCGACGCGGCCAAGGCAGATCGCTGAGTTCCACCGGCGTCGCAGGTTAGCCAGACTGCGTGGTCGTGGGCTTGTGTTGAACCGCGTCGCAAAGGTCGCTGACGCGCCGGCGCGCAGCGATGGCCGTTGCGTCGGCGGGCCGCTGTCGCGCAGCTTCATCCGCCGGCAGAAAAAGACCGTTCTGCTGCAGTGCCAAGAGGCGGCAAGTCAACATGGAAGGGCTGGTGTACGTCATCACCAACAGCCAGGGGAAGATGATCTACAACTACGGTCCCAATAGGATCCATCCGTCTGCCGCGCTCACGAGACGTTGTGGCTGTGGGGTTCCAGGGTCGGATAATGACCCAGGAACCCAGAGCGCGGGCTCAGGTCGAGCGGCTTACCCGATTTGGAGGGTTCGAGAGTGTCCAGGATCCCTTACCCGCGCGTGCTGCGAGCGATGACCGTCGCGGATGTAGCAGCCGTCGTCGACGTTCAGGAACCTGGGGCGGTGCTCGGACTTGCGGACGTTTTTCCGCAAGACAGGTACCCATTTCCTCGCGAAGACCTGGCAGAGCGCTGGAGACAGGAGATCGCAACGCCCGGCATCGATTGCCTCGTGGTGCAGCTCGACGGTGTGCTCATCGGTTTCGCTGCCATCCGCGACGATGAGTTCTTCCACTTCGGAATCGCCGTCGAACACTGGGGCACCGGGATTGGCCGGATCGCGCACGACGCGGTGGTCGCCAGGATGCGAGCTGGTGGCGTTCGTCGGGCGTGGCTACGGGTCTTCACCGGGAACGGGCGTGCTCGACGGTTCTACGAGAGGCTGGGCTGGCGTTCGACGGGAGACCGAACCAACAGTTCGTTTCCGCCATACCCGGAACTCCTGCACTACCAACGCGATCTTGGGTAGCTCTCCGTCGAGTCCGACGTCGAGGCGGCAAACCGCGGTAAGCACTCCGAGGTGGCGGCGAAGCAACGTTGCGTGGTTCGTGGCGGACTACTCTAATGGGAGTATGTGCTTCGACGATTATCCGCTAGGCGTTCGCCGGATCGTGGTCTCGTGTTCCCTGCGCTCACCAGGAAGACGTGTGATGTACTCCTGCATCGTCCAGAATTTGGTGGCGTCGAGTCGCGCCGCGGACCGCGCCTTCAGTCGGAGGAACCATCGATGATCTGGGACTGCTACTTGGATGCGGCGGCGTCGGCGGCCGGTCTGCTCGCACACGAAGCAATTGAGGCCGCCTGGGATACGCCGAGTGTGCTTGCCCTGTACCCGGTGTCAGGGTTGGCTGGGCATTTGGCTGGACAGATCTTCTTCATTCCGCGAGTGCTGGCTATGGCCGAGCCATCAGAGGAGTCCATCTCGATTCTCGAGTACTACCAGCGGGTGAGATGGATGAATGTTGGGCACGATCACGAGGAGCACGTGCGCATCCGTAGCGGCAGTATCGCGACTGCGACCGTCGGTGCGCGCGAGTTGGCCACGCAAGCAGCAACGGCAGTAGCGGAACTGCGGGAGTTGCTTCCCGGACAGCCGGCAGGTCGGCTTGTGCGCCTCCCATCATGGGGAACATGGTCCTTGCGGCTGGAGGACTTCGTCCTCAGCCGCATGATGGAGCTTGTTGTGCATTCGGATGACCTAGCCGTGAGTGTCGATGTCCCCACACCCGAGCTGCCAGAGGACGTCACTTATGCAGTGATCCACTTGCTGTCGCGGCTTGCTGTAGGTCGCCACGGCTCAACGGCGATGATCCGCGCGCTCAGCCGGGCCGAGCGCGCCCCGGCGTCAATCGCTGCCTTCTGAGTTCAGTCACAGCGATGGGCTCCATAGCTAGGGGCGGTGACACCAGCCCGTCGGGGGAGGGAAGCTGCTGGGGATCTCCGGCGCTCTCGGAACGCTAGAGCTTCCGCTTGAGAGTAGGTTCAGGCGAGTTGATGCTTCGCTCTGCACGCAGCCAGGGCTGCTTGCAGCTCGTCGAGTCAGCTCAGATATCCCAGGACCGGGCTGACAGCTATGTTTCCTGTGCAGAAGCGAGGCGCATCACGCATCTGTGTCCATCGATCTGAGAGTGATGCGGATTGACTGCAACAGCGAATCTTAGGTACCCGGTGGAGACGGTGCCGATCCTGAGATGGTGTCCATCAGTTGGCCGACGATACGATCAGATATCGCGCTGTGCGGTGCGGACCCGTCGGCAACGGCGTGCCACGCCGGGCTCCGCTGCATGATCGCTGACAACGATCGAGGTCGGTGGGACAAGGTCTTCCCGACCACCGGGCTTACCCGGGCGCTGTCGCGACTCGGCCCGTGGCTAGGACGAGCCGAGCCGGATACGAGTGCGTTAAGGGTGAAGCGGGCCGGTGGCAGGCCCTTCTTTGGCGGACGGGGCGCGGCCGATCAGGTTACCCTTGCTGGTCATATCCGAAGACCGCTCGGTCTTGACGCATGTGATCAACCTTCGGCAGCATGACGCGCCGGACCGGCGGCGGAGTGCCACTTTGACCAGCGCGGTGACCGTGACTTGGCATCGCCAGGTTGGCGCTACGTAGACAAGGGCCTGCAGGTCGTCAGTGGGGCGCCGGTGAGTTGATCAGGGACGATGCGGATCGCGGAAGATCCGTCGGCCCATCACCGCGTCGAGTATGCACCAGTCCAAGTCGCTGGGCATCGAGCCGCTCGCGGTCTGTGCGACCTGGCGTCTTCCTCGTCACTCACGTCACCGTCGTCGTCGTTCTTGTCATCGCACGTCCTCTTCGGGACCTAGTTCGCGGTGTCTTCGTCGTCGACGCCGACGAGTTGTCGGCGTCGGCTCGGACGCGTTTCGGGCAGCCTGAGCTCTTGGCGCGTGCCGCATCCAGGGTTGGTGCTTCTCGCGCCAGCCAGGGATTGTGGCGGCATTCGGCTCGGCGTGACCTTCTTCTTTCCTGATCAGCCGCGCGTAGTAGCCGATCGCCGTCCTGCCGGACCTCCTCCTTTGGGGGCTCGTGCCCAACCATCTTCGGTCCGAGTCAGGTCGCCATACGGAGTTTGATGAGCACGCTGATGGGCGACGACGCTAACCACATAACCCACGCTCTTGATCACCATCACGCCGAACACGGACGCTACTGAACGATAGCTGGCCGTAACGTTCATTAACCTGCCAGGCCATTAGCAGATACGGACCTGGCGGACAGTCTCGATGTCTGCTGGTAACAACCAGTCACGAGCGGCGCGAGGCAGCTCTTCAGAAGGGCCGACCATGGACGGCGGCCTGTCGGGCCTCCGGGACCTTCATCCCTCGCGCGGCCGGCCTCGACTCGTGTCAACGCAGCGGATCGGACCGCTGCGACCAAGGGCTTGCCCAGGCGGTGAAACCATTGCAGTATCTAATGTGTTACGAATCATACGCCATTACACTCATCTAAATCGACCAGGGAGCCCTTTGATGAGCGAGCCCTCCGCCGAGTCCACCAGCCGCGGCGCTGCCAGTCGTTCTGAGGGAGTCATGCGCCGTCAGACGCGCCGTGCCGTCGGCGACAGCCAGAAACAGCGGAAGGGCGCGTACGCCCAGCTTGCCCGCGACATGAGGCGAACGGATCCGGCGGTCCGCGAGTGGATCGGCCGCGCCGACCTGACGCAGCCAGCTGGCGGAGATGGCGACTGACCGTGCTGGCAGCTGCCGTAGTGGACCCCGACGGGCGTCGTCAGACGCCTCGCTGCGCTGCTCCTACCGTTGGCATCGACACGGCGTTACCATCGCTGAAGTTCGAGCCGCCAAGCGACGCGATCTGTCAGTGGCCCGCTGTGGATCGGCGAGATATCGAGACCGGTCGAGTGGTCGGGGCTCCGCCGTGGTTGCCGCCTGTATCGCCGATCCACGATCGTCCAGTTGGAGAAGAGCCCGTTGACATGAACGCAGGACTCAGGGCCCAAATCACCGGTCGTCGAGACGCGCAGTTTCGGATCCTGGTACGGCGCCGCAGCCTGGATCGGGATTGCTGCGACGGCGGGGACGTTGTTGATCATCGCCGTACTCCCGCTCAAGCGGGCTTAAACCTGTGGATCCTTAGCGGTTGCCGGGGGAGGATGCCGGTATGCGGTTGTTGACGGTGAATGTGGTGGAGAAGCTGATCCCGGGTCCGAAGGAGACGGGATTCACCGCGATCGACAAGCGCCCGCAGTCCGGCCGGGTCCGGGTCGGTGAGCTCGGGCTGGCCGGCGACCGTGTCTGCGACACCAAGAACCACGGCGGCCCGGATCTCGCGCTCTACGCGTACGCCGAGGAGGACGCCAACTGGTGGGCCGCCGAACTCGGCCGTGACATCCCGACCGGTCTGTTCGGCGAGAACCTGCGGACCGAGGGGCTCGACATCAGCGGCGCGCTGCTTGGTGAGGTGTGGCGGATCGGCGACGAGGTCGAGGTGATGGTCCGCGCGCCGCGCATCCCGTGCATCACGTTCCAGCACCGCATGCAGGAACCGCACTGGGTCAAACGGTTCCACCAGGCGGGCTGCCCAGGCGCGTACCTGAAGGTGCTCCGCGAAGGCACGATCGGCGCCGGCGACCCGATCGAGATCCTCAGCCGTCCGGACCACGAGGTCACCATCGCGGAGATGTTCGGCCCGCAGGATCCCGCGAAGTTCCGGCGCATGCTCGACTCCGGCGTAGACCTGATGGAAGAACTCCGCAACACCGCCCACCGCGTCCTCTCCCGCGGATGAGTCGCACCTCGCACCCACCCCCACCCACGCCCGGCCCGGTTCACCCGCTGCCACCCGGCCGCGCTGGACGGTCGCGCTGCCGCCAATCATCGGCACCGTGGTGGTCTCGTTGTTCCAGGTGCGCTCGTCGCGCGGCATCGCCGATCCGGCCACCGTCCGCGCGCGCCACCCGTACCGCCGGGTTTGTTGCTGCTGGCATCGATGGTCCTGCTGGTCGGCGCGACCTGGGGCAACGCCGCGATCGCGGTCGGTCTGCTCGCCGCCGGCGTCCTGGTCCAGGTGCTCGCCGAACTGCTGCAGTCCTCGGGCTCGTTCCTGCTCACCTTCGATCTGGCTCCGGGTCACGCCCAGGGGCAGTACCAGGGCGTATGCAACACCAGCATGTCGATCAGCACCATGGTCGCACCCACAGTCCTCGCCCTGCTCCCACTCGGCCTCGACAGGCTGGCGGTCGGCCAGCGGCACGGATCGTTGCGTCCGCACCGCTGGCTTGACGATCGCTTGCTAGTTCTTGGGGCAGAAGGTGTCTCGTGGTGGGCGTTTGCCGTCGACGAGGAACGCGGTTTCTATGGTGTCGGCGCAGGTGTTGTTGCCGTACAGGTAGGACATGTGGCCTCCTTCGTCGACGGTGACGAGGCGGGATCGTGCGCCGAGGGTGTGGTGCAGTTCAATGGCGCCGACGTAGGGCGTGCCGGGATCGCGCAGGTTGTTCACCAGCAGGATGTTCGACGACCTGGCCTTGCTGATGTCGACTCGCGGTTCAGGCTTGACCGGCCAGAATGCACAGGGCCAGACGTTGGCCGCCGCCGCGCCAAAGAGTGGGTACTGCTCCCGATCTTGGGCGACGTGGCGCTGGTAGGTCTTGATGTCCCGCGGCCAGCCGGGGGCGTTGCAGACGAGCGCCAGCATGCCGGAGAAGTCGCCGCCCGCGGGCGGCGGCGGGAGCTGGGGTGGTTGGCCGGCGGCGAGTGCCGTGAGGGCCGCCGCAAGGGCCGGAAAGATCGAGTCGTTGAACAGCAGGCCGTACGTGAGTGCCCGCAGAGAGGCTCCATTGAACCCAGCGACGGGCCGCTGGTCGAGTTGGTCGACGACCTGCAGGTATCGCTGCCGTACCTGCGCCCCTGTAGCACCAAGACCGTACGTCGCGTTCTGCGACGCGGCCCATTTTGCGAAGTCCGGGAACCGCAGCTCAAATCCCACACCCCATCGTCGAGCACCGATCGCGTCGAGTCCTCCAAGACCGCTCACGCTGTCGAAGACCATACGGTCAGTGTGGTCAGGGAAGAGGGCAGCGTAGAGCGTGCCGAAGTACGTTCCGTGGGAGTATCCGAGGTAGGAGATCCGTTGCTCACCGAGGGCCTGGCGGATCCGGTCCATGTCCCTCGCGACGTTGGTGTTGGTGATGTAGGGCAACAGACGAGCAGTGCTCGAGCGCGCACACTGCTCCGCGATCTGGTGCGCGTCGGCCGCACGTCGTTCGACATCGACCGTTGTCCGTGCGTACGGCGGCGGGATCAGCGTGGCTGCTTGGTCGGGTCGCAGGTCGCAGGTCAGCGGCGTACTCCCGCCGATGCCGCGCGGATCGAACTCGATCAGGTCGTAGCGCTCCCGCAGGCTGGCAGGAAGCCCAAGGCTCACGAGTGTGAGCGGCAGCTGTGTCTGCGAGTCACCCTGACCGCCGATGTCGAGCAGCAGCACGCCTCGCCGGCGAGCCGGATTGGTGCTCGGCAGCCGCGACACCGCGATCTCGATGGTCGCGCCGGCCGGCTCTTCGTAGTCCAGTGGCACGGTGACCGAGGTGCATTCAAGCCCCAACGTAGGCTCTGGCACACGAGGACATGGGGCCCACGACAGAGACCTGCCCACTTGTGCAGCGGTCGATCCGCCGGTTGCCGCAGCCGAAGATTCGTGCTGAGTCCCGATGACGAGTGCAGTCGCGATTAGGACGGTTGTGACGCCTGTGGCTACCAAACGTCGTCTTTGAACCTGCGAGCGCTCGATGAGTGAACGCATGGTGAGGCATCCCTTCTCGTTAGTCGACCATGTCCCCGTATCAGTGCGTCGAAGGATGCGGGGCGGAATCGACACGCCCGCCGGAAATATGTTGGAGCCATCGCCATGATGCAAGGTCAGCTCTTGGGCCGATACACGAGGTGCAGCGATGACGTGTCCGGGCGGCCGCGTTCCGCTTGCGCCAGTCGCCGGTCTGGACGGCGACGCTGCAGACTGTGGCTGGGCCGGGGCCACCGAAGGAGGGCTCGGCTTGAAGGGTCCGGAGTCCTGTGTGATGACGCCCGGAGCCACCGCAGCTGCCGCGGCAAGCAGTCGGCGGAGTAGGTCTGCCGTGCGTTGCTCCATCGGCCGACGTTGAGATGTGGTTGCGGTGGCAGGATGTGGTCGTGCGCCGGCGAATGAGCAACTCCGGCGAACGCTTTGCCGGCCGCTGTTGAGATCGCGACCTTGACCAGCCGAGGAGAGGGCCGGTGCAGGCTTGGCTTCTCGCCGAACCCGAGGTGTGCGTGGTTGTGATCCGTCGTATGCCGGTTGTGATGCGTCGCATGCCCCGTGGGCGACTCTTACCAGGTTGCGCTGCGATTCTCTGTTCGGTCTGAAAGGCGGTCAGTGCCATCGCGGACACATCGCCGAGTGGTCCGCAGACGGACGACATTGGGTAGGTCGGCGGATCCCATCCGTACCGTTGGGATATACAACACTAGTTGTCTGGAGCTCTTGTCGCGAGACCAGCCACGTGGATGACCATCAGAGGGCTCCGGAGGTCGTAACGGAGATACTGTGGTACTCCATTAGTTCCGATGCTATTATGCAGGCGTCCATGGATCGGCCCCGGACCCGTCGACAGATTGACTGCGACGACATCGGTCGGCCGTCTACTGGAGGCTGGACGACACCGGATGATGCGGGTCGGGGGTCTTGGCGAATGTCTGAGGATTGATCGACCCAAGGAGGCGGGTATGGGATCAGCTGCTTCGAAGGCGGTGACCGGCTCGCTTGTTCAGGGCTCGTCGACCGCGTTGGCAGGTCGCGCCGCGTGGGGAGCGGCCGCCGTCAGTATCGTGCTGTGGGCTATGGCCTTTCCAGCAATTCGCATTAGCGTCACGGACTTGGATCCCATGACACTGACCGGCCTCAGGCTGATGGTCGCGTCGATCGCGCTGGCAGTATCGGCACCACTTTTCCGGCTGACTGTCCCCCGCATGCGCGATCTGCCGCTCATCGTTCTGTCTGGCCTGCTCGGCATGGCTGGATATCAATTGCTGCTCAACCTGGGAGAGCAAAGCGTGACCGCGGCGACCGCAGCATTGCTGATAGCGGCGTCTCCGGCATACAGCGTTCTGCTTGCGGCACTTGTGCTGAAAGAGCCACTGGCACGTCGGCGTTGCCTGGGCATAGGCGTCGCAGTGGTCGGCAGCATACTCATAGCGGTCGGCGGCGGTGGCCGGGTGGAACTGCGTTCAGGAACCGTGGTCTTACTCGGGGCCGCGCTGGCCTATGGCAGTTATCACGTGGCTCACAAGCCATTGCTCAGCCGTTATTCGGCGCCGGCAGTGGCATGCTATGCGACCTGGTCAGCGACGATAGTGACGATTCCTCTCCTGGCCCGCGCTCCTGCAGCGGTTGCGCAGGCAGGAACCAGTGCCATCTCAGCAGCAATCTTTCTTGGCATCGGGCCATCGGCGATAGCTTTTGTCTGTTGGGCCTATGCCATCCACAGGCTTGGTGTCAGCGCTGCGACGACGAGTCTGTATCTCACTCCTGCCTTGGCGCTGCCCCTGTCGGCTCTGTGGATCGGCGACATGCCACGACCGGTCGAGTTGATCGGGGGAGCGCTGGCGATCAGTGGTGTTGGCATCGCCAACCGGCGTCGGCGGACGGGCGACGAGCCAGCCTCGAAGCGAAGCAATGCCTAAGCATTCAGCGGCGTCGCGGGCGAGTCGGGTGTCAGTGGCGCGTAGTCGCAGTTAGGCCGCCGGGACAGTGTTGCTGAATGAGCCGCGTGGCCAGTTCAACGCCCGTCCGGGAGGGACCAGATGGGCCAAGGACTGACCCGCTTGCATAGATGCCATCGATGATGAGCAGCAGCTCGTCTGCGAGCCGGTGCGGGTCGACAACTCCAGCCGCGGCAGCAAGGCCCCGCAGTTGTTCACGGATTTCGCGAGCATGCCGGACCGACTCTTGATGCCCGGGATGCTGCGGATCCCGAAACTCACTGCTGGTCGTGTGGTAAACGCAGCCGAAGTAGCCCTCTGCAGCAACCTGTTCATAGACCATCTCAACTATGCCGAGAAGCTGTCGGGCGGGATCGTCGGGATAGTGCAAGGTGACGTTGGCGGACATGTCCCACCACGCCGCGCGCATCTGATGCAACCATGCCACGACCAGGTCGTCCTTGCCGGCAAACTCTCGATAGACGAGGCTCTTTCCGACACCGGTCTCGTCGACGAGTTGCTGCATGCCGACGGCACGCACGCCGTGCTTGTTGAAGAGATCGGTGGCCACCTTCAGGATCCGCTCCCTCGTGCCGGGGGCTGGTCTTCGTGCCACTTCTGCTCCTTCCGCATCTCATGAGGCGCGGGGCACCTCCTCACAAGTTTGACATAGAGCTCGAGTGTGTCTAGATTCGGGACCGATCAGTCCCGGACTGATCGGTCCGTTACGGTTTCGTTCAAGGATGCTCTATGACAGATCGACATCGGAATGAAGTCAGCGGCACGGCTGCGCGGTCTGGGATCGCGGCGCGTGCGAGCCTCATATTGTTTATCGTCTGTGCGGTTCAGTTCTTGGACGCGATGGACATCGCGAGTATGGGTCCGGCGTTGCCGAAGATCCAGACCGACCTAGGTATGTCGCCGTCAGCGCTGCAATGGGTCGTGAGCGCGTACGTCCTCGGGTTCGGCGGCTTTCTACTCCTCGGTGGTCGGCTCGCCGACCTTCTGGAGCGGCGCAGGCTCTTGGTGACATGGCTGGTGATCTTCGCGATCGCAAGCATCGCCGGCGGACTCGTCACGGCAGGAGCGCCGCTCGTGGGCGCGCGACTGTTGAAGGGAGTGAGTGCGGCTTTCACGGCGCCTACGGCGTTGGCGATTCTGTTGGACACGTACCGGGATGAAGACGAGCGCAATCGTGCCCTCGGCCACTATTTGGCGATCGCATCAGTCGGTTTCGTGCTCGGCCTCGTTGTCGGAGGTTTCTTGGCGACCGCATCGTGGCGGATCACCCTGTTCATGCCTGCCGTCATCGCAATCGTCGTCGCGATCATGGCCCAAGCGGTCATATTGCCCGGACGACACGGTGAGAGGCTGCAGCGGCCCGATCTGCTCGGCGCTGTCAGCGTGACGCTTGGCTTGCTGGCGATTGTCTTCGCCGTCAGCCGCGCCGCAGACTCGGGCTGGCTTGCGCCGCTGACGATCAGTGCGGCTGTCGCTGGTGTCCTGCTGATCTCAGCGTTCATCATGATCGAGAAGACAGCCCGAGCCCCGCTGATCCCGCTCGGCATCTTCTCCCGTCCACAGTTCGCGGCAGCTAATACTTGCATGCTGTTCCAGGGCTGTTACGTTGCGTTTCAGTTCGTGTCCACTCTGTACTACCAGCAACGTCTTGGCTGGTCGCCCTGGCAGGCCGGTGCAGCGTTCGTGATCGGCGGACTCATTGTCGGTGTCGCTGCTCGCTGGTTCGCCGGTGTGGTCGGCCGTCGCGGCGCTTGGCCTTTGGCGAGCTTTGGCCTGGCACTGCAGGCCGTTAGCTACATCTGGTTTGCCCTCGGTCTCGGACACGTCGCGATCTACGCGCTGCTCGTCGTTCAGCAGTTGCTCGGCGGAATTGGCTTCGCTGCTGCCTATCCGGCTATGAACATCACTGCGGTCGCCTCCGCGGCCGCGGATGAACAGGGCCTTGCTTCCGGAATTTTCATCGCCGCTTCGCAGATCGGCACCGGTCTCGTCGTCGGTGTCACAGCAACTGTGCTGAGCTACGCGAGCAGCGCTGGCCTCGCAGGCTACAGGGCCGGCCTGTGGTTCGTCATCGGCGTCACCGCAGCAGTCAGTTTGCTTGCGGCGACCACCGCGATCAAGCACCGGCGCAGGACAGAAACCGCGATCAAGCACCGGCGCAGGACAGAATGAGTGAGATTGAGTCGGACCTATCGCCGGAGCTGACAGCGGAGCAAGTTGTAGTGAGGGTTGGGAAGGGGCGAGCCGACGGAATACGGCCGCAGTCCTGAGGTCGCCGGAGATCTGCCGGCCAGTTTCGGTTACCTCTCAGCCGCATGGGTGGGAGGCAACCACCCGACACCGTCTTTGAGACTCTGAGAATGGCACATGTGTGACAGGGGCCGCCGCACCAAGACGCTCGCCAGCGCCTTCAGCATGGGCCGAGCAGGGCAGGGGCCTACACTCGGTATGTTGACACGGTTTTGGGAGAGGTAGCATTAGCGTGAGTGACATAGAACTGGGTAAGAGTTGGACGTTGGCGGATCCACAACTCGCGGTCGCGCTTCTCAGTACTCTCCGCCTCCGCGACGGCGAACTGGTCGATGAGCTTGCGGACAGGGACTCGGTGACGCGCTGGCTCGACGAGGTGCTAGCTGATCGACGTCGTGGTGCTGTAGCTCGTCGCGATCTCGTTGCGCTACGTGAGCTCTTGCGGAATCTTCTGACCGAGGTCGTCGACGGTGTGGCTCTCTCGCCGGCCGTGATTGCTACTGTCAACGAGGTGGCAGCTAGAGCACCGGTCACGCTTGTGGCGCGGGTCATGCGCGACGGCGAAGTCGAGGTTCAGGCGACAAGCAAGTCAACTGCCAGCGACAGCGTGTTGGCGCAGTTGGCGCGCTCGGCCCTCTCATTGCTCGCGGCTCCCGATCGTGACCAATTGGGGTTGTGTCGTGCACCGGGATGCATCCTCTTCTTCCTCAAGCATCATCCGAAGCAACAGTGGTGCTCGCCGGGGTGTGGCAACCGGGCGCGGGTCGCTCGGCATCACTCCCGACACTCGCGATCCTGAGTGCCTCGCAGTTCGCCGCCAACCGCCGTCTCAGGATCGCAGCGGTCTGGAAATCGATCTAACGGGACTGGGCCAGCCCGTATTAACGACTCGTGGCCCCGGAGATGCACGAAGCGCGTTGACTCGTCCGCCGTGCCGTCTCGCTACGGTCCCGCCGCAACCACAAACTCCAGGGACGCCCGCAGGCGAATGGATCCGAAGGCGATGGCATGTCGATATGCCGGCGCAGTGGGCTGCTACCCGGGCCGTTTCACGCGGACGGCGCAGTGCCGGGTATCTCGTCCACGACACGAACTCATGGACGTATGCGGACATAGTCGTCCTCCTGGCTGGGTTTGGACTGACTTGCTGGACCTGCCAGCGCGGACAAGGCAGGAGATGGCCCACCGAATGGCGGACCGGGCCGCGCCTCGACGTCGTCGACCTTCCAGGTTGCTGCCGCCGCGGCAGCTCATCACCTGCCTAACGAACCTCTCGGAGATTACTGCTAGATCGCCAGATCGACGGTCAGTATGGCCGGACGCGAACGCGGGGCATGTGCAATCCGGTGACCTCCCGGGCCATAGGCGAGACTGTCGCCGTGGAGGATCCTTCCCGCCCACGGGTGCGGAGTCGGCAGCTCTCCGACGCTGTTGGCGGCCAGGATGTACAGGTCCTTGTCAACCGTATGCGCTCGATAGTTCTCACCGATCCAAGCAGTGTTCGTATCCTCCCCACCGGGATCGATGGCCCACGCACAGGGCGAGAGGATGACATTCGCACCCATGAGGTACAGGGTGTCGACAATGGGCGCGGTCCAGCTGTCCGCACAAATGTCGAGTCCGACCAACCATCCTTCGAACTCAATCACGGAGAGCCGATCGCCGACGCTGTACAGGGCCCGGCCGATTTCCAGTTCGTTGATCTTGCGGTGCACGTTCCGCACCACACCCCGCCTATCCAGGAAGACTGCGCTGTTGTAGACCTTCCGATCTAGGCGCTCTTCCATGCCGAGCACGACGGCCAAATCATGCTGACGACAACGATCACCGATCAATGATGTAGATGGCCCGGGCACGCTCTCGGCGTCCGTCGCCGCGTTCTGTGACAGCCAACCGCTGAGTGAACATTCCGGCATAAGGACGATGTCGCAGTGCTCGGACGCGGCAGCATCGACAGCGTCCAGGATTGTGCGGATATTCTCAGACTTCTTCCCGACCACCAGCGGAATCTGGGCGATTCCAATACGTAGAGTTCGACTCATCGTCGACTCGCGCTCGAGTCGGTGGGTGAGAGGACGGCCCCATGCATCATGCCAAATCCGCGAGCCAGTGTCGATGGCCGCAGGTTGACAGCGCTACCAAAGAATTCGGTGAACTTCATGATGAGGGGATCCCATTGCACAGGGTCTATGTGGTCTACCGTTCCGGGAACCACCAGATCCGGGTCGACGTGGGTGCGTATGATCTCGACCTCCACCGCGCGCGCGTCTGCATGAGGAGCGCCAAAGGGCTGGATCGCGGTGACCCTCGCTTCGAGTTGCACACGACACTGCGCGACGCGTGGAGCCGAGACGAGATCGGAAGCCAACGGTGTCAGCCCAGCTCGCCCGAATTTGTCGGGCTCGAACTCGAATCCCTTCTGTGCCTTGTGTTCCGGCAGCACCCGGCTACCAGTCATAAGCGCAAGTCGGTCGACGGCGTCAACCATTTCGGAGTCTGCTAGGTTCAGGACGCAGTCGCTTCCGCGCTCGAGGTTCTCGGTGGTCTTCGAGGTCGCGTCGAGTCCCAACATGCACGACCGCCCCAGCCACCAAGCCGACGACATTGGAGCCAGGTTGGGCGAGCCGTCTTCGTTGATCGAACTCACCAAAACTACCGGTGTCCCGAAATAGAAGACTTTCGGATCAATGACAAGGGTCACTCCAACTCCTCATTCTCTGGCCGATCAGTCACATTCTCGCAGGATCGCCTCGGCAGATCCCTTCGCAGAAATCGGACACGATATTTCCGCCAAACAGCACTGACTGGGTCCCGAAAGCGACAGACCGCCTTGCGGCATCCAATCTGGTTCCGCCTGCGCCAACGTCTCGCGCCGTCATCGATCCCGACGAGTCCAGAACGAGCCTGACAGGCGCCAACTCGTCTACAGCTGAGCCGTATGAGCTGGAGGCTGCGAACACCGCCACCAGCGCCAACTGAACGATGACGACAGTTGTGCGCCGCAACATGTCTTCTCCAAGAGTCGCAATTCGACAGGCCGCGGCTGAGCTCCTTGCATGCCGCAAGGGCGTCAGCTGCGAGTAGTGTCCGCCCAGGAAGCGCCGACAATGGTAATGTAGCGTCTGCGCGATACCATTAGCCAACGCGCCCGCCGTCTAGGCTTCCTCGATCGTCACAGCGGCCGTCTGCACCCTGCAGCATCCGCGGTCGAGCAGTGGTCGAAGTGACCGGAAGCTTGCCAGGAGCCGATCCAATCTGGCATGATCTAACGCGATATGAAACAGCATGCATTAGTCGGAGAGGCGTAGTTGTCTCGTTTTGGATGGCCGTGGCGTCCGAGGCGGGTGTGCGTCGCAGTCTGCAACCCGGCGTTGGAGGAGACGGCGAAGTTTGTGGGCCCTTGTCCCGCGTGGTTGATGCACGCCATGCCAAGGTCGTGACTGCCGATCCCGGGCGCTCATATCTCACTATCAAGAACGTTGATCGACAGTCTCCCGATCGGGAGGCCTTGTCGTATGATGCGAAGAGGGGTCTGGCAGTGAGGATGGCCTGTCGTGTGGCGCTCATGGTCTCCGCCTGTTCCGTTGCGCTCGGACTTGTTGGCTGCAGCGGCAGTATCGACAAGTTGCCGCAAGCAACGCAAACCACGGCCGCCCGTGCCGCATCGGCATCGACTAGTCCAACCGCTGAGGTCCGTCTGACGACAGCCACCTTCGTGCAGGCAGTAACGAAGGCGATGTCGACAACAGGTGCAGTGCGCACAACGCTGCTTCTGCACGTCGGGGGACAGACGGTGACGACGAGCGGGCTGGCAAGGTTTGGCGACCGTCCGGCGATGTCGGTCGAGATGAAGGGACCGGCCTTCCACGGCACAGCTCGATTGATCCTGGTGAACGGCGTTCTTTATGTGTCCGTTCCTGGACACGTACCGGTCGGCAAGTATCTAAAGATCAAGGCCGGAGATACCAGCCCAATGGCCAACAGCTTCCGGCAGACCCTTGATAGCATGGACCCGAAGAAGACGTTCGCTGCGTTGGGAGCTGGTCTGCGCGCCGTGACGTACGTCGGCAGCGAACGAAAGTCTGGCGAGACGCTCGTTCACTACAAGCTGCTGGTCGACACGAAATCGATCATGGCCGCTCAGGGACAGCAGATGGTCGATGGGTTGCCGCAGACAATTGCTTACAATGTTTGGCTCGATAGCACTAGGTTGATGCGCAAGGTCACCTTCAACTTCGCGGGCGTCGATGCACTGTTGAGCACGAGCAGGTACGCCGGGGTCGTTAACATCAAGGCTCCTTCTCGGAACAACGTGGTGAACTGAGCACCACGAGTTGCTGTGACGCGACAGGACCAGGCGAGTTACCTACATCCGGAAACTCTCGGATAAGCTCAAGCTGGAATGTCCGACCCCAGACAGGCAGCCTGGTGATCGCATAAGCGGTTGATCTGATTCTTGACGGGCTGGCCAGCGCCTCCCGTAATCCGATGAACTCGGCATACAGACCGAGGTGCCGAGGCCGGCGATACCGATCCTCATTCGCTTCAGCAGGGGGTTGCTCCCAGAATCGGCCGAGTGCTCGTTGCGGCGCCTAGTGGGATGGTCCAGATGGACCGCGTCTCCGCCAGGCGATCCAGCCTCCTCCTCCCGGGCGCGAGGGAGGCACTTGCCCGGTCGGCGCGACTACGACAGGGCGCCGCAGTGATCAACAAGATCCCAACTCCACCTTCCGGGACAAGCAGTCCGTCCACGCCGGCCACGCGATGCCCGTACTCAGAGTCGCTGTCACGACCGCGACGGAGACGGCGCCGTGGGTCAGGTTCATCACGGTCGGCCATTGTCGGCCTCGGCATGCGGCCCGCTCGTCGCGATCGCTGCGTTGGTAGCCGGACGTTGCCCCGGGCCACAACAGCAGGTCAGCTGTGGCCGATCGGGGTTCGCACCGATGCAGTACCGTGCTGGGCCGCAAACTGGCTGGACCCTTCGATGGGTCCTGCTTCCGGCTAGACAGCTAGTACTTGAGGTCGGCTTGTTTCATGCACACTGCGACCGTGTCATCGACCTGGCGCTGCTGGCGAGTTGCTCGGCACCCACCAGCGCCGACATACGCGAGTACATCCCGAGAGGTCCTGATGGCCAGAGAGTGCGACCGCGGCCGTGAGGGGGCTGTGAAGGGTCTGAACATCTTGCTCTGCAACCAATCCGCTGGCGTTGCTCCGACCTACACGCAGATGCCGAGATCGTGGGAGGTCGACCTCGGCATCTGCGTGTAGGTCGGAGCAACGGCGAGTCCAGCCGAGCACTCGGTCCGCGACGGACTTGTCTGACGCCTGCCCGCAGTACTCCATCAGCCAAGTCTTCAGCCCGATCGCCCGTACCGACTCGACATCGGCGAACTCGGGCTTCCGCACTGGGATCATTCCTGTACCACCACGAGCTCACGGCCAGACCCCACGGCTCCTAGTCGCATCTGTGCAAGTCGTCGCTCCGTCTGCACATTCAGATCACCGTGTCGTCTCTCTATATAGGCTTTATGTCAGCATCATAGGCTTTATGTCAGCATCACCGGAAAGTGCACGCACGTGCATCGTTGATGATGCCGTCCCGGGCATAGGTACACGGACGTCCGGAGGGGTGATTCGCACGGATCAAACACTATTCGTCGCTCCGTGTCAGCGGAACAGGGCCTGGGCCACGAGGGGGCATAATCAAGCCTTATGCCCCCCGATCTTGAGATCGCCCTGCTCCGAGCCTTTGTCGCATCGGCGCGGGCGGGCAGCATCAGTCGAGCGGCTGCCGCGGTTGGGCAGACTCAGCCTGCCGTTAGTCAGAAGCTGCGTCGGCTGGAACGTACACTCGGTCAGCCTTTGTTGCTTCGCGCAACCTCGGGTGTCTCGCTGACGAACGCCGGTGAGGCGCTCCTGCCATACGCGGAACGCATCCTGGCGCTGTCAGCTGAGGCCCTATCCGATCTTGGTCAGAGCATCTCGGGCCAGTGCGGCGTCGGACTCGCCGAGGACATCGCCGCTGCGCATCTGCCCCAGTTCCTTGTGCGGTTTGCGAAAGTTCACCCGCATGCGAAATTGGAAGTGATGGTCGGCAGTGGTCCGGCTTTGCGTCAGGCGCTCAAAAGGGGCCGTATCCAGATCGCTCTGTGCGACGTCAGATACATGCAGGAGCCACCTCGGTGGTCCCTGCCGTTCCCGCTGGTCTGGGCCGTTGATCCAAGTGTCGACCTGTCCGCAGACACGCTTCCGTTGGTGCTCTTCTCCCGACCATGCTTGTGGCGCTCCGCGATCCTGGAATCGATCGATGGTGCCGGCCGCTCCTGGAAGCTCGCTTTCGAGAGCACCAGCTTGGCCGGGGTGAAGGCTGCAGTGCAGGCCGGCCTCGGAGCCGCGCCGATGCTACCCGTGAACGTGGTCCCTGAGCTTCGCGCGCCATATAACCATCCTGGCCTGCCGCCGCTTCCGACGGTCGAGATCGGGCTAATTCGCCGCTCCGGCACCGAGGGAGATCCTCTCGTCGACGCCATCGACGACGCCCTCCGCAGGCTGGTCTGAGCTCTGCTGGAAGAGAGCAGCAGAGCGATCCCGTCGCACTACAACTGTTGGTACACAGTCGGCCCGATACGTGGATGCGGATCCGCTGCATCCCATCGGACCTCGGCGCGTGCCTTGTGGTCGCTCCAGCGAGCGGCGACTCCTGGGCGGAGTCGGTCCCAGCCGCGCTGGGGCAGAGCGTCCTGCTCGAGCATTCGACTCCTGGGATCCTGCGCGCGACGACGCCGCCCACCTCGAACGGGCTCCAGCCCCTAAGGTCCGGTCGCATGACTACGAGATCTATGGGACGTTCTGGAATTTGTGTCAGCGCTCTCGACCTGGGAGCTCGGTATCAGTGGGCCGGTCATGAAAGATGGGATGTCGGTCTCGTGAGGCAAGGTCGACGACGAGGAGTTGATCCGCGCCATTCATCGCGCCGTCGAGCTGGCTGTGACGTTCTTCGACATCGCGGACACCTACGGCGCCGGGCACAGCGAGCGTCTTCTCCGGGCGTGCCTTTGCCTCTCGGCGGGAGCAGTGCTCATCGCGACGAAGGTCGGCATGTCTACGACGAGTCCCGTCGTACGCTCGCCGGTAGCCCACCTGACCCGGTTGCGTACTGCGCGCCTGCGAGGCTTCCTACGCCGGCTGGACACCGAGTGCATCATGCGGGGCGTGTTAGTCCTCGGACGACGCTGTCCTGGTGTCGTTCCAGGGTTGAGCGCCGCTCACGAAGTGACCCGGCCAAGGCCTTCCTAGCAGGAGGCCCCAGACTGCGTCTGAGGCCTCCTGTTTGGTGGGCTACTTGGTGGTTGTTTCTGTGTTTCGGGTTGACTGGTACGTGAGGATCATGATGCCGTCGCCGACTGCCTTCGCTTGGCTTAGTTTCAGCGTCTTCTTGTCGCTGGTTTCGCCGAAGAGGCGCCGGCCGGTGCCGAGGACGACCGGAAACAGCATCAGGCGGAGTTCGTCGATGAGATCGTGGTCGAGCAGGGTTTGAGTGAGACGTGCGCTGCCATGGATGACAACGTCACCGTCGTAGGTCTTGTCGAGTTCGGCAGCGGCCGCGAGTGGGTCGTCGCCGATCACGGTCGTGTTGTTCCATTCCGGGTCGCGGAGTGTGGACGATACGACGTATTTCGGCATCCTGTTGAACTTGTCCGCGAACTCGCCGTCCCTGGTGGGCCAAGCCTCGGCGAAGCGTTCGTACGTGATCCTTCCCAATAGCAGAGCGTCGGAGTTGAGGGTCTCGTGAAGTTTGAAGTCGTCGCCTTCGATACCGCGGTCGTGGTCGAAGACCCATGCCTCATGTTTGAAGCCCTCGCCTCCGCCGGGTGCTTCGATGACGCCGTCGAGTGCGATGAATTCGGTTGCGACGATTCGGGCCATCGCGTTGCCTCCTGGCTGGTCTCAAGCGGTGAAGTAGTCGATCAAAACGGGGGTGATGGCTTCGGGGTCGACGTTGTGGGGTTGATCGGGCAGGGTGCGGTGCTCGCCGTTCGGTAGGAGGTCGGCGAGTGCCATCGCAGCGGTCTGGAAGGCGAGAGTCTGTCCGCCGTCGGCGATCAGTGTCGGTGTTTTCACGTTGGCCCATTCGGTCGGGAGCGGGTTGCCGGACATCGTGTTGCCCATGACCAGGCCGTCGTAGGCGATGGTGTGTGCCAGGGATTCCAGGCGGGCCCAGAACGGCTGGGTGCGCATTCCGCTGACGTACTCGGCTGGAACGCCGGCCGCGACGGTCATGAAGTAGGCCACGGCGTCGCCGCGCCGGTTGTCGGCGACCATGGTGTTGAGCTGCCGCACGTAGTCCGCGGGCCGGGCCGGGCGGGTGTCGTCGATGATGCAGGGGGGTTCGTACATCGCGACCTTGGTTAGCGAGTCCAGCTGCCGACTTGCTTCGAGGGCAAGGATCCCGCCGGAGGAGGTTCCGTAGATGCAGGCGCTACCGCCGGCTGCCTCGACGAGCGCGGCGATGTCTTCCACTTCGCGCTGTACCGCGTAGGGCGGGGTGTCAGTGCTGTCGCCCCGGCCACGCCTGTCGTAGTTGTACACGGTGAAGCGCTCTGCCAGCAGCGCAGCGAGCGCGACGTTGAAGTCGTCGCTGCGCTGGTTCAGCGCGCCGATGACTGTGATCAAGGCCGGCCCATTTCCCGACTTGTCGTAAGCGATGACCGTGCCATCCTTCGAAACAACGGTGTCCACTTCAATCTCCTAACCTCGCAGATGGAACAACTATCGAACATGTGTTCGCAGGCCCTCGCGGTCTGCGGATCACGCGTTCACCCTCGCGTCGAGCCGGGCAGGCCAGATTCGACACCCCAGATCTGAAAATTCATATTTTCTTTAACGGGACAACTAGAGTTGCCCATGTGGCGAGGTAATCGCGTCCCGCGGCTGGGGCGATCCAGCGTTCGTCGCGAAGTTGTGCGACGTCAACGTCTGAACCATGGGGCTCATGGTCGGGCAGGACGGTGACGAACAATGCTTCGGTGAGCCGTTGAGGCCGTCGGTGAGCAGCGAATCGCAGACCGATACCGATGCGTTCCACACAATCTGACGGCCCGACGCAGCTCTTGTTCGTCGAACACTGGAGTCGTGAGAGCCGCTGGGAACGCATCTGCACAGCGCCACCCATCGGGAGTCCGTCCGCAGGTCTCGCGAGTGTTCTCCGACGGTCCGCACATCGAGTTCCTCGAGCCGCCGCTGGGAGGAGAAAGAACGTTCAAGGAATCGGTCGCCGGCCATGCCGGCGGGGTGAGCCTAAGGGGCTAGCTACAAGACCCACCAGGTGAGGCGTGTTATGGTTCTGAGACGCCAATGCATTAGCCTATGGTAGCTCCTCCGGCGCTATTCATTTCGAAAGGATCGTCGTGAGCACTCCGACGCCACCGCCAGGTTACGGCTGGCAGGACCCAAAGCAGTACGGGCAGCAGCCGTACGGCCAGTACGACAACGGCCAGCCATATAGTTCGCCCGGCGGCTCAATTCTGGGCAACCTGGCGGCCTGGCCGAGTCGGGCCGGTGGCACGCTTATCGACGGCCTAGTTGTCGCCGTGCCGTACGGAATCGGCACGGTGTTCCTCAGCCGCCAAACCGCGCCTATGGCCATCGTGGCGATGCTCCTCTACATCGTCAGCCTCGGCGTGGGGATCTGGAACGTCGTGGTCCGCCAGGGCGGCAGTGGCCAGACGGTGGGCAAGTCAGTCCTCGGCCTGAAGCTGGTCGGCGCCGACACCGGCAGGCCAATCGGTGCGGGTAAAGCGTTCGTCCGCCAACTGAGCCACATTCTCGACGGCATGGCCTGCTGCATCGGGTACCTGTGGCCGCTGTGGGACGAGAAGCGGCAGACATTTGCGGACAAGGCCAACAACACTTACGTGATCAAGCTCTGACACCGAGCTGACGACGACCGGAGGCCATGGCCAGCCGAAGCTGCGTCCTCCGCGCTCGACCGTTTTCGGTACTGTCTCGCTCCGCAACCGAGCAGCCCCCAGGCGCAAGAAGAACCGGAGTGTTTGCAGACTCGCGCGACCTCGGCCGATGCCGACGGACGATGCCGTGATGTGCGGTGGTAAGGGCGCCCGGCCTGGGCTCAGGCGGTCCGAGGCGACGAACGCGGCTGCGTGCCTGAGGCAGGTCATTGCCTCAGGCACGCAGCCGGGACGTGACGTCGTCAGAGCAGCGTGACGTCGACAGCGTCGGCCATTGCCTGGTACCCGGCATCGTTGGGATGCAGTTGGTCGCCGGAATCGTGCGCGGGATCGAGTACTTCGCCCATCGCATCAGCCAGGTCCACGACCACGACCGCGTCGTACTCACCCGAGTTCCCGGATCCAGGTATTGATGCTCGACCGCTTGGCCTCGCTGCGCGGCGTGGAGAATCCCGATCCACGGATCGGCAGCAAGCTCGCGCCGACGACCCGCAGGCCGGCTGCGCGAGCTTGCCGGAGCATCTCGCGATGCCCAGCGATCATGGCGTCCACGGCCACGTCGGTGTACGGCGCGAGGATCGGGAACGGGGACTCGCCCGCCACCTCGCTGATCCAGGTGTCGTTGATTCGGCGAGGATCAGGACTGTGCTCACACCGGGCTGGGTCAGTACGTCGAGTGCGAACCGAGCGGTCATGCGGTCTCCGAGCCACCGTGAGTTGAGCGTGACGCGGTTACCGCCGATGCCCTGGTTCAGGACTGCGCGCGGACTGCCGCCGGCCGCCAGCCGCCGGACGAGCCGATCGGGGGAACCGGTTGTCGGTGTCCGCTGTACTGCCGGTTCCGTCGGTCAGCGAGTCACCGAGCGCCACGATGCCGCCGGTCGGCGCTCCGGTCACGTCGACGCCACTGAGGTAGTACCAGGTCTGCGACGTTTCGGCGAAGGCCGTGCCGTCGGTGTCCGCGCGGTGGTCGCCCGCACTCCGGTATGTCGTCGCCAGGGCTTGGGCGACGTATGTCGCGGGGCCGAACGTCTCGGCCACGTAGAGGGTGACGGTCATCTCGCTGAGCGGGTCCGTGGCGAGGGTGCGCCGCGTCGATAGCCACGTCAGCTCCGGCCGGCGCAGTGAAGGACGACGTCCCGTCGATCGTCAACTGGCGCAGAGTTTCCGGTTTGACCGCGGATGCGGCGGCAGTCGGAGCAACCGTGAGACGTCCGATGCGCAGAGGCGTCGTACCGTAACGGTTCGACAGCCGCACCCGCAGCGTTTCACCTCCGATGCCGAGCCGCAGGCTCTGGCGGATGGTCTGGCCGGCGAACCCCTCGTCGGACCAGTTCGGGCAAAGCCGACGCCCTGCCGCTGCGGCGAGGTCGTCCACGCTGCAGTCCAGCCGCTCATCCGAAGAATCCCAGGACACTGCGGATGCGCTCCCCCGCGACATCCACGACGTCATACCCCGAAGCAGCCGTGCCGAGCCGCCAGCTGAACAAGACCCGGTCGTGGTGCGTGCCGATCACGGTGTCCAGCGTGAACTGGAGGTCGCCGAACGATTCCTGGGCGCGGCCGATCGCCTCCGACAGTTCGGCGTGCCCGCGGAGCCCGGCGTAGTCAGGGTCTGCATAGACCGAGTCTTCGGTCAGAACGGACCGCATCAGCTCTTTCCTGGCAGTGGCGTCTCGTTCGTTCCAGATGTCGAGGTAAGCATCGATCAAGTCGGTCGTGCTCACTTGCTGACTCCTTCGGGAGTGATGGATTGCGGGCTTCCGGATGCGATCCGGGAGGGATCGAGAGCGAGGGCGATCACGCCGCCGACGGCAGTGAGCGCGGCAGCGGCCCATCCGGCCACATGCAGGCCATGGAGCAGATCGGTCCCGCCGGTGACGATCCCGACGAAAACCGCGAGGCCCAGCGCGCCACCGACCTCCTTGGCGGTGCTGGCCACTCCGGCCGCGACGCCCTGCTCAGCAACCGCGACACCCGCGCCGGCGGAGGCGAACAACGTCACGAACGCCACTCCGCCGAACAGGCCCCAGACAATGCTCCCGGGCAGGAGCGTCCAGAACCCTCCGCCCGGCGTGGTTCCCGCGACCATCGCGGCGATGCCAAGTCCGGTCCCGACCGCCGAGACCGAGAGAGTGGTGCGAACACCCCAGCGATCGAGCAACGGTGGAGTGACCTTGACTGCCGCGAACATGCAGACAAGGGTGAGCGGCAGGAACGTCAACCCTGCCTCCAACGAGCTGTAGCCGAGAACCGGCTGCAGGTAGGAGGTAAGGACGTAGTAGCCACCGCCGAGCGTGCCCTGGAAGATCGCGATCACGATCATCGTCGTTGCGAGATTGCGGCCGCGCACGAGCCGCAGCGGGATGAGCGGATCGTGTGTACGTGCCTCCACGATCAGCAGCACGGCGAGCAGGGCGATCCCTGCGACCAACGCGCCTGTGCTGCGCAGCGACACCCATCCCGCGTCCGGCCCCGCCGCGAGGCCGAGCACCAGCAGCGCCGAGCTCGCAGTGGCAAGCACGGCGCCTGGTACGTCGAAACCGCCAGGTGTGCGGCCTGGATCGGTGGGTAGCAGGCGCGGTGCGGTGAGCACACACATGAGCGCCAGCGGCACGTTGACGAAGAACACCCACGCCCAGCCCAGATAGTTGGTCAGCAGACCACCCAGAAGGGATCCGGCGGCCAGCCCCGCACTGCCGGCCAATCCCCACGCACCCAACGCTCGGTTGCGCGCCGGGCCTTCGGCGAAACCTCGATAGATGAGCGCGAGGGTCGCGGGCGTCAAAAGTGCTCCGCCGGCGCCCTGCACGGCCCGCGCCGCGATCAGCAGCCCGGCGCTGGACGCGAGACCACCGGCCAGCGACGCGACGCCGTACAGCGCCAGCCCGGTCATGAACAACTTGCGCGGTCCGAGCCGATCCACGGCTCGGCCTCCGAACAGGAGCAATCCACCGAGTCCGACGGCGTACGCACTGACCACCCACTGCACGGATCGCGGACCGAAGCCCAGCGCGACCCCGATGTCGGGCAGCGCCACATAAACGATGTTGTAGTCGAGAGCCACGATGAGCTGGGTCAATGCCAGCAACCCGAGGCGAAGTCTGTCTCTTGTCACGAACCCACCTATGCATGCCGTGCAATTCCTACACGGTGTTCAATATTTGTACGTCGCATACTAGGCCAACGCTGTATGGTGTCAACTGTGAGCGAGCAGACGATCAGCCGCCGCGACCGGCTTCGCGCGGCGACCAGCGCCGAGATCAAGGTGACTGCAATGAAGCTCCTGGCCGACGGCGGTCCGGATGCGATTTCGTTGCGCGCCATTGCTCGCGAGATGGGCATGACGGCAGGCGCGATCTACAGCTACTTCGCCACTCGCGACGACCTGATCACAGCGCTGATCGGCGATATCTACTCGGCGGTGGTGATCGCGGCCGAGGCTGCCCGGGACGCCGTACCGGAGGACAACCCCGGCGGCCGAATCATGGCTTGGGCGCAAGCCATCCGCGATTGGGCTGTCGCCGACCCCGCCGGCTTCCGCCTGATCTACGGCGATCCGGTTCCCGGCTACCGCCCACCCGACGACGGCCCCGGCAAGGATGCCGAGCTTCGCGCCTGTACCGGCCTGGTCGGACTGGTGGCCGCGGCATGGCCCGCTGCCCAGGCCGTCGAGACTGCCGGCCATCCCTACGCCTGGTCAGACTTCGATCCCGGCCTGGTCGCGCACGTCCGTGCCGACTTCCCGGACCTCCCGCCGGCCGGCATCGCCGTGACCCTCCGCACCTGGGGCCGCATGCACGGCCTCGTTGCCCTGGAGATCTACGGCCACCTGCGCCCCTTGACCACCGATCCCTCCACCATCTACCAAGACGAAATCGGGGACCTCATAAGATCCCTGGGCCTACGCGCAGTGGACCAGATCGATGCCAGAAATCCCGGCTCAACGGATTTGCCGACGAGACGCTAGGCGTTGCCGGCGGCTCGGCTCTTGACGTGGACAAAGCGTATGTCGCGGCCCTCGACCTCGGCGATGAACTCCGGATAGGCATTCAGTCGCTCCTCCGCCGCGCGCCAGTCGGTGAGCTCGCCCCAGTATCCAACCAAGTCACGCAGGTAGCCCGGGGTCCGTGCCGCCAGCCCAGTAGCCGTCGCTGGAGGCTGTGGTACACCGCGTGCTGAGCAGACGAGTACGCACATCGTCCAGGGTCGCTCGGAACATGTTGATGCGGCACGGCCGAACAGACACAGAAGTCTCTCCACATCTCGAGGGCTCTGTGCCCATCCTTAGTGATCGGATGCGCGCAGAGCGGCTCTCATGGGCAACGGCTACGCCGTCGACGCTGTATCGAACACCGCGAACTGCCGGGCAAGCGCTGCGGCTCGCGAACGAGGACCATGGCGGCGCTCCGGTGTTTGGTTGCTCAACGCGACTGTTCGAGCTCTGACGATTGAACCACAGCGGCCCCGAACAGACATACAACGCACAAGATGTAGCAATCCATTAGACGATGGATACCTGTCGTGACCTCCTGGTACTGGTTGCTCGGTACGCCCGGCGCGCGGGCAAGGGGGATCTTGCTGGAGCAACGTTGGAGTGGTTCATCGACTCGCGACTCGAGTTGTCGACCGTGTGCGGGGGATGGTGCGATTTTGCCCGTGGCAAGGACAAACAACGTCTCGCAGGCCGTACTGGAAGTCGACGCGTCGCTCACGTGTCGTGATTGTCCAGCCCTCTACGGTGATCAGTTCGATGACAGCGTCGCGGGTGCGCCCCTCACTCATGTTCGTGACCCGAGTTTCCCTGCGCCTCGAGGGCGACGTTCGTGAAGAGCTTGGTCGGGACATCCGGCTGAGGGCATTTGGAATGTGGTGTGAACCAGCACCCTCATAGGCGGCGGTGCCGCAGACACTGCGGGTCGAGGTGTGTGCGGCTTTCACGCCAGTCTGCCAGTCTCTGCAAAGCCCAGGCAGGTCAACATCTTGCTAATGACTATACCTTGAGTAACCATTCTGATGGTCGGACAGGAGCGGGCGCGACCGTAGGGATGACGCAGCGCGCCGTGCATGACACGACAGTGCGTGTCGGAGCGGTGACGCCGACAAGTATGCGGCGGAAGGGATGAGTTGCGTGGACGAACACAATGCAGCCACAGTGCCAGTGGCCACTCTCAGTGACCTTGCGCGCATGATCAGCCCGTCGCAGATGCGACTTGCAAGTCTGCCGGATGACCGCAATCCGGTGGTGCGGCGCGCGACGATTCACGATCCGCTCGGGCCGTCGAGGTTCAGCGAAGGCGATATTGCTCTCATGGTGGGCACTCCACTGCACGTCGCGGACGCTTCGCGCTTGTTCTCAGAGGCGTCCGCCGCAGGCGTGGCCATGCTGGCGTTCCGCCACCCGGAGGACGCGAAGTTGCCCCAACGGCTGGCGGAGATGGCCCGCACCGCCGGCGTTGCCATCGCGCTGGTAGCCCCTGATGCGAGTTGGGACAGCGTAGGACTGTTGCTGAACACCGCAATCCGAAGCCTCTACGAGGTCGACGCACGGTTTCCCCAAAGTCTTGAGTCGGCGGACTTGTTCGCACTGTGCGACGAGGTCGCCGCCAAGCTCGGCGGTCCGGTGACGGTCACCGATCCGGCGTACAACATCGTCGCGTACTCAGGCATCGATGCCGGAACCGACGAGTTACGTGCCCGAGCGATTCTGCAGCGGCGCTGGCCGTCGGAATGGATTCACAGTCTTCGGAACATGGGTGTGATGTCGTCGATCTTCGACAATGGTGTCGGAATCGTCGACGGTGCACCGCAAGATGATCACCTGACCCGGATTATCGTCCGCTGCGCAACAGCCGAGCATCTCGGAACCATTGGTATCAGTCGTCCCCGTCCGCTTGGCGACACCGAGCTTGACCTGCTCCGCCAGGCGGCGTCAGTTGCGAGTCTCCATGTCGTACGCGACCGCGTCACGAATGACTACGCCGGACGCGGAGCGAGGGACCACCTGCTCGCTGTCCTCGACGGCCGCGAGACCGCGGACACACTCAAGGACGTACTGCGTCCGACAACCGGGCAGGCATTCGCTGTGCTCGCCTTCGACCTCCAGAACGGATCCGATGCCGCGCGGCTCAGCGGCCTGCTGGAGGCATACGCGACGGCGTTTCGTCATCAGGCTGTTATGACTACAAGCGGCACGCACGTTTACATGGTCCTCGCGACCACGCGTACTACATCGGCGCAGCTCGCCGCGCTCGGCGAAGATGTTCTCCGGCATGTCAAGTCAGCCCTTCGCGCGCCGGCGCGAGTCGGAATCGGCTCCAGCGTCGCTTCACTGGGCGACATCCGGCGTTCTCGCCGTGAAGCCGACGAGGTGCTGCAGGTTCTGATGCACCGTGATGGGGGGAATGTCGTGGCCACGATGGACGATGTGCGCAGCGACATGCTCATGCTCGAGCTGCGCGAGCTCGTGAACTCTCGCCCCTACCTGTTGGCCGGCAAGCTCAAGGCGCTGATCGACTACGACGCGGAGAATCACTCCGAGATGGTCAAGAGCGTACAGGCATACCTTTCGACGTTCGGAGACATCCAAGAGGCCGCCGCCAGGCTCGACGTGCACGCCAACACCGTGAGGTATCGCATCCGCCGTGCGGAAAGCATCACCGGCCTCCGCTTCGACGACCCCGACGAACGTCTCCTCATCGAGCTGCAGCTGCGCCTACTCGACGCCGCAGCTGCGGCGCGCCCGACGGACGACGACTCGGGCAGCGGCAAGTGAGTTGTGACCATGGACAAAGGGCGCAGCACTGACTTTTGCCAGCCAGCCATACAACGCAGCAGACGCGTCTTGGATAGTCGGACAGGTGGTGCGTAAGAGTGCAGGCGAGCGCAGCGACGTGTTCGACGCGGGGATCGACGAGGTCATATACCGAGAGCTACGCCAGCGTATCCTTGATCGCCGATACCAACCCGGTCGGCCGCTGAGTGTTGCCGAAGTGGCGGGCGATTTGCAGGCCGAGCCGGCCCCCATCTATTACGCACTCGCCAAGCTGGCTGGCGAAGCGCTCGTATCCCGCGTCGGAGTCGACACACATGAGCTTGTCCCGATTGACGTCATAGCCGCCGAGGCGACCTTCGACGCCCGGTGCGCAATCGAACTAGGAGCCGTGGAGATCTCGCGGCAACGAACGACAACCACGCAGATTGAGGAGCTTCGGCGGCGACTGACCGGCATGCTGCCGCTGATCCGGGCGGACCGCTTCGTCGACTTCGAGCGTTATCTAGACGCTAACAACGCCTTTCACGAGCAGGTCGTCAGACTCGCTGACAACGAGGCGCTTCTCATCGCATACCGCAGGCTCGCGGTGCGGGCCGTCATGGCCCATACGCTTCGCGCCACCAACCGCACGTCGAACGCGATGCTCGATGATCACGTTCGTATTGCCGATGCGATCATCTCCGGCGATATGCAGGAGACACGATCGGCGTTGCTCGATCACTGCGAGCATGCTAAGGCGCGCGCGCGGATCGCACTGGCTGCTGCCGGAGGCACGATCTAGGCGTATGTCCTCCGTGTGAGAAAGGATTCGTTGGTGCACAAAACGCCGTACTGGGGTTACCTTTTTCCCTCTCCTGCTTCCGAACTGACTCGCACTGTCCGGGAGTTCGATGAGCTCGGATTCCAGGGGACCTGGGCAACGCAGGTCGTATGGGGACCGGGCTTTCCCTTGCTCTCTGTCGCCGCCGCGGCGTCGGAACGTCTGCAGCTTGGGACGGGTATCGCGTATGCGTTCGCGCGCAGCCCGATGGAGACCGCGTTGTCGGCGCTCGATCTCGACATCCTCAGCGGCGGACGCACCGTACTCGGGCTCGGGCTGGTCGATCGACCGCGCAACGAGAGCTGGTTCGGTGTGCGCTATGGACGCCCTCTCGCTCACTTGCGGGAGGTCATCGAGATCGTGCGAATGGTCACCGAACATGGCCACACGGGGGAACTCGGCATCTTCAAGGGCGACTATTACGACCTGGACCTGCGCGGGTTCGCCACGATCAACCCACCTGTGCGACCGCGCATCCCGATCGTGACGGCCGCGGCGGGAGACCGAGCGATCAAGTTCGCCGCATCCTTCTGTGACGGTGTTCTCGGACATCCGATCTGGCCGGCACGCGCGTTGCCGGAGAGGGTTCTGCCGGCCCTGGATGTTCAGTTGCCGCTGGCAGATCGCACACGCTCCGAGTTCGACGTCCACTACTTTTCGTACACCACCGTTCATGAGGATCCCCAGGTCGCGCTCGCCGGACATCGGGGAACTGTCGCGTTCTATGCGTCCAACCCGAACTTCCGTTCGTACTGGAAGGCACGCGGTTGGGGTGATGTCGCCAACGCGGCGGTCGAGCTGGGCGTGGGGAACGGGCAAGCACTGTTAGACCTGCTGCCGGACGCGATGGTTCGCGATCTCGGCATCGTGGGTACGCCGCCCGAGGTCCGGGCGCAGGTCGCCGAGGCCGCGCGATACGCGGATTCCATCACCCTGATCCCGCCGACCCATCACCTCATCAACGGAACGATCGAATACAACCATGCCGAGGAAGGGCGTTTCGGCGGGTACATCGCGGACGCCGTCTACCGCGTGTGACGAATCGGAGGAATGTGATGATTGGACGGTCCAATGGAGGTCGACTTGCCGACCGCGTAGCGTTGATTACCGGCGCGGCGAGCGGCTTCGGCCGGACTACGGCCGAGCGGTTCGTCGAGGAAGGCGCGAAGGTTGCCGTCGTCGACTGGAGCGAGGAGCTAGGACGCGAGGTGGCGAAAGAGCTCGGCGATGCCGCCATCTTCATCCGCTGCGACGTCAGCGACCGAGCGCAAGATGAGGCTGCGGTGGCGGAGGTCGTCCAACGGTGGGGCCGGTTGGATATCGTCTACAACAATGCTGCCTTGGGATGGTCGGGAGGCATGGAGACGATCGACGATCCGACTCTGGAACATATGATGGCTGTCAACGTGCTGGGCCCGTGGCGGATGTCCGAGGCTGCGCTGCCGGCGTTGCGCCGTACCGGTGCCGAGCGAGCAGAGGGTGCGGTGTTGCTGTTCACGGCTTCAGTGCTCGGACTGATGGCGATCCCGAAGATATCTCCATACACGGTCAGCAAGTTCGGCATCGTCGGCATGATGCGCAGCCTCGCCATCGACGAGGGGCCGAACAACATTCGGGTCAATGCGATCTGCCCGGGCCTGTCGGACACGCCCGGGATGCGCCGTGATTCCGTCAAATGGGGAAACCCGGAGGACAGCCTCAAGTACTGGCGGTCACGAACGCCGCTCGGCCGGCTCGCGACGTCGCTCGATATCGCCAATGCGGCCGTCTTCCTCGCGTCGGACGAGGCGCGCTCGATCAATAGTCTCGCACTCGTTGTCGACGGTGGAGAGAGCGGTCGATAGACCTGTTAGGAGTTCCCAATAGAATGCCCTGAAGTCTGTTGGAAGCAACAAGGAAGTATGCCTCTACCACGCCTACGCTGCAGCTGTTGCCAACGTCGATACTGAGTGATCTCGTTCGGCGGAAACATTTCAGTGAGGAGCGGGCTGTGACGATGAAGAATACCGTGCGGAGCCGCTGGACGATGCTCAGCGTGTGGTTGGTCGTTGCTACGCTGGTAGTCGTCTCGTGCGCCGGCCCGCATTCCAGTTCGTCGACCGGCAACGCGCTTGGCAATGGGTCGTTGCCAGGCAAGATGGCCGGAGACGGAACGGTCACGTCTCCGCCACTCAACGACTCCGCGCCACGGGGCGCGGCCGCGGCTCTGGAAAAGTACGTTCCTGATTCGTCGATCAAGCTGGCCTATGAAGGCTATTGGCATTACGCCAATCTGGGTCCGAATCCATACGCGACGAACTGGACTCCGCCGAAGCCTCCGCTGCACTATTGTCTGAGTTCGGCCTTCCTTGCGAACAACTTCACACAAAGCGTTTCCGCGAAGCTGCAGGAGAACGTGTCTGCGCTGCAAAGCAGCGGCAAGGCCACCGGTGCCTTGACCATCACGAACTCGAACTTCAATATTCCGTTGCAGGCCTCTCACATCAACCAGCTGGTCGACCAGGGCTGCCATGTGATTTGGGTGATCGACGTAGCGCCGAAGGGACTCTGCAACGCGATGGAAAAGGCGCGTCAGCACGGCGTGCTGATCGTTACGGTCGTCACGCCGGTCGACTGTCCTGATGCGATCAACCTGTCCGTCTCCGAGACCGAGATGGGCTCGTTGCCTGCGACGTACCTCGTGCACATGTTGCGGGGTAAGGGCAACGTTCTGGCTGTCACCGGGTTGCCGGGTCTGGCAGTGACCGACCAGCGCCTACGTGCGGCGAAGCAGGTCTTTTCCCAGGCTCCCGGCATCAAGGTCGTCGGCGAGGTGCGTGGTGACTTCACGCCGTCGGTCGCCAAGTCGAACGTACTGAAGTTCCTGGCAACGCATCCGCAGAAGATCGATGCTGTGATCGAGGGTGGCAGCGTCGGACTTGCCGTCGCCCAGGCCTTCGACCAGGCAGGTCGTCCGCGCCCGCTGCTAGGAGAGGTTGGTGCGACCTGCGGCTACCTGTCCTATTGGAGGCAGCAGAACCTCAGCAGCGGCTTTTCGATGGTGTTCGGCGGTCGTGGCGCCGGCGAGGAGTTGTACGCCATCACCCAGCGACTCCTCAATGGCGAGAAGCTCAAAGGCAACCTCGTCCTGTATCCGCCGATTCAGATCACCCAGTCGACGCTCGATTCCTGGCACAAGCCGGAGTACACGCTCAACAGCACCTGCCAAGCGGAGCGACCGGGTGATAACAGGCCCTATCCGGATACCTATTTCGATCCTCTCTTCGAGCAGCCGTGATCGATCGCCATGAGCACAGTGGTGATGAAGGTGCTTCGGCCCACGCAGTCGGGTCTCGTCGAGGCATGGCGCGCGCTCCGTGGGCGGGCGCTGCCGTATCTGATGCTGGTCATGACGTTTCTCGTCGCAGCCGTGACGATCGACGGACTCACCACCTGGCCGAGCCTGCGGTCGTTGCTGGTTCTCGCCGCGCTGCTGGGTGTCGCCAGCGCAGGCCAGACACTGGTGATCCTGCTGGGCGGAATCGACCTGTCGGTGCCGGCGACGATTGCGCTGGGCAACGTGTTGACCGTGCAGTTGAGCGGCCGTGGCTGGCCGCTGGTTCTGGTATTGGCGGCAATCGCGACGTCCGCGATCGCCATCGGTATCGTCAACGGACTGGCATCGCAGCTGTTACGGACGCACCCGCTGGTGGTCACGCTCGCGACCGGGGCGATCGTCATCGGTCTCGTGCAGGTGATGGCGCAGAGTCAGACGGCAGCCGTGCCAGAGTGGATCAGCCAGGTCGTCTCGCCTGGAGGCCAGACGCTCGGCATGCCGATCCCGATGATCGTCGTGGTGTGGGCGCTGCTGGCGATCGTCGTCGTACTTGCGCTCCGTTTCACCGCACTCGGACGATCCATCTATGCGACGGGCGCGAGCCCCGAAGCAGCCCGGCTGGCGCTCGTTCGCACGCGTCGAGTCTGGGTCGCGGCATTCACGCTCGCGGCCGGATTCGGCGCCTTGAGCGGGATCTTCCTCGCCGGCTTCACTGGTACGGCGTCAGCGGCGATCGGTGACCCGTACCTGTTTCTCACCATTGCAGCCGTCGTGGTCGGCGGGACGCCGCTCCTCGGCGGCAGTGGAGGATACGGCCGTACGGTGGTCGGCGTGATCGTGATCAACCTCTTCACGATCATCCTCATCAGCCGCGGCTACAGCAACAACGTCCAGCAGATCTTGCTCGGCCTGCTGATCGTGCTCCTTGTCAGCGTCTACGGTCGGCAATCACACATTCGGGATCACGTATGAGGAGCAAGAACAGCAAGCGATCAGAGGAGGTGCATCAGTGAGCGAGGGCGATGCCTTCCTGCGTGTCGGGGACCTCCGGAAGCGATTCGGCCAGACCGAAGCGCTCGCAGGATGCACGGTCGACATCCGCCGTGGCGAGACGCATGCTCTGCTTGGCGAGAACGGCTCGGGAAAGAGCACACTGGTCAAGATCCTCAGCGGTGTACTGGCGGGCGACTCAGGGACATTGACGGTGGAAGGCGCGCCGACGAGGTTTGCGCGCCCGTCCGCGGCGCAGGCTGCCGGGCTCGTCACGGTCTTTCAGGAAACGATGATCGTCGAGGGTCTGTCGGTCGCAGACAACGTCTACCTCGGCCTTGACCGCGTCGTGCGACGGCGGGCACCTGACCGTGAACGCCGCACGAGGCTGCTCTCACTGCTCACCGAGCTCGGGATGGATGACGTCGCGCCAGAGACGCCAGCGTGGCACCTCTCGCTTGGCCAGCGACAGCTTGTCACCATTGCCCGGGCGTTGATCCGTCCGTGGCGGTTGCTGATCCTCGACGAATCGACGTCTGCATTGGACATCCAGGATCGTGACCGTCTGTTCGATGTCCTGGCCGGACATTGCCGAAGGGGCCGGTCGATCTTGTTCATCTCGCACCGGATGGACGAGATAGCCCGCGTCGCAGACCGTGTCACCGTGCTGCGCAACGGTGCCAGCGTCCGGACACTGCCGATTGCCGACGCACCCTCCGACCTGGTTCTGCGTCTCGCAGCCAGTGCTCCGGAGTCGCGGTCGGAGATCGGCACGTCCGACGTACCGCCCGGTCCTGCACAGGCCGACGCTGGTTGCGAGGCGCGTGTGCTGAACCTGAGACTGATGCCCGGCGCCGCCGCGTTCGACGCCGCAATCCGCGGCGGCGAGATTGTTGGCGTGGCGGGCCTGGAGGGACACGGCCAAATCCCGTTCCTGGAGTGCCTGTGCGGATTGCGTCGACCTGCCGAGGGCACCGTCACCTTGAGCGTCGACGGTCGTACGGAAACAGTCCGCGACGCGTTCCAGGCCGCGCGGAACGGACTACGCTACCTGCCGCGTGATCGTAAACGCGAAGGCATCTTGCCCACGCGATCGGTAGCCGAGAATCTCACCATTTCCTCGCTGTCGCGGCTCGGACGCTTAGGCTGGCTGAACCCTGCCAAACTTCGCCGGTTGGTTGACGCACAGACACATCAGCTGCGCATCAAGTCGCCTGGTGGCGGTGCCCGGATCACTGCATTGAGCGGCGGAAACCAGCAAAAGGTGCTCCTCGGCCGGGCACTCGCGCGCGACCCCAGAGTGCTGGTGCTCAACGATCCTCTGCGCGGAGTGGATCACGGCGCCAAATTGGAGATTCACCAGCTCTTCAAGGCATTGCGCGACCGAGGCGTCGCGATCGTCTTTCTCTCGACCGAGGTCGAGGAACTTCTGCTCGTCTGCGATCGGATCTTGATCTTCCGCGAAGGCACGCTGCACTGCACGATTCCGCGGCCTGCGGCGGACCGGTACGCCGTTGTCGGCGCCATGTTCGGACGGCGAGTCACTTCTCCGGAGGAGAGCTGAACCATGTACAGCCGCCTGCGAGACTTCGAGTATGCCGGTCCGGCGCTTCTCCTTACGATTGTGCTGCTCATCGTCACTGCCTTCGCCGACTCGTCGTTCCTCAGCCCTGGCAACTGGGGCAGTTCCCTCGCGGTGATGTCGCCGTTCATCCTCGTCGCTATGGCTCAGTCGCCAGCGGTCATCTCGGGCAGTGGTGGCCTCGATCTGTCGGTCGGGCCACTTGCCGCGTTCGTCGGTGCCGTGGTTGTCGCGGTGCTCGGCCCGCGCGGCATCGACTCGCCGCTCGAGGTCGTGCCGATCGTGTTGGTCGTGGGTGCGGCCACAGGAGCCGTCAACGGGATGTTGGTGGCCTACGCACGGATCCCGCCCGTTGTCGCGACGCTGGGCACCTACCTGATGCTCGCTGGGCTGGCGCTCGAGGTACTGCCAACCGCCGGCGGTACGGCGCCGCACTGGTTGACCGCGCTCTCCGGTGCTGTCATCGGCCCGGTTCCCGGAACGTTGCTGCTCATCGCGGGCGTCGTTGCGATCTGGAGCGTGCTGCAACGGACGGCGTACCGCCGAAACCTGTTTGCGGTTGGGGCGGAGCCGAGGGCAGCATTCACGGCGGGTATCGATGTCGCGCGTGTACAGGCGCTCGCGTATGTGCTCAGCGGCACATTCGCCGCCGTGACCGGATTGGCGTTTGTCGCGCTGCTGGGCGCCGGCGACGCGACTGTTCCGACGACGTTTACCTTGATCTCCCTCGCTGGAGCAGCGGTCGGCGGCGTCGCGCTGGCGGGGGGGCGAGGAGGGCTGCTTGGCGCTGCGACCGGTGGTGCGGTGCTCTTCCTGCTGCAGAACACCCTCAGCGCCCTGCACGTCAACGCGCTTTACACGCAAGCGGTGTACGGCGGAGCCCTGCTGGTCGCCCTGTCGTCGAACCTGCTGCTGGACGTGCGTCGCCGTCACGGGCGAATGCGATCACTGCAGTTCAGCCAGGATGTGAGCGAACCCGACGAGACAACTGACGAACACGGGAGCCAGCTATGAGCACGAGCGCACGCGTCGAGCCGTTCCGCTTGGAGGTATCCGACGCGGTCCTCGACGCCATCCAACGGCGAGTCTCGGCATTCGACCTGGACGCACTTCCTGCACGGTCCGGATGGGCGTCTGGCACCAGCCCCACAGCACTGCGCGAGCTTGTCGATCGCTGGTTGACAGGCTACGACTGGCGGTCGGTCGAGACACAGCTCAATCGCTTTCCACAGCTCACCGCGGATGTTCACGGCACGCGGCTCCACGTGCTGCGCGAGCCTGGTTCGGGCGAGGCTCCGCCCACGGTTGTGCTGATCCATGGCTGGCCGTCCTCGTTTGCCAGCTTTCGTAAGGTGATCGACGCGCTCGCCCATCCCGAACGGAACGGCGGCGACTCGGAGACTGGAATGACAGTCGTCGTGCCGTCGCTGCCTGGTTACGCTTTCTCTTCGCTCGCCCCGCGGCCGCTCAGCTTCCGCGATGCCGCCGAGTTGTTCCACGAGTTGATCGTCGACGTGCTCGACTGCACGACCTATCTGGTTCATGGTGGTGACCAGGGGGCACCGATCGCCGAGTGGATGGCGTTCGACCATCCGGACAGTTGCATCGGCCTGCACACGCCGCTGCTGGCCCTGAGATCGGACGGCGCGCCATTTGCTAGCGGGCTGACCGGTGTCGACGATCCAGAGCCTGAGGAGACGGCATTCGTTCAGGCGGAGCACGATCTCAATGTTGGCCCGGGCAACGCGTACTTCCCGCTGCAACTGCACACACCGCTGACCCTCGCACCTGGGTTGTCCGACAGCCCGGTTGGGCTGGCGGCATGGTTCATGGAGAAGTACCGGCTCTGGACTGACCGCCGCGGGGACGACGGTGAGCTGGGCGTCGACATCGACGATGTGCTGACGGAGGTGATGATCTACCTGGTGTCGGGTAGCGTCGCCAGTTCGCTGGTCGCGTACGGCGAGTTCTTCGATGGCCCTTTGACACTCCCGCCGGGTGAACGGATCAGCGTGCCGAGCGGATACGCGGCCTATCCCGATCCCCGTGGCGTCGATGCGCCGGCATCGTTCGCGCGACGCACGCGCAATCTTGCGTACTGGTCGAGTCCTGAGCGAGGCGGCCACTTCCCGGCGCTCGAAGTACCTGAGGTGTTCGTAGCCGACCTTCGTGCCTTCGTCGCCGCCTTGCCCCGGTGAGGGCAAGGCGGCGATGATCAGCAGGTGGCCAGGCCGACACCGAGGCCGTCGGTGAATGCGAAGTCCCGGATGGTGGTAACGGTCGCATAGCTGCCGCGTTGCACGGCAGCGAAGCCTCCGGTGCCAGGCGCCCCGAGCGTGTGCATCCCGACGGAAACGCGTGCTCCGCTGGAATCCGGCGGGGAGATCTTGTTGTGAAACCCAATCTTGATCGTTCCGGGCTGATCGTCGCCGCATCCCTGGAGCGTTCCGGTGAACTGCGCCTCGCCGAACGCCATGACGCTGTTGTCGGCCTGATTGTAAAAGCAACCTTCCCACGTCTCGTTGCCGACGAGTGTGTCGCCGTCGTGGGTGCCGATGAGGTTCGTCCCTGACGCTTCGAGCGTGGAAACCGTTCCCGTGGGCGCCGGCCAGCGAGAGCAATCGACGTCACTCGGCACGAACCTGCCGGAGTCCGCGTACGCGCGGATTACGACTGTGGTGCCGTCTCGCGATGTGCTCGCGTGAGCGACGCCTGTGGTTGCGAGGGAGGCGACGATGCATACGGCCAGCGCGACCGCTGGACTGCGCCTCATGAACCGGCCTCTGACAAAGATCGATCCGATCACTGGCCCTCCTGGTCGTTTGGTACGGCTTGATTAGTAGTGCGCGCTGCGAGCACGCTTCGGAACGGTCGGCTGATCGTGACGAACCCGTTGATCGCGGCTGACGATCGCGGAGCCGCGGAGCTGAATCCGCAGCCTCTGCGTCCGCGCCTGAGCGGCACGCGCCATAAGTGGGCAAGCATCGTCAGCTGTCAACGGCGAGCAGCAGGATCTTGCCGCCGCGGCCGCGTGTACGCAGCAGCCGGTGTGCCTCGGGCGCCTCCTCGAGCGGAAGCACAGTCCTGATGGCCGGCTTGATCGCCCCGCGACGATAGGCACCGATGACATCTTCCGCGACTGCGAGAAGATCGTCTCGCGTCTCCACGAAGTTGAAGAAGAGCAGGCTCGCGACCGAACGGGACCGGTCGACCAGTGTCAGCGGGTCGACGAGCGGATACAGGCCGCCGGTGATGCCGTAGGCCACACCGATGCCGCGGACGCCGAGCGTCTCGAACACGTCGCGCCAGGTGTCGCCGCCGACCCCGTCGAAGGCGATGTCGACGCCCTTGCCGTTCGTGTGCCGCTTTACTTCCTCGACCAGGTCCTCGCTCGAGATGTCGATGACGTAGGCGGCCCCGGTCGCCTTGACGTCATCGACAACTTCCTGCGAGGTGACTGTCGCGAACACCTCGGCGCCGAGACTGGCTGCCCACGAGGCCAGAAGCCGGCCGATGACGCCGGCAGCACCCGTCACGAGCACACGGGTTCCGCTGCCGATGGGACGGTACTGGTGCAGGAGCATCTGCGCGGTCATGCCGCTCAGCAGTGCGGCACCCGCTGCGTCGTCCGGCATGTCGTCGGGCAGGGGGATCAGGCGCTCCGTCGGCGCCACGGTGTATTCGGCGTACGAGCGTGCGCCGTGCAGTACGAACGCAACCCGTTGGCCAACCGCCATCCCGTGGGCGTCTCCGTTGATGCGCTCGATGACGCCGATGCCCTCGGTGCCGAGGAAGAACGGCGTCTGCTTCTCAGGCTCGCCCGGATGCCGGAACAGGTCAGTACGCTCCGTGTAGTCGTTGAACGCGACAGGTGCGTAGACCATTCGAATCAGCGTCTCGCCATCGCGCGGTTCCGGCACCACGACGTCGACGACCTCCAACACCTCAGGTCCTCCGATTTTGCTGACCTGCACGGCACGCATCCAGTTCCTCCTCGTCATTTCACAGCCGATGTGGCACCCCTCGAGGGGCCTCCCTCGGTGACAGCGTAGGAGTCTGGTCGAGCACACTCGTTGTCCGTTGGGCCAAACGACGTCTCGCGCGATTGTGCGTTCTTACGGGCGACCTGCTCGGTCACCAACCGGGATGTGGGAAGATCTCCCGGGCCTGCGCCCCGGTGAGGTCGGTGTTGAACACGGGCCCACCCGGTTGTAGTTGCCGACCGCCAGCGACCAGCGGCCCAGCGTCGATCGGGGTGAAGCCGAGCGCGTCGTACAGATCGAGCACCACTGACTTGGCGGCGGCGTCGTCGCCTGCGGCGTAGAGCGCGAGACGGTCGTCCCAGGTGGCCTCGGGGCGTCCACCGTTCGCGAGCGCGATGTGCGAAAGCGTGTTGAAGCCCTTGACGATGCGCGTCCCGGGAAACTGCGTAGCGAACAGCTCGGAGTGTGTCAGCTCGCCGCTGTCGAGCTCCGTGAAGTTGCCATTGCGCCCGGCGAAGTAGTTGTTCGGATCGATCACGATCTTGCCGATGAACGCAGCGCTCGGCATCGAGCGAAGACCGAACAGAAGAATGGCAACGAGCACCACATCACCGAAACGCGCGGCGTCTTCGACAGTCGCCGCCGTCACCCGCGGACCGAGTTCGCGCACGAGCGAGCGTAGGCTCCGCGGTCCTCGGCTGTTGGCGATACAGACGTCATGACCGAGGCGGACGAACCGCCGGGCCGCGGTCGAGCCGATGTTTCCAGCGCCAATAATGCCGATTCTCATGCCTCGGCCTCCGCGTCGTCGCCGAATAGGTCGGCGATCAGCGTAAACGGTGCCAGGGACAACAATTCGTAGGTCAGCAAGCCGGCCTGCAGCATCGGAAGGCCGTCCAGCACACGGTGGCCAGTTTGTGCGTCGTCGATCTCCAGTATGAGCACCGCTCCGAGTTTGTCGGTGCGGTGGTAGAACTCGCGAACGACGCCAGTGACGTAGTGGCTCCAGACATAGTCCGCCTCGGCGCGCCGCAGTGGCGCCAGCTCGGCCAGTCCGACGCCGGCGCGCGGGCTGACAACCGCGAGGAATTTCACGAACATGCCTCCTTGGGCCTGCGATCGATATGCCTAGCCTGCCTCATGCTCGAAGCTGCCGCTTGTGGGCGACGACAAGCGCAACCCGACCGGGTTGAACAGACGCACGATGTCGCGGTCTTGCCGTCGCGCATACTGAGCAGCGTGAGCATGATGACTGCTGCAGTGCTGACCGGCTGGAAGAGTCCCCTTGTCGTCAAGCGAGTGCAGCGTCCCGAGTGCCGTGCGGGCGAGATCTTGATCGAGGTGAAAGCGACGGCGCTGGATGCCTTCGACGTCACCATCTCCGACGGCCGGATGCGTGACCAGACAGCCTTGCCACAGCCGCAGGACCCCCCACTCATCTTGGGGCACGAGTTCGCCGGGGTCGTTGCCGCACTCGGCGCAGGGGTGAATCAGGTCAGCATCGGTGACCGTATCGCCGTATATCCCTTGCTGACGTGTGGCCGGTGTCTACCGTGCCTTTCGGGCCACGAGAATCGCTGCTCCGAGTTCCGCGGGTATGTGGGCGTCAACATCGATGGAGGACTGGCGCAATACGCCCGCGTTCCGGCCCGGAATGCGATCCCGCTGTCTCCCGGGGTCACGGACACGCAGGGGGCGTTCGTGCCAGGGGCATTGGGTACGGCGTACCACGCGGTGATGAAACGGCTCGGGGTCTTACCAACCGACACGGTAGCCATTGTGGCCGCGGCCGGTGGAGTTGGAATTCATGCTGTGCAGCTCGCCAAGCGGAGTGGCGCCAGAGTCATCGGCATCGACGTCGACGACGCTCGCCTGGCGCGGGTCGCTGAGCTCGGCGCTGATCATGTCGTGAACGCCCGCGACGTAGATGTCGTCGAAGCTGTGCGTGAACTGACCGGTGGCAGAGGTGCGGACAAGGTGCTCGACATCGTGGGTACGGACATCACTCTGCTGCACTCGTTCACTGCACTCGCTCGCGGTGGGCGCCTGTGCGTCATGGGAGGCGCACCTGGCGCGCGGCTTGCGCTCGACTCGATTGCGATTCTCCAAAAAGAGGCCGAGATCGTCGGCACGTTGGGTACGACGCGCGCGGACCTGACCGAAGTGGTCGAGTTGCTCGAGCGTGGCGCGGTGTCGGCCGTGTTGAGTGAAACCCATCCGCTGTCCGAGGCTCCCGCAATCCTCGCGAGGGTGAACGCGCACGATGTCTTCTCTCGCATCGTGCTCGTGCCGTAACCAGCCGTTCTGTTAATACTCCAGGGCCTGACAGACGTGATGTCGGTGCTCAAACCGTGTGGCTCTCGCTTTGTCTTCTTTGACAAAGCGGCACGCGCCGAACGGCGGTACTTTGGCCACGCAATGGCGGATCCTACAGAGGAGTTTCTCGTGGCAGATGACCCTGAATGGGCGGCGCCGTCACTTGAACTGCTGGAGGAGTATTACCGGAAGCTGTGCAATTGGGGACGCTGGGGACCAGAAGATGAGCGGGGGACTGCCAACCTGATCACCCCTGAAAAGGTGCGTGAGGCCGCGGCCCTCGTGAGACGCGGTGTGGGCTTCTCGTTGCAACTGCCAATGGACGCCTCGGGTCCGCAGAGGGGCGGCCTGGGTCGGGTCAACCCGATTCATCAGATGATGGCGACCGGCACGGACCATGTGGCAGGCAAGCAAGACTTCCCGAACGGTCTCGGCTACGCCGACGACAGCCTGTTCCTCGTGCTGCAAGGTGGTACGCAATGGGACGCGCTGTCGCACATATTCCGCGACGGACAGATGTACAACGGGTACGGCGCCGATCTCGTGGACAGCAGCGGAGCGCGCCGTAACGGCGTCGAGAACATACCGACACTGGTCACGCGTGGTGTGCTGCTCGACCTCCCGCGTGTTGTGGGTCGCGATCACCTCCGGCCCGGTGAGGCGATCGACGCCGATCTGCTCGACGCCGCATGCGCTCATCAGCGTGTGACTGTGGCCGACGGCGATGCGTTGTTGATCCGGACTGGGGACATGGCACGCCGGCGAACTCTGGTCGGCTGGGACGGCTATGCCGGCGGCGACGCACCTGGCCTGTCCTTGCTGGCGATGCCATGGCTGCACCGGCATGGCGTATCCGCAGTCGCCACGGATACCTGGGGCGTCGAAGTACGCCCCAACGAGATTTCTGGCACGTTTCAGCCCTTGCATCTCATCATGATCGTCTCGATGGGTTTGCTCGTCGGCGAGATATGGCAACTCGACGAACTGGCCGAGGACTGCGCGGCCGACGGTGTCTACGAGTTCATGCTTGTCGCGCCTCCGCTGGTCATCCCTGGTGCTGTCGGTGCACCATCGAATCCGCAGGCGATCAAATGACCATCGATTCAACGACGTTTCGCTATGTTGTCGGTCACTTCATGACCGGCGTCACCGTGATCACGGCGAACGACGGCGGCATGAGACATGGCGTAACAGCGAGTTCGGTCGCGTCGCTATCTGTCGAGCCTCCAACGATGATCGCATGCGTCAACAAGGCGAGCCGGACCGGTCAGGCGATCTATCGCTCCGGGTACTACGCGATCAACATCCTCAACAAGGATCAGGGGCCGCTTGCCGAGCGGTTCGCCTCCTCCGCCGATGACAAATTCTCCGGCCTCGACGTAGCAGAGGGATTCTCCGGCGCGCCATTGCTGCCGGACGTGCTGGCTCAGATCGAATGTCAGGTTGTCGAGGCAGTCGAGGGTGGAACTCACCGCGTGCTTATCGGCGCTGTGCTGGCGGCGACCGCGGGTGCCGGCGACCCCTTGGGTTACTACCGCGGCGGCTTCGGAGAGTTCCATCTCCACCGCGATGACGCCGTGTACGAGGAGATCCGTCGGCAGATTATCCAGCGAAACCTGAGGCCAGGCGCGATCGTCGATATTCCGGCGCTTGCGAAGGAGTTCGACGTCGGGGCAGGAGTCGTTCGCTATGCGTTGGCGAGACTCGCAACGGACACGCTGATCACCCGCGACCCACGGCGTGGCTACATGGTCGCGCCGATCGACGCCGCGACGTGTGCGGAGGCGTTCGATGCCCGGTGCACCATCGAACTTGGTGTCGTGGCTCGGATCGCAGGCCGGCCGACAAAGCCGCAGCTCGAGCAACTCGATGCGCGATTGGCGGAGCTCATGCCCCTGATCCGAGCCGGCCGCTTCGTCGACGTACGCCGCTACGTGGAGGCCAACAACGCCTATCACGAGCAGGTCGTGTCGCTGGCCGGCAGCGAGTCGCTGCTCGGCGCATACCGGCGTCTTTCTCTCAAGGGACTGATGACGCTGGCGCTGAGTGGAGTGACCGATACATCGGACGACATGATCGGCGACCACATCGCGCTCACCGACGCACTCAAGCGCGGAGACGAAGCGGCTGCGCGGACCGCGCTCATCTCGCACAATGCGCGAGTCAAGACGCGAACGGAGGAGATCCTTCGCTCCGCTGGCGGCCGCATCTGACCGCCATTGCCGGAATCGACGTCCCTCGTACAAGGAGCTGACTGGTGTCTGAACAGAACACTCCCATCGTGTCGACCACCGAAGTGTCCGATGGCATGCGGATCGAGCGTGACGTGGCGATCGCCATGGACGACGGCATCGTGCTGCGTGCCGACGTGTACCGCCCACTGGATGGGGACAGATATCCCGTCATCCTTAGTCACGGTCCGTACGGGAAGGGCCTGGCCTTCCAGGACGGATACGCCGACCAGTGGAACCGGATGGTGACGACGCATCCTGACGTGGCGGCTCGATCGAGCAACAAGTACCAGATCTGGGAGGCGGTGGACCCGGAGAAGTGGGTTCCTGACGGCTATGTCTGCGTGCGCGTCGACTCTCGCGGCGCCGGCCGATCGCCCGGGCACCTCGACGCCTACTCGCCGCGTGAGACGCAGGACTACGCCGCGTGCATCGAATGGGCCGGGACCCAACCCTGGAGCAACGGCAAGGTCGGCTTGAGCGGGATCTCGTACTACGCGATCAATCAATGGCAGGTCGCATCGCTGCAACCGCCGCATCTCGCGGCGATCTGCGTCTGGGAAGGGGCAGCGGACTTCTATCGCGACATGACCTATCACGGCGGCATCCGCAGCACGTTCTTCGGCGACTGGTTCCCTAAGCAGGTTGCGAATGTACAGCACGGCGTCGGGGAGCGAGGCCCTGTCGGCCGCGTCACCGGGGAGCTGGTCGCTGGGCCTGAAACCTTGAGTGTCGAGGAGTTGCGCGCCAATCGCACGGACCTGGGCGACGCCGTACGGGAGCACCCGCTCGATGACTCGTGGCATCGAGAGCGTTCCCCGATCTGGGAGCGAATCGAAGTTCCGCTGTTGTCTGCGGCGAACTGGGGCGGGCAGGGCTTGCACGCGCGCGGCAACTTCGAGGGCTTCGTCCGCGCCGCATCCAACCGCAGGTGGCTCGAGGTTCACGGCCTCGAGCACTGGACGCACTACTACACCGATTACGGCGTCGACCTGCAAAAGCGCTTCTTCGACCACGTGCTGAAAGGCGTCGACAATGGATGGTCCGAACAGCCGCCGGTACAACTGCAGGTGCGCAAGGTCGACGGCAGTTTCGAGCAGCGAGGCGAGTCGGCGTGGCCGCTGGTCGACACGCGGTGGTGGCGGCTGCACCTGGATCTCGAGCACCGAATGCTTGTCGAGAAGCCTGTGGCCTCTGACGTCGCGGTGCCGTACGACGCGCTTGGTGACGGCATCACGTTCATGACCGAACCGCTGGAGCACGAGACGGAGATCACTGGCCCGTCAGCGGCGAAAGTCTTTGTCTCCTCGTCGACGACAGACGCGGATCTGTTCCTTGTGCTGCGCGTCTTCGACCCGGCTGGCCGGGAGGTGCTGTTCCAGGGTGCGCTCGATCCGCGGTCACCGGTGAGCCTGGGCTGGATGCGCGCCTCGCACCGGAAGCTCGACACGTCGCTGAGCAGGCCGTACCGGCCGTACCACACACACGACGAGCACCAGCCGTTGACCCCGGGCGACGTCTACGGGCTCGATGTCGAGATCTGGCCCACGTGCGTCGTCGTACCCGCCGGCTATCGCATCGGCCTGACAGTCCGTGGCAAGGACTACGAGCATGACGCTGAACCCGCACCGTTGGCGTGGGTCGAGCCGATGACCGGAGTCGGGCCATTTCGTCACATCGATCCAGAGGATCGACCGGCCGACATCTTTGGCGGTACGCAGACGCTTCACGCGGGCAATCGGCGCGACGCTTACCTCCTGCTGCCAGTCATCCCCCCGCGGCGAGATGGCGAAGCGCCGTCGACAACGGAAGGCTGACTGTGGAACTGACAAGAGTCGTTCGCTTCCACGAGACCGGCGGACCTGAGGTCCTGAAGGTCGAGGGGGTGCCGTTGACCGAGCCGCGGGCCAACGAAGTGCGGATCCGGGTCGAGGCGCTCTCACTCAACCGCGCTGACCTGTTGTGGCGCATGGGCGCGTACATCGAGGATCCGCAGTTGCCGTCCGGCATCGGGTACGACGTCGCCGGCATTGTCGATGCTGTAGGCCCCGATGTCACCAGTCTGCGTATTGGTTCGCGCGTGAGCAGTTTCCCGATCGCCAGTTTGCGCAGGTACGGCAATCACGGTGAAACCGCCATCTATCCCGAGGACGGATTGATCGAGTACCCCGCCGAGCTCAGTCCGGAACAGGCAACTGCGGTCAACACGACCACTCTGACCGCATACTTTCCGCTGGTCGAGGTCGCGAACACCAGCCCTGGCGATGTCGTCGTCATGACCGCCGGCAGTAGCGCTACGGCGCTTGCCGCGCTTCAAGTCGCGCGTCTACGTCGTGCCGTGACCATCGCGACGACGCGCACCAGGGAGAAGGCTCCCACCCTCGCGGCCGCTGGATTCGACCACGTGATCGTCGTGGAGTCGGAGGACGTCACCGCACGCGTGCTGGAGCTCACCGGCGGCCAAGGTGCGCACGTCGTGTACGACGCGGTAGCGGGGGCTGGACTCGAGGCGCTTGCGCGGGCGACACGTGTGCGTGGCCATATCGTGGTGTACGGCGCACTCGGAACCATGAATGGTGAGATCACCCCACTGCCTCTGTTGTCGGCCTTCGAGCGCACGATCCGGCTCTATGCGGGTTACAAGATCTATGACTTCACCGGCCATCCGCAACTAGGCCTGCCACGCGATGACGCGGCGACCGCTCGCGGGAAGGACTTTCTGCTCAACGGCCTTCGGAGTGGGGACCTGCGCCCACGGATCGACCGAGTGTTCAACGGCCTCGAGCAGTACGCCGACGCGCATCGCTACATGGAGAGCAACGTGCAAAGTGGGAAGATCGTCGTATCGCTGCGCTGACCGACGCGCATCGGTCAGCGCACCGACGATGATCAAGACGGATTGGTCCCCGGACCACTGGCTGCGTCGAGCCCGAGCCGTTCGCGGGTTTCGGCCACGGACGCAAGTTCTCGATCGAGAGCGCGGGTCACGTTCGCCATCCGGTTGACCAGCTCCGTGTTGCCACTCGTCGGAACGCCGGCGCGGACCATCAGCGTGTCCTCCATGCCTGTGCGAGCATTCGCGCCGAGAGCAAGGCCGACCGTCGTCAAGGGCAGATGCGCTCGGCCGATCGCGATGACCTGCCAGATGGAGCCCGGTGGCATGCGGCGGACGAAGTGCATGAGGTTGTCCGCCGTGGCCGCCATGCCGCCACGCACGCCGAGCACGATCGAGAACTGCAGCGGTTCGACGAGCAGTCCTTCCCGGTGCAGCGCGAGCGCCACGTCGAGGTGACCAGTGTCGTAGAGCTCGAGCTCAGGTTTCACACCGAGCTGTCGCATGCGGTTCGCGAGCGCTCGCACCCGGTCGGGCGGATTGAGGAACTCACCGTCGGCGAAGGTCATCGAGCACACGTTAAGCGTGGCCATAGGAGGGCGGAGCTCGACGAGTGCCGCCCGGTCCTCGAACGGTACGCCGAAGCCAACACCGGTGGACAGTTGCACGAGCGCACCGCAGCGCTCCTGGATCAGTGCGATCGTGCGACGGGCGATGTCGAGGTCGGCTGTCGGCCGCTGTTCGGCGTCCCGCAGGTGCACGTGGATGATCGACGCGCCCGCCGCGTACGCCGCCTCCGCGTCGGCGGCGATCTCTTCGGGCGATGTCGGCAGGTTCGGGTTGTCCGCTTTCGTCGCCATCGGTCCCGTCAGCGCGGCGGTGAGGATGGCGGCGGTCATCGGCTCGCCAGCGGGGTCAGCAGTGTGATGGATGGTGGCGTCGCGATCGCCTCGTGGAAGGCGCTCCCGAGCGCCTCGAGCGGCTTGCGAGCCCGATGGGCCGCCAGCGCCTCGTCATCGGCGTAGACCTCGTACATCCAGAAGCTCGACTCATCGTCGCAGTCGCGGTGTGCCGTGTACTGGAGGACGCCGTTCTCTTCTCGTGAGCGCTCGACGAGCAGCCGCAGCAACTCCTCGAGTCGCTTGGCATTTCCCTCGCTTGCCGTCAGGTGCGCGACCAAGGCGACCATCACGCGCCCTTTCGCGCGGGTGCGCTCGTGGCGGCGTACTCGGTCAGCTCGTCCAGCGCCGGCTTCACGTGCTCCATGAACAGCTCCATGTTCCTGATGACGCTTTCCTTCGGCTGCTGGGCGTAGTGGAAGATCAGGACGACGAACTCCGCCGGCAGTTGCTTCCACTCGGCGACGTACGCCTCGCGCACCTCGTCCACGGATCCAGCGACCCACACGCCGGAGTCGAGAACAGACTGCACCGGGTTGGCTTCGTCGAATGCCAGGCCTCCGTGCGGCGTCAGCGGTGAGTACAGGTTCTTGTAGATCTCCACGTCGTAGTCGAGTACGGCGCGGTGCGCCTGCTCGCGCGTCTCGGCGATCTGCATCCATCGCACAAGCGCCTGGTTCTGGCCCAGGGCGAACTCGTGGCCGGCCTCATGGGCACGATCGACGTAGGCCTGCGCGTAGCCCACGGCACGGCTGACCGGTGAGAAGTACGTTGGGACGAATCCCTTGGTACCGCAGTACTCGACGGTCTCCTTGCTGGCATTCGAGGCGACGAACACCGGTGGGTGGGGATCGGTGTACGGCGCCGGGGTGACGCTGACACGTCGGATCCGGCCCTGTTCATCGACCTCGCCAGGCGCGCCGAGGCGCCGCGTGACCTCACGCATACCCCAACCGGCAAGGCCGTCACGGTAGGGATAGGGGATCTGCCAGGTGTTCGAGTCGTGGTCAATGCTCTCCTGCTTCCAGGCCGACAATACGATGTCGATGTTCTCCTGGAAGATGCGGCGATTGACTTCGTCGTCGCTGATCTCCGCCGCGCGCTGGGCCTCGGTGACCCGCGCGTTGGCATCGTCGGACCAGCCCTGCGGGGAAGCTGTCGCTCGGGTGCCGAGGTGCTGGCCGAGGATGTTCGTCCAGCGGGACTGGTAGCCACGCGAGAAGCCGACGAAGCAACGCCCCTTCGTGAGGTGGTCGATGATGGCGGTATCTTCGGCGACCCGGATCGGGTTCTGCGCGCTCATCGTGAATCCCAGTTGGCCGACGCGGACTCTCTTCGTCTTGGCGGCCCAGTGCGCGTTCAGCAGGGCGGGGTTGGGCCCGATCTCGTATCCCTCGGAGTGGAAGTGGTGCTCGATTGTGGAAACGCCCCAGAAGCCGAGATCATCAGCTGCCGTGACAAGATCATCCAGGCCCGCAAGGGCTTCCTGGTACCGCTCGACGTTGCGGCCGAGTGGACGAAGAACCTCGCGCTCCAGTTCATCAGCAGCCGGAAGCATCGGGTACAACTGCAGAATCGGCTTAACCATCAGTGGTGATCTCCGTATCCATGGGCGCTACGACAAAGGTGAATACCCTCAACGGGTACCACCGAGTTTGCGCCGTACGAGGAACTGCGCCCATGGATGCGTGGTCAAAATTCGGCGAGAGGGCTTGTGCGGCACAACAAGGTCGTCTGTCAGTCCAGCGAGAAGTCGACCAGTTGGCGGACTGCTTGCCCGTCTGCGAGCCTGTCGAACCCGGCGTTGATGTCATCGAGCGCGAGCCTTCCGGTGATGAGCGCGTCAACGGGCAGCCGGCCCGAACGATGGAGAGCCATGAATGCGGGAACGTCGCGGCGCGGCAGTGCGGAACCCATGTACGAGCCCTTGACCGTGCGTTCTTCCGCCACCAGCGTGACAGCTGGAATCGAGAATAGGCGATCGGGATGCGGCAGTCCCATCGTCACTGTCGTACCGCCCCGCGCCGTCGCCTGGTAAGCCTGGGCAAGAACGTGCTCGCTGCCGACGCCTTCGAACACGAAGGTAGCGCCTCCGCCGGTGATCTCCCGTACGGCGGCCATCGCGTCCGTCTCGCTGGCGTTGACGGTGTGCGTCGCTCCGAGCTGCCGCGCGAGATCGAGCTTGCCAGGAAGTACGTCGACCGCGACGAGGGGATCAGCGCCGGCCACGTACGCACCGAGCACTGCGCTGAGTCCGACGCCGCCAAGCCCAAACACAGCCGCGCTTGAGCCGGCCGCAAGCCGCGCGGTGTTGACCACCGCGCCGACTCCGGTCAGCACCGCGCAGCCGAACACCGCGGCCACTTCGAGTGGCGTGTTGCGATCGATCTTGACCAGCGACTCCTGGGCGGCGACCGTGAATTGTGAGAACGCAGACACCCCGAGGTGGTGACTGATCGTCCCCTTCCCGTCCCTGCTCGAGAATCGCCGTTGCCCGCTGAGCAATGTGCCTTTCGCGTTCGCAGCGCTGCCACGCTCACAGAGCGAGCCCCGCCCGGCTTCGCACATCGAACAGCGGCCGCACAGAGGCACATAGGAGAAGACGACGTGGTCGCCGACCTGGACCGTATCGACGCCAGGCCCGCACTCGCGAACGATGCCACTTGCCTCGTGGCCAAGCACCATTGGCACAACCCGTGGCCGCGAACCGTCGATCACAGACAAGTCCGAGTGACACAATCCAGCGAACGCGACCTCAACCAGCGCCTCTCCAGGACCGGGCGGTGCCAGCTCGACATGCTCGATGTGCAGTGGCTCGGATCGGGCGAAAGGGGGCGAGGCGCCCATCGCGTGCAGGACCGCCGCCCGTGTGCGCATAATCAGGCACGGCCCGGTGCATCTTCGGCATAGGCCGCTAGTTCGACTTCGGCCAACACACGCTGTACGGCCGCGTCGAAGAATGGCAGCACCTGAGTGAACAAGGCTCCGGCTATCCCCGCACGGCGGTCGATCCAGTAGTAGCTGTTGAACAGACCTGCCCAGAAGCCGGTCCCAGCCTGACGCATCCCCGGGATGTCTTCATGAACAACCTGGAACGCCAAGCCGAAACCCTGTCGGAACGGCAATATGCCCATGTCGTTCGTCAGTGCGGGCACTGCAGTCGACGTCTTGTCGGGCAACGCCATGCCATCGAGGTGGTCGGTGAAGGCTAGCTCGACTGTCTCGGCCCGAAGGAGCCGTTCGCCGTCTAGTTCGCCGTCGCGCAGCAGTGCGGTCATAAAGCGTGCATAGTCTCGCGCGGTCGAGTACGCGCCATGCCCGCCGGCCGCGAATTCCGGTTCCACAGGTAGATCGATCTCGCTCACGGAGAGACCACCGGCCGCCGTACGGTCGTGAATCGGCATCAACCTGGATCGCTGATCGGTGTTCGGAAAGAACGTGGTATCCGTCATCCCAAGCGGACCGAAGACGTGCTCAGCGAGGTATGAGTCAAGTGGTTGATCGGTGATCGCTTCGATGACCTGTCCAAGCCAGTCCGTGCTGATCCCGTACTCCCACCGTGTTCCTGGATCGGCGACGAGAGGCGCGGAGAACATTCCGCGCCGACCGGTGAAGGGGTCCGGTGTACCAGTCATTTCCAAGTAGCGGAGCAAGTCGACGTTGGAGAACCAATAGCCATGTCCGGAGGTGTGTCTGAGCAAGTCGAGGATCGTAGCTTGTCGGGCCGCGGGCCTGAGGCGGGGCCTGTCGCCGTCGTAGCCCTCGAGCACGGCCAACTCCCCGTACCCCGGAACAATGGACGCCACTTCGTCGGTCAGTGACAGGCGACCGCGCTCGATCAACTGCAGGGCTCCAACGCTAGTGAGGGCCTTGGTCATCGACGCCGTCCGGAAGATCGTGTCGGCGCGGACGGGCGCATCCTTGTCGATGCGGACACGTCCAGCGACGCTCTCGCACCGGAGGCCCTCGCTACCGGTTATCACTGCAACGGCGCCAGGCACGACACCGTCTGTCACCGCCGTATTGAGCACGTCGTCGACGGAGTCGGTGAGCTTGCCCATGCGTCGCTCCTCATCAGGTTGAAGAGATCGTCTGTGCTGGGCACTATCGCCGTCCATCGTGTTCGTCTGTATGGCAGGGAAGCCAAGACAGTCGCGTCTGGTTTGGACTGAGCGACAAGAACCGATGTGCGTGAGGGTGCGAACCTCTGTCAGGGGCGTCGTTGGAGCCTCTGAGACATGTGACGAGAAGACGAAGGCTGAGGCTTTGGTCACGGATGGAAGACGCCGTCGAAGGTGGCAACGGGATGCATCTCGGGCGTTGGAGCGTTACATCGTCGCCACAACGGGCGCTGGGCTTGTGCGGAGCGTGCCAGGTTACAGCTTTGGCGGGACATTAGGAGCAACCGACGTCGTGGTGATCGAGCCGCGCGTAGCCAACGCCTGGCTTCTGCGCTACCGACCTGCGGATGTCCGTCTCGGTAGCAAGCTCACAGACATCTTCGACAGCGTCGCCGTAATCGTGCCTGAACAGGCTGCGACGTATGCGCTCGATCTCTACCCGCGCCACATCGGCTTGCACGCACTCGGGTACCTGAATGGCCGTCCGACGCTCACTTCCGTTCGAGAAGCTCTGGTACAGCAGGCCACCGATATTGCGGCGCTGGGGTCGCTCCTATGGCGAGACGACATAGCGAGCCTACTCATTTCGTCTGACCAGGACGCTCACCCTTTCGCGATGCGAAGGGAGTTGTTAGAGATGTTGTTCAGATGCTGCTCACCCACCGAAGCTCGGATCAAGATACTTGAGTATCTGCTCAAGTGACCGCCGAGTGCCGTCTTGGGCGCATGCCTTGGTGTGTCGGGGTTCAGGCGAACGAGCTCATCTTAGTGGGATGCACCCTCCTGCGAGCGGCCTGCGATAGAGACGGGTGGCGGTGCGGTCGAGTCGGGTCTCGCCGATGTCGACCAACGACCTTGGCTCGGCAATAATGGAGCGGCTAACGGTTCCCGTTAGCCTACGGGCGGCTTGTGAGGTCGCCCTGTGCGCCTGGAACGATTGGAGGTCAATGGTCCAAGATGCCAATTCTGACTGTTCCGACTGTCGCCGTTCACCGCTCGTTCCTCGCCGCCTGGGACGAGATGGGACCGGAGCACGGGCACCTGATGGGTGCGCATGTACGGTGACGGCGAGGAGAAGTGGAGCCGAGAACAGGCGGACGATCCAACTGAGTTCGTGCGGCTCGTCGAAAGGCTCCAGGCCGACGCATGGCCGGAGACCGTGCTGCCGCCGGGCATCGTGCACCAGACCGTGCTCTGGTTTGTCGAGGCCGGGGAGTGGTTCGGCCGCCTTTCGATACGCCACCACCTCACACCGGCCCTGACGGAGGTTGGCGGCCACGTCGGGTACGTCGTACGTCCTTCGGCCCGGCGCCGTGGGTACGCGACCAGGATGTTGGCTGAATCGCTTCCGATAGCGGCCGGTCTTGGCGTCAACCCAGCCCTTCTCACGTGCAGCGCCGACAACGTGGCTTCGCACGAGGTGATCGAGGCGGTCGGCGGACAGCTGATAGACACACGACACGGACGGCTGCGGTTCCGCGTACCGACAAACAACCGAGGATTGATCGCCCAACGAGGACCGCGTGAAAATACGATGGTCGAAGACGATTCCACCCAGACAGATTGGATGCGTGATCTCAGTCGAGGGAGGATCGGGCGTTGATCCGCCGACTGGTGGCGGACGGTGTTCTGCAGCCTTCAGGTCAGACGGGATCTGGGGTCGACAGGTCGGTGTTTGATCGGCCGCCGAAGCAGGAGCGCGGAGTCGGCGTCGACGCCGTGACGCCGCGGGGGGAGGGGGATGCTGGCTGAGCACCCGCAGATGCCGGCCACGGTCATCGCGGAACGATTCGGATGGGAAGGGGTCGATCGCGTGGTTCCGGGACAACGCGCCTGGTTCGGCCCGAGGATCGTCACTCCGGCGCAGATTTGAACGCCGCCGACGTTCAGCTCGCTGTCCGCATCCGGTCAAGAGTCGAAGGCCATCGGGACACCACGCCAGACGACCGGCGATGGTCAGTCTTGGAGATGCCTTGATCACCGGTCGTCCGTCGATGGCTAAGTGCTGAGGGCCCGCGACCGGCAATGATTCATGGAGTGGCGGCGCAACGGGCAGTCGGCGGAGGACTAGCGACTGATGGTGATCACCTCCGTCAGATTGCTTGCCGCAATCTGTTCTGGTCCTCCGCAGCCGGAGCTCTGGCGGGCGAGCTGACCGCTGAGGCTGTAGACGCCGGGAAACTGCATCAGGCCTTGCACTTGGCCGGTGTACCGGCACGCGCCCTGCGGTGTGGTGATCCTCACGTCTACGCCCTTGATGGTGTAGCTGGAGTTCTCGGTGAGGTTGAGGGTCCACGGGAGCGCGTTTGCAGCCACGCTCGTACCAGATCGACAGAAGTGGAACTCCACATCGCTGACTCTGGCTACAACGCTCCCGTCGCCGTTGTCACCAGTAACTGAACTTTTGAACACATTTTGGCAAGATGTCAGGCTTCCGAACGTTGTTGGATCCTCGCTGAATCCCAGGACCGACCCAGTGGCGGCCGCCGCGTGGGGGACCGAGACGAACGACAGTGCTGCAAGCGACGCCACGGCGATTGCAGTCTGCTTCGTCAACCCGCTTCTCCCAAGGATCATGCATTCTCCTCCAGTCTGATCGCATAGCAACAGGCGCCGACACAACGTGTGCAAGTACGGCGCTGCCTCTGCAGTCATCTACGCGGGTGGATGTGAAAGGGTTCAGAACGTCGCGTGCCAGTCACGGCGTTCCGGCAGAGCGGCTTGTTGACGACAGACTGTCTGAGAACCAGCAGTACGGTGTCGCACGCTCATCGATTCCACACGTTGCCCACAGTGCGAGTCATCCGCCGCCAAGGACGCTCACGTGTTGACCTCAAGTCAACTTGAACTACTAGCGTCCTTGGCCGTGAGCTATTGGCGCCCTTGGCGCAGCACTGGAGGGTACAAGGCATGAGGATTCGCGAGATCGCGATCACCGTTGGCAAGCTTCATGCAGCAGCTTCGTTCTACCGCGATGTGTTGATGATGCCCGTAGCGGAAGAGGCCGACCGTGCTACTGTCAGAGTCGGCTTCAGCCGACTCGTCATGACTCCTGGAAAGGAGTTTGATGGAGTCCACCACGTGGCCTTTGGGGTGTCGCCACACGACTTCGACGACGCGCGGAGTTGGCTCACGCAGCGAGTCGATCTGATCATTGCCGGAGACTCCGACGTGATCGAGGGTCCGCCGGGCTGGAACTCTCGGTCGATGTACTTCCTCGGTCCGGAAGACATCCTCTTGGAGTTCATTGGCCGGCAGGCCGACGCCGCGCTCCCGCCTCGAGACCGCGATGTTCCGACCCCGTTCTCCATTAGCGAGATAGGCGTAGCCGTCCCTAACACCAAGGCAGCCGTCACCGACCTAACCCGAGAGCTAGGACTACCCACCTTCCCGCCGCAAGAGGCCGACTTCGCCCCGGTAGGAGATCATGACGGACTGCTGATCGTTGTCGATCAAGACCGCGCCTGGTTTCCCAGTCGGGTGCACCACGCCGCAGTCGGCCCCTTGACTGTGCGAATTGACGCCCCTCATCAGCCGGGCCGCGTCACCCTTACGAAGAACGTCAGCGTCGTGGCCGCGAACGCCGAGTAATAGGCAGCTCGAACACGGAACGGTGGGCTCGCGATGGCCAGGTGGCGCGTGCAGCCCGTGTTGCGTTCCTCGAGAGGCTAACGGGCGAGAGCCGCTGCGACGGCGCGGCCGGCTTTCTCGATGTCGGACTGTGATGCAGGTGATAGGCGGTCCTCCCAGACGGGAAGGGCGTATCTGGTTGCCTCGAGCATCCCGAGGGGTCGAGGCATGAACCAGACGTGGAAGCGAGCTGCGCCGTCGCCCCAACGGTAGACGTGGACGCGAGCGATGTCTCCTAGGGTGAGGATCGCACCTTCAATGCGAGCGACCACCTGTCCGTAGTCGCTGGCGAGGTCTGGTGGTAGATCCTTGAACGAGCTTTCACTGGGCGCACGAGGTCGGAAACGTGCCGCTCAAGTTCCTCGATCCATTCATCGCCGTCGTTCGCGACGCCCGCGAGGTCGGTCAGCTTCGTGCCGACGCTGACGACGTGGGAGAACTTGGCTCTGGGGTCGGTGCCAGCACCGTCTATCTGGTCGACCAGGTCGATGAGCTTGTCGTTGTAGAGTCCGATCCGCGGCTAGCGGCGGAGCTGGCGAATCTCACGCCAACGACACCTTCGAGCCCGTCGATCCGGGGACTTTGCATGCCCGGCTCCGAGACGGCGGCTTCACGGATGTGCCGACGGATCTCGGCGAGAGGAAGTTCAGGTTCCGTGCACGCAGGTAGATGGGACCGACTAGCTGAGCTATCTACCTCTACCGTAACGCGTAGGTTGTCGCGGCATTATGCGGAGATGAACAGGTCGGCACGGCAACGCCCATGCCTTGCTCGAAACGATCAGAGTCGGAGCTGCCTGATCGGTCCAGTCGAGCGACCACTCAGCTGAGCATCAACTTCGAGATCAGCGCCCGCACGATCCGCTCATCGCCGAACTTGACTGTCTGAGTCACATCCAATGTCCCCTTGGGGTAGTGGGCGACGTCGCCTACGGAAGGCGGTTGATCACGTCCTGTTCAGGCTGTCATTGAAGGCGAGGAGTCGGCGGTCTCGCTCGCGTCCACGCTGGGTGGAAGGGGGCGGTCATTCACTGGGCTGGAGAACGCGAGGTTCGTGGTGATCTGGCCGAAGGTCATGAGCCTTGCGGTGAGTTCTTGCAGGTTCGGCATCGACGCTGCGATGACCTTCAGCATGAAGCAGTCCTCGCCGGTGACGTAGTGTGCCTCAAGGATCTGCGGCGTACTCTTCAACAGTTCGAAGAACGGCTTGCCGGCAGGAGTAGCCATCCGGATGCGAACAAACGCCGTCAGTTCGTAGCCAAGAGCGACTGGATCGACGATCGCTCTGTACCCGCGAATGACGCCCTGGTCTGTCAGGCGTCGCACTCGGTCCGCCGTCGAAGACGCCGACATGGAGATCGCCCGCGCGAGCTCCGCCGTCGTCATCCGGCCGTCCTCCTGGAGGAGTTGGAGGATGGCGTTGTCGGTCGCATCGAGCGTCGGTCGTTGATTCATCGGCACGATCGCGAGTATACCCGGGATCGCAAGCCCTAAGAGCCCAATTTGCCGATGGATGCCCGTTCCCTTGTGCGCTGAGCACCGAGATCATGCTTGCCATGACTCCTACCCCGACGGTCCGAAACCGGATAGCGCTGGCGGCCATCTGCTTGGCAGGGCTCATGTTCGGCCTCGAGATCTCCAGCGTCCCGGTGATTCTTCCAACCCTCGGTCGCGTGCTGGATGGTGACTTCGCGGATCTCCAATGGATCATGAACGCTTACACGATCGCATGCACGACAGTGCTGGTAGCTACGGGTGTTCTGGCGGACCGGGTCGGCCGCAAGCGGGTTATGGCGCTCACTGTCGCAGCGTTCGGCCTCACATCCTTGGTTTGTGGGCTCGCCCAGGACGTGACCGTATTGATCGTCGGGCGATTTCTGCAGGGGATGAGCGGTGGTGCGATGCTGATTTGCCATGTTGCGATCCTGTCGCATCAATTTCGGGAGGGTCGGCAGCGTGCAAGGGCCTTTGGTATCTGGGGCCTCGTATTCGGCTTCGGCCTCGGTTTCGGCCCGGCCGTTGGCGGTGGCCTGGTCACCGTCCTCAATTGGCGATGGGTCTTCCTGATCAACGTCTTCATCGCAGCGGTCACCATGGGGCTGATCGCAGCTGGTGTGCGCGAGTCTCGTGATCCTGCGGCCGGCAGCCTGGATGTCCGGGGGATCGGCACGCTCAGTCTTGCGGTGTTCGGACTAGTCTTCTACATCACTCAGGGCGCGGAGCTCGGCTTCACAAAGCCGGTGGAGTTGGTCGCGGGCGGGCTTTCGCTCGCGCTGTTCGTTGCCTTCGTCGTCGTCGAGAAGACCGGCACGCAACCGATGTTCCAGTTCTCCCTGTTCCGGATTCGTTCCTTCTCCGGGGCACTGCTGGGCTGCGTGGGTATGAACTTCAGCTTTTGGCCGCTGATCATCTACTTGCCGATCTACCTGCAGCACGGCCTCGGCTACGGCGTCGACACCGCGGCCATTGTTCTGCTCGCCTACACCCTTCCGACCCTGGTGCTGCCCCCTCTAGCAGAACGGCTCGCGCTAAAGTTCCGGCCCTCGTTGATCATTCCACTGGGTATGTACGTCATCGGTGCCGGCCTGCTCTTGATGAACATGGGCAGCCGTTCAGCGCATGCGAGCTGGCTGACGATGCTGCCCGGCCTGTTGTTGGGAGGGATCGGCCTCGGGCTCACGTCGACGCCAGTCACCAACACGACAACAGGATCTGTGCCCAGCAATCGGTCGGGCATGGCGTCGGGCCTCGACATGAGCGCCCGGTTGATCACATTGGCTGTGAACATCTCGGTGATGGGCCTTCTGCTGGCGGTGGGAATCTCGGCCAGATTGCACGAGCGCTTGTCCGGCCAGGTCGACGATGCCACGGTTCAGTCGCTGGCCGAACGCGTCGCGAATGGAGACGACGAGGCAGCCCTGCGTGCCGCGTTCCCGCAACTGCCGGCCCTCGACTCAGTGGGGAGCTTGGTGAGCTCGGCGATTGCCGATGGATTTGGACTGGTCACGTCCTACGGCGGCGTCGCTGTTTGGATTATCGCCACCGCAAGCCTGATCACATTCGGACGCTCCGCGCGATCACCGGTGTCGACGGGCGGAGACGACACTGGTTCGCGGCCTGCGCCGATCGAAGGGCAAACAGGTGCCGTATAAGACTGGCGTTAGGGGACAACCAGGGTGGAGGCCAGGTGGTTCTCGATCGCCTCGATGCAGATGTGAGGTCCGCGTATGAACACAGATAGCGTCATGACGGACAGAGTTGAAAACATGGTGCTCGTCCAGCAGGCGCCAGCAACCCGTGGCGTGGTGATCCGCCAGTCATTGGTCGAGGCTCCGTGCGCTGGCGTCATTGAAGCACGTTGCGCGAAGGCACCGATGACGGCTGACGCGCACCCGGCGACCAATATGCAAGCGAGAGTAACCGTCTGCAGGGGCTCGGAGCATGTGAGTCCACGCACCGATGACGAGGTGGCCATAGAACACCTGTCTCCCCGGATGTCTGCGGGCGGGACGTCCATGCTGTTGTGCGGGTGGTGAGACACCGACAGAGGTGCCTACCCGGCCGTTGGGCGGCGTACCTCGTTCACCGGCCGCCAGTCTGCCAGGAGGTCGATCACGCCTGTCCATGTGAACCGGTGGTCCCTCGACCGCGTATATGGATCAACTGGAAACCGACCTTCCGAAGGGAGTTGAGGGATGACGTTCTCCGGTCTTCATTACGCCGACGTTCCCTTGCTGCTGCCGAATGCTTGGGACATTCCCTCCGCGCTAGCGTTCCTTGAGGCAGGCTTCGAGGCCATCGGGACAACGAGTTTCGGCGTGGCGTCCAGTCTTGGTCAGCCAGACGCTGCCAGATTGACGAGGGACGCCAACCTCTGGCTCGCGCGCGCCCTAACTGTCCTACCGGTCTTCATCAACGTGGACATCGAAGACGGCTACTCGGACGATCCCCAACAGATCGCGGACTATGTCGCCGAACTTGATGTCGCAGGTATCAACATTGAAGACAGTACGTCCGGGCAACTCGTAAGCCCCGATCTCTGTGCTGCGAAGGTAGCAGCGATCAAGCGGGCATGCCCGGACCTGTTCGTCAACGCCAGAGTCGATACATACTGGCTGGGACAGGAGGCCACCGTCGGCGGTACCTTGCGGCGGGCCGCACGCTATGTGGACTCAGGTGCCGACGGCGTGTTCGTTCCCGGCGCTACAGAGCCGGCCGAACTAAGTCAACTCGCCGCCCAGATTGGCGTTCCGATGAATGTGCTGGCTATTCCGTCGATGTCGCTGTCTGACTTCGCCGACCTCGGGATCCGCAGAGTAAGCACAGGCTCGTTGCCCTATCGGGCCGCCATCCATTCCGCAGCGCAGGTCGCGGCAGCGGTACGCGAGGGCGACAAGTTTCCCTCGGCTGTGTCATACCCAGAGATGCAAGCCAGACTTCTCAGCTATCAGCGTCAAATGGCACAGATAGAACGGAACTGAAGAGCAGGATGCTTCGGGGACTCTGCGGTCATTCGTGGTGCCACCTGTCCTGTTGCTGGACGGTGGCGGTTAAGGCCTCCAAAAAGTCGCTGAGCACAGGGTGTTCGCGGGTGCCACGGCGGATGGCGGCATAGAGCGTCCGGTGGACGCCTGGGTGTCGGATGTCGAGTAGGCGGACAGTGTCATCACGTGGTGCGGCGATGTTGGGCAGGAGTGCGATGCCAAATCCGGTCTGAACAAGGGCGGCGGCGACTGCGAAGTCGGCGCAATGCGCGACAATGTGGGGCTCGTAACCGGCGGAGGCGCAGGAACGAAGCAGTGTTGTTTCGCAGGAGCCGCCTGCGGCTGGCGCGATCCAGCGTTCCTCGCGCAGCTCGGCGAGGTCGACTTCAGGCTCATGAACGTTCTGATCGGGCGGCACAGCGACATACAACGGCTCGGTGAACAGATCGAGGCGGTCCGTGCGGGCGAGCGATCGGCGCGGTGTGAGGCTGTACTCGCTGGCAAGCACGACATCGAGGTCACCGCGGACGAGGGCGGGCAGGCTGTCTTCTGGTTCGCTCTGTTGGATCCGCAGGTCCACGCCGGGTGCGATAGCTTGCAGGGCTGTCATCGTGGCGGGCAGCAACGTCCGGCCAAGGGTGGGAATGGTGCCCACGGCAAGCGTCCCACGGCGGTCGTGGCCGGCAAGATTGGCCAGGTCGGCCTCGGCCGCTTCCAGGGCGGCCAGCACGTGGCGGGCGTGCATAGCGAGCTGATGCCCTGTAGCGGTCAGTCGAGCGGTGCGTCCGGTGCGGTCTACCAGAGATACGCCCAATTGACGCTCGAGAGCCGCAACGTGCTGTGACACCGCAGGCGGGGTGAAGGTCAGCGCCCTCGCAGCGGCGGCGATCCCGCCATGTTCCGCCACTGCGAGCAACACTCTGAGACGTCGCACATCCAGCATAAAGCAATCCTACATAGCAGAGTGTCTAGCCTTTACTGGTGCTTACGGTGGTCGCCAAGCAGGCTAGGAGGCATGTTTGACCGTCGACGAGTGATGGTCGCGGTGGCGGTCACAGTGTTGCTGTGGTCCTCCGCGTTCGTCGCCATACGCATCGCCCTCACCGGATTCGGCGTTTATGGGCAGGTGGTCGGCCGCCTGCTGATGGCCTCGCTGGTTCTCGCCTTGGCTGCTCCGCTCCTGCATGTGCGGATGCCCGCTCGCCACGATCTGCCGCGTATCGTGTGGTGCGGCCTAACCGGAATGACCGCCTACCAACTCTTGCTGAATGCGGGTGAACGTAGCGTGCCAGCAGGCACTGCCAGCCTGCTGATCAAGACCAGTCCGGTCATCGCCGCCGTTCTTGCTGTCTTGGTACTGCGGGAGCCGTTGCACCGGCACAGCATCTTCGGTCTTGCGCTGGGATTTGCTGGTGCGAGTGTCATCGCTCTTTCCCAGGGCGACGGCCTGACCCCGAGCCTGGACGCGGGTTATGTCGTCGGCGCAGCTTTGGCCCAAGCCTCGTTCTTCGTGGCACAGAAGCCTTTGCTGTCTTGCTATAGCGGGATTGAGGTCACCTGTCATGCCACCTGGTTAGGCACCATCCTGTCGCTGCCGCTGATGCCGGATCTGATTCGTGCGGTGCCGCACGTTTCGACGGCTGCCGCCTGGGCCTTGCTGTACCTTGGCGTCGGACCGAGCGCACTCGGCTTCGCCACATGGGCTTATGCGTTAGCTCGACTACCCGTCGCAGCAGCTGCCAACACGCTGAATCTGGTGCCGTTCCTGGCGATCGGCATCGGCTGGGCCGCTCTTGGCGAGAGTATCCACTCGGCCGCGCTGGCTGGTGGCCTGATGATCCTCATCGGCGTGACCGTTGGTCGCCAACGCGGCGGAATCACTCGATGATGACCCTCATCAAGGCCTGCGGGTTGTCGAGATGACGGTCTTGGTCAGGTCGAATCCTTGCGACCTGACCAAACGACCGGTCGCCGCGCTGACATAGCTCGACAATCTCTGCGTTGCACTCGCGAGTGCACTAACGACGAAGCCGCGCCTTCTTCTTGCCCATCGATTCCATGACGAGCATCCTTCCGGAGCTCAGACTCCTGATCTGGATGTCCGTCAAACGGGACCGACCTGGTCTAGATTGACATCAAACTCTGTACCGTAAGCTGGTTAGACCACGATATCCATCGCAACCCGAGCGGTTTTGCCGCTGGATCTGAGCTCGGTCCATGCCTGGCAGAGCCGATGAGCCGCGACTCGCAGTTCGTCTGGTTCGACGACAAATGAGATCCGAAGGTGACAGCCAAAGGTTTCGTCAGGTGATGACCTCGTGCCGGCCAGGACTCGCACGCCGTGGTTGAGGGCAACGCGAGCGAACGCTTCGGCCTGGCTGCTCGGAAGGCGGACCCAGAGGAACGGCCCTCCCGCGGGTTGGCTCCAGGACCAATCGGGTAGCTCAGTTCCAAGAAGTCCACTCAGTACGGCTCGACGCTCGTTGAGTTGGGATCGACGAACTGCAATGGTGTCTTCAATTGTAGGTAACAACCGGGCAGCAAGGATCTGGCTAAGGTGCGATGAGCCGAGGTCACTGATTACCTTGAGGCGAGCGAGTCGCGCCATGAGATGCGCTGGTGCTCGGATCCATCCCACGCGCAGACCAGCCCAGAGAAGCTTGCTGAGGGCACCAATGGTGATGATCGTGCTGCTGTCCGCGCTCGCCAGGAATGCATGAGAAGTGCGGTCGAGTACGAGGTCGGCGAGACTCGTGTCGTCGACGATGAAAGTCCCCGTACTCTCTGCCAAACGAGCGATGTCGTGGCGCCGCGCTGAACCCATGACCGCGCCTGTGGGATTCTGGCAGGTTGTCATTAGGTACACCAATCGGACCGTTGAGTTGTCGATGATTTCTCGCAATGGGCGGAGCTTGATGCCTTGCTCGTCGATCGGGAGCCCGATCATGGTCGCTCCGGCAACTCGCGCGGCGTCGATCGCACCCGCATAGGTGGGGTTTTCGGTGACGATGGTGCCGTGGTCCCGACCGAACAGGCTGAAGAGCAGGCTTACCGCCTGCTGCGCGCCACTCGTGACCAGCACATCATCAGAGGTGGTAGGAAGGCCAAGCTCGCTATAACGCACGGCGATCGCCTCACGGAGCGCGGGAAGACCGAACGGCTCGTAGACGGTGCCCGCGGCTAAGTGGCGAATCTCGTCGGCGCTAATGCCGAGTTGCTCATCAGATAAGTCGGGAAGGCCGGAGATGCTCGACGTCGACAGATCGATGGTCCCGGCCAAAGGCTCGCTCAGCAACTTTGTCGGAGTCATTGCTGCACCTGGCACCTGGGGTCCTGCCCACCGGCTCGTGCCAACGAGTCGCGTGCCGCTGCCGCACTGGCTTGCGAGAACGCCTTGGCGGCGGAGCAATCCGTAGGCCGCGCTCGTGGTTGTACGGCTGACATCCAGCAACCGCGCGAGGTCGCGCTCGGATGGAAGCTTTGCCTCCGTTCCAAAGGCACCGCGGCCGATCGCACCGCGGAGGGAATTGGCCAGCCTCTGATAGAGCGGCCCATCTCCGGTAGACCAGTCGCCGAGTTCATGAAGCAGTGTCGAGACGGCCATCAGGGTCCAATCTGGTGCAAAATGGCTATCGAAGTCAGGGCCAATCTCCGAAAGTATAGGGCTCATGGACATCGAGTTGGAACTTGAGACGATGCTTCAGCACTCGGACGCCCTCGACGAGGCCGACTCCGACGTCGCGCCTGCCATGTACCTGTCGGTGCCCTTTTCCGCTGGCTCCGCTGCAGAGTTTGCGAGCTTGAATCGCCATCCTCGCCATGAACGCTTCTACCGGCGATATGGCAATCCGTCTCAAGCGCGTCTGGAGAGGGCTGTATCGGCCATCGAAGGTGCCGAAGCTGCGCTTGCTACTGCTTCCGGGATGGCAGCGATCTCGACGACAGTGCTGACGCTGCTTTCGGCCGGCGACCATCTTGTGGCCCAGCGCAGCATGTATGGCGGCACGTTGAGCTTTCTTCAGGATGTGGCGCCACGGTTCGGCCTCGAGGTAACCCTTGTCGATGACAGCGATGTGTCCGCTTTCGAGCGAGCGATCAGGCCTCGGACGAGGCTCTTCATGGTCGAGTCCCCAAGCAACCCTCGGCTGCAGGTCAGCGATGTAGGTGCTGTCGCAGCTCTTGCCCGGTCGCATGACATCTTGACCTTTGCTGACAACACGATCGCAACGCCCGCAAACCATCGCCCGATCGAGGATGGCGTGGACCTGGTGATGCACAGCGTCACTAAGCAACTGTCCGGACACTCCGATGTGATGGCCGGGATCGTGCTTGGTAGCAAGGAACTCATCGATGCTATCTGGAAAACGCACACCATGCTCGGGTCGGTCATCAGCCCGTTCGATGCATGGCTCGCGCTGCGAGGATTGCGGACGTTGTCCTTACGTGTGGAGCGCCAGAATCAGACCGCTCTTGCGGTGGCTGAGTTCTTGGCTGCTCAGCCTGCCGTTGCGCAGGTCAACTATCCAGGCCTGGTCAGCCACCCGCAGCACGATCTTGCGAAACGGCAGATGCGCGGTTATGGCGGGTTGTTGAGCTTCGAGCTCCGAGGTGGAGCCGTTGCTGGCGAGCGGCTCATTGATGCACTCCGTATCCCGGTGCGCTCATCGAGTCTGGGTGGGTTTAGGTCGCTTGTCATTCGGCCTGCCGCAATGTGGGCCCACGAACTGAGTGACGAGCAGCTCGTCCAAGCTGGAGTTCCCGCAGGTCTTATCCGATTTTCAGTCGGGCTGGAGAGCACGGAGGACCTCATCACCGACCTTGACCAGGCTCTGGAAGCCGTCGCGTCGGACGATCTGAATCGTGCGCGTCATGGTGGTGGTTTCCCGGAGCTACATGACTGGACGGTATGACGTGACGCCGTCATGGTGACGGGGCTGCGGGCCGGGGCCTCACTCGCACAGATTTGTGGATTGCCGGGCAGGGGCTGCCTGGCCTCTCCGACCTATGCGGGAGGTCCCGGTGTTTCCGAGCGTACGAGTGCGCGGCGGCGGCGATCGATGGTGTGACCGGTCAGTCGACTGAACTCTTCGGCTCGCCGGCTTCTGCCTCGTCGGAGTCCCTGGCGGGATCTCGTCGCGGCGACCTGGGACGCGGCTGAGTGAGCTTCTGTCGGTGATGCGTCGATGTGATCAGCTTCTGTGCAACTGGCTCACCGCTGGCGGGGCTCCACAGTCGGGACGTGTCGTTGGTGGGTTGTGCCGGAAGTACTCGCCTAGCGTCCAGCTCAGCGGACTAGCATGATCGATCTGTATGACGCAGTCAGATGTGAACTCGATCAAGCGTTTCGCGCCCGGTACGGTGGCCGCCTCGTCGGGATCCCAGTTCACTCGAGCCGTACCGGTGATCTGCAGCGAATGACCGTCCTTCCAGTTCAGGAAGAGCAAACCGCAGGCTGGCGACAGCTCCAAGTTGCCGAGTGTCATGTACATCGAGTTGCCGACATAGTCCGGCCACACCAGCCGCCGTGCGTCGAGCACCTGACGAACCCGGGTCCCCGCCGCGGTGCGAGGCGTCGGCGCCGTGTCCCGGAGCGTAGGTCGCGACGAAGAACGCGTCCGCAGCGGCGATCCATTCCTGCTGCGCAATGGTCAACTCGTCCGTCGTGCGTACCGACCCGACGGCTGCGTCGTCGCGGATATCGGACTCGAGGTGCCTGACCTGAATGTATTTGGGGCAATTCGCATAGACCTGCTCGGTTGATACGACCAGGTCAGCGTTGGTCCGGGTAGATCGCCCGTTGATGCGCATGCGGCGCCGCGTCTGCGGCTCGATCGTGAGCATGCCAACTTCCGCGTCGGCGGCTAAGGATGTGGCGAGTGGATCGCCGGGGTTGAGCAGGCTGCGTACGATCACGGTGCGATCGCTGGTCGCCTCCATGAATCCGGGCATACCAGTCAGCACCGTCACCCAAGGCGCGGCCTCGTCGTCCACCGCGCCAATGACCACCATCCGCTGGTCGCGCAGGAACTCCGCCCCGACGGCCGGGATGTCCGCCGCCACACCAGCTGACCCCCAGCCTTGCCTGGTCCAGCCGGCGCGCAACTGGGGTTGACCCGGTTCGACGGACAGGGTTGGTGTGAGGTTGGTTCACGCTATCTGTTCGTGGGTGGTGGCGTGGGTTGATTCGAAGGTGGCGGGGCTGAGGTAGGCGAGGGTGGAGTGGCGCCGGCGGGTGTTGTACCAGCCCTCGATGTAGTCGAAGAGCGCACTGGTGGCGGCCTTGCGGGTCGGCCAGGCGCGGCGGTGGATCAGTTCGGTCTTCACGGTGGCGAAGAAGGACTCGGCCACGGCGTTGTCCCAGCACTGACCCTTGCGACCGACCGACAGCGTCACGCCCAGATCCCTTGCCAGGTTGGCGTATTGGGCCGAGGTGTACTGACCGCTGTCGGAGTGGAACACCACACCGGCCGCGGGGCGGCGCCGGTTGACGGCGTCGGTGAGGGCGTCGGCGACCAGGTCGGTGCGCAGGTGGTCGGCGGTGGCCCAGCCGACCACCCGGCGGGAGGCCAGGTCGATCACGGTGGCCAGGTAGAGCCAGCCTTGCCAGGTGTGGATGTAGGTGATGTCGCCGCACCAGCGGCGGTCCAGCTGACCGGGGTGGTCGGGGTCAATGGCGAAGTCGCGCCGATCAGGTCCGGGCGTTGCGCGGCGTCCGGGTCGGCGATGGTGGTCTTGTTCCATCGTCGCGGGATCCGGCCGTGCCGGTCGGCGGCCTGCATCAGCCGCACCACCCGCTTGCGAGAACATCTGTGGCCCTGGTCGAGCAGTTCGCGGTGGACCCGCGGCGAGCCATAGGTCTGGGTGGACTCGTCGTGGATCTCGATGATCCTTGCGGTCAGCTCGACGTCGCGCTGCTCGCGTAGTGATGGCCCGCTGGCGCGGTCGGCGTAGTAGGCGGAACGGGAGACCTGCAGCAACTCACACGCCCGCTTCACGTTGTGGTCGCCCTGCTTCTCCGCCTCGATGAACGGATAACAGTTCACCGGGTCTCCTTGACGCGAAGAAAGCCGTGGCCCGCTTGAGGATGTCGACGTCCTCGCGGAGCCGGCGGTTCTCTCGTCGCAGCTGCGCGAGCTCGTCTTTCTCGCTGGTGGTCAGCCCGCCGTCGCCGGTGCCGGCGTCGCGCTCGGCCTGGTTCAGCCACTGCCGGACCGCGGTCTCGGTCAGATCGAAGTCCTTCGCGACCTGCCCGACCGACCGGTCACCGCGCTGGCACAGCTCGACGATCTCGGCCTTGAACTCAGGTGTGAACGAACGACGAGGCCGTGGCTTCTTCTTGCCCATGGACTCCATGATGAACATCCTTCCGGAGCAAAAGCTCCTGATCTCGGATGTCCGTCAAAACGGGTCAGGCCCAACGGCCGGAGTACTAGGTCGAAGGAGGTCGGGAAGATGCTTCGTAGAGGTGACGACTACGTCGGATCAGCCATGGACGCATCGAGCGGCGAAGACGGCCACATGTTGTGCGATGAGCTCGCTCGCGATACGGAGGGCCAAGGCAACTGGGACCGTGCGATATCGGCCGTGAGGGCTGTCGCGGAGTGCTACAGCGGCGACGATTGGCGGCACAACGCACACCTTTGGCATATGGACCTCCTAGCGCAGGCCGGACGCCTCGACGAGCTTGTCTCCCTGCGAGCGGACGTGCACGCTCGGAGGCGACTCAACCGGCAACTGTCCGAGGCAGGGCATTCCCCGCTTGGCTGATGCTCACGAACGTCGCTGATGGATCTCGGCGATCTTGCTAACGGATTTGCTAACAAACGGTGTAGACCGGAGTGGACGACCAGGTGCAGGGTCGGCTTGGTTCAGGTTCACGCAGCGGTGGTTGGATGCTTTGCTTGCTGCCGCTTCGGGCTCACGATCGGAGCACGGCAAGACCGGCTCAACAGACCTCTTCGAACCTGATCTCAAGGTCTCGGGGGCGCCGTCCCACTCAGGGCCCACGCCCAGCCCCGAAGCGCGTCCGCCTGGGCGAAGAAGTCATCAAGCCCTCATGCCGAATGACCACAGGTTGCCCTGTGCGAGGGCCGCAGTTTCGGGAGTCGGATCCCAGTGAATCGTGCGGCTCAGCTGCCAACGTGGAGGATCCTGCTCCCGCCGTCCAATGAGTTGGCGGGTCAAATCTGTGTCGAACTCGGGACTGCCTCGGAAGGTGTAGGTGCCGAACTGAGCCAGGACGCCGTCTCCGTGCTCATCGGCAGGTGCGGGCAGCATCGGCAGGGATGGTAGCGAATCCGCGAAAGACCTCACCGATGGTCCCTACGTCACCGGGCGTGATCGGACCAGACGCCACGCCCGCGTCGGCCAGGATCGTCAACAAGTCGGTCTCGGCTTCGCGAATCAACATGCGCCGATCATGCTCGACTGTGCTCGGTCGTACCGCATCGCGCAGTCAGTTCGCGCTACTGCCGCTCTGGGCCTAGAAAGAGGGCGTGGTGTACCCGGCGGCGTATGACTCCAGACTGCTGGCGAACAATTCGAGGAACGCCGAGAAGTTCGCTGCCAGCCTTTGCACCTGGCGCTCCGTCGCAGGGCAGAGCACCCCAGACTCGATCGCCGCCTCCTCGATCCTGAAGACTGCCGAGTCTTCATCCACTCCCCCACGTAGAGGGCACCACCTCCGTCGGAGCCGATCGTCAGGATCTCGACCCGCCGGCCTCCGAGCTCCAGCCAGCGCGGATACTTCTCGGCATGCTTCGCGGCCACCGATGTCGCCGGTCCGAGGAAGTAGCCGTTCCGAACATTGGGCAGGCTCACCTCCTCGACGACGTTGAAGAACTCCACGATCGACGGCGGAACCTGGATGTCGGGTCCGAGTTCCAGGCTCAGCTTCGATCCGCCCTGGCCGGTTCCAGTCACGACGACGTTGACATCAGGCGGGTAGCCGTATCGCTCCTCGAAGCGCTCCAGGAACTGCTCGCTGGAGCGCCTCACTCGGTCGGACCACGCGACTAGATCAATCACTAGCGCAGCATGCCCACCTTGGGGTCAAAGCGCACTGATTTGCCGCCGACAGTACGCTCAATTGCCGAAAGTAGTGCGCTCGGACCAGTCGGTGAACCTGGAAACCATGTGCATCGAGCCGTCGGTCCGCGGCATAAGTTCTGCCATGATCGTGAGGTGACTATGGGGAGCCAGGCTCCGACGCTTCGCGTCTGGCGCGTGACGAAGTACAACCCGGCTGACCGAGACGAGCAGGGCCATTACATCGGCCGCGAAGACACCGACAGCGACCACGGTCCGGTCGAGGCCGCCTATTTGGACACGGTGGCGACCTTCGCCGAGGACACCGGCGTGGACGTCCTACAGATGCGGGAGCCGTCGGTCCCCGTTGTCGTGGGCATCGGATCGGACATCTGCGAACGCTTCGGTGGGCTCGTCGAGCTGTTCGGCGCCGACTTGGACGGCTACCACGACGGCGCTCCTCTTCAGCTGGACCATGCCGTGGAGCTGGTGCGGTTGATGCTGCGTGACGACGGCGTATGGTGCCGGCTGGAAGCGGGGGACGACTTCTTCGTTCACGTCGGCTGGGACCAGAACGTCTATGTCGGCAGCAGCGCTGGCTGCCCCAGGGCGGTCGCCTTCGTCCACAACCATGGCCTGTTCGCGGAGCCGATCTCCGGCTCGCCGTACGCCTTCGGGCTGGACGACGACGACCACATCGACGTCCGCTCCGCCGACGCGGCATTCTGGGCCGACCTGGCGGGGTTGGTTGACGAGCTCGGCACCGCCCTGCTCGAGGAGGGCTACGTGCACAACGACTCGCGATGGCACCAGCTGACCCCGAGCACCGTTGACACGGTCCGTGACAGGTTGACGCCTCGCGCGCGACTGCTGGTCTGGCCCGACCTGAGCGCCGATGTCCCGGGTGTGCTGGACTCGCTGCCCGACGAAGGACTTGTCGAGGTGGTCTGGCTGGATCATGCCGGCCGGATCACCAGCCGTCTTATCGAGGAGTCCGACCAGCCTGCAGTTCGCGCGCGACTAGCGGATGCCGCTGCCGCAACAGCTCTATCGGTGTACGCCGAGCAACGCCGCCCTCTAATGACGGCCGTACTTCCCGATTCCGATGGAGTCCTCCGCGCCCGCTGGACTCCATAGCCGGTAGGGATGGATGCGCGCATTTGGCCGCGGAGAGTGAAGCCCGCTCATGCCGATGAGTGCGCATGCCCTTGAGCTACGGGCGGAGTAGAGTGCCAGCGTCAGTCGCCGCGGCTCGAACTTCTGCCCAAACCTCGTCTGCGAACCATCGAGCGTCGGTCCAGGTGGCGCCCTGTCTGTCCGACACAGCCACGACGGCGGCGACCACCCTTCGAACAGCGATGGCTTCTCGTTCGTCGCGGAGGATGGTTCCAATCGATTTCGCCGGGTCGTGGACGTGCCGAAAGGTGTCATCCACCAGCCAGTGGACCGCGTTCGTCAAGTCGGGCTATCGAGGTCCTGGCCCTCGTTGTCGAGGGACGGCGGCTCTGACGCGAGCAGGTCCAAGGCGTCGAGAACGTCGCTGCGTCGGTCGGGCCAATCCACATCCACAAAGCATCGTGCCAGCATCGGGCAGGACAATGTACGGATTTGGCTCCCCGCGTTGGTCAGGGTGCGCCGGTCCTCGTCGGTGTCAAGCAGAGTGCGCTTGACGCCGGCTGAGGGTCGGCGCTGCTGAGCGGGCGCAGGGACGATCCTCACTGGAAACCGTCACTGCGGTGAAGGTCGAGGCCGATCGCGCGACAGTGTGCTCGGTCATCGACAATGGGTCGGCGCCGACCTACTACGAGTACCGACTTGTGCGCGATGACGAGCGGTGGAGGATCTGTCAGCTTCTGCGCTTCCTCGACCCACCGGGCGTCCCGCTGGTCGACCCAGCCACGGCCGAGGCCATGCTGAACTCAGGGAGCTTGGACGCTGCCCTGGCTGAGCTGCCCCCACACCTGGAACTCAACGTGGCAGGTCTGTTCGCGCAGGGACGCCAGGTCGCCCCCTTCGGGGACACGGTCTCGCTCGAGGTCGTCCACCTCGGCGAGGTGACATGCGGCTCAGGCGTGCTCACCGTCCGAGACTTCGGCTACGGCGATTTGCCCTGGCGCCGCTGGCCCGCCGGGTGCGCGCCGGCACCTATCGTGTCGAGGTCTCCACAATCGCAGGCACGAACGTCGCACTGCGCCCGCTCATCTCCGAGGCGCCGGCGGTCAGTCGGCATCCTGCCGAGGTGACCGGGGGATCGAACATCATCGGGGTGGATGCCGGCAACGTGGCGATCCTCGATCTCGCGCCGCTGGTGAGGTGCGAAGCTCAGCAGGTCGAGGAGTTGTTCCAGGAGCAGTCTCTACGGCTTCTGGACGCTGCTGGCACGGTGTCCGGTCTCGCCGGCGACGTGAACGATGCGCAAATCGTTGAATTGGGCGACGAGTACTCGCTCGCTCGGTGTCAGAGCTTGATGACGTAGGTGTTGTTGATCTTGTCCGCGAACGTCTGCCGCCTTCTGTCCCACAGCGGCCACAGGTAGCCGATGTAACAGGCGAAGCCGTCGATGGAGTGGGTGAGCTGGCGCAGCAACGCCTTGCCCACACCGATCGGCTGGCCGATCTCGGCGCCGACGAGCTTCAGACCGAGAACCTGCTTGCCACGGTCTGGCCGGTGCGGCCCTGGCGGATCACGATGTTCCAGATCGCCAGACCGACGCCGACCAGGTAGAAGAGGAGAGCCACGATGATCACGGCCGAGTTGTCGGCGTTGGACAACGCACTCGCGATCCCGTACGGGACACCGATGATCAGACCGTCGATGAGCACACCGCCGACCCGTCTCGGCCAGGCCGCCAGGTTGCCCGGGACCCCACCGAAACCACCCGGCTGCCCGTAGCCCTGCGGATACCCCGGCTGGTCGTACGGCTGCCCGTAGCCCGGCTGTCGCCCATACTGACCGGGCTGCTGGAGGTAGCCGGGCTGCTGCCCGTACTGCCCCGGCTGCGGCTGACCGTAACCCGCCTGCTGCCCGTACCACCCGGCTGCTGCGCAGACTGTCCGTATTGGCCAGGTTGCCCGTACGACCCGGCTGCTGTGGGTCTTGCTGACCGTAGCCCGGCGGAGGCGTCGAAGTGGTCACGACGATCCCTTCTGCTCAACTAGGTGTTGAGAAGTGAGCTATAGGCTAATGGCCAATCGGTTCGAATCCGTATCGGATCCTAGGTGTCGAGGGTTTGCGTTCACGCCACGGTGGCTTGGAGTTCCCACAACTACCCGTCTACTGACAGCCATCGAGCAGTGGGTCGCAGGCTAATGGTCCGACGGCTCGGACCGCAACGGACCCCAGGTGATGAGAGTCATGGTTGTCCGGTGAGCGTTTCGTCGAGCGCGTACCCTCCGCTGACTGGGCTGCTCCAGCCGCTGGCCCGGCGTGAGTGGTGCGTGACCGCCAGCTGGCGAAGCTTCTCGGCGGGCGTTATCGTCCACCGAGGTCTCGGACCATCAGCTCTCGGACCCGATTTGCTCACCATGGCATCATCGACTGCCGGTGAAAGAACAGAACCAGCAATATTTCTCGATCATCCCGACTCTCTCTCGTCCCGCTGAACTTGCTAGGAGTCACTGTCCTCAACTCACCCTGACACGCAGGGTGGCTGCGAGAACTGCAATCAGCCTGCCAACAAGGCGGCTCGGTCGGCATCCGTCGCGCGCTGCGCATTCACAGCCATCCGCCTCGCGGCGCGAAGCAGATATCGAAGTCCATCGCACCCCCTCGAACTGAGGTGTTGCGACGACCACTAGACCCCAAGCCTCCTCGTCGGGGCGTCATGCTGCCTAGGACATCCACTGAGTACCAGTGAGTTCTGGTACGACAAGCCGCGCTTCGAGACTGCGTGTGTTCGGCTGCGCCGCCCTGCCGAACCTGTACCAGCTTGCGTATCGGAATGAAGAACCACCGTTCAGGAAGTGCCCCAAGCACTGCCCGACTACCGACGGGGCGGACGCTTAACGTCGGACCCCGACTGTCCGGCCCGATCTCTTACCCGCCGCAACAGACGGAGTGCTTCGTTCCGAGTGGCAGTGTCCTCGTCCGACGAGAGTGATACGAGTTGGGCAACAAGTTCTGCCGTCTCCTCAACGTCAGCCATCCAGCGTGGGTCGGTGTCGATTACGGCGGCGAGCTCATCTGTCGTCCACGATTCCTCAGCACGAGCGAGAGCTGACAGTACCGCGCGTAGGCCGTACAGGTCCTTTCGCTCCAGGAGGGCGCAGGCCGTCTCCTGTGTGACTGCGGTGTCGTGCGCGTCCAGTAGGAGGCGTTCGAGGACGGGTCCCAATTCGTCCCGATCCGCCCAAGCGGCCAGTCGTCGGCCCGCCGACGCTCTGACCGACCACGATGCTGATTCAGCGTCTCTGAGCGCCCCGGTCATTAGGTCGGCGTTGCCATGGTGGCTCACGAACCCATCTTGCCGAGTCAGCGCGAACCAGGCGACTGGAATACCCGCGACCCCCAGAGGTCGACACCCAGCTACGCAGCCAACCGGCCCGGCATGCATCTCCTGGCGGACGCGCGCGCAGAGAAGCGACCCTCGCTAGCAACCCCTGTGATCACCTGCACTGCTTCGCTGTGCTCGACCGCTCCGGAGCCTGAGTCTCCCGCTGGACGCACCCACCGCGGCCAGCTTCTCACTCTTCCGCCCTCACCTCCCACCTCCTTCTCCCCACCATGCTCGGGGTCGGCTTGGTCTCCGAGCCTTCACAGACGACCCTTGCGACGGGCAGGGAGCCCCGCGAGCCGCCGGAGCGGATCCGGGTCCGTCATTTAGGTGAAATTACAGTCCCGCCCGTCGGAGTTCGTCGAAGAGTCGGTCTAGTGCGCCTGGCACGGCCGTCAGGTATACGCGGTGTGTGTCGCGGTGGCTTGTGATCAGACCGGCCGCCCGGAGGAGCGACGTGTGGTGGTGCACGGTTGCCTCGGTCAGCCCGAGTGCTCTTGCGAGCGCGTGGCCCGTGATTGGCGCCTGGCTGGCGAGCCGCAGGATTTCCAAGCGGTGAGGGGTGGGCGAGCGCCTTGAGCGCCGCGACGAGTTCGGGAAGGGCCGGCTGATCCCGCGCGTGCGCTGGGTAGACGATCAGTGCCTGCTTCGCGTGTGTCAGGCGGGCACTGAGGAACGGTGCCATCGCCAGCGCAAGAGCATCGCCTACGAGCTGGCCCGCGATCTCGGATCCGAGGTGGACGCCGTGGTGGTGCCCACGAGTGGTGCTGACGTGTTGTCCGGTATCGAGCGCGGGTATCGCGAGCTGCACGCGGCTGGCCTGGTCGGCCGGGTGCCGCGGCTTGTCGCGGCCGAGACCGAGACAGGTGCGCCGTTCGCCGCCGCGTTGGCCTTGGTCGACCGGGCCGCGCAGGAAAGAGTGGTGGTCCGGATGCGCCCGTCGCCGGCGTTCTCGATCGGCTCTTCGACGCCGACGTGGCAGGGGCTGAACGCGTTGTGGCGCACCGGTGGCGAGGCGATCGCCGTGTCGGTCAGCGACTACCTGCCGGAGTACCAGCGGCTGCCAGCGACCACCGGTGTGTTCCTCGAGCCGTCATCGGTCGTGGCGCTGGTGGCCGCGCGGTTGCTGCTGCGCCGGGATCCTGCGCTCCGCATCGTGGCGCTCGGCACCGGCAGTGGGCTGAAGAGCCTGTCGAAGAACGCGTTGCGCGAGCCGGCGGTCGCGGGGACATGAGCGTTCTGCGCCTGGCGCTCGCCCAGGTGACGTCCACGATGGATCGGCTGGCGAACGCGATCCGCGTTGCCGCCGGTCAGGGTGCCGGCCTCGTCTCGTATCCCGAGCTGTCCACGACCTCTTACTTCTGCGTTCACCGGGCGGCCGATGGGGCCTTCGAGCGGGTACCGGACGGTCCGACGACGCGCGAGATGTGCGCACTCGCCCGGGAACTCGGCGTGGTGCTCGTCGTGCCGCTTGCCGAGCGGGACAGCTCGGGTGGTCGGTACAACAGTGCGGTCGTCATCGACTCCGACGGCACGGTCGCGGGCACGTGTCGGAAGCGGCACCTGCCACACGGTCCGGGCAGCTGGGAACATGACTACTTCCAACCGGGTGACGGACCGGCGGTGTTCGCCACCGCCGTCGGCCGGCTCGGCGTGGCGATCTGCTGGGACCGGTACTTCCCGGAGACCTGGCAAGCGCTCGCGCGGGATCGGGCGGAGCTCACGGTGGTACCGATCGCGTCCACGCTTGATCCGGGAAAACCGGCTGGCCACGCTCGTCCAGCCAGCGGTCGCGTTCCTGCACGACATGTTCGTCGCGACCGTCAACCGGGCCGACGCCGGATACTCCGGTGGGTCCTATGTGGCCGCACCGTCCGGCAACGTGCTCGGCGGATTCGGTGGCGACAAGAGGAACTCATCCTTCGCGACCTGGAGCAAGCGTGCTGAACATCGAGGTGCCGATGCGTGACGGCGCGATCCTGCGCGGCCTGCACTACCGGCCAGCGACCTCGCCGGCGCCCGCCGTGCTGTCGCTCACGCCATACGGCGCGGACCGGTTCCATGTCGACGGCAGGCGATTCGCGGCACGCGAAGGGCGAGGACTTCAGCGACCTCGCTGTCGTACAGACCGCTGCCGCGCTGACGGCACACCGCAAGAACATCGCGCTGGGCCTAGCGAATCGCCGACACGGAGGGGTTGGAGCGGATCCTCGACAAGCGGGAACTATCCGTTGATCCCGAGAGCGGTCCGGCGTACACCCGGCCGAGGCTGATCCTCTGCGACCGGCAGGACGCGATCACCGGCTACGAGGACACCTACGTCCTGCTTCCCCACTATCCCCGCGCCACCTTAGCCATACTCGAGGTCGCCAGGCACAACCTCCAGCTCGAGCAGCCTGAGCTGTTGGGCGTCCTGGTCCGCGACTGGCTCCAGCGCGTCGCGTCCGAGCTGGCGGCGGAGGCGGGGGACGATCAGCCTGCAACTGGTGGCCAGGGCGCTGCTTTCTCGTAGCGCTTCCAGCGGGTCTCGTGGCGTTGGTAACGCTGTGAGACCGGCATCGGGTTCACGCCGCTCGGTGCAGGATCCGCCACACGCCAGACGGGCTCTCTTCAGTTGGTGATAGCTGTCCAAGTACATCGAGATCCTGCCCGGCCCGAAGTGGTACTGCTGACGCGGCCAGAGGATCATCTCGACGACCTCGACTTACGAGATCGACCTCACAGTGAAGAACGGCAGAGCTCTGCGGAACGTTCTTCAACCTTACGTCGCGGCGGGGGGGCCATCGAAGAACACCCGGGGTGTTAGAACACAGCGCACGCGAGTCGGTGCCGATGCGAAGACAGTCAAGGAGTGGGCTCGAGCCAACGGATACGAGGTGAACGACCGCGGCCGAATCCCGAACGAAATCCGCCAAGCCTTCGAAAGGGCGAACTGAGCGCAGCGTGACTCGTGCGTGCGGCAGTATGGCGGTCGAACGCGAGCGTGACCCCACCGTCCAACTGCGAGGCTCTCGTTCACACAGCCTTGATGAGATTGTCGCAAGGGCGAAGGCGATCTGCCCGATACGGCGTGGTCGTGGAGTCGGCGGGTTACGTATGCGACCGCGTGGTTGTTAGTGAACGACCAGTACGCGGCAGAGCCTCCCAGCCCGCCCATACCGATGAAGTTGTCCGTGCGGAACATGCCCAGCGTCCAGTTCACGCGCTCTTGAATCGTTTCGTCTACGGCCGTTACCTGGGTGGTGACGAACTCGGTGTGTAGCTGCTCGCCGAGTAGTTCGCGCAGCGGGCCGTCTACCTGGGTGATTGTCGAGTAGAAGCGTGCCAAACCGCGTGCCGAGGCATGCAGATTGATTGCGGCGAAGGTCGACTGCCGGAAGTCGGTCGAGTTAATGCGGCTCATGTCCATCGCGCCGTGTGGGACCGCAAGGGAGCGCTCATAGGTCGGGCAGACCTCGACGAGCATCTGGGCGGCGCGACCGGGAAGGCCGTGTTCGAGGGCGCGGGACAGATCCGCGGTCTGTACACCAAACCAAGCGTCCATGCTGAACACCGGACGAACGATGTCGTTGAACCAGTACCCGAGCGGTCGTCCGGTCGCGGCCCGCAGGACACCGTCGATGAGGTGGCCGTAGGTGAGAGCATGCTCGGCCACCACGGTGCCAGGCGGTGTCTCAGGCGGCGACTCCGCCAGCACTTCGCGTAGCGCCTCCTCGTCGACGAGATCGACGGCTGCGGCGGCAGGCGGGAAGACAGGCTGGCCTGCCCGGTGCGTGAGGATCTGACGAAGCGTCGAGTCCTCCTTTCCGGCCCGACCGTACTCGTGCCAGTACTTGGCTACCGGCTCGTCAAGCCCGAGGGCGCCCTGTCCGACCGCCGACAGCGCGGCCAGAGCCGCAAACGGCTTGGACGTGGAGTATGTATGAACCAGGGTGTCTTCACGCCACGGGTCGCCCTGTTCGGGGTCGCTCGATCCCGCGGTCAGGCTCACGACCTCTGTGCCGTCCTTCCAGATCGAAAGTCCGGCCCCGGTCTCCTCACCGTCGGCGACCGTGTTCGGCTTTGGGCTTGGTTTCGGCCCGGCCGTCGGCGGTGGGCTTGTCACTGTGCTCAATTGGCGCTGGGTCTTCCTGATCAACGTTTTCATCGCAGCCGTCACCATGGTGCTGCTTACACTCGGTGTGCGCGAATCTCGCGATCCCGCGGCCGGTCGTTTGGACATCCGAGGGATCGGCATGCTCAGTCTTGCGGTGTTCGGACTGGTCTTCTACATCACACAGGGCGCGGAACTGGGCTTTGCCGATCCTGCGGAGTTGGTTGTGCTAGGGCTCTCGGTCGCACTATTCACAGTCTTCATCGTCGAGAAGACCGGCACGCACCCGATGTTTCAGTTCTCCCTGTTCCGGATTCGCATGTTCTCGGGCGCTCTGCTCGGCTGCGTGGGCATGAACTTTAGCTTCTGGCCGCTGATCATCTACTTGCCGATCTACCTGCAGCACGGCCTCGGGTACGGCGTCGATACCGCGGCCGTAGTCCTGCTTGCCTACACCCTTCCAACCTTGGTGCTGCCGCCCGTAGCAGAACGGCTGGCTCTGAGGTTTCGTCCCTCGTCGATCATTCCGCTGGGGCTGTATGTCATCGGTGCCGGTCTACTCCTGTTGAACATTGGCAGCCGCTCCGACCACGCGAGTTGGCTGACGGTGCTGCCTGGCCTGCTGTTGGGAGGCATCGGGTTGGGGCTGACCTCCACTCCAGTCACCAACACGACCACAGAATCCGTGCCAAGCAATCGGTCGGGTATGGCATCAGGTCTCGACATGAGCGCACGGTTGATCACGTTGGCTGTGAACATCTCCGTAATGGGTCTTCTGCTTGCTCTGGGGATCTCGGACAGATTGCACGAGCTTTTGTCCGGCCACGTTGACGAAGCCACCGTTCGGACTCTCGCCGAACGCGTAGCGAATGGAGACGATACGACGGCTCTGCGTGAAGCCTTTCCGCAACTGGCGGCCGTGGACTCGACCTCGAGTCTGGTCGGCTCGGCGCTTGCCAGCGGATTTGGCTTGGTCACCCTCTATAGAGGCATCGCTGTGTGGGTCATCGCCACCGCAAGCCTCGTCACGTTCGGCCGCTCCAAGCGCCCATCAACGTCCAATGGCGCGGCGGATGCCAGGCCGATCGACGGCACGCAAGGGCAGTTCGAAACTGGTGTTGGCGGCCGTGAGTGATTGAGGCCGATGCTCGCCTGACAGGACAGGCGTCCTCCGATTCCCAGGTGTACACGTGACGCACAGCTGTGAAGCGATCGAGCGTGACCAGCAACTCGAGACCGAGGTGCTGGTCACGCAAGCTCCGGCGAGCGCTGGAATGGTCGTCCGTCAGTCGTTGCCCGTCGCTACCTCTGGAGATGTCCTGCAGGAAGAGAACCTCTCGAGGCTAGTACTACAGCCGGAGTTCGTGATGTTAGGTAATTGGCGATTTGGCGATCTGGATCGTCGCGGTTGAGTCGTCGCTGGTTAGTGGCATCTCTTGGCGCGGTACCCCTCTCGATCACCCATAGCCAACCGGCCGCATCCTGCTAGCGACCAAGGATCGCTGTCCACGCCGGCACCTACACCATCCAAAGCCGGGTCACGCCGCTGTCGCCGGCCGAGTGGGCCGTGGGTCAGCTTGTTGCCGGCATGAACGTGAGCGCAGCGTTACCGCTATCCGGGTTGAACGCAAGGCCTGTGGCGTCGGTGAACTCGTTGAGCCGCGTCAGCGCGGTGTCAGGAGACGTCGCGTCGCTGAGCGAGACGAGTAGCCCGGCGAACGTCAGCCAGCGCTCGGCGCGTACCACCTCCATCCCGAGGCCATCGATGTCGCCGGACACCTCCGCGGCAGCGTGCAGCAACGTGCCCCGCTGCTCGACTAGGTTCAACTCGATCGCATCGAAGCGATGGTGGAGGTAGAAATAGATGCTGGCCTCGGCTGGTTCTGCGAACCCCGCACACGTTAGGCGTTGTCCGGCCATCCGTTGCCAACTGTTCGCGGGACTTGGAAGCCATTCGATGTCCAGGCTGACGGGGCTGCTGCCGTCCTCGCGTGTCACCTCTTCGAAGGGGAACGTGAAGCCCCAGGTGAGCTGGGGTGCTAGGCCAATGGTGGGGTTGTCGAAGAGCAGCCCCCACCAACTTCCACTCGGTGCAGGGATGAGCTCGTCGAGCCGCAGATCGTCATCGTCGTCGGTCACGAAGGAAGTCTGGCAGAACCTTCGGCCGGTTCACCGGACGGCCGTGGACGAACCTCAGCCTGACAAGCCACCATCGGCTCCCGCATCGAGCGGCCAGGCCAACGCCGCGCCGTCAACCCGACACGATTACGACGTCAACGTTCGTTGGAGAACCCCACCGCAAGTACGGTGAGTCAGTTATCGAATAGCACTATCAATCGGCACGTAATCCCAGTTCGCGCCGTCGTCGACACTGCGGTAAAGGTGACCGCCGGGAGCAGCACCTGGAATCTTGAACGCGTTGTTCGTGGTCAACCAGGCCGTCCCGCCCGCGACCGGGTCGATCCGAGTGATGAGCTGCTTGGCCGGCAGCCGAAGTTGGCGGCGCTGCCATGGGCCTGCCGGGTCATCGGCGACGAAGAGGTCGTGGCCCGCCGCCGTCCAGATCCGCCCGTCCGCCCCCCACGCCGCCGGGTGCGGTCGGCGCGAGCGCACTGGCACCATCGGCAGCCGGTACGGACCAGCCCAGTCCCGCGACCCGACACGCCGGTAGACGTAGCGGCCCTCCCACTTCGGCCGCCGAGGCGAGTCCCTGTCAGAGAGGGCCGACAACACCAGCAGGACAGTTCCATCCCGGCGTATTACCGGGTCAATTCGGCGTTCCGCGTTGACGGGCAGCCTCGGCGGCGGCTCCAACGCCTCCGGCTCCCAACTGACGCCCGCATCCACGGTCCGATACAGGACGTTCGCCCCGTTTCCTTCGGCTGCATCGCGTCGCGCAGACGGGTGAAGCAGTCTTCAGCCGCGACGCCGGTCAGTTGCTGGGCGCGTTCGAGTGATTGAACGTTCGCGTCGACACACGCCACCCGTTCGATTTCGTGGACCAGTGGGATCCGTCGTCGCTCCCAGTCGAGCCCGAACCGGCCCAGTCCTACGTGAATCAGGCGGATCGTCACCGCGTATTCGCTCCTCCATAGTCAGTGCCCTCAGGTGCTGGGCCGCACTGGTTCACGACGGGTCGATTGCCTGCAGTCTGGCGCCGTCATCTCTACCGTCACTCGCGGACAACGGCGCCAGTACCGAGTTGTGCATCGCTGTCCCGGATCGCGGCAGTATCTATCCGGGTCAACTCACCCTGATCGATCGCAGTGCCGTCCCTCGCTGCCAGACGGCAGGGTTGTTCAGCAGCTTGGCGACGACAGATTGTGCAGCGCCGACCACGGCTGCGTCCTCGCCATGGGCGGCGGGTCGCACTTCCAATTCGCTCCACGGGGCGGCCAGCGTTCGTTCGTTCGCCTCGCGCCGCACCTCGACGGCGAGCCATGGAGCAAGCGATCGGTAAATGCCGCCGAGCACGATGTGGTGGATGTCAAGCAGGTTGACCGCGGCCGCGAGAGTAATTCCAAGCGTGCGGCCCGTTTCGCGCAACGCTTCCAGGACTTCTCGATCACCCTCTTCGGCCAAGTCGGCGATGTAGTCACCGGTCGCTATACCACCCAACGTGGCCGTTGCGGTGGTTGCCAGGCCGGCGCGGGTGATAACCGCCTCCTTGCCGGCGTAGCGCTCCAGGCATCCGCGTGAACCACATGGACAGGGCGGCCCGGTCGGGTCCACCACGACATGACCGATCTCGCCTGCCCATCCGTGCAGGCCGCGGTAGAGCGTTCCGTTGAGGACGATTCCGGCGCCGATGCCGACTTCGCCGCTGACATGGATGAAGCTGGGGGGTTCGCTGCCTCGCGCGGCGTAGAGTTCGGCGAGCGCGGCGAAGTTGGCCACGTTCTCCACCGACATCGGAAGATCCGCTGTGTCCAGGTTGGTGGCTAGCAGCGCGAGCATGTCGACGTCTCGCCATCCGAGGTTCGGAGCTGTACGCAGCAGCCCGGTGGACGTCTCGACCAAGCCGGGGGCAGCCAATGCGCCGCCGGCGACGGCCAGTCCTTGCTCGGCCACCGCGTCGATCCCCTTGCGGGCCCGTTGGGCGAGCTGCTTCAACACCCGGCGCGGTGTCCGGCCCCGCAGGTCTTGCTGAACCACGTCTCGATAACGCACTTCGCCGGTGAGGTCGACGACACAGACCGCCAGATAGTCGACGTTGACTTCGAGCCCCAGACCGCAGGGCCCGGACCTGGCCAACACCAGCTGGGCCGAGGGACGACCACCACTCGTTCCGCGGGTCGCCGGAAGCTCCTCGACGAGATGGCCGGCGATCAGCTCGTCGACCAAGCTGGATGCCGTCGCTCGGGTAAGTCTGCTGGCATCTGGGTCTCCGCGATCATCTGGCAGCCGCTCGGCTCGCGGCGAGCCTGATTAGTTCCAATCCGCAACTATGATGGAGGCTGCGATGATGCCTACTACGTGGTATGCGCCGTTGATCGCCATCCACATGCGCGGTCTTGGCTTCCGCAGGTCGTAGAAGCCGGCCACGTACACAGCGGCCGCAACCAGGCCTGCGCTGGTAACAACCCCGAGAACGAGTCCTTCGATGGTGTTGTCGGTGCTGGTCGCCCTCGCCAGCCACGCCAGCGCCACAGTTGACAGCAGGCAGGTGACTGCAGGTGTCACGTATGTCTCCGGTGGAGTTGCATCCCTCGCCTTGCCCTCCGGCCAGCCAACGGCCGACCGCCACTGTCTGCCGAACGCGAAATTGGAGAACCACAGTCCGCCGATCGCGAGGTACACGAGCGCGGCGACAATCACGGCGAGCCAGTTGACGCCGCCGAGCGCTGCGAAGCTCATCTACCCTCCAGTTAATGCCCCATGACTTGCATCGTTCGGTTGCTAATGTAGATTGCCAGCCTATGCATTACACTAAAGCGTAGTCGAGACGGTGCGAAGCTCGACACCAGAAAGGTCGGGCAAATGTCCGCCGGTGTTGCTGCCTGCAACAGTCGCGTACTGGCGTATCCACTCCTGACGGTTCGTGATCAACATCTGAGGAAGCACGCTCGGATACGAGACCGTTGCCAGCTGGGCACTCGCCTGGGAGTACCTGTTTGATCGACTGCGGATTCTTGGCTTCCGTGACAGGCGGCATGTTCGTCGTCGCACGCGACGCCGGTCGAACCGGTCAGAGTGCTGCGGTAGCCGAGAGTCGTTGAATCAGGCGGTGTATTTCACCACCGCACGCCTTGCCGTGGCGGAGGTGGGCAGGTGTGCAGGTCGATGAGCTCACCATTGAGAGTGAGGCGAACAACGACTCCGACAGAGGGTTGTCCCAGCACTGGCCGGTGCGGCCGTGCGACAGCGTCACGACGAACTCGAAGCCAGGTCGGCGAAGGCAGCAGATGTGTACTAACCGGACTCAACCGGTGGTCGCAACACCGGCTTGTTGGACTGAGGTTAGCTGGTCGTCGAGTGCCTCGGCAGGTGTCTTCCACTCGAGTGTCTTGCGGGGGCGGCCGTTGATCGTGGTGGCGACGGCCTGGAGGTCTGCGGCGCTCCAGCGGGAGAGATCGGTGCCTTTAGGGAAGTACTGGCGCAGCAGGCCGTTGGTGTTCTCGTTCGTGCCGCGCTGCCAGGGGCTGTGCGGGTCGGCGAAGTAGACCGCGATGCCGGTGTCGATCTTCAGTCGTGCGTGCTGGGCGAGCTCCTTGCCGCGATCCCACGTCAGCGACAGGCGCAACTGTTCGGGCATCGTCGCCATCTGCGCAGTAAGCGCGTCACGCATCGCCTCGGCGCCGTAGCCGGCCAGGGCGGGACCGTTGTGCACTCGCGGTTCGATGCCGTATCCCTCCATCCGGGGCAGATGGATCAGCATCGTGAACCTGGTGCTGCGCTCCACCAAGGTGCCGATCGCTGACCGGTTGGTGCCGATGATGAGATCGCCTTCCCAGTGCCCGGGGACGGCACGGTCCTCGACCTCGGCGGGCCGCTGGCTGATCATCACCTCTGGCGTCACGTGACCGTTGGCCCGCTGACGGGCACGCGCACGGGGGACTCGCAGTGCCCGTCCGGTGCGCAAGCAGGCGACCAACTCTCGGTTGAGCGCGCCGCGGCTTTGGACGAACAGCGCCTGGTAGATCGCCTCGTGCGAGATGCGCATGGACTTATCATCACCGAAGTCGACCTTCAGCCGGTTTGAGATCTGCTCCGGGCTCCACGCCGTCGACCACCTGCGATCTTGGCGCCGCGGCTTGTTTCGGCCCTTCCACGGCGCTGTCTCCGGCCCCAGCACCGGCGTCCCATCGGGGCGGCGGACCTGCCCGGACAGCCGTTCTTGCACGTACTCGCGCAGCCGTTCGTTCTCGACGAGCTTGGCCGTCTTGGGACGCCGCGCCATCAGCTCTGCCTTCCACTGCGCGACCGACGCCCGATACTCCAGCTTCCCGCCTCGCGTGGCCGCGTTTCGGCGCAGTTCCCGGGAGATGGTCGACGGCGCGCGGCCCAACTGGCGTGCGATCTCCCGCACCCCAGCACCCCGGGCCTTCAGCAATGCGATCTCCTCCCGTTCCTCGAACGACAGGTAGCGACCGGTGACCGGTGCGAGCAAGAACGTCGGCATGCCGCCACGCTCTCGGAACCAACGACTCCCGGCCGCCTGCGACGCGCCGACAGCGATCGCAGCGTCCTCGCTGGTCAGCCCTTTGCGGATCTCACGCCAGAACAACCGCTCCACATCGCGCCGAAGCGACGGCTTGCCCGGCGACTTCATCGGCGCCCTGCCCGTCAACTCCCGCATCCATCCCGCTGGCCTGCCCACGAACACCTCCCGGATCGAGGTGTTGCGACGACCAGTTGAATCCGCCCTAGCAGCCGCTGTCGGGGTGGAAGCTCACGCCTCGCGCCGAGAACATGGGCCCAGCGATGGCGTTGGACAGGGCGTCATCGATCAGCTCAGTGCGCAGGTGGTCGGCCTCACAGCGGTCGACCCGCCGCCAGGCCATGTCGATTACCGTAGTGAGGTACAGCCACCCTTCCCAAGGGGCGGCAGCATGGCTCGGGATCACCTTCGCGGCCGACTCCCAGAAGCCGCAGCAGACTAACCAAGACTGCCAGGTACCTCGTTAGTGAGATCACCTGAACTTATCTGGCGATTGAGTGCCGACGATCTGCCATCTCCCCAACTGGTGCGGCCGAAAGCTGCATCGATGTGGTTTGTCTCCGGGTCGAGCCTCTAATGGTATCTGAGGGCTGCACAGTTCCTCAAGATCCGATGAAGATCAGCTGATAGCATGGGGAGCAAACCGTTCCTTCACAGGTTCTTTATTGCGTGGACGGCACGCTCCATGGCTATGAAGATCTCACGAACAGCATCAGCGCTCGCCGTGCTGGCGGTCTTGGCTCTCGCCGGGTGTGGGAGCAAGCAGAGTCCTGCGGCGTCCGGGAACGAGAAGAGCGACAAGAGCCCGCTCGCGGAGTACATGGGCGAGGGCTTCGTCAGTTCGTCCGGTGGTGACGGGCTCCGGGCCGCGGGTCGGGCCGGTGGCGGCCAGCAGCCGAGCGAGGAGGAACTGGCCAAGCAGCGCAGGGTCGAGGACGCCATCGCGGCCTGTATGAAGGCGGCTGGCTTCGAGTATGTCGCCGTAGCGCCGGAGCAGAATGCGAAAGGCAAGTTCGCCGAGGCGTTCAGCCTGCCGCCGGACGAGTTCGCCGAGCAGTACGGGTACGGGATCAGCACGATCGACTGGTCCAAGGCCGGGTCGGGCGACGACAGCAATCCGAATACCAGGATCCGAAACGCGCTGTCGCCGGCGGCGCAGAAGGCCTACGACAAGGCGCTCAACGGCCCGACTACTACCGGAAATGGGGTTGTTGCGACCGCGCCTAAAGGCGAGGCGGCCACGAGGGGCAGCGTGGACTTGGGCTGCCGTGGGCAGGCGCAGGAAGAGGTGTATGGCGAGGGCCGCGACAAGGCCGCTCAATTCTCGCGGTTCGAGAACTTGTTCAAGGACATCGAGGCGTTGGCGAGGCGCATCGAGTCCGACCAGCGGGTCGTGGACGCGATCGCCACGTGGTCCGACTGCCTGGCCGACGCCGGGCACTCCGGTTTCACGAAGGTCGATGAGCCCCGTCAGGAGGTGCAGGAGCGGCTGGACGTGCTGACTGGCAACAGGCCGCCGGCTGGCGGCAGCCCAGGCAAGAATGTGCAGGGTCCGCCGTCGTTCGACAGGGTCGACGCGGCGAAGCTGACCGATCTCCGCAGGTTCGAGATCGGGCTCGCGGTGGCGGACCAGAAGTGCAAGGCCAAGGGGTACGACGAGGCATACAAGACGGTGCAGTACGAGGCCGAGAAGGAGTTCGTCGACCAGAACAAGGCCGAGCTCGAGGCATATCGCGACGAGATGGCGAACCGATGAGCGCTTCGCCCAGGTCCAGGCGCCGGGTGCTGTTAGGGGTGGCCGGAGTGGCCATCGTCTCCCTTGGAGTCGGCGTGGCCATGGGCAGTCGGATCACCTCGCCGGAGGACGCGGCGGCCAGGACGGCGCCGCCGATGAGGTCGCAGATCACGGCGCCGGTCGCGAAGATGGCGCTGTCCAGCAGGATTGTCGGCCGTGGAGACGCGTCGTTCGACGGTGCGGTGAACATCCGGGTCGAGACCAGCGGGCTGACCACGCCGCCGATCGTGACTGGGAAGGTGCCGGCCGTCGGGTCGATGATTACCGAGGGCAAGGCCTTGCTGGAGATCACCGGCCGCCCGGTGATCGGCCTGGCGGGGGTTCTGCCGATGTACCGGACTCTTACGCCGGGCAGTAAGGGTCCCGACGTACTCCAGCTTGAGCAGACGCTGGACCGGCTCGGCCTGGATCCGGGGACGGTCGACGACGAATACGACACTGACACCTCGCGGGCGGTCGAGCGGCTCTATGAGAAAGCGGGGTACGACGCTCCCGAGCCGGACGGCCGACTCACCCAGGCAGTTGATGCGGCCAAGGCGCAGGTCGACACGGCGAGGAACCGGCTTCGGCAGGCCCGAGCCCAGTTAGACGCGGCGAAAGATGCCAACGTCAGGGACACGTCAGTACAGCAGGGCGCGGTCGATGACGCGGAGGAGAATCTCGTCGACGCGCAGGAAGCGGATGGCGAGGCGAAGTTCAAGGCCAGCACCCCGCTCCCGGTGTCGGAAATCGCGTATGTGAAGACCCTGCCGCGCCGGGTCGATGAGGTGAAGGTCGAGCGTGGCGGCACGGTGGACGGTGTGGTCATGTCGGCGAGTGGTGCATCGCTGGTGGTCACGCTCAAGGTCGATGCACAGACCGCCCAGCGGCTGAAGGCGGGCATGGCCGCGACTCTTGACCTCGGTGAGGGTACGCCGATCGCGGCGAAGGTCCGCAGGATCACGAAGAACGGCAACCAGTACGATGTCGTCGTAGCCCCCAATAGGCTGACCCCGAGTCAGTTGGCGCTGCTGCGGGATGCGAATGTTCGGGTGACGATCCCGGTGAGAAGTACAAGCGGCAAGGTGCTCGCAGTACCGGTGGCTGCTTTGTCGTCTGGGTCGGATGGCGGGTCGCGTGTTGAGGTGCTGCGGAACGGGGAGGCCGACCTCGTGCCGGTCATTGTCGGTCTGTCCGCGGATGGGTTCGCGCAGGTCGCGCCGAAGGGCAACGCCGAGTTGTCCGAGGGTGAGCAGGTGGTGGTCGGACGATGAGTGCTGCCGGGGTTCGGGATGATCCCCGCGGCGCGACTGCCTCGAAGATACAGCGAGGTCGGGCAAGGATCGCGCGGGCGCACTGCGTACCTCCTCGAGACTGCTGCCGCCGAGACGCTGAAGTCTTCTGCGCTAGAGGGTTGTGTTTCGGCTTGCCACGGACCTGCCGAGTCGTATAGGCGATTGGAATTTTGCAACTCTTGAGTTGCGTGTACCAGGACGCCATGTGCGCCTCGTTGATGATCGGATGAGCCGCGTTTCAAGGCGGACGTTGGAGCGAGGCGTCAGGCCGTGCCTAGACCGGCGGCAGACACCGAGCCGAACGTTCGCGCACCATACTGAACCTGGAGCTAATGCACCACCGGGTCGACCCGGACCGGTCGATCCGGGAGTTTCTTGCTCTCGACAACGATAGCGATGGCACGGGATGCGCAGCTCGATGAACACGGCGCTTTCGCGTATGAGAACTAGGTGAAAGCGCACGCAACCGACACAGTCACGATCGTGGCGATGGGTTACTCCCACCCGGGGGTGGTGAGGGTGATAACCCGCAGCCAGCATACTAAGCCGCACAAGCTCACCATCGTTGCTCAGCGGATCGAAACAGCAGAAGGCGGATGACTTCGACGTGGCCGCGCAGGACCCGGTCGACCGGATCGCGGCCGGTCTCTGATGGTGATGTAGGGAGCGCGTTCACCGTCCGGGGACGGGGGGGCCGGTGATGAGGCCTGGCAGGTCAGGCCACGGGCCGTAGGCGACGCCGTCGGCCAGTTGTGTCATCGTCAGATCGCTGTTTGAATGGACGAGACGGGCTAGGAGTTGAGGCAGAACACAGCTGACTCCGCCAACGCCGTGTGGCTGTTGTTCCACCTGGCACTGAGCAAGGCGAGAGCTTCGGTGAGAACGAGATAGGCCTCCAGTTGCTGGGATCAAGCGCATCGGCCTCCATAGGACGAGTGTCTGCGTCGCCGGTGGGGTTGTGGTCAGGGGCCGCTCATCTCGAGATTGATCATGCTTCAACTTCGAAGCATTGATTCCTCGCAATGGATTGGAGTGAGCATGATGTGGACTGCGGGCTTCCGTACCGCAGTGATCAGTCCTTACGAGCAGGTCAAGCTCTCCGAACCACACGGCTTCGAGAACCAGACCGTGCGTCATGTGTTGCGCATGGCCGGTGGTGGAGAACGTATCCGTGTGTGCCTAACGAATCGCTACGGCCGCATCCCCTTGACCATCGCCGCCGGCGCAGTTGCCACCGTACATGGACACGCCGCCCTCACCTTCGATGGCAGTGCCGAACTTAGCATCCCGCCAGGAAGTGAGGTTGTCGCTGACCCGCTCGATCTACCTGTCACGGCCGGCGACGACCTGTTCCTCAGCTTGTTTTTCCCTGAGGAGACGGGCCTGGCTACCTATTCCCATAAGCCAGCTGAGCTCGCACAAATTGCCGACGGCAACCAAGTTATGGCCCCCGAGTTACCGGGCGCTGAGCAGGTTGAAGGTCGGTTCTACGTCTCGGGTGTGGATGTGTTCGCTCCGGATGGCACTGCCATTGCGGTAGCGTTCGGTGACTCCTGGTTCGAAGGAGTCGGCTCCACGATCGGCGCGAACAACCGCTCCATCGATTTCCTCAATCGGCGCCTCGAGCGGGGATGGGTCGTCAACCAGGGCATCGCCGGGAACCGTCTGTTGCGGGATGAGGTTGGCGAACATGGGCTCGCACGCTTCGATCGCGACGTTCTGTCGATTCCCGGCGTCACTCACGTGCTCGTGCACTTCGGTGTGAACGATCTTGGCCTTCCCGGCATGTCTGGGGAGGCGCCCGTCACATCCGACGCCCTGATCGAGGGTTTCAAGGCGCTGGCCGGCCACACTCAAGAGGCAGATTTGAAGATCATCGCGGCCACCATCGGTCCGTTCGCGGGCGCCGTTTACCCAGGGGTGAGTACCCCAGACGGCCTTGCGGCCCGGCGCGAGGTAAATGACTGGATCCGTTCGACCGACACCTTCGACGCGATCTTTGACGTGGCCCGAGCTGTCGAGAACCCCGAGGATCCCGACTACATTCACCCCGCGCTGGACAGCGGCGATGGCATGCACCTCAACGACAAGGGCGCCCATGCCATGGCCAACGCCGTAGACCTAGACACTCTCGATCTCTAGACCTAGAGCCCTGGAGCGTGTCGGATCATGCTCGACGGCCGTGCCACCCGATCGTTGGCGCCTCCGCCATGTACGGTCAGTATGTGCCGGTGGCTTACACGGGTGCCTCTGGCCTGAGGCAGGACGTGGCCCCCTCGGCTAGGGGACCTATTGTTGCGTGAGAATACTCGCTGTTGGACGAGGACACTCGTCGACCTGGAGAGGCCGGTCCGCGCCTCCAGGGCGCTGTACGGCGCGGACCGGCAGCACTCACTTATCAACCGCAGCTCAGGTGCCTGATTTCGGCGGCCAAGCGTGCCGCGGGTGCTTGTAGTGCCCGAGGTCCGGCTACCGCAGGGGTCATGTTGCCGACCTGTGCGGCGTACCAGTCCAGTTCGGTCAGTTCGCAGGTCTCAAGACTCGAGGCGATCGGTTCAGATCCCTTGACCCAGATGAACCATGCGACCGCGGTCGGCGTACTAGCCATATGTGAAGGAACGGCCAGAGACAGAAACAGCCATTCGGGTGTTGTGCGACCGGCACAGGCTCCCGGTGCACGCGCCTGGGCATCGTCGCTCGTCGCGGATGGCGGGGGTGCTGATCGCCGAGCGAGGGTTCGAGGCCGAGACCGATGAGATCGAGCTGTTCTTGCGGCGGTTGACGAGACGTCCAGGTCGCTCAGTGTCCCGATCGGTACGCGTCGAGCCACGCAGTCACTACGCGCTGGACGCCTTGTTTACAGCGGGAGCACACAGGACGACAGGCCCATGCTGTGTCCGAGGATGACGTCGATCGGGGCGTATTTGCTGGGTGCGCTGGACCCGCAGGAGCACGCCGAGATTGAACGACATCTCAGCACGTGCGAGGTCTGCCGCCAGGAACTGATCGAGATGGCTCACCTGCCCGGGCTCATGCACAGACTCGCGCTGGAGGACGTCTCTCAGAGGGCATCTGTACGCAACCTCCAAGCTGGCTCTCGACCTGACCGCGTCCCAAAGTCCGACGCGGCAAGTCAGCCGTTCGAGGCCACTATTGCCGAGACTTCCTTCTGGTCCGCGGTTGTGCATCGCCTGAGTCGGTCCCGGATACTGCAGTTGACGATGATCATGGTGCTAGTGCTGGCAACGACTAGCTTGGCAAGTGCAGAGCTCCTGATCCATCGGGCATCACCGGGTGTTGTGACCTGGACATCAACGAATGCGGCCGGAGGAGTCGACACGGTCGCACGCCTCGTCGATCAGCAATGGGGCACAGACATCCGGCTGTGGATGGACGATTGTCGACGGCAGGTGAAAACTGACCCCCAGGCGGCAACTGAAAACTGACCCCTTCGGAAGATGCTGGCCTCAGCGCGAGGTCAGGAGGAAGCGGG
>NZ_SODT01000002.1:0-193499 GCF_004366005.1 Kribbella sp. VKM Ac-2566 | reverse complement strand
AGCCCTCATCGCCTTGACCATGCTCACCCTCGGCGGCTACCGACCACCCCTCCCAGGCCGCACCTGACCCACACATCAGACAGGAGACCCGGATATCCCCTCGGACGCGGATGGGGGTGGGTCAGCCGCCGTTGGGTTCCTGGGCGTCGGTGGCTGGGTACTTTTCCATGAACTGCTTGAGGGCCTCGCCGCTGACGGAGCCGCAGAACTGGCGGTGGCCGAAGGACTTCTGGGCCGAGTCCGGGCCGCTCCAGTGCGCGAAGGCGAGGTTCTTGCCGTCCGGCCAGGCCTTGCCGTCGGACTCCTTGAACGGCGCCGCGATGAACTTGCCGAGCGAGCTGTCGGGCAGCTTGGACTTGGAGATCTTCTCGATCTGGTCGATCTGGTCCTTCGGCAGTGTGTCGCGGTACCAGAGGATCGTGTAGCCGTGCTCGAGGTTGTGCACCAGGTTCTCCACCGGGGGACGGTCGCCGTCGGAGTAGAACTTCTTGTCGAACGGCGCCCAGACCGCGTAGTGCGGGCCCGAGGACGGCGGGGAGACGGCGTACGCGATCTTCTCGCCGTCGGGGCGGTGGTCCTGCGTACCGCCGCCGTCGTCGTTGGTGGCCGCGTCGCAGGAGGCCGCGGACGCGGCGACGCCGAAGTCGGTCAGGGCCTGGTTCTTGGTCCGGGAGTCCTGGATCAGCTTGATCGCCGGGTAGGCGATGATGGCCAGGCCGACCACGATGGAGCACACCACGATGAGGATCGTGCGGCGGCGGTCCGAGCGGGCCTGCTCGCGTTGCATCTTCTCGATCATCTCGCGGCGCGACTGTTTCTGCGACGACGCTTTACCCACAGTGTTGGTCTTCCCGGATCGGGGCGGCCACCGCGCCGCCGTGCGAAGGCAGTGTACGAGGTGCCCCTGAGAAGTTGCCTAGAAAACTATCGGGACCGTGAGCCGAACGTGACCGTCGCCTCGCTGCCCGGTCCCGGACGCACCGCCACGCCGTACCCCTCGGCGTGCAGCAGCACCGCCAGCCGCTCCGCGACCATGCCGACGGTCACCGGATCGTCACCGAACACCGTGACACCGTTGTCTGCCGCCTCGAGACGGACACCGTCGACGTCAGCCAGCAGTCCGGACCACAGTGCCGGATCGGCCTCCCGCGGCCCGGCCGGCGGTTGCCGATCGAGTACGGCGGCCCGCGCGGCCTCCCGCGTTCCCAGGCTGAACATGTCGTGCTCGGCGTCCCGCACCAGCGCCCGCGCGCCCGGCCCGTGCTCACCGGCCGGCAGTACGGCGTCGTCCAAGCCACGCAGTACGGCGACCGGCACGCCGTCCGCCTTGCCCTTGACGAGTTCGCTGGCACCGGCGATCTCGTCGGCCAGCGCGGGCTCGGTCACCGCGAGGACGTTGCCGTGGCTGTCCGTCGTACCACGCAGATCTTCCATGACGCGGACGCCGGCGGCCCCGATCGCCAGGTCGGTCTGACCGTTGCGCCACGGGCGGCCGAGCGTGTCCGTGACGACGATGCCGACGTTGACGTCGTACCGCTGCTTCAAAGCGGTCCGCAGGTCGCGGGCCGACGCGTCGGGGTCGACCGGGAGCAGCAGGACCGTGCCGGGCGTCGTGTTGGACGTGTCGGTGCCCGCGGCGGCCATCACCAGGCCGTGCCGGGTCTGCACGATCCGCGTCTCACCGCGCTGCGCGACGACCCGCACGAGCTCGGCGTCGATCGCCTCCTGGCGGGTGCCGTTCGTCAGCCGGCCTTCTGCCTTGCTGACGATCTTCGACGTCACCGAGACGACGTCACCGTCGCGCAGGTCCGTGCCTTCGGCGATCAGCGCGGCCAGGTCGTCACCGGCCGCCACCTCGGGCAGTCCGGTCACCGGGAAGATCTCCAGGTGCTTCCTCATCGCCGTACGGCCTCCGCGAGGGTCAGTGCCGCGTCAGCCATCGCGGCGGTTTTGGTCTCGTCCGTCATCCACAACGGCACCGCCTGCACGTGAATTCCGGCCCCGGCGATCGAGTCCGCCTGGATCGCGTCGGAGGAGTCGATCAACCAGCCGTCCAGTACGCCGCCGGACGCGCGGGAACCGTAGTACCGGGCCACGGCCGACGCGGTGGACGCGACACCGACGGTGGCCAGCACTTTGTCCGCCATTCCGCGGACCGGACCCGTGCCGATGATCGGCGACAGCCCGATGACCGGGGCCTTCGTCTCCCGGACCGCGTCCCGGATCCCGGGGACGCCGAGGATCGTGCCGACCGAGACCACCGGGTTGGACGGCGGCACGATCAGTACGTCGCAGTCCGCGATCGCCTCGAGTACGCCGGGTGCGGGCTTGGCCTTGTCCTGGCCGACGGCAATGATCTGGTGCGCGGGGATGCCGGCCTGGTAACGGACCCAGTACTCCTGGAAATGAATGGCCTTGCGCCGCCCGGGCTGCTCCGGGTCGTCCACCACCACGTGGGTCTCGATCCGGTCGTCGCTCATCGGCAGCAGCCGGACGGGCAGCTTCCAGCGCGTGGACAGCGCCTCGGTGACCGCACTGAGCGTGTAGCCGGCGTCCAGCATCTGGGTGCGCACCAGATGCGTCGCCACGTCGCGGTCGCCGAGCCCGAACCAGGTCGGTTCCACGCCGTACGCCGCGAGCTCCTCCTTGATCACCCAGGTCTCGTCCTCGCGGCCCCACTTCCGCTCCTGGGAGATGCCACCGCCGAGCGTGTACATCACGGTGTCGAGGTCCGGGCAGACCCGCAGCCCGAACAGGGTGATGTCGTCCGCGGTGTTCCCCACGACGGTGATCTCGGCGTCCGGACGGGCCTTCAGGAGCCCGAGCAGGAAGGTGGAGCCGCCGATGCCGCCGGCCAGCACTGTCAATCGCATGGGAAGAGTCTGCCCGAGTCGTCAATGCGGCGGACCACCGCACGACTATGCTGCGGAGGGTCATCACATCCGCACAGCTCAGTTGTACGGCCCCCCAACATCCGAGGAGCCCTCGTGGTCACCGACGCAACCAAGAAGCTCAGAGAGCCGGTCGCGTACATCCTGCTCGCATACTCCGGCCTGCTCGCGCTGGCCGCGTTGATCCGGCTGTTCGTCGGCGGAGCGGGTTTCGTCTCCGCTTCCACCTACGTGTCGAACCTGCTCATCCCGTTCGGCGGCCAGCTCGGCCTCGCCGGGCTGGTGAGCGCCGTCGCCCTGGTCGGCGCGGTGTGGCTGGTGAACGAAGGTGAGCGGACCCCGAACGCGCGGATCGTCGCGCTGGCCGCACTCGTCATCACGGGCGTGACCGCGCTGATCCTCCTGATCGCGGGGTTCGCCGGCTTCAACGACAACGGCACCGCTGGTCTGAAGATCTTCAGCTTCCTCATGGTGCTCGCCGGCCTCGCGCTGTACGCCGCTGCCGGCTTCTACATCCTGAAGACCTTCCAGGCGCTCCCCGCGCCGGTGCGTGCGCCGAAGCCGGGCCAGTTCCAGCAGGGTCAGCCGGGCCAGCAGTACGGCCAGACAGCGCCGTACGGTCAGCAGCAGGGCTTCGCCCAGCAGGGTTACGACCAGGGCCAGCAAGGCCAGTTCGGCGGCCAGTACGACCAGGGTCAGCAGTACGGCGGTTACGCGGCCGCTGGTGGTGCTGGTGCTGCCGGCGCCGCAGGTGGCTACGTCGCGGGCCAGGACCAGGGCCAGCAGTGGCCGCAGGAGCAGGGCTGGAACCAGGGCGAGCAGCAGAACTGGTCCGCCGGTGAGGCCGAGGCCCAGCAGGCCGGTCAGCACTCCGCGCAGCACGCCGGTCAGCCGGGTACCGAGCAGGCGTGGCCCGCCGAGGGTCAGAGCGCCGAGCCGACGCAGGCCTGGAACTCCGAAGGCCAGCAGCAGTGGGGCGGCCAGGACCAGGCCCAGCCGGCGCAGCAGTGGCCGCAGGAGCAGCAGTGGCGCGGCGCTGACGCCGGCCAGCAGCAGTGGGGCGCTCAGGAGTACGGCCAGCAGACTCCGGCCGGCCAGGAGTGGGGCCAGCAGGAGCACGGCGCTGTCGAGGGTAGCCAGCAGCCGGCGGAGGCCCAGCAGGCTCAGCAGGCATGGCAGCAGGAGCAGGCCTGGCAGGCCGAGGAGACTCCGGCCGCCGAGCAGCAGCCGGGTGCTGCCGACCCGGCACCGCAGGCCGAGGCCGCCGACGAGACCCGGATCGACCCGCGGGCCGAGTCGGACAAGAACGACCCGAACCAGCAGGGTCAGGGCCAGCAGGGTTGGTGGTCGCAGCCTTCCTGATCAGGCAACAGCAAGGGCGGTTCTGCGACAGCAAGCCCTTACCGAACCTGCGGGAAAAATCCGGGAACAACGGGGTTTGAGCCCGGGTACACAGCGCGAGAGGTCTGTATCTACAGGCCTCTCGTTCTTTTGCGGCCATGTTGCGGATGATCCCAATAGCAGAGCACGGCTTGACTTTCGTGGATTGCAGGAATGTAATTTCAACCGTGTCGTTCGTTAGGACACTCGGTATCGGGGACCGTTGCAGAGCGCAGGACGGACGAGGTCAGGCATGTGGACCGCAAACCCACATGTACAGGGGAACGAACAGGGTCGAGGAGGTCGTACCGTGACAGAGCTGATGGCGATTGTCGACGGTGAGGCGATCGAGGAGGAGCCGAACTGGCAGGAAAGGGCGTTGTGCGCCCAGACCGATCCAGAGGCTTTCTTCCCGGAGAAGGGCGGTTCCACCCGCGAGGCCAAGAAGGTGTGCCTCGGTTGCGACGTCCGGGGCGAGTGCCTCGAGTACGCGCTGCAGAACGACGAGCGCTTCGGGATCTGGGGCGGCCTGTCGGAACGGGAACGCCGCAAGCTGAAGAAGAAGGCCGTCTGACGGCCCGGACGCAGCGAACAACTTCACGTAGGACTTCCGCGAGGCCCCGGGGTGATCACCCCCGGGGCCCGCGGCTTTCCGGACCAGGGCCCGCGGCTTTTCGGACACTCCGACGGCGGCTGTATGGTGAGTCCTCGCCGGGACTGCGGTCACGGTGACCGTCCGCAAGCATCGAGGTGTCACAGCTCCGCATGGAACAAGAAGCCCCGGCCGGCTGGGAATTCTTCGACTCCGTCGACTTCCCGACCGATCACATCGACGACCCGATGGGTCGTCCGCGGGTCCGGCATGTCGTCACCGCGGTGGTGGTCGGGCATGAGGGCGCGGCCTGGCTGCCGCGGCTGTCCGAGGCGTTGTGGGCGCTCAACCCGCGCCCGGACCGGCTGATCGCGGTCGACACCGGATCCACCGACGAAACCGCCGAACTGCTCGCCGCGATGCCCGGCGTGGAGCCGGTCGTCAGCGTCTCCGCGCGGACCGGCTTCGGGATGGCGGTGGCCCGCGGTCTCGAGACGCACGGTTTCGCGCCGATCCCGAGTGCCGTCGGCCCGTACGGCGACGACGGCCACATGCCTGTGGTGGAGTGGCTCTGGCTGCTCCACGACGACTGCGCGCCGGCGCCGAAGGCCCTGGAGAAATTGTTGCTCCAGGCCACTATGTCGCCGAACACCGGTGTCTGGGGCCCGAAGCTGCGGCTCTGGCCGCGGGACCGGGAACTGCTCGAGGTCGGCGTCACCACGTCACTCGGCGGCCGCCGCGACACCGGCATCGAGAACGGCGAGCTGGACCAGGGCCAGCACGACCAGCCGCGGAATGTGCTCGCGGTCAGCTCGGCCGGCATGCTGGTACGCCGCGACGTCTGGGAGGCCCTGCACGGTTTCGACCCGCGGCTGCCGATGTTCCGCGACGACATCGACTTCGGCTGGCGCGCCAGCCGCGCCGGCTACCAGGTCGGGGTCGCGCCCGACGCGGTCGTCTACCACGCGCAGGCCGCGGCGACCGGCGAGCGAGCACTGGCCGGCACCCGACGGCACGCGTACCAGCTCGACCGCGCCCATGCGTACTACACCGTTCTCGCGAACGCTCCCGGCAAACTGCTTCCGCTGCTGATCCTGCGGTTCCTGCTCGGCACCGTGATGCGGTCGATCTGGTTCCTGCTCGGCAAGACACCGTCCGGCGCCGTCGACGAGTGGACCGCGTTGCTCGGCACCCTGCTGGCCGGCGGCTGGACGCAGGCACGCAAGAACCGCCGAAGTCTCGACCAAGTCCCGTACGACGACATCAAGGGACTGTTCTCCCGGTCCGTGCACGCACTGCGGCACAACCTGGAGGAGACGACCAGCACGATCTCCGAGCGCATCCGCGAAGCCTGGGCGGACGAGCCGGAAGAGCAAGTCGTCACCACCGCCCGACGTGCCAAGTCCACTGCGCGCGTAGCGGTCGACCAGCCGAGGTGGCGGCGTCAGCTGATCCGGCGGCCGTTCCTGATCGCATGGGTCGTGCTGGCGATCGGTGCGCTGATCGCGGCGCGCGATCTGATCGGCGGCGGCGTACTCCGGTCCAACCTGTTGCTGCCCGCGCAGGAGAACCTTGCGGCGTTGTGGCACGCAGCTGCGTCGGCTCCGCCAGGCGTAACGCCACCTGCATGGTTGGCGCAGTTCTGGGCGTTCTCGACGGTCATGTTCGGTCCCACCGGTGCGGTGAACGTTCTGCTGCTCGGCGCGGTACCACTGGCCGGTCTGGCTGCGTGGGCGTTGTTGCGGGCGTTCGTCGTCGACCGTGTCGCGCGGGCCTGGGGTGCATCGGCGTACGGGCTGGCTGTTTTCACGAACGGTGCGATCACGCAGGGGCGGATCGGGACGTGTGTGGCGGCGATCGTGCTGCCACTGCTCGGTGCCGCTGTCCACACCGTTGCCCGACGACGGCGCGTGGTTGTTCAGGGCAGTTGGCGGGCCGCGTGGTTCGCGGGGATCTGTCTGGCGGTGCTGTTCGCGTTCACGCCGGCACTGGCTCTGCTGGTCAGCGTCATCCTGGTCTTCGGCGCGGTGCTGGGGCTGGGCTGGCGGCGGCAGGGGCGCCAGCTGGTCTTCTCGGTCGTGCTTGGCCTACTGCTCGTGCTGCCGTGGACGCTGGACCTGGTGCGGCACCCCTCGAAGCTGGGGCAGGAGGCGGGCGGTCCGCCGACCGCCGCGATCGGTCCGGGCGACAGCCTGCCGCATCTGCTGACAGGTACGCCGGTCGGTGCGCCGGCGCCCTGGTGGTTCGCCGTACCGCTGATTCTGGTGGCTCTGGTCAGTCTGTTGCGTCAGTCGCGGCAGCGGTACGAGTTGGTCGGTTGGTTCGCCGCGCTGGCCGGTCTGGCCGCGACACTGGTTGCCAGCCGGCTCGGCGGTGGCAGCGGGCCATTGATGTTCCTGATGACTGCAGGCTGGATCATCACCGTGGCGGTTGCCTGGGACTCGGTCGGCAAGTCCACCGAGATCATCGTCCAGGGTGTGCTCGGGATCGTGTTGCTGACGACCGTGGTGACGGCCGGCTTCTGGCTGGTGCGTGGGGCCGACGGTCCGTTGTGGCGTGGTCCCGCCCAGGACCTTCCGGCGTACCTGGTCGCTTCGCAGGATCCACCGGACAACCAGTCGATCCTGGTGGTGCGGAAGGCGCCCGAAGGCCAGATGCGGTTCTCGCTGGTCAAGAACGGCGGACCGCGGATGGGAGCGCTCGAGGCGGCGCCGACCGCGGCACAGACCAAACCGCTCACGGATGTCCTGGCGACGCTCGGTGGCGGCGGTAGTGGTGAGGAAGGCCGGCAGTTGGCCGGTCTCGCGATCGACTACGTGTACCTGCCGGGTCCGGTGGACCCGACGCTGCAGTCGACGCTCGACTCGCTGCCGGGCCTCACCAGGGCCAGTGCGAACGACGGCGACGCCTCGTGGCTGGTCGACCGGTCGAAGATCAAGGGCGAGACGCCGCTGGTCGACCAGACCCACACGGTCTGGCGCATCCTCGGTCTGATCGGCTGGATCCTCGCACTGATCTTCTGTCTGCCGACGGTGCGCCGCACCGTCGCCGTACCGCAGGGCACCCACGCGAGGAGGGACCGGTGACCCGGTTGCTGTCCGACCCGCGTCTCCGGATCGGAGCCGTCGTCGTTGCCATGGCCGCGCTGGCAGGGATCGGAGTGGTCATCCACCCCGAGAAGGCCGACACCCGCGCGCAGGCCGCCGTCACCGAGCCGGCCCGCACAGTGGTGAACCGTACGGCGCTGTCCTGCCCGGCGCTGTCTCCCGGCGGCAAGATGACCAGCGTGGTGAACGGAGTGGCACCGACGCTGCCCGAGGGTACGCCGACCGCGCCAGGGGCCGCCGAACCGTTGACGATCGCTCCGCTGCCCGCCACGTCGGACCCGGTCGGCTCGCTGCTGAAGCGCGGCACGATCGGTTCGAGTGCGTCGGTCGTGAAGCCGGAGCCGCTGTCCATCAAAGGCACCGGACCGCTGGCAGCGGGCACGGTCGGCACGAGTACGACGACTGCGCAGGACGGCGTGAACCGCGGCATGGCCAGCGTGCCGTGTCAGGTGCCCGGTTCGGACTTCTGGTTCGTCGGAGCCTCCGGTGCAAGCGACCGGCGTGACGTGCTGGTGCTGACCAACCTGGACAGCATCAACGCGGAAGTGAACGTCAGCGTGTACGCGCGGACCGGTGCGCAGGACCTGCCGGCGGCCCGCGGCATCGTGGTCCCGGCACTCGGCACGGCCGAGCTGTTCCTCAAACAGGTTGCTCCGAACCTGCGTGACATCGCCCTGCACGTGGAGTCGACAGGTGGCCGGGTAGCGGCCGCCGTCCGGTCCAATGCGACGAACGGCAGTCAGCCGGGCGGCGTGGACTGGCTGAACACCTCAGCGGCCCCCGCGACGAAGGTGTTCGTGCCCGCGGTGGCGCCCGGTGCCGGTCTGCGGATCCTGTCGGTCGCGAACCCCACCGACCTGCAGGCGACCGCGAGCCTGACGGTGAACGGGCCGAACGGGCCGTTCAAGCCGGCCGGGCTGGAGACCGTGCAGATCGCGGCCGGCTCTGTGAAGACGTTCATGCTCGACTCGGTGCTGCACGGTGACGCGAGCGCGATCACCGTGACCTCGGACCAGCCGGTGACCGCGTCGGTGCGATCCACGGACGCGAGCCGGACAGAGTTCTCGTCGCTGGGGTCGGCGGAGGCGCTGACCGGACCGGCGTACCTGGTCATTCCGGCGCACAAGCAGCCGGCGATGCTGCAGGTGACCGCGCCGGGGAAGACCGGCAGCGTGAAGTTCGAGCTCCGGGACGCGGCGGACCGGGTGCTGACCACGCGGGCGCTGGACGTCGTCGGTGGCGCGACGACACAGATCTCGTTCCCGGCGCAGCCGCGGCCGACGTACCTGATGGTGCAGCAGACGCGGGGGACTGTGGTCGCGGGCGTCACGTTGATGCCGGCGGCGAAGCCGGCCGAGGACGACGTACCGCAGGTGGCCGCTTGGCCGTTGACGACGTCGCTGGTGTTCCGCGCTCAGCTGGGCGCCCAGCCGGACGTCAGCGCCGCTCTCAGGTAGCTCAGCCCTCGTTGGTGTTGGCGCCGGGGTCTTGCAGCATGCGGAGGTGGCCGCGGCGGGCTACCTCGACCGGGGCGCCCGGCGTACCGGCACCAGGCTCCCGGCGGGGGAGCGGACGTGCTGCCTCGCGGACCGCGTTCGCCAGGGCCTCCAGGTCGTCGGAGGACGGGCCGGCGGCTGCGGGGTCCGGGGCGAGCCGGATGACTTCCCAGCCGTTCGGAGCGGTGAGGCGGTCGGCGTGGTCGGCGCACAGGTCGTAGCAGTGCGGCTCGGCGTACGTCGCGAGTGGACCGAGGACACAGGTCGAGTCCGCGTAGACGTAGGTGAGCGTCGATACGGCAGGCTTCTGACATCCGGCGCGCGAACAGATCCTGGCGATGCTCACGACCAGACATTACGCCCACTAGGCTGAGCGCGTGACCGAGGCTCGCCGTCATCGCAGGCACATCGACCGCCACGGGCGCGGCATGCTCGGCCCGATCAGCCGGCCGAGCACGTTCGCGCCGCGTGGTCTGCCGCTGCAGCGGTCCGCCGCCGCGCAGTTCGACGAGGTGGTCGCGATCGAGGTGACGCGGCTGGAGAAGCGGCTGCCGCAGGTGGTCGCGCGGGTCGAGTTCGCCATCGAGGACGTGCCGAACCTGGACCTGGACGCCACCGAGATCCCGCTCACGCACGCCACCGGCGGTACGTCGCACGAGCCGTACCGGATCGTGGTCTTCCGGCGCCCGATCGAGCTCCGCGCCGAACGCTCCGGCGCCGGACTGTCCTGGCTGGTCCGCTCCGCCCTCGTCCTGGAGCTCGCCGACGTCCTGGCGCTGTCCCCCGAACAGATCGACCCCGAGTTCGACACCGACGACGACTGACACGCCACCCCTGCCAGCGGTGTTCGAACCTGTTCCGTACTGTGGATCGAGGTTTGTGACCTTCGTTGTCATCGGGAGAGGATCGTGTCTGTGAACGATCAAAAACTGCGGGTCGGTGTCGTAGGACTGGGCTTTGCCGGGCGGACGGCGCTGGAGGCGTTCTCCGAGCTTCCGGACGTCGAGGTGATCGGCCTGGCGGGCCTGGAGAAGGACATCCTGACCAGCCTGGGCGAGAAGCACGGCGTACCGCATCTGTACGAGAGGTGGGAGGACCTGCTCGAGACCCCGGGGCTGGAGGCGGTCAGCATCGGTACGCCGACGCAGCTGCACGCCCCGATCGCGCTGGCGGCCCTGCAGAAGGGGCTGCACGTCCTGTCCGAGAAGCCGCTGGCCAGGACCGTGGCCGAGGGCACCGCGATGGTCGAGGCCTCGAAGCAGGCCGGCCGGGTGCTGAAGGTCGTGTTCAACCACCGCGAGCGCGGTGACGTCGCGGCGCTCAAGCACCAGATCGACGAGGGCCAGCTCGGCCGCATCTACTACGCCAAGGCGCACTGGATGCGCCGCAACGGCATCCCCGGGATGGGCGGCTGGTTCACCAACCGGGAGCTGTCCGGCGGCGGGCCGCTGATCGACCTCGGCGTCCACATCCTCGACATGGCGCTGCACCTGATGGGCGAGCCGCAGGTGAGCACGGTGTCGGCCGACACGTTCGCCGAACTCGGCCCGCGCGGCAAGGGCAGCCGGGACCCGAACGCGAACACGCTCGGATCGGCGTTCGAGGTGGAGGACCTCGCGACGGCGTACCTGCGGCTGAAGGGCGGCGGCGCGCTGCAGCTGGAGACCAGCTGGGCGACGTTCCGGGCGCCGGGCGACAACTTCGGGATCGAGCTGTTCGGCACCGACGGCGGCGCCAAGATCGAGGTGCAGAACTACACCAACGAAGACACGCTGCGGATCTTCACCGACGTCGGCGGCGTACCGGCCGAGGTGAAGCCGGCGACCGGCGCCGGGCTCGGCCACCGCGCCGTGGTCCGGGAGTTCGTCCGGATCGTCAAGAGCGGTGAGTGGGAAGGCCAGAACGGGTCCGAGGCGCTGCTGCGGACCGAGATCATCGACGCCTGCTACGCCTCGGCGAAGGCGGGACGAGAGGTTGTGCTCAATGACTGAGCAAAATCAGGGACCCATTCGCGTCACCGTCTGGGGCGAGAACGTCCACGAAGGCCGCGACGAGTCCGTCCGCAAGGTCTACCCGGACACCATGCACGAGACGATCGCGGCGGCGCTGCGGGACAAGCTCGGCCAGGACGTGGTCGTCCGTACGGCGTGGCTGCAGCAGGACGAGCACGGTCTGACCGAGGAAGTGCTCGCCGACACCGACGTACTCACCTGGTGGGGGCACGCCGCGCACGGTGATGTCGACGACGCGATCGTCGACCGGGTGCAGCAGCACGTGCTGTCCGGGATGGGCCTGATCGCGCTGCACTCCGCGCACTTCAGCAAGATCTTCATCAAACTGATGGGTACGACGTGCTCGCTCGACTGGCGCGCCGAGAACGACCGCGAGCTGATCTGGACGGTCGCCGCCGGCCACCCGATCGCACAGGGCATCCCGCACCCGCTGGTGATCGAGCGCGAGGAGATGTACGGCGAGCTGTTCGACATCCCGCAGCCCGACGAGCTGGTGTTCGTCAGCTCGTTCTCCGGCGGCGAGGTGTTCCGCTCCGGCTGCTGCTACCGCCGCGGCCAGGGCCGGGTCTTCTACTTCCGCCCCGGCGACCAGGAGTACCCGACGTACCACCAGCCCGAGGTCCAGCAGATCATCGCCAACGCCGCCAAGTGGGCCGCACCGACCAGCCCCCGCCAGCTCCCGACGGTCCACCACCGCAAGAACCCGGGCTGGTTCGAGAAGGCCTGACCTGTCAGAGCTTCCGCTGCCAGGTCAGGTGGCCTTCGTCCATGGTGGCGTGGCCGTCGGCGCCGGCTGCGACGTTGAGGTCGTGGGTAGCCACGATCACCGCGGCGCCGCGGCCGGCTTCGCGGCGGAGGAGGTCGAGGACTCGTTCACGGTTCGTGCCGTCGAGTTCGCTGGTGGACTCGTCGGCGAGGATGACGCGGCCCTGCTGGGCGAGTCCACGGGCGACGGCGACGCGTTGCTGCTCGCCGCCGGACAGTTCCTCGACCAGGTGGTCGCCACTGTCCTGGAGCCCGACGTCGGCCAGTGCCTGCTCGACCTGCCGATCGACCGCTTCCGGGTCGGTGCGCTGGGCGAGCAGCGGCAGACAGAGATTCTCCCGGGCAGTCAGTACCCGGGCCAGGCCGTTGCCCTGCGGGATCAGCACGACGCCGTGAGCCGCGGCCGCCGGCCGGTCGCTGATCGTGAGACCGTCCACCTCGACCTGGCCGGAGCTCGGCCGGACCGCTCCGGCGACGGCCCACAGCAGCGAGCTCTTGCCGGCCCCGGACGGCCCGCTGACCGCGAGAACGAAGCCGGGCGGCACCCGCAGGGAAACGTCCGCCACCGCGACCAGGTCGTCGTAGGCGACGGTGAGGTTGGTGACCGTGATCACGACTGACCTTCTTGCTGTACAGGGCTCAGGCGAACGTCGCCGGCCTCGGTGGTGGTGACGCGGAGCAGGGTTCCGGGAGGCAGCAACTCGGCGACGTGCGGCGGCAGCGGCAGCGATCCATCGGTGGCGACGACCGCGAACTCCTCGCCGCTGCGCCCCTCGGACGCGATCCGCCCGTCGCGGATGGTGACGGTGCGGGGGAGCACCGCGGCGACGTCGGGGTCGTGGGTGACCAGCAACACCGTCATGCCGGTGCTCGCGTTGATGGTCGAGATCGCGGCCAGGACCTCGTCCCGGGCCCGGTGGTCCAGTTGGCTCGTGGGTTCGTCGGCCAGCAGCAGGCCGGGGAACGTGGCGATCCCCACTGCCACCGCACAGAGCTGGATCTGGCCAGGCGTCAGCGAGGGCAGCGGAGTACGGGCGTGGTCGGTCAGACCGACCAGGTCGAGTACGTCCTCGGGCGCCGGCAAGGACCGATCGCGCGACGCGGCGCGCTGTGCGTAACGGACGTTGTCCACGGGGGACAGGTAGGGGATGAGGTTGCGCCCGGCTCCCTGCAACACGATGCCGACGTCACGGGCGCGCATCCGGTCGAGCTCAGGCTCGGTCATCGTGGTCAGGTTGTGTTCGCCGATCTGCAGCCGCCCGGCGCTCGGCGTCAGCAGACCACCGCACAGCTGAAGCAGTGTGGACTTGCCTGCGCCGGACGGGCCGAGCAGACCGACGAACTCACCGGGTCGCACAGTGATCCCGATACCCGACAAGGCAGCGACGTCGTGGCCTTGGCTCCGGTAGATGTGGACCAGGCCGCTGGTACTGATCGCCAGTCCGCTCATGACAGGTCCTCCCGGATCCGGCCGTAGCCCGCCCGCCGGTTCACGCTGGTGCCCAGCACGAGCGTTGTCGCCGTCAGCACGACGGTGCCGGCCAGCCAGAGGATCACCGCTCCGGACCAGTTGATCGCCAGGTCGAGCGGAATCGGCGACGGTTCGGAGGTCTCCGCGAAGAGCGGGAACATCGGTAGCGCGATGTGGGCGCCGATGATGCCGCAGGCCGACCCGAGCAGCGCTGCCAGCGCGACCGGTCCGGTCTGTTCCCAGCGCGCGGCCCCACCGGTCGTGCTCGCCGGTACGCCGTTGATCCGCAGGCTCGCGTAGTCCTGGGCGCGGGAGCGCCAGGAGCTGACGCCCATCAGCAGCAGCACGATGACCGCAAGGGCCCAGCTGGCGATTCCGACGATCGGAGTGAGCTGGAGTGCGAGTGCGCTGGCGGAGCGCCCGTATCCGTCGATCCGGTCCGACCGCCGGTCGACGAGTGTGGGAGTGACCCCGGCCGCGGTCAGGCCGTCCATGATCTTGCCGACGTTCGCGAGCCCCTCGGCGTTGAGCCAGAGCTCGAACTCCGTCGAAGCGCGGTCGACGCCCCCGCCGACCCGGCGGGCGGTCTCCAGGTCGAGGACCGCGACCCGGTCGGTGTGGCGCGGCACCGGGATCTGAGGGTTGCCGAGCTTGGCGATCGGGATCGAGATCCCGTCGAGGCCGGGCACCGTCAGAGCCTCGCCGACGGCATCCGGGCTCACCAGCGCCGGCACCGGCGTGGGGACCGCGGCGTACTGGAGGTTCAGCTCGCCGCCGAGGCTGGTCACGTCGAGCGCCAGCCCGTCAGGCCCGTTCCTGGCCGCGATGCTGCCCTGGTCGGCTCCCGCCTGCGAGCTGTTCGTCCAGTCCTGCATCCGGCCCAGTGGGACCGACTGCTGGGTGTCGGTCGCCAGGCGGCTGATCGCGATCTCGCCTTTGACACCGGCAGTGTCGCCCACTTCGCGGGACACCCCGAGCCGGAGCAGCTGACAGGACGGCAGGCAGCCGAGCGCCGTACTCAGCGTGACCGGACCGCGGCGACCCAGCGGGATCGGCGGGAAGCGCACCAGATAGCGCCCGCCGCTGCGCTGGTTGACCACCGTCGCCTGCAGGATCACCGACTTGGCCGGCTCCTCGGGGACAGGAATCACGTTTTCGCCGGCGGGTAGCGCGTACGGCGTGATCGCGCCGACCTCGGCGGTCACCGTCAGACGCTGACCGGTCAGCTCGATCGGCTTCGGCTCGGTGGGTGTCCGGAGCTTGCGGAACCCCTCGGCATCGGTGAGCCGATCGCCGTTGAAGGCGATCCGCCGGTAGCTGTCCGACTCGATCAGCACGGCGCGCAGGCTCTCCGCGGACGGCGGACTGGTGAGCACGACGGGGGTCAGCCACCGCCGGTCCGGATCGACCTTGTCGGCTGCCGCGGTGAAGACGCCGAGGTTGGTGGAGCCGATCGCGAGGACCGCCTCGGCGCCGGTCTCGTAGCCGGCCCTGGTGTCCCGGTTGCGATCGCCGACCGACGCCGCCTGACCGGCGAACGAGGCCAGGCCGGTCGCGACGGCGACCACGGCGACGAGTCGCGTCACGGCCGGGCGCCGGGCTACCTGCAGAGCGCCGAGCGCGAGACCGAGCCGCCCGCTGCGCAGCGCCTGCCGGCTGACCAGCCCCGCGACCGGCAGGAGGAGGTGTGCGAGGGCGAGTCCCGCTGCCAGAGCGAGCAAGGTGGGGGTCAGGATGGGGAGCGGGCCTCGTCCACCACTGGTCAGTCCGGTCACCAGCCCGGCCGACGCGACGACGATGACGGTGAGATCGATCAGGCCGATCGTGCGGTGGCGTCCGCGGAGCGGAATCCGCCGGAGCAGGCCGGAGATCGGCCGACGGACGACCGTGCGAACCGACAGCGCCACAACCGCCAGCCCGACCAGAGCCGCCAGAGCGACCGCTGCCGGAACCGTCCACGGCACCTCCAGCGGTGCCAGTCCGTCCAGCCAGGCCGCTCGTACGGCGAGGAGCATCGCGAAACCGGCCGCCCCGCCGAGCAATGTACCGAGCAGCACGGGGACGCTCAGCTCGACGGCCAGCGTCCGGCCGGTCGCGCCGATGCCCGACCCGCGCAGTCGCGAGACCGCCAGTTCCGGTCGGCGCTGGTCGACCACCGTGGCCAGCGCCAGCGCCAGCACGACCACTCCGAACAGAGCCACCTGCACCATCACCAGGGGGATGATCGTCCTGGCCTGCCGTCGCTCCGCCTGGATGCCGTCGACGACCCCGATCAGTCCTGAGCTGTTCTGTGCGTCGACGCCGCGTTCGGCGATCTGGGCTTCGAGTTGATCGGTCACCTGCCGGATCCGGTCCAGGTCGTCGACTCGCACGCTTCCCGGCTGCGGGCGGGTGTCCAGCGTCGAGTAGGCGTCCCAGTTGCCCGCGGAGAGGGTGCCACGTTCGGCGAGCAGGAAGTCGCCCAACGGGGGCTGGGAGTCGCTGGCCGGCCGCGAGTTCCCGATCGGTCTGCGGCCGAACCAGTAGGTGGCTTCGGCGTCCGCCTGGTAGATCCCGACCACGCGGAGCGGGCTGCGCTCGGGGTCGCTGGCGGTCTGGGCCCTGAGCGTCGTCCCGACCGCCAGGCCGAAGTTCTTCGCGTCCGCTGTCAATGCGGCGACCTCACCGGGGCCGCGGGGGCACCGGCCGGCGGTCAGTTCGAGGCGGGCGCAGTAGCCGTCCCGCCACACCACCCGGCCTTGGACGGTCGGTCTCTCGTTGCCGCGACCCCAGATCACTACGGCGGTCCGTCCGTAGACCGGTGGGGTGAACAGCTGCTCCAGGTCCGCCGGGACGAACTGGGCGAGGTCCTCCGGCGGGGCCGACTCGGCCGGTCCGCCGACGGCGGTCGACGGCGTCGTCTTGAGCTGCCAGGCCGCGGAGTTCCACTGGTGCGTCAAGGCCTCGGTCGTGACGGTCTGTTCGACCGCCCGGGCGAACCAGGGCGCGAACGCCGCGCACGTGCCGATCAACAGGCTGATCCCGCCGAGGACCAGGCCTTGGGACCTGCGGTAGCGCAGAGCCTGCCGCAAGAACGTCATTGGCCACCCCCCAGCCGCCAGGCCACGCCGCTCGGTGACCAAGGACCGAACATACGAAACCAGAGGGGCAACGTCAGGACGCCTGCTGACAACGATGCCCAGTTGTTGCCTGGAGCCGCCGGATCGAGGCTGAGATTCGGCTTTTCCGATGGGCCGGATAGGGTCCGTGCATGGTTGATGTTGCGGGGATCTTCAAGGCTTATGACGTCCGGGGGGTTGTGCCGGACCAGTTGGACGAGTCGGTGGCCCGGGCGACGGGGGCTGCGTTCGTCGAGGTCCTGGACGTGCTCGGCGGGCCCGGCGCGGTCGTCGTCGGGTACGACATGCGGCCGTCCAGCCCGGCGCTGGCAGCCGCGTTCGCCGAGGGCGTGGCCAGCACCGGCGCGGACGTGATCGACATCGGCCTGGCCTCCACCGACCAGTTGTACTTCGCGTCCGGGCGGCTCGACCTGCCCGGCGCGATGTTCACCGCCAGCCACAACCCGGCGCAGTACAACGGCATCAAGATGTGCCGCGCGGGCGCTGCTCCGGTGGGCGCCGACTCGGGGCTGCGCGACATCGCCGACCTGGTCGCGAAGGCCCTGACCGAGGGGCCGTCGGCCGGGTCCACCAGCGGTCACATCACGCACAAGGACCTGCTGACGGCGTACGCCGACCACCTGCACAATCTGGTGGACCTCAGCGGCATCCGCCCGCTCACAGTGGTCGTCGACGCCGGCAACGGTATGGGCGGCCACACCGTCCCGGCGGTGTTCGCCGAGGGGCCGGTGACGATCGTCCCGCTGTACTTCGAGCTCGACGGCAGCTTCCCGAACCACGAGGCCAACCCGCTCGACCCGAAGAACCTGGTCGACCTGCAGGCCAAGGTCCGCGAGACCGGCGCCGACCTCGGCCTCGCCTTCGACGGCGACGCGGACCGCTGCTTCGTGGTGGACGAGAAGGGCGACCCGATCTCGCCGAGCGCGATCACCGGTGCGGTCGCGGTCCGGGAGCTGGCCAAGCACCCCGGCTCGACCATCCTGCACAACCTGATCACCTCCAAGGCTGTGCCGGAGCTGATCGCCGAGCATGGCGGTACGGCGGTGCGAACGCGGGTCGGCCACTCCAACATCAAGCAGAAGATGGCCGAGACCGATGCGGTGTTCGGCGGAGAGCACTCGGCGCACTACTACTTCCGCGACTTCTGGCGCGCCGACACCGGCATGCTGGCCGCACTGCACGTCCTCGCCGCACTGGGTGAGCAGGACAAGCCGGCCAGCGAGCTGTTCGCCGAGTACGAGCGGTACGTCGCGTCCGGTGAGATCAACAACAAGGTCGAGGACGCGGCGGCGACCGTCGCGGCGATCGAAGACACATATTCTGGCGTCGACGGCGTGACCGTCGACCATCTGGACGGGTTGACCGTGTCGGCGGGACAGTGGTGGTTCAACGTCCGTGCGTCGAACACGGAGCCGTTGCTGCGGCTGAACGTCGAGGCAGCGGACCGGCCGGAGATGGAACGCGTCCGCGACGAAGTACTGGCCCTGATCACCGGCGCATCGGTGGAGGAGAACTGAATGGCAGTCAATCTGGACCCGGACCTGCTGAGCATCCTGGTCTGCCCGAAGTGCCGCTCGGAGTTCCGCGTGGACGACGAGGCGAACGAGCTGATCTGCACCAACGCCGCCTGCGGGCTGGCGTACCCGGTGCGTGACGATATCCCGGTGCTGCTGATCGACGAGGCCCGGGACACCAGGGAAACCACCGCGACAGAGAGCTGACACCGAGCTGATGAGCGTCTTCGACGACACCCGGCTGGACGACCCGGCCGCACTCCAGGCGGCGGACCACCTGCTGCGCCGGCTGGCGATGGCCGGTGCGCGGATCCGGGCCGAGCTCGAAGCGTCCGAGGACGTGCTGACCAAGCTGGAGTCCGACGGCTTCCGGCCGCGGGCCGTGGTCGCCGCCGGTCGGGACGCCCGGCTGGTCCGGGCGGTACTGGAGCCGGTCTGCCCGGTTCCGTTCCTCGCCTGGCCAGGACCGGGGCTACCCGGGTGGGCCGGTCCGCTGGACCTGGTGATAGTCCTCGGTGGTGCTGCCGAGGACACGGAGGCAGTGTCCGCCGCGGGCGAAGCGGTACGGCGTGGGTGCGGGCTGATGGTGGCTGCGCCGGAGGACTCACCCGTGGCAATCGCCTCGGCCGGTCTCCGGCATGCGATCCGGCTGCCGTCCCAGTCGGACGACCAGTTGGCTGCCGCAGTCGCCGTACTGCAGGCGCTGCACCAGATGGAGCTGGGCCCGGAGGTCGACCACAAGTCCGTTGCGGCGTTGCTGGACGACGTTGCGATCGAATGCTCGCCCAACAACGACGTGTCGTCCAACCCGGCGAAGGAGCTCGCTCTGGTGCTGGCGGACGCGCTGCCGCTGGTCTGGGGTGGCTCTGTCCTGGCTGCGCGTGCTGCCCGCCGTGTCGTCGAGGCGCTGCGGCTGGCCAGCGGACGGCCGGCGCTGGCTGCTGACGCAGGCCATCTCCTGCCAGTGCTCAACCAGCCGCCGCGGGACCTGTTCGCCGACCCGTTCGACAAGCCGGAAGAGCTACGCCCAGCGCTGATCATCCTGGACGACGGTGTCGACGAGGCCGGCATCGCCGACACCCGTCGCAAGCTGGAGTACAAGGCCGAGGCACACGACGTCCGCGTGCACACGATCAGGCAGGCCAATGGCACGGACGTCGCCCGGTACGCCGCTCTGACCCAGCAGGGCCGGTACGCCGCGGCGTACCTCGGGATCGGCCTCGGCCGGTACGGCATGGCGACCGTGGACGACCCGGTCGAGCCACGCAACCCCTCGGAGGACCCGGCGTGGTAGTCCCGCTCCAGAACACGATCCGCGACTACGCGTGGGGTTCGCCGACCGCCCTCCCCGAGCTCCTCGGGGTGCAGCCGACCGGCGAGCCGCAAGCAGAGATGTGGATGGGCGCACACGAGTCCGCCCCGTCGGTGCTGCCGAACGGCGACACCTTGTACGACGTGGTGTCCGCGGATCCGGCCGCGGTGCTGGGCGCGGAGACGGCCGAGCGGTTCGACGGCCGGTTCCCGTTCCTCGCGAAGCTGCTCGCGGCCGCGCAGCCGTTGTCGATCCAGGCGCATCCGTCCCGGGACCAGGCGATCGACGGCTACGCGCGCGACGAGGCGGACGGGATCCCCCGGGACGCCGCGGACCGGAACTACAAGGACGCCTGGCCGAAGCCGGAGATCCTGATCGCGCTCGAGCCGTTCGACGCGCTGGTCGGTTTCCGGCCGCTGGAGAGCACGGTCGCGCTGCTGGACGCCCTCGGACCCGCCGGATTCGGCGACCTGACGGACCTGCTGCGGAACGGCAAGCTGCGCGAGGCGTTCACCGATTTCATGAGCCGGGACCGGGACGCGATCCGTCCGCTGGTCGCCGCGCTGGGGTTCGCGATCGACACCTACACCGGTGACGCGTTCGCGTTGGAGCGCGAGACGATCTCGCGGCTGTGCGCGGATTTCCCGGACGATCCCGGCGTACTCGCGGCCCTGCTGCTGAACCGGGTGCGGCTGCAGCGGTTCGACGCGGTGTACCTGCCGGCCGGGAACGTGCACGCGTACCTGCGGGGGCTCGGCTTCGAGGTGATGGCGAACTCGGACAACGTGCTGCGCGGTGGGCTGACGAGCAAGCACGTCGACGTACCCGAGCTGGCTTCGGTGGTGGACTTCTCGCCGCTCGTCGATCCGGTGCTCACCGCGACCACGGTCGGCGACGGCGTCGCGACGTACGAGACAGGTTGTGAGTACTTTGCTGTGCACCGTGTCGATCTGGCGTCCGGCGAGCGCACGCTGGACGGCGCCGGACCGCGGATCGTCTGTTGCGTCGACGGGACGGTCGATGCTGTCGGCAAAGAATCTGCTGTGAAGTTGTCCGCAGGGCAGTCGGCGTTCGCCTCGGGAACCGAAGGACCCTGTACCCTGCGTGGTTCCGGCACGGCGTTCGTCGTGTCCGCACGCTGATTTCACTCGACGGAGGACCTGAACAACCATGGCTGGTGGCGGAAACAAGGCCGTTGTCGCGGCTTTGCTGGCGAACACGGGGATCGCGGTCACCAAGTTCGCCGCCTGGGCGCTGACCCAGTCGGCGTCGATGCTGGCCGAGGCGATCCACTCGCTCGCCGACGCGGGCAACCAGGTGCTGCTGCTGGTCGGCGGTCAGCGGGCCAAGCGGGCGGCCGACGAGCTGCACCAGTTCGGGTTCGGCCGGGAGCGGTACGTCTACTCGTTCATCGTGTCGATCGTGCTGTTCAGCGTGGGTGGTCTGTTCGCGCTGTACGAGGGCTACCACAAGGTGCACGACCCGCACGGCATCGACAACTGGAAGTGGGTTCCGGTCGCGGTGCTGGTGGTCGCGATCGTGATGGAGAGCCTGTCGTTCCGGACCGCGATCGTCGAGGCGAACAAGGTGCGCGGGCAGGTGCCCTGGGTGCGGTTCGTCCGGAACGCCCGGGCGCCCGAGCTGCCGGTCATCCTGCTGGAGGACTTCGCGGCGCTCACCGGTCTGGTGCTGGCGCTGATCGGCGTCGCGCTGACGCTTGCCACCGGCAACGGTGTGTTCGACGGCCTGGGTTCGATGGCGATCGGTGCGCTGCTGGTCGCCGTGGCGATCTTCCTGGCGATCGAGATGAAGTCGCTGCTGCTGGGCGAGTCCGCGACCCGCGAGGCGCAGCAGAAGATCGTCGCCGCGATCGAGAACACCCCGGGTGTGCAGCGGCTGATCCACATCAAGACCCTGCACCTCGGTCCCGAGGAGGTCCTGGTCGCCGCGAAGCTCGGCGTCGAGCCGACCACCGACGCGGCCGTCGTCGCCGGGATCATCGACGCGGCCGAACGCGCCATCCGCGAGGCCGAGCCGATGAGCCAACACATCTACCTCGAGCCCGACGTCTACGTCGAGAACCACGTCCCCGACGAGCGCCCCGCCGTACCCGAGGCCCCCTCGCACTAGTCGCGGTACGCGTAGTACTGCAGGAACATCTCGACGCCGGTGTCGATGAGTTTGCCGGTGGTGTGCTCGTCGAGGGTGGCGCCGTACGTGCTGTGGACCAGGTGCGGGTAGAGGACCAGTGCGTACAGCTGGAGGATCGCGGTGTCCACGTCGGGCATGGTCAGACGGCCGGCCGCGATCAGGCGCTCGAAGGCCGCCGCGAGAGTGGGGCGGGCTCGGTCCGGCCCGTGCTCGCGCCAGGCGGTGCCGAGCTCGGGGAAGCGCCGCACCTCGCTGGTGACGAGCTGGCGTAGCGCCAGCATGTCGGGCTGGGTCATGCTGGCGACCCAGGCGCGCGCGGTCCACTTGAGCGCGGCGCGGAGGTCGTCGGGCTCCGCCAGGCGCTGCGCCGTACCGGCGATGACCTCGGCCAGCGCACCCTCGAGCGCGTCGCCGATGACGGCCGTGAACAGCGTTTCCTTGGTGCCGTAGTGGTTGTAGACGGTCACCTTCGACACGCCTGCCTCGGCCGCGATCGAGTCCACCGAGGCGTCGAACCCGTCCCGGACGAACGCGGCCCGCGCGGCCGGGATGATCGCCTCCCGTTTGCGCGCCGCCCGGTCACCGGTGAGCTCCCGCGGAGCTGACTTCGCCACGATCCAGGAGTCTAGCAAATATCTGAACTGAACGGTTGAGTTCATCTGAACTGTTCCGTACAGTTCGGATTATCCCTGAGGAGGAGTCATGGACCGGAGGAAGTCCGCGGCGCTCGCGCTGTTGTCGTTCGCGATGCTGATCGTGTCGCTGGATCAGTACATCGTCGTCGTCGCACTCCCGGAGATCGGGCGCGAGCTCAGATACTCCGCGCACACTCTGCAGTCGGTGATCAGCGCCTACGCGATCGCCTCGAGCGGCTTCCTGCTGTTCGGCGGCCGCGCTGCCGATGTGCTCGGGCGGAGGCGGATGCTGATGACCGGCCTTGCGCTGTACGGCGTTGCGTCGCTGGCCGGTGGTCTGGCGACCGGACCGGCCTGGCAGTTGACCGCGCGGGCGGTTCAGGGACTCGGTGGCGCACTGGTGTTCCCGAGCACGCTGGCGATCATCAACACCATGTTCGTGGAGGGCCGCGACCGGAACCGCGCACTTGGCATCTGGGGTGGGTCAGGGGCGGCTGGTCTGGTGATCGGCGTACTGCTCGGTGGTGCACTGACCCGGATGTTCGGTTGGGAGGCGGTGTTCTTCGTCAACCTGCCTTTGGTCGGTGTAGCGCTGCTCCTCGCTGTGCCGCTGCTGGATGGCGGGCGTCCGGAGGTCCGTCGGTTGTTCGACCTGCCAGGGGCGTTGACGGCGACCGGCGCGGTCACCTTGCTGGTGTTCGCGCTGGTGCAAGGTCCGGCGCTCGACTGGAGCATCCTCGTCGGGATCTCTGTGATCGCAGTTGTCCTGCTGGTGGCCTTCGTCGGGATCGAACGGCGCAGTCCGGATCCACTGGTTCCACCGAACCTGCTGAGGAACCGGGTCCTTGTCGTGGCGCTGGTGATCGCGTTCCTGTTCATGGCGACGTTCGGGTCGCTGCTGTACTTCCTGTCCCTCTACTTCCAGGACGTGCGTGGGTACGACCCGTTGCAGACCGGTTTGGGATTTCTGCTCCCCACCGCAGTGGTCGTGGCCGGGTCGACGATCGCCGGGCAGGCGGTAACTCGTTTCGGGTTGCGCCGTACGTTGCTCACTGCGCTGGCGGTCGGAGCTGCCGGAGCGGTGGTCCTGGGGCTCGGCCTGTCGGCCGATGGGTCGTACGTCGTGCTCGTCCCGGGCCTCGTGCTGGTGAGTATCGGGGACGGCGCGGTGTTCACGATGATGTTCATCGCCGCGGCCACCGGGGTGCCCGACCGGAAGCAGGGGGTCGCGTCGGGCCTGGTGTCGACCAGCTCGGGGATCGGTGCGTCGGTGGGGCTCGCCGTACTGGTGCTGGTAGCAAACGCGCACACATCTGGACTCGTCGGTGAAGAGCTGCGTACGGCGGCCGCGGAGGGGATCCGTACCACCGTGTTCGTGATCGGTGCGGGGATCGTCTTGACGTTGCTGTTCGCCCTGCGGCTTCGCAAATCCGCAACGGTCTGCAGTTAACGCGGTTTCGGGGGCAGTACGCCGGAACGACCCAGCCATCTGAGTGCGCGGTCGCGGTCGATCTGGGCCTGGGTGGGTGGGGCGGTGAGACGCCCGGTGCGGTACCCGAGATTGCGGATGTCCGCGGCCACGGACGGTTCGGCGAGCGCTCTCAGTGCGAAGGCGAGCGCGGCCGGCGTCACGTCGTACCGGCGTTCGAGGTCGAGCGCGAGCTGGACGGCGGCCAGGTCGCGTTCGTCGTACTGGCGCTGCGCCGTGTGTTCGGAACGGGAACGGGGGAGCAGCCCCAGTGCCTCCCGGTAGCGCAGCATGCGCGGAGTGGTACCCAGTTGGCGAGCGGCCTCGGTGATGCGCATAGCATCAATCCTGACATTTCGGTGTCAAAAATGCGCCTGGAGCGATCAAACCGCGTGGCTCGGCCCTCTAGGCTCAGCACGAATCAATCACTGTCTTCAGGGGAGCGGCATGACCTTCGACTACAAGGTGGCGGACCTCGGCCTGGCCGAGTTCGGGCGCAAGGAGATCCGGCTGGCCGAGCACGAGATGCCCGGCCTGATGGCGATGCGCGCGCAGTACGGCGAGAGCAAGCCGCTGGCCGGCGCGCGGATCATGGGCTCGCTGCACATGACGATCCAGACCGCGGTGCTGATCGAGACGCTGACCGCGCTCGGTGCCGAGGTGCGCTGGGTCTCGTGCAACATCTTCTCCACGCAGGACCACGCCGCCGCCGCGGTCGTCGTCGGCCCGGACGGTTCCGCCGAGAACCCCGCCGGCGTGCCCGTGTTCGCCTGGAAGGGCGAGACGCTGGAGGAGTACTGGTGGTGCACCGAGCAGGCGCTGAAGTGGCCGGGCGGTGACGGCCCGAACATGATCCTCGACGACGGCGGTGACGCCACGATGCTCGTGCACAAGGGCACCGAGTTCGAGAAGGCGGGCGCCGTACCGGACCCGTCGACCGCTGACTCCGAGGAGTACGGCGTCGTCCTGAAGCTGCTGACCCGCACGCTGCAGGAGGACCCGCAGCTGTGGACGACCATCGGCCAGGGCATCAAGGGTGTCACCGAGGAGACCACCACCGGCGTGCACCGGCTGTACGAGATGCACAAGGCCGGCGCGCTGCTGTTCCCGGCGATCAACGTCAACGACTCGGTGACCAAGTCGAAGTTCGACAACAAGTACGGCTGCCGGCACTCGCTGATCGACGGCATCAACCGCGCCACCGACGTACTGATCGGCGGCAAGGTCGCGGTCGTCTGCGGGTACGGCGACGTCGGCAAGGGCTGCGCCGAGTCCCTGCGTGGCCAGGGCGCCCGGGTCATCGTCACCGAGATCGACCCGATCTGCGCGCTGCAGGCGGCGATGGACGGATACCAGGTGACGACGGTGGACGACGTGGTCGGGATCGCCGACATCTTCGTCACCACCACCGGCAACAAGGACGTCATCACCGCCGACCACATGGCCGCGATGAAGCACCAGGCGATCGTCGGCAACATCGGCCACTTCGACAACGAGATCGACATGGCCGGGCTGTACAAGACGCCGGGCGTCGAGCGGGTCAACATCAAGCCGCAGGTCGACGAGTTCCGGTTCCCGGACGGCCACACGATCATCGTCCTGTCCGAGGGCCGGCTGCTGAACCTGGGCAACGCCACCGGGCACCCGTCGTTCGTGATGTCGAACTCGTTCACCAACCAGGTGCTGGCGCAGATCGAGCTGTTCGTGCGGACCGCGGAGTACCCGACCGACGTGTACGTGCTGCCGAAGCACCTCGACGAGATGGTCGCCCGGCTCCACCTCGACGCCCTCGGCGTCAAGCTCACCGAGCTGACCAAGGAGCAGGCGGCGTACCTCGGCGTTCCGGTCGAGGGGCCGTACAAGGCTGAGGCTTACCGCTACTGAGCGGACCGCTACGCAGACAAAACCCCCTCCCAACGGTCGGAAATGGCCGTTTGGAGGGGGTTTTGCTTGCGTTCAGGACCACCGACCTGACTCGTTGCTGCCTGGGGCGGCCCAGCCTTGGGCGTTCACCGTCGCGGGGCGGGTTGCTGACGGTGGGGCGGGCGGGGCGAACGGGCCCGCGGTGGGTGGGGGTGGCGGGAGGACGCCGTACGGGCTGGGCGGGGCGAACGGGCCGGCGGGTACTGCGTACGACGGAGCGGGGGCGGCTGGGGCGGCGTACGGGTTGGGGGCGAAGGGGCCGGTTGGGGTGGGGCGTTGAGTGGAGAGGCGGTTGAGTTCGCGGCGGCGGCGTTCGGCGAGTACGGCGGAGAGGTAGGCGGGCGCGATGATCTGGGTCGGCGGTGCGGGGGCGATGACCGCGGCTACGCGGGCGGCCAGTGCCTCGCCGAGGGCGTGTTGTGCGCCGGGCAGGAGCTCGGCGTACCGGGACAGGTAGTCGCGGGCCGCGTTGGCGAGTTCGTCGGACAGCCGGGACAGTTCGAGCGATTGCGCCCACTGGACCAGGTGGCCGGGGACGAACAGCGGCGGTGACGCCATCGACTGGTGCCGTTCGCGAATGACGACCGTACCGGCGACCATGTCCCCGATCCGCTTGCCCTGCTTGTTCATCAGGCTCGCCACGATTCCCGGGCAGGCCGCGAACCACGGCGCGAAGTCGACGAAGAACCACATCAGCGTCCGCACCAGCGCGTGCCGGAACCGGATCGAGCTGCCGTCGTCGCGCACCACCTTCAGCCCGAGCACCATCTTGCCCAGCGTCCGCCCCCGGGTGAGCGTCTCCATCACGACCCGATAGCCGACCACCACGAGCAGTACGACGATGAAGATCAGCGCCACCGCCAACGCCTCACTGGACTCGCTCCCGAACAGGAACCCGGCCAGCAACGCGAGCAGTACGGTCAGCACGATGCCCTGTAGCGCCATGTCGATCGCACACGCCAGGGCCCGCGTCGGCATCCGGGCGATCCGCACCTGGAGGACAACCGCTTCGCCGGTGACCAGCTGAGACACTTCGCCGCCCCCTCCCCCTGTAGACACGGTAGACACTCGGTCCGGTTAGTCTGCCACCAGTCGGGTGGAGGAGGTGTGGCGGTGGACGTAGAAGCGTTTGTCTCGGTGCACCAGCCGCAGTGGGACCGCCTGGCCTACCTGACCCGTCGCCAGCGCCGCCTGTCCGGTGCGGAGGCCGAAGAGCTCGTAGTGCTCTACCAGCGCGTCGGCACCCACCTGGCCGCGCTGCGAGCAGCCGGAGCGGATCCGGTGTCGATCGGTCGCCTGTCCGGGCTGATCGCCGACGCGCGAGGTGCCGTGACAGGTGCGCAGGCACCCGTCTGGCGTGACATCTCGAAGTACTTCCTGGTCAGCTTCCCGGCCGCGCTCTACGCGTCCAGACGCTGGTGGGTCACCATCGGTCTGCTCTTCTACCTGGTCGCGGCCTGGACCGCGTGGCGGGTGCTGGCGCACCCGGAGGTGGTGGACTCGATCGGTACGCCGGACCAGATCAAGCAGCTCGTCGAGCACGACTTCGAGTCGTACTACTCGGAGAACCCCGCACAGGACTTCGCACTCCGTGTCTGGATCAACAACGCCACGATCAGTGCCGCCGTACTGGCACTCGGCATCCTGCTGATTCCGTCCGTCTTCATCCTCTGGGACAACGCGCTCAACCTCGGCCTCAGCGCTGGGCTGATGATCAGCCACGACAAGGGCGGTCTGTTCTTCAGCCTGATCACCCCGCACGGTCTCCTCGAGCTGACCACGGTGTTCGTCGCGACCGCGGCCGGCCTGCGTCTCGGCTGGTCCTGGGTCGTACCGGGGCCACGTACCCGCATGCAGTCCGTCGCGCAGACCGGCCGCGCCACCGTCGGTATGGCGATCGGCCTCGCCGCGGTCCTCCTCGTCACCGGGCTGATCGAAGCGTTCGTCACACCGTTCCTGCCCGGCCCGGTCCGCATCACCATCGGCATCCTCGCCGAGCTGGCGTTCTTCACCTACGTCTGGACCCTCGGCCGTCGAGCTCACCGCCAGGGCGAGTACGGCGACATCGACGAATCGGACCGCGAGGCCACCGCGCCCGTCTCCACCTGACCGTTTCTGCCCGACCGTTTCTGCACTGGGCACCGGTCAGAGCGTGAACAACGCCCAAGAAGTCCGCTACAGCAAGACGTATGGCATGGCGATCACGACCGGCCTGGTCGCGTACGGCGTCGTACACCTGCTGGTCGCCTGGATCGCCCTGCAACTCGCCTTCGGCAAATCGTCGCAGGAGGCCTCGCAGCAGGGCGCTCTGCGGGAGCTGGCCGGCAAACCACTGGGCGGTGTGCTGTTGTGGATCGTCGCGATCGGACTGTTCGCACTGGTCGTGTGGCGGGTTCTGGAGCTCGGGTGGGGATATCTGGACCTGCACAAGAAGGTGTCCTCGGTGGGCCGCGCGATCGTCTACCTCGTGCTCGGTGTGAGCGCGGTGAAGGTCGCTGTCGGCTCCGGCAGTTCGAGCAGCGGCCAGGAGCGTACGGTTTCCGCCCGGCTGATGGCGCACGGCGGGGGCCGGGTCCTGATCGTCGCCGTCGGGGTCGCGATCATCGGGATCGGCTGCTATCAGGGGTACAAGGCGATTACGAAGAAGTTCACCGAGGACCTGGTCGGCGGTGTCTCGGAGGTGACCGTCCTGCTGGGCCGGATCGGGTACTTCGCGAAGGGGATCGCGTTCGTCGTGGTCGGTGTGCTGTTCGGCTGGGCGGCGATCGACTACGACCCGCAGAAGGCCGGCGGTCTCGACACGGCGCTGCACACGATCAAGGACCAACCGTCCGGCCCGGTCCTGCTGACCGTACTGGCGGCCGGCATCGCAGCCTTCGGCGTCTACTGCTTCAGCTGGTCCCGGAACGCCCGCCGCTGAGATCGTCGTCGCGGCCGGCCTCGATCCGCGACCACTGGGCGATCGGACGGCCGTGGATGGTCTTCGGGAGCTTGGGCTCCTCGGTGGCCCACTGCTGCGGCCAGCCGTCCGGAGAGTCTTCGTACGGCTCCTGCCGCCCGTAGACCGTCAGGTCCATCAGCGCGTAGTTGTTGTCCATCACCTCGACGCCACGCATGGTCGTCCAGTACGTCTCGTAGACGCGGTCGGCCTGGCGCACGTACGAGATGAGGTACATCTGTCCGATGTTGCGTCCGGTCAGCAGTTGGTCCAGCGAGCCGAGAGCGGAGTACCACGGCATGGTCCAGCCCATGAAGTCGCGGTACGCACGGCTCTCGGCGTACGGGCCTTGGCAGAAGACTGCGAAGGTGATGTCCCGTGAGTGCAGGTACGAGATCTCCTGGACCTGCCCGGTGCACCACGTGCACCCCTGGCACTGCTCCGCGGCTGGGTGACCTGTGTGCCACATGTAGTAGTACGCGAGCAGCTGCTTACGGCCGTCGAACGCGTCGAGCAGGGTGACCGGCCCGTCCGGACCGGTCACCGTGACGCTCGCATCGACCTCGACCATCGGCAGCCGCCTGCGTTCCGCGGCGATCGCATCGCCCTCGCGGGTGTGTGCCTTCTCGCGGGCCCTCAGTGCCTGGAGTCCCGCGTCGAACGTCTCCCGGTCGACGACCGGCGGAAGGGCAGTTGTGTCGGCAATGGCTCGTCTCATATCGGGTACGTCGGAGCCGGCCGCCGACTCTCGACACGCTACGCCGGCAGATCCCGTCGACGAAGCCCGACCAGGCCGGCGACGCCGACGAGGAGCGCGATCGCGAGCAGGACGAGGAACGGACCGGCCGACACCGAGCCGCCCGGTAGTGACGGAAGATGGGTGAACGGCGAGATGTCGCGGATCCAGTCGGCGGTGCTGACGCCGGCGCTCACCAGGCCGATCAGGATGCACACCGTCGGTCCGGCCCAGGACGCCATCGAGGCCTGCGGGAAGAACCCGATGATCGCGACCGCGATCGCGGCCAGTACCCAGACGGCCGGCAACTGCGCGAGCGCCGCACCGATCAGTCGCGGCAACTGTCCACCCACATCACCGACCGCCACGCCGTACGCAAGCCCTTCGGCCACGCCGGCGGCGAGCAGCGCGACAGCCGGACCCAGCAGGCTGAACACAAGATGGCTCGCGGCCCATTGCCAGCGACTGGTCGCAGTCGCCAGGACCGGCTCGACGCGCCCGCTGCTCTCCTCGACCCGCATCCGCAACGTCGCCTGGACGGCGTACGCCGAGGCGATCAGGCCGACGAGCGTCATCACGCCGGCCAGGAACGAGTCGATCAACCCGGCCGCGCCGCCCAGCCGCTGGAACATCTCCTGGATGCCCGGGTCGTCGCGCATCATGTCGCCGACGCCCTCGGCGACCCCGCCGAAAAGCAAGCCCAGCAAGGCGAATCCGACCGTCCACGCGGCGAGCAGTCCACGGTGCAGACGCCACGCCAACCCGAGCGGCGACCCGAGCGTGCCATCCGCAGGACCGAGCCGATCCGCCAGAATCCCGGCCCCCACATCCCGCCGCACAGCGAGACTCACCGCAACAGCCACCAGCAGAACGGTGACCGCCAGTAGGACGACCGCCAACCACCAGCGGTTCTGGGCATATGGGTGGATCCGCTGCGCCCAACCGATCGGCGACACGTAGGACAACCACGCGAGCGGGCCATCCGTATGCGCGCTGGTGTCCCCAGCGGCCCGCAGTACATAAGCCCCTCCGAGCACACCGATCGCGATCCCACGCGCAGTACCAGCGCTCGCAGTCAACTGCGCCGCGACCGCACCAACCGCCGCGAAGAACCACCCGGTGCCCGCATAGACGAGGCCGATGGCAACCGACCCGGACAGTGGCAGGTCCTGACTGTGCATGCCGAGGGCAAGCAGTACGGCGAGCACGAGGTTCGCACCGAGGACCGTGGTGAGGGCTGCCGCGAGCTGCGCATGCCGCCCGACGACAGTTGCCCCAAGCAACTCACGCCGCCCGGACTCCTCCTCGACGCGGGTGTGCCGGATGACCGTGAGCAGGCTGATCAGACCGATCATCACCGGCACGAAGCCGAGTCGCCAGGTGACGAACTCGCCAAGGCTCGGCCCGGAAAGTTCGCCGTACAGGGTGATGAAGCCGGCGTTGCCCGCGTACTTGACCCGCGACTCCGGTGTCGGGAACAGGTCGCCGTACTCCTGCACGTAGCTCACCGAGATCGCCACGAGCAGTACGATCCACAGCGGCAGTACGACGCGGTCGCGGCGCAGGATCAGCCGGATCAGGCCGCCGGTACCCGCCAGCGACTTCATTTCACGGCCTCGGGTTCGTACAGCCGCAGGAACAGTTCCTCCAGCGACGGCGGCTGGCTGACGAGACTCCGTACGCCGATCTCGGTCAAACGCCGCAGTACCGGGTTGATCTCGTCCGTGTCGACGTCGAAGCGGACGCGGCCGTCGTCGACCTGCAGATCGTGGACGCCGTTCAGCTGCGCCAGACCGTCCATCGGGCCGACCAGCTCGGCCTGGATCGACGTACGGGTGAGGTGGCGCAGCTCGTTCAGCGTGCCGCTCTCGACGGCGCGGCCGGCCCGGATGATCGTGACGCGATCACACAGCGCCTCGACCTCGGACAGGATGTGGCTGGACAGCAACACGGTCCGGCCTTCGCGGTCGCTGATCTCCTGCACGACCTCGCGGAAGACCTCCTCCATCAACGGATCCAGCCCACTCGTCGGCTCGTCGAGCAGCAGCAGTTCGACATCGGACGCGAACGCGGCGACCAGCGCGACCTTCTGCCGGTTGCCCTTCGAGTAGGCGCGCGCCTTCTTCCGCGGATCGAGGTCGAAACGCTCGAGCAGCTCGGCCTTGCGCTTCTTGTCCACACCGCCGCGCATCCGGCCGAGCAGGTCGATCGCCTCGCCGCCGGACAGGTTCGGCCACAGCGTCACGTCACCCGGCACGTACGCGAGCCGCCGGTGCAGCTCGGTCGCGTCTGACCACGGGTCGCCGTCCAGGACCCGCGCCGTACCCTCGTCCGCCCGGGTCATTCCGAGCAGGATGCGAATGGTGGTGGTCTTCCCCGCGCCGTTCGGGCCGAGGAACCCGTGCACCTCACCGGTTCGCACCGCGAGGTCGAGACCGTCCAGGGCATAGGTCCGTCCGAACGACTTGACCAGACCTTCCGTGCTGATCGCAGCCGGCATGATCACTTCTCCTGATTCCGCATGTTGTCGACTTGTTCCTGGGTGAGCAGCGGGATCGTGAAGACCTCCATCAAGGCTTGGCCGATCCGGTTGTAACCCGCCGCTGTGGTGATGTCCTCGCCGAGCGCCTTCGAGACCTGGTCGCGGAACACGAACACGCTGAGCTTGATCGCGGCCAGCGCGGCGGCGTACCCGCGCCGGTCCTTGGGGTTGATCCCGTAGCTGGTGGTCCACTCCTCGACCGCGTCGACACCCTCGAGGAAGAGCGCGGTCGCGGTCTCCGAACCGTCCATCATCGAACGCACGATGTAGAGCTGCAGCGGGAACGCGACCGGGTGCAGCGCCAGCGGATCGAGCCCGCTGAGGTCGTGGTCCTGGGTGAGCTCGGCGCCGATCTGGAGCATCCGCTCCTTCGCATAGCGGTCACACGCCTCGCGCAACGACTCCTTCGAGCCGAAGTGATGCCGCACCAGCCCCGACGACACCCCCGCCTCGGCCGCGATGTCCCGGATCGAGGCTCCCTCGATCCCCCGCTCCCCGAACAACCGGATCGCCGCATCCCGAATCCGGGCCCGAGCCGTCAAGTCATCCGCCGGGCGCTCCATTCCCAACTCCTCTCCCTACACACAAAAGCAAACTACTACACGATCGTGTAGTCAAGCCCATGGGTGTCCCCGGTCGGTGGAGACAGGAAGTGGTGGGTGGGGTTTCTACTGACCGTCCAGTCGGCCGGCCATCGTGTCGAGGGTTGGCCAGGGAGGGCCCTCGCGCAGGACGCGGAGGAAGTCGTTTCCCCAGCGCCGCCCGTTCGGGAATTGGTCGCCGACGTCCCAGCGCCACGCTGCGACCATCGCAAGAACGAGTTGCCGGCAGTCGTCCAGCAGTTCTTGGTCGACGCCTGGGTACTGCGCGCAGACCGCCTCGGGTACGTGGGCGAGATCCAACTCGACGGGTCCACGGCAGCACGTCTCGAGGTCGATGAACAACGCGCCGTACGTCGTGCTGAGCACGTTGCCTGGATGCGGCTCGCCGTGGAGCAGCTGCTCCTCGGCGCCACGCTCGTCGATCGCCCGACGTACGCTTCGTAGCCTGCTGCTGAGGAACGTGCGGTCCGCGTCGGGGAGCTCCGGGGAGAGGCTCGGGTCGGCGACGATCTTCTCCGCCTCGGTGATTCGATCCGAGAAGTGTGGACTCGCCATCTCGACCTTGCGCATGCCGACGTGCAGCTGCTCCAGCGCATTGGCGTAGTCGACTGGTGAGACGTGAGGTGCCGCGGGCTCGTAGTAGGTCCACAGCGTCACCGCGAAGCCGTCGCGCGTGTACACAAGCGGATCCACCCGAGGCTCCAAGGCGGCCACCGGGGATCCGACTTCGGCGAGGCGTTGTGCGAGCTCGACCTCGAACTGTGCGACCTCTTGCCCCACCGGGGCGACCCGGGCGAAAACGTCGCACGGCGTCAGCCGCAACGCCAGCTTGTTCGAGTTGTGGAGGACGATCGCGTCGTTCGCAGTCAGGCCGAGCGATCCGGCAATGGACGTCGCAGCCGCGATCGCACGGGTGACCTCAGGCATCTCCATGACGTGGTGAGGCTACCGTCGCGAGCTTGTTCTGTCCCCTGGATTTGCCGGGCCTGGCCGGTAAGAAGGTTACTTCGGTGTGACAAAGCTTCGTACCTTGTTGACAGCGGGGTGGTTGCTGGTGTGGGTTCTTCCCCAAACACCAACACCAGCTGAAGGTGGGGCGGCCCGATGAGGAAGTTGTTGGCGGTGCTGGCGGCGTTGTGCGTGCTGGCGGCGGTGCCGGGTACGGCGATGGCGGCCGATCCGGCGCCGAAGAAGGTCATCAAGATCGGGGTCACCCAGGCGGTCGACTCCATGAACCCGTTCCTCGCCGTACGGCTGGTGACGGGATCCATCCAGCGGATGATCTACGGCTTCCTCACGGTGCCGGACTCGAAGACGCTGCAGCCCAGCCCGGATCTGGCCGAGTCCTGGACGACGTCGCCGGACGGGCTGACCTGGACGTTCAAGATCCGCCAGGCGAAGTGGTCGGACGGGCAGCCGATCACCGCCGACGACGCGGCCTGGACGTTCAACAAGATGATGACCGACGACGCCGCCAAGACTGGCAACGGGCCGGCGGTGGAGAACTTCGCGAGCGTCACCGCGAACGGCCAGGAGCTGACCATCAAGCTGAAGGCGCCGCAGGCGTCGATGCTGGACAACCCGGTGCCGATCATGCCCAAGCACGTCTGGGAGAAGGTCAAGGACATCGGCAAGTACGACGCCGAGGTCTACCCGACCGTCGGCAGCGGACCGTACGTCGCGGTGGAGCACAAGAAGGACCAGTTCGTCCGGCTGGAGGCGAACCCCGACTACTGGCGCGGCCGGCCGAAGATCGACGAGCTGCAGATCATCTTCTATGACAACCCCGCGGCTTCGATCGTCGGCCTGAAGAAGGGTGACATCGACCTGATCGGCCGGCTGAACCCGTCGGACTTCGAGTCGCTGAAGGGCGACGACAACATCGTCCAGTGGAACACGCAGGGTCGGCGGGCGACGTACCTGCAGGTCAACCACGGTGCGACGACCAGCGACAACAAGCCGATCGGCGACGGGCATCCGGCGCTGAAGGACCCGAAGGTGCGGACCGCCCTGCACTACGCGATCGACAAGCAGAAGCTGGTCGACGAGGTCCAGGGCGGACTGGCGAAACCGGCCGACGGGTCGATCATTCCGCCGCTGTACAAGGACTTCTTCTGGGAGGCGAGCGGCGCCGAGAAGGTCACGTTCGACCTCGCGAAGGCGAACAAGATCCTCGACGACGCGGGGTACAAGAAGGGCGCTGACGGCGTCCGGGCGATGCCGGACGGGTCGCGGAAACTGCAGTTCCGGTTCAGCATCCACACCGACGCCCCGGTCGAGGACAAGCTCGCCGAGTACCTGACCGGCTGGTTCAAGGAGGTCGGCATCACGCTGACCACCAAGCGGCTCGACTCCAGCAAGTTCACCGAGGAGACCGGTACGACGGCACTCTTCGACATCGCGATCAGCGGGTGGTCGGTGAACCCCGACCCGGAGGAGGTGCTCGGCACGCACCTGTGCAGCCGGCGCCCGACCGCGTCCGGTGACGGCGGCGGCACCGAGTCGTTCTACTGCGACCCGACGTACGAGAGCCTGTACCTGGAGCAGCAGAAGGAACTCGACCGCGGAAAGCGCGCGGAAACGATCAAGAAAATGGAGGAAAGGCTCTACACCGACGCTCCGGTGATCGCGCTCTACTACCCGAACGATCTCGAGGGCTACCGCAAGGACCGGATCGCCGGCATCACGCCGATCCCGGAGGACAAGGGCCTGCTGTACGGCGGTTCCGGGTACTGGCCGTTCTACACGCTCGAGGCAGTGTCGGAGGACGGCGCGTCGGCCGACGGAGGCGGATCGAGCACCGGCGTGATCGCGGGCATCGCGGCCGGGGTCGTCGTACTCGCCCTTGCCGGCTTCTTCGTCCTGCGCCGCCGCAGCGGCGCGGCTGACGAACGCGAATGACGCTGTCATGGCCGCGCCTCCCGCGACGGGAGGCTCCATGACCACCGCGGTCGAGGAGCTGGAGCAGACGCCTGTCCGTCATGGTTTGTTGCGTTATGCGGCGACCAAGGCGGGTGGCGCGTTGCTCAGCATCGCGATGGTGATCGTCGCGACGTTCTTCCTGTTCCGGTTGCTGCCGGGCGATCCGGTCCGGGCGCTCGCGCAGGGCCGGAACATGACGCCGGAGCAGCTCGACCTGGAGCGCGCGCGGCTCGGGTTGGACAAATCGATTCCCGAGCAGTTCCTGCACTTCGTGGGTCAGACGCTGCGGTTCGACCTCGGGGTGTCGTACGAGTACAAGCGGCCCGTCCTCGACCTGATCGGCGAGCGGATCGGGTCGACGCTGCTGCTCACCGGTACGGCGCTGGTGCTGGCGGTGAGCCTCGGTCTCTGGCAAGGAGCACGGGCCGGATGGAAGCCCGGCAGCAAGTTCGACAAGGTGTCGACCGCCATCTCGCTGGTGCTGTGGTCGGTGCCGACGTTCTGGCTCGGGCTGCTGCTGTTGATGGTGTTCGCGGCCGGAATCGGGCCCATTCCGGGGATCTTCCCGACCCGCGGGAGCTCGAGCGTCGACAAGCCGGACGGGTTCGCCGGCGTACTGGATGTCGCGCAGCACATGGTGCTGCCGTGCCTGACACTGGTCGCTGTCGTCTACGCGCAGTACCTGCTGGTGATGCGGTCGTCGGTGATCGACGAGGTCGGGCAGGACTACATCACGACCGCGCGGGCGAAGGGTTTGCGCGACGACGACATACGGCGCAAGCACGCCGTACCGAACGCGCTGCTGCCGACCGTGACGCTGGTGTTCATGCGGATCGGGTTCGTGGTCGGGGGTGCCGTGACGGTCGAGGCGATCTTCAGCTGGCCGGGGCTCGGGCAGCTGTTCTACGAAGCGATCCGGGTGCCGGACTTCACGTTGATGCAGGGCACGTTCCTGCTGATCACGGTGTCGGTGATCCTGATGAACACGTTGGCGGACGTCGTGTACCACCTGCTGGATCCGCGAGTGAGGTCGGCATGAGCAACGTGACCTGGGTACGCCGTCGGCGCGCCATCGGACGGTTCTGGGCGGATTTCCGCACGCACCGGGCCGGTGTCGCCGGGTTGGTGATTCTCGCCGTGGCCGTTGTCCTGGCACTGCTGGCGCCGCTCTTCATCGACTCCAGCGTGACGAACGTGGTGAGCGGCACCGGCGCGAAGATGGCGCCGCCGAGTCTCGACGATCCGTTGGGGACGGACGAGTCGGGCCGGTCGGTGTTGCTGATGATCTGGTGGGGCTCCCGGACCTCGCTGCTGATCGGGTTCCTCGCCGCACTGCTCAGCATGGTGATCGGGACCGTGCTCGGGATCGCGGCCGGGCATTTCCGGGGCTGGATCGGTGCGGTGATCCTGCGGGTGACCGACTGGTTCCTGGTGCTCCCGTCGCTGGTCACCGCGCTCGTACTGGCGGCGATCCTGGGCGGTTCCACCGCGACGATCATTGTTGCGATCGGCGTGACGTCCTGGCCGTCGACGGCGCGCCTGATCCGTGCGCAAACGTTAGCCGTGGAGGCACGCCCGTACATCGAACGCTCCTTGGCGCTCGGCGCCGGCCATTGGCACATCACGACGCGGCACGTGCTGCCGAACGTCGCACCGTTGCTGCTGGCAAGTACGACGCTGGAGGTCGCGAGTGCGATCGTCACCGAGTCGACGCTGGCGTTCCTCGGCGTGAGTGCGAACAAGACCTCGTGGGGCACGATGCTGCGCGGTTCGTACGACTGGGGTGCGGCGACCGCCGGCGCCTGGTGGTACATCCTCGTGCCCGGTCTGTGCATCGTGACGGTGGTGATGGCGTTCACCTTGTGTGGAAGGGCTTTGGAGACTGTGCTCAATCCCCGGCTGCGGACGCGTGCCCATGCTTGAGCTCGACGAGTTGTCCGTGACGTACCGGCTCGAGTCGTCCGACGTGCCCGCCGTACGGGGAGTTTCGCTGCAGCTGGCGGCCGGCGAGGCGCTCGGGCTGGCGGGGGAGTCGGGATCGGGGAAGTCCTCGGTCGCGCTCGCGCTGCTGCGGCTGCTGCCGCGCTCCGCCGTCGTCGGTGGGCGGGTGATGCTGGACGGCGAGGACGTGCTGGCGATGAAGTGGGGCCGGCTGCGGGCTGTCCGGTGGTCGTCGGCGTCGATCGTGTTCCAGGGCGCGCAACACGGGCTGAACCCGGTGCAGCGGATCGGCGATCAGATCGCGGAACCTCTGCTCGTCCATCGGCAGGCGTCTGGCGCGGACGCGTCCAAGCGAGTACGAGAACTGCTGGCGCAGGTCGGGTTGCCGGCGTGGCGCGCCCGGAGTTACCCGCACGAGCTGAGTGGTGGCCAACGGCAACGAGTGATGATCGCCATGGCCCTGGCGTGCGAGCCGCAGCTGATCATCGCCGACGAGCCCACGACCGCGCTCGACCTGATGGTGCAGGCGCAGGTCCTGACGCTGATCCGCAGGTTGATCGCGGACCACGGCATCTCGTTGCTGATGATCTCGCACGACCTGTCGGTCCTCGCGGACGTGTGCGATCGGCTGGCCGTGATGTACGCCGGGCGGCTGGTCGAGGTCGGCCCTTCGTCCGGGCAGTTCCAGCACCCGTACAGCCAAGCACTGGCGGCCGCTTTCCCGACCGTCGGCGATCCCGCGTCCCGCCTCGCCCCGCGCGGGCTGCCCGGCGATCCGCCGGATCCACAACAGTTGCCGGGTGGTTGTGCGTTCCACCCGCGTTGCCCGGTCGCACTCGAGTCCTGTGCGACTTCCGACGTACAACTGCGGGCGTCCGGTGCCGACCGGGCCGCCGCCTGCGTCCTGGTAGGGGAGGAGTGACTCTTGCTAGAGGCAACTGATCTGCACGTGGAGTTCTCCGGCCGTGGCGGACGCCGGGCGCGGGCGGTCGACGGCGTGAACCTGTCCGTCGGGGCCGGCGAGATCGTCGCCCTCGTCGGCGAGTCGGGCTGCGGCAAGACCACGCTCGCGCGCACGCTCCTCGGGCTGGAACGTCCCACGTCCGGCCAGATCTCGTACGACGGAACATCGCTGAGCTACTCCGGCCGCGCGCTGCGGGCCTTCCGCCGCGAGGTCCAACTCGTGCTGCAAGACCCGATGGGATCGCTGAATCCTCGCCATACCGTCTACGAGGCGGTTGCCGAAGGCCCCCGGATCCACCGTCTGCCCGACGAGGAAGCGGTGGTAGCCGACGCCCTCGCGCGTGCCGGGCTGCGACCGCCGGAACGGTTTTTCCAGCGTTTTCCGCACGAGTTGAGTGGTGGCCAGCGTCAACGCGTCGTCATCGCCGGCGCCCTGGCGCTCGACCCCAAGGTGCTGATCGCCGACGAACCCGTCGCGTCCCTCGACGCCTCGGTCCGTGGCGAGATCCTCTCGCTCCTGCTCCGGCTCCGCGACGACCTCGGGCTGTCCGCGCTCGTCGTCACCCACGATCTCGGCCTGGCCTGGAACATCGCCGACCGGGTCGCGGTCATGTACCTCGGCCGCATCGTCGAGTCGGGCCCCACGGAGGACGTCCTGAAGGATCCGCAACACCCTTATACGCAAGCCCTTCTGAGCGTTCTCCCCGAGTCCCCGAACCGCATCGTCCTGACCGGCGAACCTCCGGACCCGACCCGCATCCCCACCGGCTGCCGCTTCCACCCCCGCTGCCAACTCGTCGCCGCGGGCAAAGGCACCGAAGCCTGCACGACCCAGCCCCTGCAAGTCCTCCCCGCCACCACCGATCCCCAAGTCTCCTGCCACGTAGCCGACCTGGTGGGTCGGGACAGGAAATAGTGACTGGAGACCTGCTATTGCATGTCTCCAGTCACCACATCAGTCAGACCTCAGCGTCCTGCTCAGGTTCCTGATCGGCGTCGGCCAGCGCCCAGGTCAGTTGGAACTCGACCTCTTCCTCGTCCTCCCCGCGTTCGTGCTCGACACTGATCCGCGCGCCCGCCGGCACCGTGAAGCGCTCACCGGCGACCTGGATCCGGAACGGCTTCCCCGCCTCCAGCGCGTCCGCCAACCGCCGCAGCTTGGCGGCGAACTCGCTGACCGAGTAGTCCTTCTCGACATCTCTCTCACTCATACCGCAATCCAATCAGCCCTCAGGTTCTTCCACCCATTGACAATAGTTAACAAGTGATAGAACTATTGCGGTATGGCGGAACATCAGGTGGATCGGTTCTTCGAGGTGCTGGCTGATCCGACGCGTCGGCAGGTTGTGCAACTGCTGGGCGAAGGACCGCAGCGGGCCGGGCAGCTAGCCGCGGCGACCGGGGCGTCGTCGCCCGCGATGAGCCGGCACCTGCGGATCCTGCTCGAAGCCGGACTGGTCGCCGACGAGCGCGTCCCGGACGACGCCAGGGTCCGCGTCTTCCGCCTCAACCCCGAGCCCGTCGTGGCCGTGCAAGCCTGGCTCGACCAGGTCCAGGCGCACTGGCGCGACCAGCTGGGCTCCTTCAAACGCCATGTCGAGCAGAAGGGCAAGTCCGATGACTGAACCGTCCGCGACCGCATCGGTCGAGGTTGCCGTTGATCCGGCAACTGCGTTCGAGATCTTCACCGAGGAGATCGACCTGTGGTGGGTGCGGGGACCGATCAACTTCTTCGACGCCGCCCGCGCCACCGCGATGCAGATCGAGCCTGGCGTCGGCGGTCGCATCCTCGAGGTGTACGCCCCGCCCGACGACGTCCTCGAGCTCGGCAAGATCACCGACTGGACACCGGGTGTGCTGTTCGCCTATCGCAGTTCGGTCGACGACACCGAGATCCGCATCGACTTCGAGGCGTACGACGGCGGCACCCGCGTGACCGTCGTACAGTCGCTCGTCCCCCGCGGCGAGAAGGCCTTCTACTTCTGGCCGAACGTCATTCACTGGCTCCCGGCCTGGGTCGAACGGCGCGATCACGCGTCACGGACACCGCGTGAGCTGGACCGGCTCGCGATCGCCTTGTACTACGAGGATCCCGCCGCCGCGGCTCGCTGGCTGCACACGGTCTTCGGCCTCGACTCGTGGGACAAGATCCCGGCCGAGGGAACAGACCCGTCCTGGATCGAGCTGCAGGTCGGCACCCGCGCGATCCTGCTCTTCAAGCTCACGGAGAAGCGCACCGTGCAGCTGGACCACAGCGTCTGGGTGTACGTCGACGATCTCGATGCCCATTTCGCGCACAGTCAGGAGAACGGCGCGAAGATCCTCTCGGACATCCACCAGCACGGATACCGTTGCTACGAAGCCGAGGACCTGGAGGGCCACCGCTGGACGTTCGCCCAAGCCCGTCCCACGATGGCGTGACCGAGCACCCGCTGGCCGGAGGCCGTCTGACGCCCGGGGTGGTTCGTGTCGCCGACACGGTACGCCGCCCCGGCTCGGACAACTCGGCGTTCACCGCGAACCTCCTGCGCCTGCTGGACGCGCGCGGTTTCACCGCCGCCCCGAAGTACCTGGGTCAGGACGAGACCGGCCGCGACATCCTCACGTACCTGGACGGTTGGGTGCCGTCCAGGTACCAGCGCTGGTCCGACCAGCAGATCGCCGCCGCGGGCGCACTGCTCCGTCGCTTCCACGACGCCACCCGCGACAGTGCGCTCACCGCCGGCCAACCGGTCGTCTGCCACCACGATCCCGCGCCGACCAACTTCGTCTTCACCGACGATCTCCCGGCCGCCCTCATCGACTTCGACCTGGCCGCCCCGGGGGATCCCCTGGAAGACCTCGGGTACGCCGTCTGGACCTGGTGCATCGCGTCCAAACACAACGACCCCGCCCGCCAGGCCCACCAGGTCCGCGTCCTGGCCGACGGCTACGACCTGCCCGCGACAGATCGTCCCGGCCTGATCCCGGCCGTCCTGTCCCGCCTGATCCAGAACGTCGACTTCTGGACGCAGAGACCCTGTCCGGAAGCTGCCGAGCGCATCGCCTGGTCCCACCGTGAGCACGCCTTCGCCACCGCCAACCGCGACATCTTCGAGGCGGCACTGGCCTAGAGACGCCCAGCCTTCTTCAACGCGAGATATGTGTCCGCGAGTGCGGGCGCGATGTGGTCCGGGGGTTCGTCGACGACGGTGGCGCCGGCTCGCGTGAGGGTGGCGGTCAGGCGGTCCCGGTCCAGGCGCGTGCGTGCGGCCGAAGCAGCGCCGTACACGTCCAGGAGGTCTCCGCGGGCGGCCTCGAGCTCGGTCAGGCGCGGGTCGGCCACGGACGCCAGCAGTACGACGTGCCGTCGCAGCAGCGGGCCGATGACGGGCAGCAGGGACTCCTCGATCACGGCTGGGTCGAGGCCCGTGAGGAGGACGACGAGGGAGCGTTGCCGCAACCGTTCCAGCACCTGTGACACGACGATGCGGAAGTCGGTCTGGACGAGCTCGGCCTCGACGTTAGCCAGAGCGTTCACGAAGGACGGCAGCACGTCCTCCGGAGCAGGACGCCGTACGTCGGCACGCACCGCGGAATCGCAGGCCAGCAAGGACACGCGGTCCCCAGCCCGTGTGGCCAAGGCGGCCAGCAGCAGCGCCGCGTCCATCGCATGGTCGAGCCGTGGCGCGTCGCCGACGCGCCCCGCGGACAGCCGTCCGGAGTCGATCACGATCACGACCTGCCGGTCCCGCTCCGGTCGCCAGGTCCGCAGTACGACGTTCCCGCGCCGCGCCGTCGCGCGCCAGTCGATGCTCCGTACGTCGTCACCGGGCACGTAGTCGCGCAGCGAGTCGAACTCCGTCCCCTGCCCCCGCACCAGCAACGCCGTACGTCCGTCAAGCTCCCGCAACCGGGCCAGCCGCGACGGCAGGTGCTTCCGGCTCTTGAACGGCGGCAGCGCCCGCACCGTCCAGGCGACCTGATGCGACCCCTGGCGTCCGGCGAACCCCAACGGGCCAATGGATCGCACGGTCACCCGGAACGCTTGCCGGTCACCCCTGCGCGTCGGGACCAGGTGTGTGGTCAGCCGACGCCGCTCGCCGGACGGCAGATCCAGCTTGTGCGGCGGATCCAGTACGCCGGCTGAAGGCGGCCACGCGTCCCGCAGCAGCCCGCGCACTCGCCGTCCCGGGTTGGTGATCAGGAGATTCACCATGGCCTGCTCACCGAGCCGTACGGCGTTGTCGCCTTCCCGGCTGAACTGCAGCCGACGCGGCGATCCCGCCAGCAGTATGTCGACCAGACACACCACCAGCACCGCAGCAACGACCACACCGACACCGGCCCACGACGGCATCACCAGAGCGACGAACACCACTCCGGCTGCGGCCAGGATGCCGGCTCGGCCAGTCAGGACCATCAGCGTGGCACCGGCACCGTCGCGAGCACGCTCTCCAGCACCGCGTCCGCGCTGACACCCTCCAGCTCAGCCTCCGGCCGCACCTGTACTCGATGCCGAAGGCAAGGACGCGCCATCGCCTTCACATCGTCCGGAATGACGTAGTCGCGGCCGGACAGCCATGCCCACGCACGGGAGACCGCCAGCAACGCCGTGGCGCCACGTGGGGACACGCCCAGTTGCAGCGAAGGCGACTGGCGGGTGGCGCGGCACAGGTCGACGACGTAGGCCAGGACGTCCTCCCGGACCGCAACCCGGCGTACGGCGTTCTGTCCGGCCAGCAAGTCCTCCGGGCCGGCCACCGGGCGCAACCCAGCTGCCTCCAGGTCCCGCGGATCGAAGCCCTGCGCGTGCCGGGCGAGTACGGCGATCTCCGCGTCGCGCGGCGGGATGTCCAGCGTCACCTTCAGCAGGAACCGGTCCAGCTGCGCCTCGGGCAGCGGGTACGTGCCCTCGTACTCCACCGGGTTCTGGGTAGCGGCCACGACGAACGGCACCGGCAGCTTGCGCGGCTCGCCGTCCACAGTGACCTGCCGCTCCTCCATTGCCTCCAGCAACGCCGCCTGTGTCTTCGGCGGCGTCCGGTTGATCTCGTCCGCCAGCAGGATGTTCGTGAACACAGGTCCCGGCCGGAACTCGAACTCGCTCGTCTTCGCGTCGTACACCAGTGACCCGGTCACATCACCCGGCATTAGGTCGGGGGTGAACTGCACACGTTTGGTGTTCAGCCGCATAGCTGTCGACAGTGCCCGGACCATCAGCGTCTTCGCCGTACCGGGGACGCCTTCCAGCAGCACGTGTCCGCGGCAGAGCAGCGCGAGCACCAGTGCGGTCACAGCAGTGTCCTGGCCGACCACCGCCTTGCCGATCTCGGTCCGGAGCGCGACCAGCGCCTGCCGGGCCTGGTCCGCGGTGACCTCGGTAGTCGTCACGGGTGTCGTACCTCCTGCGTCAGTACGTCGAGTTCCTGGGACAAGGACATCAGAGCGGCGTCAGTGAGCGGCGGCAGGCCGTAGAGCAGCTCGTACAGCATGGCTGGGTCCCGGCCGGTCCGTGCGGCGACAGTCGCGACCACAGCCGACGGATCGGCCCGCCGTGGGATTCCGTGGGCCTCCTGCAGCTGGCCGAGCGCTGACTCGCGCAATGCCGACGCGGCGCGGTCGCGGGCCCGTGAGCGTCGGTAGAGCCGCGCCCTGCCCTCAGTGGTCTCGGCCGCGTGCACGATCACCGGCAGCTGCTCTGCCACCACGGGGCCGAGCCGCCGCCCACGCCAGATCGCTACCACCAGTACGGCGAACGCCAGCGCCCAGGCGATGTAGCGGACATCAGGCGGAATCAGCTGTGCGCTGCCCTCGCCACTGGAGTCGGGGTAGTCCGACTCCCACTGCGGCAGGTACCAGGTCAGATCCCGGTGCGTGCCCAGCAGGTTGAGCGCCAACGCTGCGTTGCCGTCCTCAGCGAGGCGGGCGTTCATGAACGACCCCGGCGTACCGATCACGTCAACGAGCCGGTTGCCGACCTCCAGCCGGACCACGGTGTTGTTGACGCCGTCGCCGTAACAGGTGGTCGCTCCCTCGGGAGCGGAGTACGTCGGTCCGTTGACGGTGACCGTGCCCGCCTTGACCGCAGCTGGAAGCTCACAGCCGGGCTGACGGCTGCGGCTGGCCAACGAGGTGCCCGTGGGCCGCACACCAGGCGCCAGGGCCTCCAGAGCGCGTCTGCCGGGCCGGATCAGGATGACGTGGCTCCACTGCGCCTGCGCGATCCGCCGCCAGTCTCCGTCGTCCAGCGAGCCACCTGGCCCGATGAGGAGCGCACTGCCGCCTCCTGCCTGTACGGCGTCGTTGAGCGACTCCGTGCCGTGTACGTCGACGTTGTGGTCCTCCAGCAACGCTGCCAGCGCCCGTGCCCCGGTCGACTCGGTGGAGTCCGGGCTGAACTGTCCTGACGTCCGTGCGGACGTAGCGATCAGGACAACGATCGCGGCCAGCACAATGAATCCAGTGACGAGCAGCGGTACCCGCAACGCACGCCAGCTCTCGCCAACACTCCGCCCGACCGGCGTGCTCATGCAGCCACCCGCGCAGTTCGCGCAGCGTCGTCAGCAGCCACCACAACGGCGTACCGCTCCGGTGTTCCCGGGCGGTTGCCATAGACAACCTCCGTGAACACCAATGCGGCCGGCTGCAGCGGGTCACGCAGTATGGGCGCTGCTCGCGACGCATCAGCGACCACTTCGTACGCCGTACGTCCGGCCCGTTCGTCCAGCACGGTCCGCTCGGTCAGCTCCGCTACGCACGCCCGGAAACGGCTGCGGATCGCCAACGCGAAGTCACCCGACGCGGCCTCCCGCTCCGCGAGTGCGCGGTACTCCGCGGCGCTCTGCGGCCGTGTAGTGTCGAAAACAGCCTGGGTCTTCGTCCTCCGGCTGGTCCGTAGTACGCCGGACCGCCAGAGCACCACGACCACCACAAGGACCAGCAGACCGATCAGCATGGTCAGACCGGCGTGGCCGTTGGGCGACGAGCCGGTGAGGCTGTCCAGCAGGTCTCCGATCCAGTCCACCACCTTGCGGATGGCCCTCTCGATCAGCGAGCCGGAGTCCCGGTACGCGGACTTGGACAGCTCCTTGGCCGCCTCCTGGGCAGCCTGGTCCCGGTCGATGTCGACCGGCGGCTCCAGCGGGAAGAAGCTCACACCGTCTCCTCGAACCGCAGGGCCGGCCGCATCCACAGGTCGAGACCTTCCCGCCGGACCCGGAGGTCGAGGTAGATCAGGGCCTGTACGGCGGACATGAACGCCAGGCTCGCGATCAGCGTCATCAGCGTCGCGATCCCCGCTGCCACGGCCAGCGCGATCGTCACCACCACGGCCCCGGTGCTGTCACTCAGATCGGCCCACGAGCCGACGGTGAGGATCAGCGCGCTGACCCCGAACTGCAGCGCGTAACCGATGATGTTCACCACCAGCCCGCCGAACAGCAGGATCCCGAACACCCGCCAGAACTTGCCCTTCACGAGCTGCCAGGACCGCCGCAGCGCACCCCAGACGCCCACTCGGACCGGAATGTAGAGGCCGATGTCCGGCGCGTGCCGGCCCTCCATCAGCACCACGGTCCCCGCGAGCACCAGGCGGACGCCGAAGATCAGCACCAGGACGCCGCCGACGAACATCATCGCCAGCGCAGCAGCCCCGGCCGCCTCGGAGGAGACCGCGGCATCCGCTCCGGCGCCGATGCCGAGCACTGCGAGCCCCCAGCCGCCGATCAGCAGCATGAACGACAGGGACTGCACCAGACCGACGGCGGCGAGTGCGGGGAGCGCAGGTCGCACCAGCCGCATCAGCTCGCGCGGACCGGCCCGGTGGGCGAGCTGACTCCGCACCGCGGCCAGCGCGATGATGCCGGCCAGCATGCTCGACACCACCGAGAACAGCACCACCTGTACGCCGTACGTGAGCAAAAGAGCCGCACCCGCCTGCCCGAACGGATCCTCCGCCCCGAAGAACCCACCGAGCCCACCAGGTACGGCGACCTCGGTCAGAACGGCCTGCACCGCGACCAGGGCGATCCCGGCCAGCACCGGCAGGCCCAGCATGATGGTCTTGTTGTCGGAGATGGTCCGGGCGGCGTTGTCGAGCAGATCCGCCGGCAGCCACGGCCGCAGCGGCTCGGTCGCCACGTCGTCGTGCAGGCGCATACTCTGGTCGGCCACTGCGTACCTCCTCTCCCGATGAATGTCCCGGTGAACCGTCGTACCAGTGGGCACGTGAGTTGTGGTGAACCCCCGCGGTGCACCATGATCCCGGATGATCACAGCCCAACTCGGGGTCATACGGCGATCCGGCGTGTGCAGTACCGCGGGAATGGGACACTATCCGTAGTGCGTACGGCCTGGTACCCGCCGGGCGCACCCCGAGCAGTCGAATCGGTCGGCAGCGGACGGCAAGGAGCTAAGGGCGTGGCAGACGGTAACCGGACGATGCGGGGCCGCATCCTCATCGTCGACGACGACACAGCGTTGTGGGAGATGCTCAGCATCGTGCTGCGCAACGAGGGCTACGACACGTATCTGGTCGCAACCGGTGACAAGGCGGTACCGGCGTTCCGGGAGTTCAAGCCGGATCTGCTGCTGCTCGACCTGATGCTGCCCGGGATGGACGGGATCGACGTCTGCCGGGCGATCCGGGCCGAGTCCGGCGTGCCGATCGTGATGCTGACCGCCAAGAGCGACACCGTCGACGTGGTGCTCGGGCTGGAGTCGGGCGCCGACGACTACGTGGTCAAGCCGTTCAAGCCGAAGGAGCTGGTGGCCCGGATCCGGGCCCGGCTGCGCCGGATGGACGAGCCCGGTCCGGAGTCGCTGACCATCGGCGACCTCACCATCGACGTCGCCGGCCACTCGGTGAAGCGGGCCGGCGAGACGATCCAGCTGACGCCGCTGGAGTTCGACCTGCTGGTCTGCCTGGCGTCGAAGCCCTGGCAGGTGTTCACCCGCGAGGTGCTGCTGGAGCAGGTCTGGGGCTACCGGCACGCCGCCGACACCCGGCTGGTGAACGTGCACGTCCAGCGACTGCGCTCCAAGATCGAGAAGGACCCTGAGCACCCGGAGATCGTGGTCACGGTCCGCGGTGTCGGATACAAGGCGGGTGCGGACTGATCGAGTACGGACGCGGCCAAGAGTCGCAGGCTGCCGCCGACGACTCCGGTGTGGACCCCGGCACCGAGGTACACACCGGACAGATCGCCGACCACCAGGGCGCGCAGCCGACGGCACCGCCCGAGCAGGAGGCGCCCGAGTCCCGCGGGACGGAACTGGAACTGACCGTCGCCGCGGTGGACTGGTCTGCCCAGCCGCAGCCGCTGTGGCGGACCCACCCCAAGCACTGGCCGGACATCTGGCGGCGGTCCATCCAGGCCCGGATCGTCACCGGCACCCTGTTGATGTCGACGCTGGTCCTGATCCTGGTCGGCTGGGTGATGATGAGCCAGGTCACCGACGGTGTCCTGGAGTCCCGGCGGCAGAGCGCGCAGGCCGAGGTCCGCGCGCAGCTCCAGCAGCTGTCCGTGACGATCGACGCCGCCAACCGCAACACCGTCAACCAGGAGCTGTCCAAGCTGGTCCTCGGCTCCAACCGCCCGGGCCTGTACGACGTCCTGCTGGTGCCGACCGACCAAGCGGCGTCCAACGCGATCCGCTACACGGGACTGGTCGACAGCAACTCGATCCCGCAGCCGCTGGCCTCCTCTGTGGTGAGTGACGGCTCCAAGTTGTGGGACACGTACACACTGATCAACTACCGGGAGAGCCCCAGCGTCCCGGGGCTCGTCATCGGTTCGCAGATCCGGATCGACTCCACCGGCGACAAGTACGCGATCTACTTCCTGTTCCCGCTCACTGCGCAGCAGGAGACGCTGGACGTCGTACAGCGGGCTCTGTTCACCGCAGGTCTGTTGCTGATCGTCCTGCTCGGCGCTGTGGCCTGGCTGGTCACCCGGCAGGTCGTGACTCCGGTGCGGATGGCACGGCGGATCGCTGAGCGGCTGGCGGCCGGCAAGCTCGAGGAGCGGATGCAGGTCCGCGGCACCGATGACCTGGCGCGCCTGGCCGTGTCGTTCAACAAGATGGCCTCCAACCTGCAGCGGCAGATCCGCCGGCTGGAGGAGCTGTCACGGCTGCAGCGCCGCTTCGTGTCGGACGTCTCCCACGAGCTGCGCACGCCCCTGACCACGGTCCGGATGGCCGCCGACCTGCTGCACGAGACCCGTGACCAGTTCGACCCGATCAGCCGGCGCTCGGTTGAGCTGCTGCAGAACGAGCTCAACCGGTTCGAGGAACTGCTCGCCGACCTGCTGGAGATCAGCCGGTTCGACGCCGGAGCGGCCGCCCTGGACCTGGAGGACGTCGACCTGCGCGACATCGTCAACCGGGTCCTGGAGAACCACGAGACCCTGCTGGAGCGCAAGGGCTGCCCGGTCGAGCTGGACATGCCGCGGCCGTGCAGGGCGAAGGTCGACTCCCGCCGGATCGAGCGGATCCTGCGCAACCTGATCGGCAACGCGATCGAGCACAGCGAGGGCCTGCCGATCCGGATCAGCACGGCGTACGACGACGATGCCGCCGCGGTGGCCGTCCGCGACCACGGGGTCGGGTTCCGGCCCGAGGAGGCGGAGATGGTGTTCAGCCGGTTCTGGCGGGCCGACCCGGCCCGGGCCCGGACCACGGGTGGCACCGGCCTCGGCCTGTCGATCGCGCTCGAGGACGCCCGGCTGCACGGCGGCCGCCTGGACGCGTGGGGCTCGCCGGGCGACGGCGCGTACTTCCGGCTGACGCTGCCGCGCCGTCCGGACGTGGCGCTCACCGGCTCGCCGCTGCCGCCGCGCCCGCCCGACGCGACCCGGGTCGTCACGGAGCTCGTCGATGTCGGCGCGCCCTACCAGAAGCTGAGCGGCGGTGAGGAGCGGTGAGACGCAGACTGGTCGGGTTCGTGCTGGCCGTGGCGCTGCTCGGCGGCTGCGCGACCGTGCCGACCAAGGGCACCATCCGCAACGGCGAGCGGCAGGGCCTCGCGCCCGACCTGGGCGGCGTCGGCGTCGAGGCCAAGCCACCGCGGGCGAACATCGGTGACATGCAGATCGTCAGCGGCTTCCTGGAAGCCATGTCGGACTCCCAGGCCTACGACGTGGCGCGGCAGTACATGACTCCGGAGGCCGCGGGGGCATGGAAGCCGGAGTCGCAGACGGTGGTGTACGACCAGACTCCCGAGTCATTGATCCGGAAGGGCGACGGGATCCAGCTGACCGCCCAGAAGATCGCCACCATCGGCGCGCGCGGCGAGTGGACCCCGGCAGGCCCGAACGAGAAGGCCGACTTCTTCTTCAAGCTGAAGAAGGTCGACGGGCAGCTCCGCGTCGCCAAAGCGCCTCCCGGCGCGTTCCTGGGCAGCAACCAGGTCGACCTGAAACTCGCTCCCCGGGACCTGTACTTCTTCAACCAGTCCAGGAACCTGCTGGTGCCCGACCAGGTCTGGCTGCCGCAGAACCTCCCGTCCGGCCAGGCCGCAACGCAGCTCATCCAGGAGCTGCTGAAGGGCCCGACGAGCCGGCTGGGCAACGGCGTGGTCTCCATCGCGCCACCCGGCACCGAGGTCCAGGTGTCGGTCCCCGTGGACCTCGGCGTGGCCACCGTGGCACTGAACGACATCGCCGGTTCGCTCAGGGACCAGGACCGGAGGCTGCTGGCGGCGCAGATCGTCTGGACGCTGAACCAGCTCAACCTCCGGGCCAAGATCACCGTCGGCGGTGCACCGCTGCTTCCGGACGAGCCGGAGGTCCTGCCGTTCGGCAACTTCAGCGCGTACGACCCGCAGGCAACAGCCGATGCAATGACCAAGCTGTACGGTCTGCTCGGGCAGAAGCCGCAGCGGATCGTCGGACTGGACGGGGCGTCGGAGATCTCCGCCCAGCCGCTGAACTCGGGCCCGTTGGCGCTCCACAAGGCACAGTCGTTCGCGGTCACGCTGGCCGGTGACGCCGGGGCGATCGTCACCGCCGACGGTCGCCGTGTCGTCTACGGGAAGCTGGACCCGCCCGACAACCCCGGCAAGCCGTCCGAGATCCCGGTCGATGGGAAAACCTTGTCGCCGAGCTTCGACGGCCAGGACAATCTGTGGATCCTGGACAGGGCCGACAGCGACCACCCGCGGCTGCGCGTCCGCCACGACGACGGGCGCCTCAGCCCGGTCGCGATCGACTTCGCGGGCGACACTCCGGTAGCCCTGCGGATGGCGCCGGACGGAGTCCGGGCGCTCCTGGTGATGCACAGTGCAGCTGCCAAGCAGAACTATGTCGAGACGGCGACCGTCCAGACAACGAACGGCGGCAAGCAGATGATGCTGGGGGAGTTCCAGCCGCTGCGGCTGCAGCTGACCAACATCACCGACGCGGCCTGGGACAAGCAGGGCATCATCGTGATCGGGACCGACAAGGCCGCGCCACAGCCCTGGCTGGTCAGCACCGACGGGTCCAGCCTGCAACTGCTGCCCGGCTCGGCACCGGGCTTCGTCCCCGAACACGTCGCGTCGAACACGCACAAGGACACGCTGCCGGTGATCCAGGACGACGCCGGCCACATCCACTGGCTCAGCAAGGACCTCGGGTGGGTGTCCATGAACGACGACGACAGCGAGGCCACCATCAAGCCCACCTACCCCGGCTGACCCGTTTGTCCACAGGCTCCGGCTCCCGCGGTTGCGGGGGCCGGAGCGCGTCGTGGACCGTGAGGTGGTGCGCGGGTGGGACGGGTTCGTGGACCTGGTGCTGGGCGGGCGGTGCGCGGGGTGCACGCAGCCTGGCGTCACTCTCTGTGGTGGTTGCCGTCGGCTACTGACCGAACTGACTCCGTTCCGTGCATGGCCCGACCCGAGTCCGCCCGGTCTCGCGCCCCCGACCGCCGCCGCGCCGTACGCCGGGGAGCTCCGTAACCTGATCCTCGCGCACAAGGAGCACGCGCGGTACGCCCTTGCCAGGCCACTCGGCGAGCTGCTGGCGACCGTCGTACGGGCGGCCCTCGACCAGCGGCGGGCGGCGTGGATCTGTCCGGTGCCGTCGCCGCGGGCAACGGTCCGCAAGCGCGGGCACGATCCGCTCGGGCGGATTACGAAGGCTGCCGTCAGATCCCTGCGCAGACAGGGAATCGACGCCCGGCCGGCCGCCGCGCTGCGGGTCGTGGGACGCCCCGACGACCAGGCCGGACTGTCCGCGGAACGCCGTACCGCGAACCTGGACGGGGCCTTCGGGCTGCGTTCGCGCTGGGCTGAAACGCTGATCGATCAACCGGTCCTGCTGGTCGACGACGTGATCACCACCGGATCCACGCTCACCGAGGCCTGCCGCGCCTTGGAATCCGGGGGAATCCAGGTCGTCGGCTGTGCGCTGCTCGCGGCGACCGCCCGGCACCGGACGTCTGGTTCATGAGAACTTCCCTACCGGTTTTCGCCGAAGCCGACTAGCGTTGGCTTATGACACCCGCTAGGGCTTGTCGGGCAGTGGAGTGGTGGAGGACCGGATCAGCCGGATTCCTCGCCACCGGGTCCGACGGGTTCGACAGCGGGTGTTCTCGTTTCGGGCACCGTCACCACGAGCACGGGGGTCCGAACACGTAAAAGAAGTCGCCGATCGATGGAGGTTTCCGTGGACGTCGTTGTCAAGGGTCATCACTGCGAGGTCAGTGACCGCTTCCGGCAGTACGTCGAGGAAAAACTCGAACGGATCGAGAAGGTCGATCACCGGGTACTGCGGTGCGAAGTGGAAGTCAGCCAGGAAAAGAACCCGCGACAGCACGATCGGGCGATGCGTGTCGAGCTCACCATGTACACCAAGGGTCCGGTGGTCCGCGCAGAGGCGTGCGGGGAGACCAAGCAGGCGGCGTTCGACGTCTGCCTGGACCGGCTCCGGTCCCAGGTCCGCAAGGCGGCCGACCGGCGTCGGGTGCACCGTGGTGAGCGTGCGCCGGAAGGCTTGCGGCACGTGAACGCGAAGCAGCCGGTGAACGGCACCGCACCTGTAGTGGAGGAACCAGTCGCCGAGGACGAGGTGGCGACGCACAAGTACGGATCTCTCCTGGTCACCGGCGACGGACCGCTGGTGATGCGCGAGAAGACCCACACCGCCAAGCCGATGACCCTGGACCAGGCGCTCTACGAGCTCGAACTGGTCGGGCACGACTTCTACCTGTTCGTCGATGCCGACGAGAACCAGCCCAGCGTCGTGTACCGCCGTCGCGGCTACGACTACGGCGTGATCCGGCTGGCCGTCTGAGACCTCAGGAGGTGCACGACGAAGGGGCCGGGCAACTCGCCCGGCCCCTTCGCTGTCCCGCGGTACGTCAGCTGTCGATCTGCTGCTGCAGTTCGGCGGCGTACGTCGCGACCTCGGCGTACACGCCCGGCTTGCCGGCGTCCGCGCAGCCGACGCCCCACGACACGACGCCGAACAGGCGGCCGTTCAGGACCAGCGGGCCACCGGAGTCGCCCTGGCAGGAGTCCTTGCCGCCTTCCTCGTAGCCGGCGCAGATCTCGCCGTCGGCGGTGTAGCCCTCGCTCGCGTACGCCTTCCCGCAGTACGCGTCGCCGAGCACCGGTACGTCGACCTTCTGGAAGGTGTCCGCCGGGCCGGTGCCCTCGGTCTCGCCCCAGCCGTAGACGATCGAGGCCGCTCCGGCCGCGTCGGCCGCCTTGTCGGTCTCGAGCGCCAGCGTGTCGACACCCTCGAACGGCGTCGCCAGCGTCATCACGGCGACGTCGTGCGCCGGCGACTTGCCGTACTCCGGGTCCACCCAGATGCTGGTGATCTTCGATTCCTTGCCGGTGGACTTGTCGGCCAGGTCGTCGCGACCTTGGATGGCGGTGTAGGTGGACGCGGCCTCCTGGGCGCAGTGGGCCGCGGTGACGATCTTGTTCGCCGCCACCAGGGTCGAGCCGCACCACTCGAGGGTCGGGTCGGGAGAGCCGCTGTTCGAGAGCTGGATGGCCCAGGGGGTGTCGGCGGTGTGGGCGATGGTTCCGCCGACGATCCGGGTCTTGGGTCCGTCGGGCGACTGCGCGGCCGATGCGGAGCCTGCTACGGCCACCGCACCGAGGGACGCCGCGGTCAGTACGCCGGCCGCGAGGGCAGCGCGGACCACATGCTTGTTTCCTGTCATGCCTCACTCCAGGGTGGTAGGGGCCGCACGGGCGGACGGCCTCCCTCGCAGGCTCTCCCGAACACCATCCGTAGCGCACCTCCCACTTTCGGTAACTCCCGAGTTATGACCCACGGTTCTTGTCGGTGGGGCCAGGCAGAATTCGAGGCGTGACTACAGAGGTGCTGTCGACGGCTCAGGCGCGGCGGGTGGCGCTTGCGGCGCAGGGCTTCACGGACCCGCGGCCCAAGGGCGTCCCCGACATGCGGGCCCTGACCCGGGTGCTGGGTCGCATCGGGCTGATCCAGATCGATTCGGTCAACGTGCTGAGCAGAACGCAGTACCTGCCGCTCTACTCCCGCCTCGGTCCGTACCCGCGTGAGCTGCTGGACCGGGCGTCCGGGAAGGCCCCGCGCCGTCTGGTGGAGTACTGGGCTCACGAGGCGTCGCTGATCCCGGTCGAGACGCACCCGTTGATGCGCTGGCGGATGGCCCGGGCAACGACCGAGGCGTGGGGCGGGCCGCGGTCGATCGCGAAGGAGCGGCCGGACCTGCTCAAGCAGGTGCTCTCCGACGTCCGCAACCACGGTCCGCTGACCGCCCGCGAGATCGACGACGACGTCGAGCGGGCCAGGGACAACTGGGGCTGGAACTGGTCCGACGTCAAGCGCGCCCTCGAGTTCCTGTTCTTCGCGGGCGAGATCACGGTCGCCCGCCGCAACCAGCAGTTCGAGCGGCTGTACGACGTACCGGAAAGGGTGCTGCCCAGCGCGGTCGTCGAGACGCCGACCCCGACGCTCGACGAGGCGCACCGCGGGCTGGTGTCGATCGCGGCCCGGGCCCACGGGGTGGCTACCGCGCAGTGCCTGCGGGACTACTTCCGGACCGCGCCCGCGCCGACGCAGCAGGCGATCTCCGAGCTGGTCGAGGACGGCGAGCTGCTCCCGGTCCGGATCGACGGCTGGAAACGCCCGGCGTACCTGCATCGCGACGCGCGGCTGCCGCGCCGGGTGAACACGCGGGCTCTGGTCAGCCCGTTCGACTCGCTGGTGTTCGAGCGCACCCGGACCGAGGTCCTCTTCGACTTCCGGTACCGGATCGAGATCTACGTCCCGGCGGAGAAACGCATCCACGGCTACTACGTGCTGCCCTTCCTGCTCGGGGACCGGCTGGTCGCCCGGGTCGATCTCAAGGCCGACCGCCCCGGCGGTGTGCTGCTCGTCCAGGCGGCGCACGCGGAGCCGAAGGCGCCCGTGGAGACCGCCGAGGAACTGGCCGCGGAGCTCGTCCAGCTGGCCGGATGGCTCGGGCTGGACCAGGTCCGGGTGGCCGGCGGCGGTGACCTGTCGCCAGCGCTCAGTGACGCTCTGCGCGGTTCCTGAGGACCGCCTGGGAACTTTCGGGCCCGCCCGGACGTGGGTGAGGTAGGGCTTGAGGCACGCTGCCGGCGTGGCTTGGCACACCCGGCCCCGTACGATGGGGGACGCACGCCTTCCCGGTGGGTCGGCCGTGCCCTGTCGGCGTTCGGCCGCAACCCAGGCTTCAGCAGCAAGGAGTGAACTCCCCACCATGAAGGTTGTCGACAAGGTTCTGCGGATCGGCGAGGGCAAGATCCTCCGCCAGTTGCAGGGCATCGCGAAGATGGTCAACTCCATCGAGGACGACTTCGTCAACATGACCGACGAGGAGCTGCGCGCGCAGACCGCGGAGTTCAAGGAGCGTCACGAGAACGGGGAATCCCTGGACGCGCTGCTCCCGGAGGCCTTCGCGGTGGTCCGGGAGGCCGCCAAGCGGACGCTGCACCAGCGGCACTACGACGTCCAGATCATGGGTGGGGCCGCGCTGCACCTGGGCAACATCGCGGAGATGAAGACCGGTGAGGGCAAGACCCTGGTCGGCACGCTCCCGACGTACCTGAACGCGCTGTCCGGCAAGGGCGTGCACGTGGTCACGGTGAACGACTACCTGGCCAAGTACCAGGCCGAGTGGATGGGCCGGGTGTACCACTTCCTCGGCCTCGACTACGGCGTGATCCTGCCGGAGATGACCCCGGCCGAGCGCCGGATCGCCTACGCCAAGGACATCACCTACGGCACCAACAACGAGTTCGGCTTCGACTACCTGCGCGACAACATGGCGGGCAGTATCGAGGACTGCGTCCAGCGCGAGCGCAACTACGCGATCGTGGACGAGGTGGACTCGATCCTGGTCGACGAGGCCCGGACCCCGCTGATCATCTCCGGCCCGGCCGAGGACAGCCAGCGCTGGTACGTCGAGATGGCCCGGATCGCGAACTCGCTGAAGGCCTGGACGCTGGCCGACGAGGCGGAGCTGAAGCGGAAGAACCCGCGGATCACCGACCTCGAGATCGACGAGACCAAGCGCAGGGTCGCCGACTACGACGTGGACGAGAAGAAGCGCACGGTCGCGATCCTCGAGCGCGGGATCGAGAAGGTCGAGGACCGGCTCGGCATCGACAACCTGTACGAGTCGGCCAACACCCCGCTGATCAGCTACCTGAACAACGCGCTGAAGGCCAAGGACCTGTTCCACCGGGACAAGGACTACGTGGTGGTCGACGACGGCGAGGTCCTGATCGTCGACGAGCACACCGGCCGGACGCTGCACGGCCGCCGCTACAACGAGGGCCTGCACCAGGCGATCGAGGCCAAGGAAGGCGTCGAGATCAAGGAGGAGTACCAGACCCTCGCGACGATCACGCTGCAGAACTACTTCCGCCTCTACACCAAGCTGGCCGGCATGACCGGTACGGCGATGACCGAGGCGAACGAGTTCTCCAAGGTCTACAAGCTCGGCGTGGTGCCGATCCCGACCAACAAGCCGATGATCCGGGTCGAGGAGCGGGACCTGATCTACCGCACCGAGGACGCCAAGTTCGACGCGGTGGTCAAGGACATCGTCGAGGTGCACGCGACCGGCCAGCCGATCCTGGTCGGCACGACCTCGGTGGAGAAGTCCGAGCGGCTGTCCCGGATGCTGCTCAAGGAGAACATCAAGCACGAGGTGCTGAACGCGAAGCAGCACGCGCGGGAGGCGGCGATCGTCGCCGAGGCCGGCCGCAAGGGCGCGGTCACGGTGGCCACCAACATGGCCGGTCGTGGTACCGACATCATCCTCGGCGGCAACCCGGAGTTCCTGGCCGACAAGGAGCTGCGCGCGCGCGGCATCGACCCGGCCGAGGACATCGAGCAGTACGAGGCCGAGTACCCGGCGATGCTCGAGCGGTTCGAGAAGCAGGTGAAGGAGGAGCAGGAGGAGGTCCGCGAGCTCGGCGGCCTCTACGTCCTCGGCACCGAGCGGCACGAGTCCCGCCGGATCGACAACCAGCTGCGCGGTCGCGCCGGCCGGCAGGGCGACCCGGGCAAGTCGCGGTTCTACCTGTCGCTCGAGGACGACCTGATGCGGCTGTTCAAGCGCGAGATGGTCGACTGGGCGATGTCGCGGAACAACGACGACAGCCAGCCGCTGGAGAACAAGGTCGTCACGAAGGCGATCGCGTCGGCGCAGGGTCAGGTCGAGGCGCAGAACTTCGAGACCCGGAAGAACATCCTCAAGTACGACGACGTGATGAACCGTCAGCGACACGTCGTGTACGACGAGCGCCGCCGCGTGCTCGAGGGCGCCGACCTGCGCGACCAGGTGCAGGACATGCTCGAGGAGACCGTCACCGGATACGTGCAGGGCGCGACCGCGGACGGGTTCGCCGAGGACTGGGACCTGGACGCGCTGTTCACCGCGATGAAGACGCTGTACCAGACCGAGCTCACCGAGGAGCAGCTGATCGAGGAGGCCGGCGGCGAGAAGGCGGGCCTGACCCAGGACTTCCTGATCGAGCGCTTCCTCGAGGACGCGACCGCGGCGTACGACCGTCGTGAGGAACTGCTCGGCGAGGAGGCGATGCGCGAGCTGGAGCGCCGCGTCGTACTGAGCGTGCTGGACCGCAAGTGGCGCGAGCACCTGTACGAGATGGACTACCTGCGTGAGGGCATCGGCCTGCGGGCGATGGCACAGCGCGATCCTCTGGTCGAGTACCAGCGCGAGGGCTACGACATGTTCGCCTCGATGATGGAGTCGATCAAGGAGGAGTCGGTCGGCTTCATCTTCAACGTCGAGGTGGACGTCGAGGCGATGCGCGCCGAGATGGAGCTGGCGAGCGAGGCTGCGCTCGCGGACGAGGACAACCTCCAGGGCCGCCGGATCCAGGACATCCTCAGCTCCGGCCCGGCGGCTGCCGAGCTCGCCGGGGCGGACGACGAGGAGCGACCGCAGGACACCCCGCGGCCGCGGGACACGCCGCGCCTGCGGGCCAAGGGCCTCACCAACGAGCCGCGTCCGCAGCGGCTCACGTACTCGGCGCCGACGATCGACGGTGACGACGAGGTCGCGATGCACCAGGACGCCGTCGAGGAAGGCACCCTGGAGTACGCCGGCACACCGCGCAACGCCGCCTGCCCCTGCGGCTCCGGCAAGAAGTACAAGCGCTGCCACGGCGACCCGCAGTCGGACGTCTACAAGTTCTAATCACCACTCGCCAACGGCCGGTCCCCCTCTGCAGGGGCCGGCCGTTGGTGCGTTTGAACCGGTACTGGGGGGCGGGTGTGGTGCGGGCCATGGCGGGGTGAGGTGGGGGTGTGGTCCGCTTGGGGTATGTGGCTGCGGGAGAGGTTTGGGGTTCGGGTGCCGGTGGTCGGGGCGCCGATGGCTTATGTCAGCGGCGGGGAGTTGACCGCGGCGATCTCCGCCGCGGGCGGGTTGGGGATGCTCGGGGCGGGCTCGGCCGTCACGGCTGACTGGATCCGGACCGAGGGAGCGATCGCGGCGGCAGCTGGTACGCCGTACGGGATCGGGTTGATGGCGTGGTCGCTGAAGGATCATCCTGAGCACCTGGAAGCGGTGCTGGAGCTGCGGCCCGCGCTGGTCTCGCTGAGCTTCGGGGATTACACGCCGTACGTCGCTCCGCTGCAGGAGGCTGGGATCGTCGTAGCGACGCAGGCCGGCACGGTCGCGGATGCGCGGGAGGCCGTGGACGCCGGCGTGGACGTGATCGTTGCCCGCGGCGCCGAAGCGGGTGGACACGGCAGGAACGCCGTCGCCACGCTCCCGCTGCTGCAGGCGATCCTCGACACGACCGACCTGCCCGTGCTGGCGGGTGGCGGCATCTCCGGCCCACGCGGCCTGGCTGCCGTGATGGCCGCCGGCGCAGTCGGCGGTTGGATCGGTACGGCGTTCCTCACCTGCGTCGAGGCGCAGACGAAGGAACCGGCGCGGCAGCGCATCATCGAGGCAGACGAAACCGACACCGTCTACGGAACAGTGTTCGACGCCGCCTCACGCGCCGGCTGGCCGGACGAGTTCGGTGGTCGCGCCCTTCGCAACGCCTTCTTCGACACCTGGGAAGGACGCGAGGAGGAACTGAAGACCGAGGACTCGGCCCACGCCCTCTGGGTCGAAGGGTCCAAGACCGCCGACCCGGCCCGCGCGTCCATCTACGCGGGCCAGGGCGTCGGCGCACTGACCGGTCAACCCACAGCGGCAGAGGTCCTCGCCGGTTTCGCGACGTACCGCGACTATCTGAGCGCCGCCCTCAACGACGGGTCCAAGTAGTTGCGGTGAGCAAGCACCAGGTCGTTGCACAGCTCCCAGATCTGCTCGACGGGTAGGGCGGCCGCGGTCGCCGGGTCGACCATGACGGCCTGGCGGATCGCCCGCGGATCCTCCTCGATCGCTGCCTGTACGGCGAGTTCGGCCACGTTCAGGTACGAACGGTTGAGCGCCGCGCACTGCGCCGGGAGTGCTCCGACCGCGGTCGGCCGGACACCTGATGCGTCCACCAGACAGGGGACCTCGACGACTGCCCCGGACTGAAGGTTGGGGATCAGGCCGGTGTTCGGCACGTTCCCGTAGACCGTCCGGGGCGTTCCGGTGACGATGCTGTGGATGATCTGCGGGGCGTACTCCATCGTGGGGTCGACCTCGACCTGCTCGCCCGCCTTCAACGCGTTGCGGGTCTGCTCGTACGACGCGAGGTTCTCCGCGACGATGTCGAGGTACGCGCCGATCGGGAGCCGGAGTCGCTCGATCTCGCGCGCGTGCCCGAGGTACCACGGCACGTACTCCGAGGAGTGTTCGCTCGTCTCGGTCGGGTAGAACCCGAGCCGGCGGTACATGTCCACCCGGACCCGGCGCAGCAGCTCCGGATCCGCCGCGATCGCCTCGTCCAACCGGTCGTACAGGTTCTCGGCTCCGCGCTCGAACCGCAGTACCCACGACTGATGGTTCACCCCGGCGGCCAGGTAGGTGACGTCGTCGTACGGTACGCCGACCAGCTCGGACAGCCCTTGCATCGTCCAGTACACCGAGTGGCAGAGCCCGACGACGTTCCGGACCCCGAGCGCCTTGAGGTACCAGACGTTCATCACCATCGGATTGGTGTAGTTGAGCAGCCAGGCGTCCGGGCAGACGTCGGCGATGTCCTTCGCGAGCCCCCGCAGTACCGGGAACGTCCGCAGCGCCCGGAACACCCCGCCGACGCCGAGCGTGTCGCCGATCGTCTGCCGAATCCCGTACCGGGCGGGGATCTCGAAGTCGACGTGGGTCGCCGCGTTCATCCCGACCTGCACGATGTTGATGACGAAGTCTGCGCCGTCCAACGCTGCCCGGCGCTCGAGATGCTTGCTGATCCGCGGTACGACGCCACGCTCCCGGGCGATGTACGCCGCCGCGGCCGCAGCCGTCTCGAGCCGCTCGGGGTCGATGTCGTGCAGAGCGATCTCCACCGGCCCGAGCTCGAGCGCGAACAGGTCGGCGAGCAGACCCTGCGTAAACACCACGCTGCCCGCGCCGATGAACGCAATCCTGGTCATGAGGTCACGCTTTCCACTGCCTCGTTCCAGTTGGCTTGCGCCGCGGTGCCGCCTGCGGCGCGGGTTGAGAGCGAACCGCAGGCCGCGGCGATCGCCAGGGCGCGGTCAGGGCGGGATCCGTTGAGTACGGCGGCCACCCAGCCGGCGTCGAAGCTGTCGCCTGCTCCGACGGCGTCGATCGTGTCCACCTTGAGTGCCGGTGCGGTGACGACTTTCGACCCGTTGTGGGCAATGGCGCCGTCGACACCGTTCTTGACCACGACGAGGGGGCCGCGGCGGGCGAGGATGCCGGCGGCGTCCTCGACCTGGTGATGGCCGGTCAGGGCCAGGACCTCGGCGGCATTGGGCAGGAAGTAGTCGGTGACCCGCAGGATCGGGTCGAGGATCGACCGGTCCCAGCGCCCGGCGGGATCGTCGTTCGGATCCAGCGAGGTGGTCGCCTTCGCAGCCTTCGCCTCCTTGAAGATCCCGGCCAGCCCAGCAGCCAACTCCGGCAACAGGTAGAACGACGCCGCATGCACGTGCCGCACCGACCGCACCAGGTCCAGCGGGACGTCGTCCGCGGTGATACTGGGCAGACATCCCGGAGACGTGAGGATCGCGCGATCGTCGCCCGAGGTGAGGATCGTGGTGAGGGGCGTCGGCAGCGAGGAGTCGACCACCAGCGCGTCGACGTTCACGCCCCGGTCGGCAAGCGACGTACGGACGAAGTCGCCCGCGGGGTCGTCGCCGACGCGACCGGCGAACGCGACGCTGAGCCCGAGCCGGGCCGCGCCGCACGCCATGATCGACGCGGAGCCGCCGAGAACCAGCGACCCGGCCGGAACCAGACGCTCCCGCTGACCGAACAGGATCGGTTGGTCAACCGGCCCGATCACCACATCAGGGTTGGCGTCGCCAATGACAAGCAGGTCCATAGTCAGCCTTTGAGTCCGGTGGAGGCCAGAGAGCGGATGAATGCCTTCTGGGCCAGGAGGAACCCCAGCAGGACGGGCAGCACGGTGATGACGTTGCCGGCCATCACAGCCGACCACTGGGTGTGGTGCTGTCCCTGGAACGTGGTGAGTCCCAGCTGGAGGGTGTAGGTGGAGTCGCTGTTGATCGCGATCAACGGCCAGGTCAGGTCGTTCCAGGTCGCGAGGAAGGTCAGTACGGCGACAGTGCTCAACGCCGGCCGCGCGAGCGGCAGCACGATCGACACCAGGATCCGGAGTCGCCCGCAGCCGTCGATCCAGGCTGCCTCCTCGAGCTCGCGGGGCAGCGAGACGAAGAACTGCCGGAACAGAAACACCGAAAGCGGTGTCACCAGCGACGGCACGATCAGCGCGCCGAGGGTGTCGATCAGGCCGAGCTGCTTCATGACCAGGAACGTCGGGATCATCGTCAGCTGGAACGGGATCACCATCGTCGCCAGCATCAGCCCGAGGACGAGCTTCGACCCGGCGAACCGGATCCGCGCGAACGCGTACCCGCCGAGCGACCCGAGGACCAGGTTCGCCGTCACCGCCACCGCGGAAACGATGAAGGAATTCAGGAACCACCGCGGAAACAATGCGTTTCCGAGCACGTACCGGTAGCCGTCGAGCTTGATCCCGTGCGGCCACAGCGCCGGCGGAAAACGGTTGATTTCCACGTTGCTCATCACCGAGCTGACGAGCAGCCACACCAACGGCAGCGCGAACAGCAATGCCAGCGGCGCGAGCACCAGATGCCAACCGCTGAAAGGCAATCTCTTCATCGAGCAGCCACCCTCCGCCGGTAGATCTGCAAGGCGGCGCCGACCACCAGCAACGCGACGGCCAGCGTGTACGCCGCTGCCGCGCTGTAGCCGGCCGTGAACGTCTTGAAGGCCTTCTCCCAGATGAAGTACACGATCACCGTCGTCGAGCCGAGCGGTCCGCCCTTCGTGGTGACGAACACCAGGTCGAACACCTGCAACGCGTTGATGGTCTGGAACAGCAGCAGGAAGATCGTGACCGGCGCCAGCGCGGGCAGTGTCACGTGCCGCAGCACACCCCAACGGCCGGCGCCGTCGATCCGCGCCGCCTCGACCAGCTCGGCCGAAACCCCTTGCAGACCGGCGAGATAGACGATCACGCAGAACCCGGTGCCGCTCCACAAAGAGATCGCGACCAACAGGTACAGCGCTTGACCCGGATCGCTGAAGAACCCCTGCGCCGGCAGACCGAACTTGTGCAGCAAGGAGTTCGCGACACCGAACTCCGGATCGAGCACGAACGAGAACAGCACACCCTGCGCCGCCGCCGACACCACGAAAGGCACGAACACCAACGTCCGGTACAGCCCGATCAGCGCGATCTTCCGGTCCAGCGCGATCGCGATCCCCAACCCGGCGACCACGCTCAACGGCACGTACAACGCCGTGTAGATCAGCGTGTGCGAGACCGCCGAACCGAACGCCGGGTCTTTCACCAACGCCTTGTAGTTCGCCAGCCCGACCCACTCGCTCGGCGACACCAGATCGTTCACCTGGAACGACAACAGCAACGACCACAGCACCGGTACGACGCTCAGCCCGAGAATGATCACGACCGACGGACTGACGAAGGCCCACCCGGTCGCACCCTCACCGCGAGCCCGCCGCTTGGCGGCCCGGGAGCGTGGATCGACGGTGAACGTCCCGACCACGCTGGCCATCAGTTCGGCACCGCCAGCACCTGGTTGCACTGGTCGACGGCCTGCTTCAACGCGTCCGCGGGACTCTGCTTCCCGAGCAGTACGGCGGCGATCGCCGCACCCATGTGCTCCGAGATCTTCGGGTACGTCGAGATCGTCGGTCGCACCTTCGCGGTGTCGAGGGCCGTCACGAACACCTCGAGCCCGTTGGTCTGCGTCGAGTGCTTCTTCCACTGCGGCAACTCGGCCGTCGCCTTGGTGATCGGGAGGCTGCCGCCCTTGATGTCCCACTGGATGTCCTGCGCCGGGTCCGCCAGCCAGGTGACGAACTCGGTGGCCGCCTTCACCTTGGCCTTGCCGTTGTCGAAGATCGTCCAGGTGTCCGGCCCCGAGATCGTCATCGGCTTCCCGGAGTACGACGGCAGCGGCACCACGCCGTACTCGATGCCGTTGTCCTGCAGCTCAGGGAGCTGCCAGGGGCCGGTGGCAACCATTCCCATCCGGCCGCCGAGGAACACCTGGTACAGCTGCTCGCTGCCCGGCTTCGGGTCGACGTACAGCGACTTGTCGGTGCGCAGCCGGTCCAGCGTTTCCAGGGCTTTCGTGCCGACCGAGTCGAACCCGGCCTTCTTACCGTCGCCGCTCACCACGTCGCCGCCGAGGTCCCAGATCATCGGCCAGATCCGCCAGACCGTGTCCTCGTCGCCGACGCCCGGCCAGCCGGTGCCGAAGATGCCCTTGGCCGGGTTGGTCAGTTGCTTGGACGTGGCCACGAAATCGTCCCAGGTCCAGCCGGCCTTCGGCGGGGCCACACCGGCGGCGGCGAACAGCTTCTTGTTGTAGACGACGCACAGCGAGTCGAGCAGCGCCGGAGCGGCCCGGACCTTGCCCTTCACACTGACCGCGTCCTTCGCCGCCGGCCAGTAGTCGTCGATCTTCAGCTGGCCGGTGAGATCGGCGACCTTGGGAGACTTGGTCAGGCTGGCGAGGTCCGAGCCGAAGATGTACGCGATGTCTGGGTAGGACCCCGCCGCCAGACCCGCGGTGACCTTCTGCAGCATGCTGTCCGCGGTCACACCGCCACCGCCGCCGACCACCTTGATCTTCGGGTGCGACTGGTTGAACGCGGTGATCAGGGAGTCGATCGCGGCCTTGCCTGTATCCACCTGGCCGTGCCACAGATCCAGCGTCACGACGCCGTTCGGATCTGCCCCTTCGTCGTCGTTCTTCCCGCAGGCGCCCAGGGTGCCTACGGCCGCGACGGCGGCGGCCGCGCGGAGGATGTCACGACGGGACAGGTTTCGAGCATGCTGAGACATGGCGGTCTCCGGAGAGGTTGGAGGAAGGAGTTTCAGCAGGTCTTGCGGACGTACCCGGGGTCGCCCGGGACGGAGACGTCCACATCGCGCTGCACGATCGAGAGCGTTCCGCCGTACTGCGAACACGCCGTACGCCGGCCCTTGTCGGTGTACTCGATCACGATCACGTTGTTGCCGAAGGCATCCACGTAGTCACCGCACTCGTCGTACTGGCCGCACTCCTCGGCGACCGCGAAGTCCAGGCCGACCGAGGTGCGTTGGCCGGCCAGTTCGACCGTGTTCTTCTGGCCGATGGCGAGGCTCTTGCTGTGTGCGTGCGTGGCCAGCAGGGTCAGGTACGCCTTCGCCTGGCCGGCGGTGAGAAGGTTCTTCGAGCGGGTGTAGCTGTCGTAGTTGTCGGGCTCGATCGCCTTGTAGCCCTTGGTCGCGCAGCCGTCGATCCAGCCGTTGACCTTGGCGGCGATCCGGTTCCGTTTGTCCGCCGTCCGGAGGTCGAGCAGCGGTTCGCCCCAGTCCTCGTCGATCACAAGGTTGCCCTTGGCATCGCGGAGCAGCAGGTCGGAGTCCCACTGGCCCTGTTCGCCGGGTTGGACCTGGAAGGCGTTGACGTAGCAGATGTTGTAGAGCCCGGACGCCGGAGCGGCGGTCCGGTCGCGGGTGACCACCTGGACACCGGCGGGCGGGGTGTACGCGCCGCCGATCTGGTAGTCGAACTTCGCGTGCGACGGCGGGAGCGTGACAGCCGCGTCGGCGGGATTTCGGGTGAGGGTGGAGGTGGTGACTGCGAGGGCTGGCGTGAGAATGGCCGCGGCTGCTACCAGCAGGCGGCGGACGAGTCTGGACACGATCGGCTCCATCGGTCCCGGGGACGCGACCCCGCCTCGGGCTTCTCACCGCCCTGGCGCCGGGAAACCGGACTTCAGGCCGTCGGCCTGGTACCGGCTGGGTGCGTCACTGCCGACCAGTTAAGCCACCGCCGACCGGGCCCGTCAAGCGATCGGCTGCAAACGAGTGCGCGGAACTCGCCGGAGATTGCGGTACTGCGCACACCGCGAGATCTTGACAGGCGCGGTTTAAACCGGTTTAACTCCTCTTTAAACCGGTTTAATGAGGAGTTCGAGTGACCAAACGGCCGACGATCGCGGATGTGGCGCGCCGGGCCGGCGTGTCCAAGGGCTCGGTGTCGTTCGCGCTCAACGGGCGCCCCGGGCTGGCGCAGTCGACCGTGGACAAGATCCTCGCGGCCGCCGACGAGCTCGGCTGGCGACCGAGCAATCGCGCGCGGTCGCTGTCGGTCTCGAAGGCGTTCGCGCTCGGCCTGGTGATCACCCGTGACCCGGCCGTGCTGTCGTCGGACCCGTTCTTCCCGGCGTTCATCGCCGGGGTCGAGAGCGTGTTGTCGACGCGGGGGCAGGCTCTGGTCCTGCAGGTGGTGACGGCAGGGGAGTCGGAGGAGGACGGGTACCGGCGGCTCGCGCAGGACGCCCGGGTCGACGGGGTGTTCCTGTCCGACCTCCGGCACGACGATCCGCGGATCGGCCTGCTGGTCGAGCTCGGCCTGCCCGCGGTCACCCTGAACCGTCCGGACGGCGACTCGCCGTTCCCGGCTGTAACCCTCGACGACCGGCCGGGCACGGTGGCGGTCGTCGAGCACCTCGTCGGACTCGGACACACCCGGATCGCGCAGGTCGCCGGTCCGCCCGCGTTCGTGCACGCCACAGCGCGGTCCACAGCCTTCACCGACACGCTGGCCGCCGCGGGCCTGGAACCGGTCGCGGTCGAGACCGGCGACTTCACGGCGGCCGGCGGGATCGAGGCCACCCGGCGGCTGCTCGCGCTGCCCGAGCCGCCGACCGCGATCTTCTACGCGAACGACCGGATGGCGATCGCGGGTCTCGGCGCCGCCCAGGCCGCGGGCCTGAACGTGCCGGACGACCTGAGCATCGCCGGCTTCGACGACAGCGAGCTCGCCGAGTACGTGCATCCCGGTCTGACCACGGTCCGCGCCGACCCGTTCCGCTTCGGCGAGGCGGCGGCCCGGACCCTCAACAGGGTCGTCGACGGCGACACCGACGTACCCGACGTCGAGCTGCCGCCCGCCGAACTCGTCGTACGGCGCTCCACCGCCGCACCCCCTTTGTAGGAGGAACTCTGATGAAGTTGCAAGCTGGACTGCTGGCCGTGGTTCTGGCCGGCTCGCTCGCCGCGTGCGGGAGCGGCGGTGGCGGCTCTGGTGACGCCGACGCCGCGGCGCAGGCCCGCGGACCGATCACGATCTGGTACTCGAACAACGCCGAGGAAGTGGCCTGGGGCAAGCAGATGGTCGCGGCCTGGAACGCCGAGCACGCCGACCAGAAGGTCACCGCCCAGGAGATCCCGACCGGGAAGTCGTCGGAGGAGGTCATCGGCGCGGCGATCACCGCGGGCAACGCACCCTGCCTGATCTTCAACACCTCGCCGGCGTCGGTCTCGCAGTTCCAGAAGCAGGGCGGTCTGGTGCCGCTGGACGCGTCCTACATCGAGGAGCGGTCCGGCGACGTCGCGCAGCAGTACAAGTCGCCGGACGGCAAGTACTACCAGCTGCCGTGGAAGTCGAACCCGGTGATGATCTTCTACAACAAGAAGATCTTCGCGAAGGCGGGCATCACCGATCCCTCGCTGAAGACGTACGACGAGTTCCTCGCCGCATCGCGCAAGGTGGTGGCGTCGAAGGCGGCGAAGTTCGCGATCTACCCGGCGCCGAGCAACGAGTTCTACCAGTCCTGGTTCGACTTCTACCCGTTGTACGCGGCCGAGACCGGCGGCAAGCAGCTGGTTGCCGATGGCAAGGCGACGTTCGCGTCCGACGAGGGCAAGAAGGTCGCGCAGTTCTGGCGGACGATGTACGCCGACAAGCTCGCCTCGCCGGAGAAGTACACCGGGGACGCGTTCGTGGACGGTACGGCGGCGATGGCCGTGGTCGGTCCGTGGGCGATCGCGACGTACAAGGGCAAGGTCGACTGGGGCGTCGTACCGGTGCCGACGTCGTCGGGTAAGGCTCCCGAGGAGATCCACACGTTCAGTGACGCGAAGAACGTTGCGATGTACTCCGCCTGCAAGAACCGCGGCACCGCGTCGGACGTGCTGAAGTTCGCGACCAGCAAGGAACAGGACGGAAAGTTCCTGGCCGCGACCGGGCAGATGCCGCTGCGCAAGGACGTCGCGTCGACGTACGCCGACTACTTCGCGAAGAACCCCGAGTACAAGACGTTCGCGGACCAGGCGTCGCGGACCGTCGAGGTTCCGAACGTGCCGAACTCGATCACGATCTGGCAGACGTTCCGCGACGCCTACTCCAAGTCGGTGATCTTCGGGCAGGAAGACATCGGCACAGCCCTCGACGGCGCCGCCCAGAAGGTCGACCAACTCGCCAAGCAGTCTTGACGTCCTCCCCGCACGATGACGCACGGGGATTCCAACTTCTACGCGGAGGTAGGGAGTTGAGGTTCACGCTTCAGCGAGACCCATGGAGACGTCTCTCGGCGTGCGCTGACGGCCCGTCCGGCCGCGATGTTGACCGCTGCGTTCACGTCCGCGTTGGCCTGATAACCGCAGGCAACGCATCGGAATACCGCTTGGCTCTCGCGGTTTTCCGGTGCGCAATGCCCACAGGAGCTGCAGGTCAGGGATGTGTACGCAGCATGGACCTTCTCGACGCGCCCTGGGGCCTTCTCCGCCAGGCGACGTACCAAGGCGCCCCAAGCATTGATCAGAATGCTCCGGTGCAGCCCAGTTTTGGCTCTGCGACCATTCGGCAAGTACCTACTCGGCCGCCCGGGGTCGGGCTTCGGCTTCGGGCGCTTGGTCATCTGAGCAACGCGGAGGTCCTCTACGCGGATTATGTCGAATCGGCGGGCCAGGTCGGTGCTGACCTTCTCCACCCAGTCTCTGCGCCGGTCACGAGCGCGCGCGTACAGCTTCGCGATCGCGGCCTTCACACGACGTCGACGGTTGGAACCCCGGTGGCAGCGGGCCATACGCCGTTGCAGTTGTTTGAGGCGCCGCTGCTCGGTCGTCCGCGGACGAGGACAGAGCAAGAGCTCACCGGTCGACAAGGCTGCCGACACGGCGACGCCGCGGTCGACGCCGACGACCTCACCTGTTGCCGGCGCGGGGACCAGCGGTGGGATGGAGGCGAAGGCGATGTGCCAGCGGCCTACGCGGTCGCAGGTGATCCGGTAAGACTTCGCGTCAGGTACGGCGCGGGACTGCCTGAACCGGACCCATCCGATTTTGGGTACGCACGCTGCCGCCCACTTTCGGTTCAGCTTCACGACCCGGGTCGCCTGGCCGCCGACGATGCGGAATCCCTCGTGCTGCCCAGCCCTCCGCCAGGTCGGACGTCGATGGGTGCCTGCGTAGAAGTTCCTGGTGGCTTGGTCGAAGTCCCGAAGCGCTTGTTGCTGCACGGTTTGCGACCCCGCCCGCAGCCAACTGAATACCGCTCTCGCCTCGGTCAGTTGCCGGGCTTGCTCGAGATACCTGGGCGTCGGTCCCTTGTCGCGTGTCCACATCGACCATTGCTCCAGCGCCAGGTTCCACACGTACCGCGCGTGTCCGCAGTGCTCCAGCAACGCGGCTTCCTGCTGCGGAGTCGGGTACATCCGGAACCTGGACATGCATCAGATCCAATCAGTCGGCACCGACAGTTCCCAATCTCGCAAGGGAGGGTGTCGTGGTTACCTCTCACCGCGCACGACAGGTCCGCCGAGCGGGCTATCCGATGAGACGCGGATTCGTGGCCAGGGTTCTCGGTGAGCATCCGGTCGGGACCGCGTTCGTCACGCCGTACGTCGTTTTCCTGGCCGCGGTGTTCGCGTATCCGCTCGGGTTCGCGGTGTACATGTCGTTCCACGACTACTTCTTCGCGGCGCCGGGTGCGATCGTGGAGCGGCCGTTCGTCGGGTTCGACAACTACGTGACGGTGTTGTCGGATCCGGCCGTACGGCGGGCGTTCGGAAACGTTCTGGTGTTTCTGGTCATCAATGTTCCGTTGACGGTCGTCCTGTCGCTGCTGCTCGCGAACGCGCTGAACGCGGCGATCCGGTGGCGGACGTTCTTCCGGGTCTCGTACTACGTCCCGTATGTCACGGCCTCGGTCGCGGTCGTCGGGGTCTGGCTGTTCCTGTTCAACTCCAACGGCCTGGTCAACTCCGTCCTGGGCCCGCTCGCGCCCGATCCGTCGTGGTTGGTGAACTCGTCGCTGGCCATGCCGACAGTTGCCATCTACGTCACTTGGAAGCAGCTCGGCTTCTTCATCCTGCTCTACCTGGCCGCGCTGCAGAACGTCTCCAAGGATCTGTACGAGGCCGCCTCGATGGACGGTGCCGGGCGATGGAAGTCGTTTCTGAACGTGACAGTTCCCGGTGTGCGGCCGGCGACGACGCTCGTCGTCCTGGTCGCCACGGTGACCGGCGCGAATCTCTTCACCGAGCCCTACCTGCTGACCGGTGGCGGCGGGCCGGACGGAGCCTCTGCGTCTCCGGTTCTGATCATGTACCAGCGCGGGATCGAGCAGGGGAACCCCGATGTGGGTTCGGCGATCGGCGTCCTGCTCGTGATCGGAGTGCTGGCGCTCGCGTTGATCGAAAGGCGTTTCGTGGGGAGGGAGGAGTCGTGAAGCTCAAGTTCGTCGGCCTGCTGATCGGGGCCTTCGTTTTCCTGTTTCCCTTCTACTACATGCTGATCGGCTCGCTGCAGGCCGAGCCGGATCCGTCGGTCGGGGGCGCGTTTCCGTCGCCGGGGAACCTCACCGGCCACAACTACGCCGAGATCAACCAGTCGATCCATCTCGGCCGCTCGTTGCTCAACTCCGGGATCTTCACCGGCGGCGTGATCCTCGGGACGCTCGTGTTCGGGGTGCTCGCCGGGTACGCGCTGGCGCGGTTGCAGTTCCGCGGGCGCGGGCTGGTGTTCAACCTGATGCTATTGATCCAGGTCGTGCCGTTCCAGTTGCTGACGATCCCGCTGTACGTGCTGATCGTGCGCAGCTACGGGCTCGCCGACAGCTACCTCGGAATGATCCTGCCGTTCCTGATCAACTCGACCGCGGTCTTCGTTTTCCGGCAGTATTTCCTGCAGTTGCCGGCCGAGTTGTTCGACGCGGCCCGGATCGACGGGGCGTCGGAGCTGAGCATCCTGTGGCGGATCGCCGTACCGCTGGTGCGGCCGGCTCTGCTGACCGGCGTTCTGCTCACGTTCATCGGGCCGTGGAACGAGTTTCTGTGGCCTTTCCTGATCACCAAGCAGCAGGACCTGCAGCCGCTCGCGGTCTCGCTGTCCAACTACCTCACCACCGTCTCGGCACGGGCCGCGAACCCGTTCGGCGCCGTGCTCGCCGGCGCGTGTGTGCTGGCCGCGCCCGCGGTGACCTTGTTCATCGTCTTCCAGCGCCGCTTCATCTCGACGAACCTGTCGTCGGGCGTCAAAGGCTAATCTCTGAAGGGCTTTTTCCGTGACTGTTCCTTACACCCTTACTCGCGTCGGCGTCCTGATGACGGCCGAGCCGGGCAACGAACTCGAGGCGGAGGGGGTGCTGAACCCCGCGACCGGACACACGCCCGACGGGCAGTTGTACCTGCTGCCCCGGCTGGTTGCTGACGGCAACGTGTCGCGGGTCGGCCTGGCCGCTGTCGAGCTGGCGGACGGCGTACCGGTCGGCGTCCGGCGGGAAGGTGTCGTGCTCGCGCCGGACGAGGGCTGGGAGCGGGGCAAGAACAACGCGGGCGTGGAGGATCCACGGGTCACGTTCGTCCCGTCGCTCGGGCTGCACGTGATGACGTACGTCGCCTACGGTCCGCTCGGTCCGAAGCCGGCGCTCGCCGTGTCGTCGGATCTTCGGTACTGGCGCCGGCTGGGGCCGCTGCACTTCGAGTACCAGCCGGACCTGGACACCGACCTGAACCTGTTCCCGAACAAGGACACCGTTTTCTTCCCCGAACCGGTGCGGGGTCCGGACGGCGAACTGTCGTACGCGATGCTGCACCGGCCGATGTGGGATCTCGGATGGTTCCGCGAGGGCGAGGGCGTGCATCTGCCGGCGGGTGTCACCGACGACCGGCCGGGGATCTGGGTGTCGTTCGTCCCGGTGGCCGCCGTCGAGGACGACCTGCGGAACCTCGTCCACCTGCGTCAGCACCGGCTGGTCGCGATGTCGGAGTACCCCTTCGAGGAGTTGAAGATCGGCGCCGGTCCGGCGCCGCTGCGGGTCCCCGAAGGCTGGCTCGTCATCCACCACGGCGTCACCGGCGAGCAGCCGGAAGGCTTCGACCCCACCACCCAGAAGGTCTGCTACGCGGCCGGCGCGCTGATCCTCGACCCCGACGACGTCACCCGGGTCGTCGCCCGGACCACCGAACCTCTGATGGTCCCGGAAACCGAGGAGGAAAAAGTCGGAACGGTAGGAAACGTCGTTTTCCCGACCGCCATCGAAGAGGTCGAAGGCGTGCACTACGTCTTCTACGGCATGGCCGACGCCGCGATCGGCGTGGCCAGATTGGACCGCCTGCCATGAACCCGACCCGCCGCACCGTCCTCGGCGGAGCACTCGCGGTGGCCGCCGCCTCCACGGTCGCCCTTCCCGCTGCTGCCTCCAGCCGCCTGTCCAATCTCGCCCACCTCGACTTCCTCCGGGCTTCGGTCTCACCTCCTGCCGCCGCGGGCCACACCACCTTCGGGTCCGGCCCGCTGGGCGTTCTGTGGACGTACGCCGACCATCAGGCGGACGGCTCGTACCGGAGAATCGGTGGTGGGTCCTACGACCCGGCAACGAACACCTATGGGCAGGGCGCCTACAACGCCGACGACATCGCGCGGGCGGCCGTCGTCTACCTGCGGCACTGGAAACTCTTCCACCAGGCGACCTCTTTGCAGACCGCCCGCGACCTGCTGCGAGCGCTCACGTTCCTGCAGTCGCCCAACGGAAACGTCGTGCTCTGGATGCAGCCCGACGGAACGCTCAACCCGAGCGCCGAGCCGGTCGAGCTCCCTGACCCCTCCGACTCCGGGCCGTCGTACTGGTTGGCCCGCACCGTCTGGGCGCTCGGGGAGGGGTACAGCGTTTTCCGCCGGACGGACCGCGCCTTCGCCGCGTTCCTCCGCGACCGCCTCGAGTTGGCGATCGCTGCGCTCGAGCGCCAGGTCCTGATCCGCTACGGCCAGTACAACGTCGTCGACGGCCGCCGTCTCCCCGCGTGGCTGATCGTGAACGGCGCGGACGCGACGTCGGAAGCAGTCCTCGGGCTCTCGGCGTACGTCGACGCCGGCGGATCGCCCCGAGCCCGTCGAGCCCTCACGCGGTTCGCCGAGGGCATCGCCCAGATGCCCGCGGGCTCGACCCGTGAGTGGCCTTTCCGTGCGCTCATGCCTTGGGGCGAGTCGATCTCCGACTGGCACGCCTGGGGCGCCCAGATGCCCTCGGCCCTCGCCGCCGCCTCGGCCGCGCTCGACGAAACCGTTTTCCTGACTGCGGCGATCGGTGACACCGCCGGCTTCACGCCGCTCCTGCTGACCGCCGGAGGCCCCGACAACGGCTGGCTCCCGACGCCGATCGACCGCTCCCAGATCGCGTACGGCGTCGACGCCCGCCTGCAGGCACTCCTCGCGATCGATCGCCCCGGCCAGAAACATCTCGCAGCCTTCGTCGCCACCTGGTACTTCGGCGCCAACCGCGCCGGTCAACCCATGTACGACGCCACCACCGGCCGCACGTACGACGGCATCTCCGGCGACGGTGTGATCAACCGCAACTCCGGTGCCGAGTCCACGATCCACGGGCAACTCTCGATGCTCGCCCTCGACGCCCACCCGGACATCGCCCGCCTGTCAGGCGCATCGGCGTACGACGGGCTCCAGATCGTCGAGGCGGAGACGGCCACCGGCGGTGCGGTCGTCACACCGCCATCCGCATGGACCGGAGAATCCCAATGGAGGAACGGCTCCTACCTCTCCGTCGATGGTACGGCGACGTGGACCGTGCCACCGTCACCACAGCCGCGGCTGGTGCTCCCGGTCGTCAACCTCGTCGACACACCCACACCGGCCCGGAGCACCTGGACGAGCGGCGGCCGCACCCTCGGCACGCTGGTCCATACCTGCGGTCCGCAAGGCATCTCGGCTGCACCCGGCGCGCTTCAACCGCTGACACTCGCCAACCCGCTCCCTGCCAACGCGACCACGCTCAACGCGCAGACAACGGGCACGGCTCAGCTGGACGCCGTACTGCTGCTCCCGACCATCAGCAGCCTGCGGATCGGAGCAGCGACGTTGCTGGTCAGCGTCGACACCCGTCCGCGCGTGTCCACCGCCAGCGGGCACGCCTACACGTACGACTCCACCGGGCAGTTGGTTGCCCGCGGCAAGCCACTCGTCGTACCTGGAGGTTTCACCGTCGTGCTCGGCTGAACGCCTCGGCACACCAGCGGGCAACGAACAGCAGGGCCTGGCCGCGCTGGTGGAACAGGTACCTGCTGTCGACCTGGCGGTGGTAGGCGTTGTGCGTCGTGTCCGAGGCCCGGCCCAGCAGGCCGGGCAGGAGCCAGGCGTACTTCACACCGGACGCCATCACCGCCAGACGCACCTGGTCCGGGTCACCGCGCCAGCCCGCCTCCTGCAGACCGTCGAGGTAGTTGGCTATGCAAGTCTCGGCCAGCTCAGGAAGGCGCTCGGCCGGCCAGAACAGGTCGAACACCGCGTCCGGGATGTAGTTGCCGATGTCCTCGCCGAGCGCGCCGTCACCGAGGAACGACCAGTCGAACAGCGCGAGCTCGCCGGTCGGGCGCTGGATCACGTTCGACACCCAGAAGTCGAGATGACAGCGGGCGCGCGGGAGGGACGCGACGAGGTCAAGCAACGCGTTGCGATGGACCAGGAGGCCGGTCCAGGCCTCGCGCAGTTCGGCCGGCCAGGTCTCGCGGATCAGCGGTTGCTGCCAGGCCGCGTCGTCGGTCATCAGCTGCCAGGGGACCTCGCGGGTCGTCGAGTAGTCGCGCAGGAAGCCCGTCGACGTCCAGGGTCGTTCCGGTGCGGGACGGGCCTGCCAGCGGCCGCAGGCGCGTGCGAGGGCTGCATGTTCCGCGAGGCTGAAATGTGTGCCGGGCGTACCGGCGATGTCGTCCATCAGCAGTACGGCGCCATCGGGCTTCTCGTCGACCTGCGCGGTGGGCAGGACCAGTCCGGCGTCGGCGAGTTGTTCGCGGAGCTCGTCGTCGCGATAGACCTCGAGTTCGCGGCGCCAGTAGTTCCAGTGTCGCGGCTCGGTCGAGGCGGCCCACGGCACTGGAACTCCTGCTGGGGTGTCGCTCGGCCGCCGCAGTTGTTTGCGTACGGCGGTCCGGCCGTCGGCGTACGTCACCCGCTCGACGCTCGCCGTCACCGCGTTGAGCGGGTTGTGCCGCAACGCCGTCGTACCGACCTCGGTCATGAGGAGCAGTTTGTCAGCCCAAGAGGATCTTCGGTGGCAGACCGGTGAGAGCTTTCACATCGCGGGTGAAGTGGGCCTGGTCGGCGTACCCGGTGAGTACGGCGACGTCGGCGAGCGGGACGCCGGTACGCGCGTGGTCGAGGGCAACGTTCATCCACAGGACCCGATCGAGCGTCTTCGGGCCGTAGCCGAACGCGTCCAGGCAGCGCCGGTGCAGCTGCCGCTCGCTGAGGCCGATCGTCGCCGCGAGGCGGGAGACGCCGGCCGTGCCGCGGAGCAGGCCGCCGCGGACGCTGCGCAGTACATGCGCGGTCAGGCGGTCGGTCGGTTCCTCGACCAGTTTGGCGACCTCGAGGTCGAGTGCTGTCGCGCGGTCCGGCGCTGACCGGATCCGATCCAGCAGGCGCCTGCTCCGGTTCGGCGACCACAGATCGGCGAGGCGGACCCGCTGGTTCAGCAATTCGCGGGCCGGTACGCCGAGGAAGCCCGGCGCGGCGCCTGGCGCGAAGCGGATCCCGGCGTACCGCGTGCCCCGCGGCGCGCTGCCCGTCCAGGCGCGGCTGTCCGGTCCGGCGACGATCAGATCGTCGTCCATCAGCAGCAGATCCATGCAGCCGTCGGGCAGGATCCGGTACTCACCGCCCGCTGCCGTCCGCGTCCAGAGGTCGGCGCCGGCGATGCGCGCGGGGCGCTCCCGGTACGGCTCGACGAGGACCACAGTCACACCTCCAGTCTGCTACGTCCCGCCGACAGTTCCAGTTGCACTGCTTCTCGGTGGCGTCGCTTCCTGTTGCATCGTTGGATTCGCGCGGCCAGGATGGGGAATTCGCCGGTGAGAAGGAGATTCTGGTGGCACGTCGCGACGACCTGTCAGGGGTTCCGCTGCTCGGGCGGACGGTGGCGCCGGAGGGATCCGGCCTCGTCCTCGCCGAGTGGGAGGCGGCGGGTCGTACGTCGGACGAGGTGGCGTGGCAGGCACCGCTGCATGTGCATCACACCGACGACGAGGCGTGGTACGTGCTGTCCGGGACGATGCGGATGCGGATCGACGGCGAGGACTACGACGTACCGGCCGGGTCCGGGATCGTCGGGCCGCGCGGCGTGCCGCACACGTTCGGCAACCCGAGCGAGGAACCGGCGCGGTATGTGCTGGTGATGTCGTCCACTACCCACGCGATGCTGCGCGAGTTGCACGGCGGGTTCTCGGGGGACGTGGCGGCGCTGTTCGAGAAGTACGGGTGCTCGCTGCTCGGGTGATCAGTCCGGGAGTACGACGTCCAGCACCGGTACGTCGACCGGCAGGTACTTGACCAGGGCAACGTTCTCGCGGATCAACTCGTCGCGGACCGCCGTACCCGTGCGGCGATCGATCACGGTCCGCCAGATCTCGTTCCGCCGGAAGTAGTCCGCGCCGACCCGGAGGAACCGCTCCTCCTTCGCGAACACCCGGTACGACGACTCCGCCGGGACGTCGGCCAGGATCTCGCCCTCGAGATAGCGATCGCCGACGCGCACATGCAGCTGGAACGTCTGATCGGTGTCGTTGCGGAACTGCAGGTCCACGTAGTTGTAGACGATGCTGCAGCCCACACCCCACGGCAGCACCCGCCCGTTGTCGGGGAACGGGTCGAAGCTGTGCGTGGATCGCTGCGTCACGGTCAACGGCGAGTGCAGGACCATCCAGTGCAGCAGATTCGCCAGCTGGCAGATACCGCCGCCGACGCCCGGTTTGGCCTGCCCGTTCGACAGCCGCATGCCCTTCACGTACCCCTTGCGGCGGGTCGCGTTGCCGACCACCTTGTTGAAGGAGAACGTCTCACCCGGCCGGATCACCAGCCCGTCGACCTGTGCGCAGGCGAGCTTCAGGTTCGTCACCTTGTTGTGCTGCATCCACATCTCGGTCTCACCGAGCTGCCGCAACAGCAACGACTTGTGCCGTTTGATGCGCACCGGTAGGTCGTTGACGTCGCGCGTCCCGGCGTACGGCGTGCTGGACCTCATCCACTCCAGCCGCTTGGCGCCACGGTGGTAGCGCACTGCCAACGGATACAGCAGGCGGACGCGTTCGCTCCACCTCCGGCGACGTACCGCCGGAAGAACCCGCGCCCGCTCGGCCGCGGTCAACTCTCGAACATCGACCTGCCACGCCGCCTCGGCGGCTGCACTCTCCAACATCCCATTCCCCCGAACAAGAAGACCTCGGCCAACGTACGCCGCCCCGCCTCCAACTACGTGACAGACGCAGCACAATCGAATTGCGCCTGTTGAGACGCCGAACCTCGGCCGAGAGTTCGCCGCGTCTCGCTCTAACCGAGTTCGAGCGCGGTGCAGACCCAGCGGTTGCGGCGGACCTCCAGGCGAAACGCGACCGCGCGCGACCGCTCCCCGTGCCGCACGTGCGCGGCGACCTCGGCGATGCACGGCTGGGGCATGAACACCCGCACCGAACGCACGGTGCTCTTCTCTTTCGACCCACGCGTACCCGCGGTCGAGTTCATCCCGAGCATCCGCACCCGCCGATTCAGCTCCGTGAACACCACGTCGTCGGTGAACCGCACCAGCTGCGAGATCGGTCGATCCCCCGCCAGCACCTCCGAAACCGCCTGAGCCAACCGAGCCCCCCAAACCCGAACCTCCGGCAACACCGGAGCCGCCCCCGGCCGCCCCTCCCGCCCACCAACCCCACCCTGCACCCGCCCGTCCCCGCCACGCCCACCCACCCGCCTCCCAACAGCCGCCGCGCCACCCGCGGTGGCCGGCGTGCTGCTGGACGCGGCTGCACCCAGCGTGGTGCTGCCACCGGTGGTGGCTGGCGTGGTGGTGGAGCGGACCTTGGCCGGTGTGCTGCTGGAAGGGGCCGCGGCCAGCGGGGTGCTGGCACGGGTGGTGGCTGGCGTGGTGGTGGAGCGGACCTTGGCCGGTGTGCTGCTGGACGAGGCTGCAGCCAACGTGGTGCCGGCACCGGTGGTGGCTGGCGTGGTGGTGGAGCGGACGCTGGCCGGTGTGCTGCCGGACGGCGCTGCGGCCAGCATGGCGGTGTCGGTCGGGGTGGTGGTGGGGGTGGTGTCGGTCGGGTTGGTGTTGGCTGCCTTGAGCGACGCCCGGGCCCCGTCAGGTTGCCCAGGCGCCGCGACCGTGTGTGTGGCGCCTGCAACTGGCGGCACCACGCTGAGCTTCCGGCTCTCCTTCGTCACTCCACCGTCCGCGGGAGGCGCGGGGTGGGGCTGGGGGGTGGCAGCGGCGTCGATGCTCGACAGGTGCCGCGGCGCGGACACCACGCCCAGCCGCGTGATCGCCTGCAGCCGCAGCGCCAACGCCCCGTCCGTCAGCTCCCCGGCGTACCGGGCGGTGGCCGGCACAGTGTGCTCACCCGACCCACCGCCAACCGACGCCAACCGAGGCCGAGCCACCGCAGCCAACATCCCCGCGACATCCACCCCACCAACCGCAGAGCCACCAACCGCAGCTCCACCAGCCGTGGAGCCAGCAGCCGCTGCTCCACCAGCCGTGGAGTCAGCAGCCGCTGCTTCACCAACCGTGGAGTCAGCAGCCGCTGCTTCACCAACCGTCGAGCTAGCAGCCGCAGCTCCACCGGCGGCAGCTCCAGCTACCGCGAAGCCAGCAACCGCTGCTTCACCAACCGTGGAGCCAGCAGCCGCAGCTCCACCAGCGGCAGCTCCAGCCACCGCGGAGCCACCTACCGTGGAGTCAGCAGCCGCTGCTTCACCAACCGTGGAGCCAGCAGCCGCTGCTCCACCAACCGTGGAGCCAGCAGCCGCAGCCCCAGTAACCGCAGCTCCAGCAGCCACAGCTCCAGCAGCCGCGGTGCTAGCGAGTGTGGTTTCTGCTGCTGTAGCTGCGGGTGTGCCGGGGGTTTCGGCGGCCGCTGACGGCGTAGCGGCATCTGCGGCAGTCGGGAACGACGTACCCGTGGGAGTTGACGGCGTGGTGCTCGGCTCGGGCTGAGGAGTCGGCTTGGGTGATGGTGAGGTCGGGGTTGGGGCGGCCATGGGAGCCTCCGTTGCGTCCGGGTGGGTGGGGGCGGGGTCTTCTTGAGCGGCGCGGGCTCCGGTGCGGGCCGTCGTACGGGTGGGGACGGCGGTGAGAGGAGCAGCGGGTTGGAGGTGTTCCAGCGGGAGGTCTTCCGGCCGGAAGTTGTGGGGCTGGCTCATGTCACTGCTCCTCGGGGTGGGGCGTGAGGTGGTCGCCGGTGGGTGCGGGCGGGATGCGGAGTACCTGCCCGGGGAGGATGCGGTCGGGGTCGTTCCCGATCACTTGGCGGTTCGTGGTGTACCAGTCCGGCCAGCGGGCGGCGATCGCATCGGCGGTCGCGCGGGGGCCGAGTTCGCGGGCGGCGATGCTCCAGAGCGAGTCGCCTTTCCGTACGACGACCCGCACCGGCACGGATGGCCGCAGGTTCGTGTACCGGGTCGGCGCACCGGCGGTCGGCCGATCCGGCACACCCACCCGCGCACGCCCACCCGCGGGCAGGTCGTTCCCACCCTTCTGTCCTGCGTCTGCGTCCACGGGTCCGCTGGAACCAGCGGGCCGGTCAGTGGCCTTCCGCTCGGCGGAGGGGCGGCCGGTGGCCGGGTTGCCGTGGCCGGCCGGATGGTTCGGGGTGCTGGTGATGGGCCTCGTCGGTGTCGGTGTCGGCGTCGGGGTGCTGGTGGTCGGTGTCGGTGTGCTGGGGGTAGGGCGGGCCGGTGTGCCTGGCGTGAGGTTGGTCAGGCGGACCTGGGAGGGCGGCTCGGTGGCGCGGTAGTCGCTCTGCGTCTGCGGCGTTTGCGGCGCGCTCTTGGAGCCGCCGAGCTCTACGGCCGAGCGGGGCTCGGTCGCACGGTAGTCGTTGCTGCGCTGACGGGGAGCCGTGCTGTCGGCACTCGTGCGGTGCAGCGCGGTCTCCGTGCCACCGATCTCCACAGTGGACGCGGGCTCGGTGGCGCGGAACGACGTGTCGGTGCCGCCGAGCTGGACCGTGGAGCGGGGCTCGGTGGCGCGGTAGTCGGTGGCGCGGTAGTCGGTGGACAGGGTGGTCGAGGACGGCTGGGTCCACTGGCTGACGTGGGCGGTGTCGCCAGGACTTGCGTGGGCGGCGCCGACGGTCAGGGGAGTGACGGCGGCGACGCCGAGACCGGAGCGGAGCAGTGCGCGGGCGGTCTTGGTGGTGATCCGGCCGGCGACGGCTCCGGCGAGTGCACCGACCGCACCGGGGATCTGCTCGAGCGCTGTGAGTACGACGGCCAGCACCAGCCACCCGTATGCGATCCACGCGACCGTCCCGACGGCGAGAACGGTCAGCGAATCCAGGTCGTACGTCCGCAGGCCGCTGATCGAGCCCGCGGTGATCCACCGCAACAGCAGGTAGAGCCCAGCCAGTCCGGCCAGCGCGAGTGTGCCTTTGACCGCTCGGATCATCGCATTCATCCCGCTTCACCCCCGACCTATGAGTTTGCTTTAGTTTGCTTTGGCTTGATCACTATAGACCGGTTCTGCGGCAGGTTTGCAGGTCCTTAACGCACGCTGCGTCGGTTTCCGCTGCGGACGGTGACCGTCGCAGGGCGCGGTGGCGCCCGGGACCGGTAGGTTCACGGTCATGCGGTGGGATGCGTTGTTCGCGGACCTGGAGTCGCAGTTCGAGGCGCTCCAGGAGAGTGATCTGTACGGCGAGGTGGCCGATCGGATCCGCGCCGAGGTCGGCAAGATCACGGTCCTGGACCGTCTGCGCGGGGCGGTGAACACCGTCGTACGCGTCGAACTGATCGACGCGGAGCCGGTTCGCGGGCTCCTCAGCCGGGTCGGGAAGGACTGCCTGCTGCTCGAGACCGAGCGCTACGAGGAATGGCTGATCCCGGTCGACGCCCTGGTCGCCGTACACCGGCTCGGGCCGTGGGCGGAGCCGGCGGTCGGAGCCGTCGAGGGGAAACTCGGACTCGCGCATCTGCTGCGGGGGATCGCCCGGGATCGTTCACCGGTCACCCTGTTCTGCAGCGGTGGCGGTCCGGTCACCGGCACGATCGACCGCGTCGGCGCCGACTTCCTGGAACTCGCGGAGCACCCCCTGGACGCGCCCCGGCGCCGCAGCGAGGTCTACAACGTCCGTCTGGTCCCCACCCAGGCCCTCCGCGCCCTACGCCGCCGCTAGCCCCGGGGGCGTGCACCCCTGCTGGGGTGAGGAAACAGGCTATTGCCTATGCCCAGACACACCAGCCCGTGCCCAAGTGCACTTTCCTGTGTCCAGACTCCACTGCCTGTGCCTAGCCCTCTGGCGCCAGCTCGCCGGGGGAGGCGGGGTTAGAGGTTGGCGTCTTCGTTGGCGTCGACTTCTTCGCCGAACGGGTGGGTGTCGATGAACTGTTTGGTCTCGGTGTAGAGGCGTTCGATGTACTTCTCCAGCTCGGTCGACTCGACTCGCCATTGGCCGCGGCCGCCGATCTTCACGGCGGGGATGTCGCCGCGGCGGACCAGTGCGTACACCTGGTTGGCGGAGATGTTGAGGACCTCGGCGACGTCGGCCAACTGGAGGAAGCGGGGACCCGGCATCGTCGTGCTCCTTCGGATAGTGGCTGGTTCCTTCAGTTTGCCACGGTTGGCGCGTGGATGGCCGAGTTTGTCCCCAGGCCATGACAGCCTGTGGATGACCGTTCACCCTGCGAGCGGCCACCAGGCAGAATGTCCCGGGATCAGCAGACCGACTGGGGAGACGACGTGGTCGAGACAGCAGTGCGAAGTGGCTTCGGGGCGCCGGCCGCACCGGCCCAGCGCAACCGGAAGGCGCGCTGGAAGGACGGTCGCCTGGTGCTCGGCGTGCTGCTGGTCGCCGTCACCGCGCTGGCCGGAGCCAAGCTGCTGTCCTCCGCGGACGACACCACCACGATCTGGGCCGCCAAGCACGAGCTCAAGGCCGGGACCCCGTTGACCGACGACGACCTGACCACGGTCCGGGTCCGCTTCACCAGCGGCGACGACTCGGGGCGGTACCTGTCGGCCGACGCCGATCTGAAGGGGCTGGTCGTCGGCCGGACGGTGGGCCAGGGAGAGTTCGTGCCGAGGGACGCCGCCGTACCCAAGTCCGACCAGGACCGCACCGAGTTCCCGCTGTCGGTGGCGTCCGGTCGCCTGCCGTCCGACACCGCGCCGGGCGATGTCGTGGACGTGTGGGTGGTGCCGAAGGAGGAGGGCCAGCCCGCTCGGGCCCTGTGGAGCAGTGTTCGCGTGCTGCAGATCGACTCCGTGAAGGGTGTCGCCGGCGGTTCGGCACGCAGGCAGGTGACGATCGCCCTCGCCTCGGACGATCTACCTCGTATCCCGGCCGCCCTCACCGCGATCAGCACCGGCGAGCCGACCCTGGTCCGGAAGGACAGCTGATGTCGGTCCCAGTACTACTGGCCGTCACCGGGGCGCCCTGGGAAGCAGACGTCGTACGGCGGACCGAGGGCGCACCCGGGATCCGGATCGTACGGCGGTGTGTCGATGTCGCCGACGTGATGGCGGCGGCTGCGAGCGGTCAGGCCCGTGCTGTGCTGCTGGCCGATGCACTGCCGCGGCTGTCGTCCGATGCGGTCGCGGCGCTGCACGCCCGCGGTATCGCCGTGCTCGCCCTGGTCGACCCGATGGAGACCGGGGCGCCGTTCGGCGCCGAGGACCGGCTGAGCCGGATGGGAATCGAGCGGATCCTGCCCGCCGACGTGAGTCCGGCGGACCTCGGCCGGGCGATCTCCGATGCGGTCGACGCCGGTCCGCCGATCACCAGCTCGCACTTCGCGGGCGGTTTCGTCCCGCTCTCGCCGGAGAATGCCGGCAACCCGCAGCCGGCCGCCTTCCCGCAGGGCACCGGTCGGCTGGTCGCGGTCTGGGGACCGACCGGCGCGCCCGGGCGGACGACGGTCGCGGTCAACCTCGCCTCTGAACTCGCGGCGAAGCGGGTCCCGACGTTGCTCGCGGACGTCGACGTGTACGGCGGGACCGTGGCGCAGATGCTCGGGATGCTCGACGAGACCTCCGGCCTGGCCGCCGCGGCCCGATCGGCGTCGAACGGCTCGCTCGACATGGTGATGCTCGCCCGGCACGCCCGCGAGGTGAATCCGCATCTGCTGGTGCTGACCGGTCTCAGCCGGGCCGACCGCTGGACCGAGCTACGGCCCGCGGCAGTCGAGGCGATCTGGTCGACCGCGCGGACGCTGGCCCCGATCACGGTGGTGGACGCCGGGTTCTGCATCGAGACCGACGAGGAGATCTCGTTCGACTCGCTGGCGCCGCGGCGCAACGGGGCGACCGTGGTGACGCTCGAGGAGGCCGACGAGGTCGTTGTCGTCGGTACAGCGGACCCGGTCGGTCTGACCCGCATGATCCGGGCGGTCCACGACCTGCGCGCCGTCGTACCGTCGGTCAACACCCGTGTGGTGGTGAACCGGCTGCGCTCCGGGTCGCTCGGCGGCTCGCCGGGTGACGCGGCGCTGGACGCGCTGCGGCAGTACGCCGGGATCGACAACGCCGCTCTGCTGCCTTATGACCTGAGCGCGGCGGACACCGCGGTCGCGCACGGGCGCAGTCTGGCCGAGGCGGCGAAGTCGAGCAAGCTCCGCAAGGCGTTCCAGCAGCTCGCCACGGCGGTCGCCAACGACCTCCATTCCGTCCCCGTCTGAACCCGGCACTCAGGGTCGAGTCGGTGGGGATCTGGGGGATATCCCCACCGACAGCAGGGCCGCGATGTGCCAGTGTTGGAGGCACTTCGACCCGCACTTGAGGGAGCGTCATGTCCGATGTCCAAGGCCGGCCGCGGAGCTCGATGAGTGTCGAGCGGCGGTACGGGATCGCGATCTCCGTCGCTCTCATCCTCGGCGGGGCGTACTGGGCGCTCACCGGGCTGACCGAGGGCACCAAGAACAGCCAGACCAGCTACCCGGTGCAGGGCGGTTCGCTGCTCGTGAAAGGCGGCTCCGCGACGGTCGAGGTGCGGCCCGGCGACGGGACCGAGGTCAAGATCGACCGGCAGTCCGAGCGGAACGTGTTCGGTTCGGACCCGAAGGAGAAGTACGACGAGAGTGAAGGCAAGCTCGAGCTGGACAGCGGCGGCTGCGGATTCCTGTCGTTCGGGTGCAAGACGACGTACGTCCTGACGGTGCCGCGGGACCTGAAGCTCACGGTCGAGAGCAGCAGCGGCGACATGACGGTGAGCGGGATCGAGGGCGCGACGGAGCTGAAGAGCAGCTCGGGTGACATCGAGGTGCACGACGTCGGCGGACCGCTGGACCTCAAGTCGAACTCGGGTGAGCTCGAGGCGGACGGGCTCAGCGCGACGTCGGTGACGGCGCACAGCAGCTCCGGCAGTACGTCGCTGGACTTCACCGAGGCGCCGCAGACTGTCGAGGCGAAGACCAGTTCCGGCGACGTCTCGATCCGGCTCCCGTCCGGCGCCGAGGCGTACAAGGTGGACACCGACACGTCGTCGGGCGACGAGTCGGCGAATGTGAAGATCGATCCGAACGCCAGCCGCACGATCACCGCGAAGACGTCTTCGGGTGACGTCAGCATCGAATACAACCACTGACCAAACTCGCTCCGCTCGGGGTTGCAGCGGACGAACCGACGCCGGGGGTATGACGGACCCTAGGCCGAGTGTGCACAGCCTGTGAGGGTGAGGGTCGGGAGGGTGAGGGCGACTGTCGTCTGAGTAGGCTTGCGCGCATGGTCGAGGAGCGGGCGGTGCCGCGTGGTCTGCTGGTGGACTGGGGCGGCGTGCTCACCTCCGGCCTCGAGCCGGCGCTGCGGCGCTGGGCCGAACTCGACGATTTCGACTTCGATTCCTACCTCGAAGCAGTCATGAAATGGCTCCCTTCGGAGAGCGTCACCGCCGAGCTCAACCCGGTGCACGCCCTCGAACGCGGTCAGATCGCCGTCCCCGACTTCGAGCGCAAGCTCGCCTCGATCCTGGTCCGCCGCGACGGTACGCCGGTCCCCGCGGAGGGACTGATCGAGCGGATGTTCGCGCACTTCGAGCACCAGCCCGCGATGTCCGCGCTGGTCCGCCGCGCCAACGAGCGCGGGATCCGGACCGCGCTGCTCTCGAACTCCTGGGGCAACACCTACCCGCGGGACACCTGGGACGGGATGTTCGACGACATCGTCATCTCCGGCGAGGTGGGCCTGCGCAAACCCGAGCCGGAGATCTTCGAGCTCGCCGCCCAGCGGCTCGGCCTCGAGCCGGCCGAGTGCGTGTTCGTCGACGACCTGCAGCTCAACGTCGACGGCGCCCGCGCGGTCGGGATGACCGCGATTCTTCACACCGAGTACGACGAGACCCGGCGAGCGCTGGAAACCCTGTTCGGAGCCGACCTGACGTGACCGTGACCACCCCTCCTTCCTCCCCAACTCGTCCGGCCGGTCGTCGTCGCGTGATCATCGCGATCGCCGGATGCGCGGTCCTCGTGGCGCTCGGCGCCTGGATCCTCCACCTGTACGGCGGCATGATCGACCTGCGCGTCTACCGGATGGGCGGCTCGGTCCTGCTGCACGGCGACTCGCTGTACGACGCGAAGCTCCCCGGCGGCTCGAACCTCCCGTTCACGTACCCGCCGTTCGCCGCGATCGCGATGGTCCCGCTGGGCGCCGTACCGTGGGGTGTCGCGCTGGTGGTCTGGACGACGATCTCGGTGCTGTGCATCACCGCGTTGTGGCGGGCCAGCCTGACCAGGACGTTCTGGTCGTTCGTCACCCAGCGGAAGCGTACGGCGGTGCTGATCGCGCTGACCGTGCTGTCGCTGCTGCTCGAGCCGGTCTGGCAGACGATCCAGTTCGGCCAGATCAACCTGTTGCTGACCGCAATGATCCTGCTGGACCTGATCCGGCCGAACGACGCGCGCCTGCGCGGGTTCTGGCTCGGTGTGACGATCGGCGTCAAGCTCACCCCGCTGCCGTTCCTCGCACTACTGGTGGTCACGAAGCAGTGGCGTGCGCTGCGCAACGCCGTACTCGGGTTGCTGGCGACGATGGCGATCGGGTTCGCGATCGTGCCGCACCAGTCGTGGCGGTACTGGACCGACGTGATCCTGGACGCCAACCGGGTCGGCGGGATCGCCTACACCGGCAACCAGTCGTTCAACGGGTTCCTGCACCGGATCGGAGACGAAGCGAGCTGGGTGCAGCCGACCTGGTTCGTGCTGTCGGCCGCGTTCGGGCTGGCGGTGCTGTGGCTGGCCCGGAAGTACTGGCTCGCCGACGAGCGCGTCACCGCGATCTCCGTGATGGCCCTCGCGGTCCTGTACGCGTCGCCGATCTCATGGAGCCACCACTGGGTGTGGATCATCCCGCTCGGCGTCAGCCTGATCCGCGGCGTCAACCGCGTCTGGGGCCTCAACCCCGCGGTCGTCACCGGCGTACTGTTCTACGGCCTGTTCGTGCTGCGCTCGATCTGGTGGGTCCCGTTCCGCGACGACCGCGAGCTCAGCTGGAGCTTCTGGCAGTCGATCCCCGGCAACTCACACCTGATCGTCGGAATGATCGCCTTCATCCTGCTGGTGATCACGAGCCGGAGTCTGCCGAAGCCGTCAACCCCCGAAGCGGCCCCGCCAACCTGACCGCCAGCTCCGCGTCGACGTACTCGACCTCAAGAAGCAGTACGTCGACGCTCGCACGAAACGCGCGCCGCAGCTCCGCCACGTCCAGCGAACGCACGAGAGTCGCCTCCACAGCAGACGCGCCGTCCGACGGCAACAGATGCAGCCCACGCCCCTGAGAGTGCGGTACGCCGTAGCGCAGGCACATCAGCGTCAGCACGTGATCCCGCACTCCACTGATCATGTACTCCGCCTGCCACACCCTGCCGCGCCCAATGCTCGATCGCGCATGCAGCGCGTACAGCCACGCCATACCGACGACGTCGACGGCTGCCGGTGCACTCCACTGCGGCTGTTCTGCGGTCTCGCCGAAGAGCAGTTGGAACGTGGGGCCGAGTGCGCCGAACTCCTCGGCCGGGGCGAACGCGATGTCCACCTGCAGCGTGGACTGCAGCAAGAACACGCGGTAGACGGTGCTGCGGGACCAGACGTCGGTGTGATGGACAGCGGTGTGCTCGCGGTACATGCGGTCCGTCCAGTCCGCCAGGACGCCGGACTGGTCCGCTTCTGGTGCGAGACCGAGTGCCAGGTCGATGTCCGACCACCTGTCTTCTGCACCCACTGCAGCTGAGCCCGTGAGCGCAGCGCCCGCAACACGCGCGTCCGCTCGAGCTGCCGCAACCAGGGCGTCGCGGAGGCTCGAGCGTTCGGCTGGGGTGTACATCAGGACGAGAAGAGCAGGAGAAGGCCGCCGCAGGTGTAGCCGACCATGACGATCAGTAGGGGGAGCTGGCCGGCCAGGGCCTTTGCGCGGGGGAACAGGGCGACCGCGCGGTCGTGGGCCGAGATGACGCCGAGCAGGTGTCCGCAGACCACCGCGAGGACCTGGATGACCGAGATCGCCGTGCTGTGGTTGGTGATGCCGGTGTTCACCGCGAGGAGACCGGTGCCGAAGACGTTGGCGCCGTTGCTCAGCGGGTCGCTCAGGTAGATGAGCGTCCGCTGACCCTCCAGGATCAACAGGGTCAGGTAGTGCGCGACGACGTATCCGAAGGCGATCGGTACGACGGAGTGCGCGAACAGGCCCGGTAGCGAAGTCCGCGAGCTGTCGGAGAGCCGGCCGGCCAGGACCGTGGCACCGGAGTACGTGACCAGCACGAACAGGATGAAGACGATCAGCGCGCCGGTGCCGAGCCAGGTCATCGAGACGTCCTGGTTCTGCGCCCAGCCGATCCACGCGGACGAGTTCGAGAACCCGTCGTACGCCGTCGAGCCGAGCAGCGCCGCCACCATCCCCACCAGACCGGGCTGCGCGCGAAGGCCGTCGAGGTTCTCCAACGGCCGGCGGAGGACCAGTTGCCCGTCGGTACGGCGACCCCACGGCGACAGGCGCGACATCAGGGTCGCGTACACCTCGAACGGATCGCCCTGCGCGAACCAGCGGTCCCCGAACAGGACAGCTCCGAACATCGTGATCACGACGTACAACGCGATCCACGCCTGCAGTACCGGGATCGTGGCGCGGTCCGGCGCGACCAGTTCCAGCCAGGTGAACGCGAAGATGCCCAGCGCGGCCGGCCACAGACCGACCCAGGCCGGGAGCTCGAGCAGACCCTTGGACGGCGGCTGGCGGAGCAGCTTCGACAGCAGCAGGTGGACGGTGCGCAGCGGGTTCAGCGTCCGCCAGACCGGGCCGAAGACCAATGAGATCGGCACCAGCCCGACCCAGACCAGGATGTAGATGAAGCCGAAGATCGGGTTCGTCAGCCGGTCGACGCCGAAGACCAGCGACACCATCGCGTACAGGAAGGTCGCCAGCCCGAACAGCCGCACGATCCACCGGAACCAGCCGGCGTCGACGATCCGGGTGATTGCGGTCGGCAACGGTACGCCGGACGCGTTGCCGCGGTACTTCGGACTACGCCAGGCCAGCCCGAGGACGACGAACGACAGCGCGACCGCGACCGCGGCCCCACCGACCGCCAGCCCGAACGGAACCGGCAGGTCCTGACGCCCACCGATCCCGTGAAGGGGAAGCATCACGAGACAACGAGTTTGGCGACGAGTTTGCCGCTCTTGTGGGTCTCGACCTCGAACGTGCCCTTCATGTTCGCGGTGAACTTGACCGAGGCCGGCTTGCCCGGAGTGAGCTCCAGCTCCTTGTCGTACCCGTGGATGTGCAGCTCCTCGGCGGCGTCGCTGACCGCCTTGACCAGCACGGTCTGGCCGGCCTTCACCTTGATCGTCGCGCCGCTCGGGTTGACCTTGCCGTTGGCAACGGTGACGTCGACGGTGACGTCCGCCTGCTCACCGGACGGGTCGGCGGTGTTCGACGGCGAGCTCGTGTTCGGCTTGCCCGGGGTCGGGGTGCTGGTCGGGAGGGTCGACGTCGGCGTACTGGCCGGGGCGCTCGGCGAGGGGGTGGTTGTGCCGCCGGTGCTGTCGCCGCCGCAGCCGGCCAGGACCAGCATGCCGAGGGCGGGCAGGAGTGCGGTGGCGGCACCGCGAGTGAGCGTCGAACGCATCGGTCCAGGAGCCTTTCAAAGGGTCAACGAAGTTCTCAGGGTGCGGGACACACCCTCTTGCCTGACGAACACGGATAGCTCAGTGTTCCCGTACAAGCAGTGTCGCAGCCCACTGTCCGTGCGGCCCGCTAGGGTGAGAATCCGTCGAACGAGAGGAAGGTGACCGCCGTGCCCGACCGGTTGACGTCGCTCGACCTCACCTTTCTCAAGGCCGAGTCGCCGGCCACCCCGATGCACGTCGGGACGGTAGACATCTTCGAGCCGCCGGTGCACGGTGACGAGGGGTTCGACTACGAGAGCCTGGTGGCGCTGATCCGGGACCGGATCACGTTCGTGCCGAGGTACCGGCAGCGGGTCCAGCAGGTGCCCGGCCGGTTCGCCGGGCCGGTGTGGGTGGACGACGAAGAGTTCGACATCACCTTCCATGTCCGGCGCTCCGCCCTGCCGCGCCCCGGCACGCACGCGCAGCTGCTCGAGCTGGTCGCCCGGATCATGTCCCGGCGGCTCGACCGGGCCCGCCCGCTGTGGGAGATGTACCTGGTCGAGGGCCTGCAGGGCGACCGGTTCGCGATCATCGCGAAGTCCCACCAGGCGCTTGTCGACGGCAACAGCACCGTCGACATCGGCCAGGTCGTCCTGGACTCGACGGCGCAGCCCAAGGACACGCCGACCGACACCTGGCAGCCGGAGCACCCGCCGTCCGCGCTGGAGCTGCTCGCCGGGGTGTTCGCCGACGCCACCAAACACCCGACCGCGGTCCTGGAGCTCGCCCGCGCGGAGATGGCCAGCCTGACCGGCTCGACCTCGGTTCGCGAGGTGCTCGGCGACGTGGTCGGCTCCCTCGTCGCGCAGCGGCATGCGCAGGAGAGCTCACTGCATGTGAAGACATCGGGTCAGCGACGGTTCACCACCGTGCAGACCGACCTGGAGGACTACCGGACGATCCGCGCGGCCCACGGCGGCACGGTCAACGACGTGATCCTCGCGGTGGTCGCGGGCGCGTTCCGGGCCTGGATGATGACCCGTGGCGAGGGCGTCGGGCCGACGCGCAGCGTGCGGGCCGTGGTCCCGGTCAGCATCCGCGACGACGAGGACGACGAGCCCACGTCGCTCGGCTCCCGGGTGATCGCCTCGAGCGTGAACCTGCCGGTCGGCGAGAACTCACCGGTCATGCGGCTGCACCAGATCTCGTACCAGACCAAGGTGCACAAGGACACCGGCCGCGCGGTCAGCGCCCGCTCGCTGGTCGGGATCGCCGGGTTCGCCCCGACCACGCTGCACGCGCTCGCCGCCCGGGTCGCGACCGCCACGGTCCGACCGATCGACGACGTCGTGATCACCAACGTGCCGGGTCCGCAGTTCCCGCTGTACGCGCAGGGTGCCCCGATGCTCGCGTCGTACCCGGTGGTTCCGTTGATGCCCGGTCAGGGCCTGTCGGTCGGCGTCACGTCGTACGACGGGAAGGTGTACTACGGTCTGAACGCGGACCGCACCGCCATGCCGGACCTCGCCGTTTTCGCCCAATGTGTGACAGATGCCCTGGACGAGTTGCTGGACACCACCAAGGGCAGCCGGAACCGGGCTTCCCGGGGCCGGAAGAAACAGACCAAGAAGGCGGGCTCATGAGGGTCTACGTACCGTCCACGCTCCGGTTGCTGGGCGCGGCGTGCAATGCCGGCGAGATCGGCCCGGCGCCGCTGACGGCGTACGCCGTGACACCGGCCCTGCGCGAGTGGTACGTCGAAGGTGACGACGAGGAGCTGGAGTACGCCGCGATGGCGCAGGCGGCCCGCGCCTCGGTAGGACTGCTGGCCGCCGATCCGGGTACCTCTCGGAGACGGGTGGTGATCGCGGCCGAGGTCAGCGCCGTACCGCCCGCCGACGGGTCCATGGAGCTCGGTGACGCCCGGCTGGAGCTGCACGTGGTGATTCCGTGGCGGTCGGTGGCGTCCGTGCATCTGGACGCGGCGCAGGCGACCACGGTGATCGGTAAGGCCGCGGACCTCTGGGAAGCCGCCCAGAGCGGTGATGACAACGCTGTGTTCGCCCTCGATTCGTGCGAGGGTGAAGACCTGATGTGGTACGCGACACAGGAGATCCCCGATCTGCTCGCGGCGGAGGGGCCGCGCGGCGGACAGCGCACATAAGCGGCACATAAGGGCACTTAGGGAGCTGATGGCGATGCAGGCGATCTGGAAGGGGGCCATCTCGTTCGGGATGGTGACGATCCCGATCAAGGTGTTCTCCGCGACCGAGGAGAAGGACATCTCGTTCCGTCAGGTGCACGTCGCCGACGGGGGCCGGATCAAGTACAAGCGGATCTGCTCGATCGACGGCGAAGAGGTGCCGTACTCCGACATCGGCAAGGGGTACGAGATGCCGGACGGCCGGATGGTGGTGCTGGACTCGGACGACTTCGCCGACCTGCCGCTGTCCAGCAAGAAGGTCATCGACGTGCTGGAGTTCGTGCCGGCCGACCAGGTCGACCCGCTGTACCTGGGGAAGTCGTACTACCTGGCGGCCGACGGCGGACCTGGCGCCAAGCCGTACGTGCTGCTCCGGGACGCACTCGACGGCTCCGAGCTGTATGCGCTGGTCAAGGTCGCGCTGCGGTCCCGGGAGAGCCTGGGGCTACTGCGGACGGTCGACGACGTCCTGGTGCTGCAGGTGATGCTGTGGCCGGACGAGGTCCGGGACAAGTCGTTCGCGGCGCCGCCGGAGGACGTGGAGATCCGGTCCCAGGAGAAGGCGATGGCGTCGTCGTACATCGACACGCTGCGCGGTGAGTTCGACCCGGACCAGTACCACGACGAGTACCGGCAGGCACTGGAGAAGGTAGTCGAGGCGAAGGCGGCAGGCATCCCGCTGCCGGAGTCCGAGGAGGAGGAGACCGAGGGCGCCGAGGTCGTCGACCTGGTCGCCGCGCTGCGCGCCTCCGTCGAGGCCGCCAAGGCGCGTCGCGCAGGCGGTGGTGAGGCACCGGCGAAGAAGGCACCGGCGAAGAAGTCGGCCGCTGCCAAGAAGGCGGAGCCGGCCAAGAAGACCGCCGCGAAGAAGACCACGGCGAAGAAGGCCGCCAAGAAAGCCACGAAGAAGTCCGCATGAGCAAGCGGGGGAGCTCCGATGAATGATCTGCCGACTCCGCCACCGACCACCACCGACATCCCGAAGGACGCCTCGGAGATCCCCGACGACCCCGGTGCGCCGCTGGTCCAGCCCGGGGCGTTCCTGCTCGAGCTGATCCCGGTGCCCGTGTCCGACATCGACCGGGCGAAGCGGTTCTACTCCGAGCAGTGCGGGTTCCACGTCGACGTGGACGTCTCGCCGGCGGACGGCGTCCGCGTCGTCCAGCTGACACCGCCCGGCTCGTACTGCTCGATCAGCCTGCTCCAGGGTCTGCCGATGGCGGACATGGAGCCAGGATCCATGCGCGCTCTGCATTTGGTCGTGAAGGACATCGAAGCCGCCCGGCAGCAGCTCATCGGCCGCGGCGTCGAGGTCGGCGAGACCGAGGACCTCGGCGGTGTCTACTACGCCTGGTTCGAGGATCCGGACGGCAACACCTGGGCTCTCCAGCACATGCCGTGGCGCCGCTGACGGTCCGCTTCTGTGACCGTCCTCGCAGCGGACCTGTCAGGTTCGTGGTCCGCTGTTGGACATGGCACCATGAAGTTGCTGAGAACCAGTCAAGTCGATCGAGGAGCACCGCACCCATGGATGCTGTCACCGCTGTCCCGACCCCCGCGAACGAACCGGTCAAGGGCTATGCGCCCGGGTCGGTCGAGCGCGCGAGTCTGGAGGCGAAGCTCAAGGAGTTCACTGCGGCGGGTGCGATCGACCTGACCTGCACGATCGGCGGCGAGCAGAAGCTGGGTGGCGGTACGCCGATCCAGGTGGTGCAGCCGCACAAGCACGCGCACGTGCTGGGCACGCTCGGTAACGCGACCGAGGCGGACGGCAAGGCTGCGGTCGACGCGGCGCTGGCAGCGGCTCGGGCCTGGCGCTCACTGTCCTTCGACGACCGCGCCGCGATCTTCCTGAAGGCAGCCGACCTGCTGGCCGGCCCGTGGCGCGACACGCTGAACGCGGCCACCATGCTCGGTCAGTCGAAGACGATCCAGCAGGCCGAGATCGACGCGGCGTGTGAACTGATCGACTTCCTGCGGTTCAACGTGGCGTTCGCGCGGCAGATCGTCAGCGATCAGCCGATCTCGTCCCCGGGCGTGTGGAACCGGGTCGACTACCGGCCGCTCGAGGGCTTCGTCTACGCGATCACGCCGTTCAACTTCACCGCGATCGCCGGCAACCTGCCGACCGCGCCGGCGCTGATGGGCAACACCGTGGTGTGGAAGCCGTCGCCGACGCAGCAGTTCGCGGCGCACTGGACGATGCGGCTGTTCGAGGCCGCGGGGCTGCCGGCCGGCGTGATCAACCTGGTGACCGGCGACGGCATCGACGTCAGCAAGGCGGCGCTGACCCATCCGGATCTGGCCGGCATCCACTTCACCGGCTCGACGAAGACGTTCCAGTCGCTGTGGAGCACGGTCGGGGCGAACATCGCGTCGTACAAGACCTATCCGCGGCTGGTCGGGGAGACCGGCGGCAAGGACTTCATCCTGGCGCACCCGTCGGCGGACCCGGCGGTGCTGAAGACCGCGATGGTGCGCGGCGCGTTCGAGTACCAGGGGCAGAAGTGCTCGGCGGCGTCCCGGGCGTACGTCGCGCGCTCGGTGTGGGACCGGATCCGGGACGACATCGTCGCCGAGACCGAGGCGATCACGATGGGCGATGTCACCGACCTGTCGAACTTCATCGGCGCCGTGATCGACGACCGTGCGTTCGCCAAGCACAAGGCGGCGCTGGACCGGGCCCGGGCGACGGACTCGATCGAGGTTGTTGCCGGTGGCACCTATGACGACAGCGAGGGGTACTTCGTCCGCCCGACGCTGCTGGTCTCCGACGACCCGGCCGACGAGATCTTCACGACCGAGTACTTCGGCCCGATCCTGGGCGTGCACGTGTACGACGACGCGGACTACGACTCGGTGTTGCGGGGCATGGAGCACTCGGCGCCGTACGGGCTGACCGGTGCGGTCATCGCGCAGGACCGGCACGCGGTGGCGGAGGCGGCGGAGTACCTGCGGTTCGCGGCCGGGAACTTCTACGTCAACGACAAGCCGACCGGCGCGGTCGTCGGGCAGCAGCCGTTCGGCGGTGCGCGGGCGTCCGGCACCAACGACAAGGCCGGCTCGATGTGGAACCTGATCCGCTGGGCCTCGCCCCGGTCGATGAAAGAAACCTTCACCCCGCCCACCGACTACCGCTACCCCCACCAGGGCTGAGAAATCAGGGTAGATCGGGGATTACCCGGGAATCGGCGGGCTGTGGGAGAACTCCTGCCGGGTCCGTCGTTCCTCGGGTATGCATGCGACTGATCTGCAGCTGGAACCGAACGAAGCATCCGACCTGTGCCGCGTCTTCACGCCTGACGAGTTGGCGCGGCACGGTTGGGACCGAGCGTTCGTCACCGTGCTGGACGAGACGACCGCGGAGGACGCGCTCGCGTTGCTCGTGCACTCAGCTGGAGCGGCGCTCGACGAGGGGTGGTCGGCCCGGCGGATCCACGCCGACGCCGGCCTGAGCGCGGGTAAGACCGAGGACGCCGAGGCGTGCGCCGCGCGCGACGGTTACGTCTATTTACTCGGTTCACAGTTCGGGAAGAAGGCCGGCCCGCTGTCGGCGAAGCGATCCTGGATCGCACGGGTCGCGGAGCAGTCGATCGCCGGTGACGGCCCCGTCCCGATGGAGATCGTACGGTTCCGGTTCGGTCTGCATCGGGCGGTCAACGATGCGCTCGCGGACCTCGATCTGCTGCCTCTCGGGCCGCTCGGGCGGCAGGCGTACGTCGAGGCGACGATCGCTCGTGGACAGTTGAAGGCGAAGAGCTGGGACGGGACGGTTCGCACCTCCGATCACCCGATCAACGTCGAGGCGGCCGAGTTCCGGGCCAACGGCAACCTTCTGCTGGGGCTGCGGTACCCGGTGACCGCCGACGGGCATCCGGTGCTGGTGGAGCTCGAGAACGTCGGCGAGCTGTTCGACGATCCCGGCGCCGTACCGCGTTGTGGCAACGTCTGGATCCTTGGCGACGCTGGCAGCGTGGAGGCACCGGCGGGACTCCGGGCGCTCGATACGCGCGGCGGCGATGTGTTCGACGCTGTTGTGGGTGACCTCGATGCGTCGGGCAAGTCAGCCACGGTACTCGCGGACCACCCGGAAGGTGCTCGCGCGGACTCCGAGCACATCCGCTTCGAACTACCGCCGGAGAGCGGCCGGGTTGTCGGGAGCAAGGTGGTGCATCACTTCGGCGATGTACGCCGGGTCGAGGGCGTCGCGGTCGACGACGAGGGCCACGCGCATTACGTCATCGACGAGGAAGGACATGTCGCCCTCCGCACGCTCGTCTTCGACTGAGGTCAGGTCGCGAGGCCCCGGCGTACCGTGATGTAGAAGGTGGTCAGGTCGTCGATCAGTGCCTCGACCTGGGGTGGAGCGGTGAGGTCCGCGTCCAGCAGCCAGTCGGAGACCAGGTCGAACATGCCGCCGATCAGCCCGATCGCCACGCTGTGCCGTGCCGCGCGCTGCTCCTCGGGTTGCGGTCCGTCGTACCGGTCCCAGAGCTGGACGAGGAAGCCGGCCGCCCACCGCCGGTTGGCGCGGCGCTGCCGTTCGACCGCTTCCGAGATGCCGGACGCCATCCCGAACGTGACCTTGGTGATCCGTGGATCGTCGACCAGTGCGTGCACGAAGATCGCGAGCAGCCGCGGCGCCTCCTGCCGCTCGTTCCCGGTAGCCTGCGCGGCGGCGTCTTCCATCCGCTCCTCGAGGCGTTCGGAGGTCCGCCGGAGCAGCGCCAGGTAGCACTCCTCGCGGCTGGTGAACAGCTCGTAGAAACTCTTCGTCCCGATGTACGCCGTACTGCAGATCTGCTCGATCGACGTCCCGAGATACCCGTTGTCGGCGAACAGCTTGAGCGCCGCGTCCAGCAACTGCTCGCGTCGTTCGGCCCGGCGTTGGCCGGCGTCCAGTCCCCGTATCGTGCGACCCATGCGCAGGACACTACCCCGAGTGGCCGATCCGTAACCGAGAGATCTTGTTATGAACACGACCTCTTGTTTATAACCGGCCGACGTGCTCCACTACCCGTGATCTACTGATCACTCGTCGACACATTCACGGGGAGTTTGTCATGCGCCACCGCCTCCGCCGAACCGCCGCGGCCCTGCTCGCCGCCTTCCTCCTTACCGCAGCGATCACCTCCAGCCCCGCAACCGCGAGCACAGCTGGTGCGACGGCGTCAGGGTTCGACGACTGGACGTGCAAACCGTCGGCCGCGCACCCGAACCCGCTCGTCCTGCTGCACGGCCTCGGTGGCAACGGCCCCGGAAACTACTCGTACCTCGGCCCGTTCCTCGCCGCGAAGGGCTACTGCGCCTTCACCCTCACCTACGGCCAGGCAACCCCGGCGATCCCGGTCGGTGGCACGCTTTCGATCGCGCAGTCGTCCGCGGAGATCGCGTCCTTCGTCCAGCGAGTCCGCCGGACGACCGGTGCCGCGAAGGTCGACATCGTGGGCCACTCCGAGGGCGGCTTCCAGTCCATCTACGGACCGAAGGTCCTCGGGTACGCCGATCAGGTCGGCAAGGTGATCGCACTGGCGCCGCCGACGCACGGTACGACGTTCGGCGGGCTGGTCAGCGTGGGTGACTACCTCGGCCTGGGCCCGCTCGTCGACCAGGTCCTACGGCAATTCGGCTGCCCGGCCTGCGACGAACTCATCGTCGGCGGCTCAGCCGTCGCACAGCTGACCGCGGGCCCGATCGCGCAGCCAGGCGTGAAGTACACCGTGATTGCGTCCCGCTTCGACGCGCTGGTGACACCGCACGAGACGTCGTTCATCCGCGAGCCCGGCGTGACCAACGAGTTCGTGCAGGACACCTGCCCGCTGGACACGGTCGGCCACGTCGGCCTGGCCTTCGACCCGACTGTTGCCCAACTGGTAGCCAACGCTCTCGACCCCACCCGTGCGACGCGGGTGACTTGCGCCTTCGGCCCTCCGCTGTAGCTCTTACTCGGAGGCGGCGACACACGCGGTTGCCTATTCTCTCCAAAGTGACACCCGACGAGACGCTCAGGTTGCTGGGGCGTGCAGCCGACCACCGGGACACGGAACGGGTACTGCGAGAGGCTGGGTGGACTCCTTGTGGGGCGGGTGATTGGGCGATTGCGTTGCGGGCTCCGGACGGTCGTGCGGCAGCGCGGATCAGTCCGTTCGATCCGACAGCGCCGTACACGGTGGCGTTGTATCGGGAGGCCGCGCACACCCGTCAGGTACCGCGGCTGTTCGCGCACCGCCGGCTGGTGGGCGGCGGGGACCTGCAGATCATGGAGTGGCTCGAGCCCGTCGATGCGGACGAGGCGGCGGAGTTCCACCGGGCGCTGGCGGCGCGGGAGCCGGCGGTTGCCGAGCTCGCGGAGGTCGTCTGGCGCGTGCACGAGCGGGGGCGCCGCGAGCTGCACTGGTTCGCGCCGAAGCTGGACGACAACCCGGACAACATCATGCGCAACGCGGACGGCGGCCTGGTCGCCGCGGACCTCTTCGGCGCCGACGGCCCGAGGCTCTACGCGGCGGTCGTCGACGATCCGAATCTCGTGGCAACAACCATCCCCGAGCCAGAACGCCGCTTCATGACCGAGATCCCCCTCACCAACACCGGCCCCTGGCCCCCCGACGTACGCGAAGCCATGCGCAAAGCCCTCACCACAGCCGACACCACAAACCAGCCGTAGGGAGTCAGGCGGATTGGTGGAGTTGTTGGGTGGGTGGGTCTACCAGGAGGGCGGAGCCGCACTTGACGCAGATCCACTCGTCGGGCTCGTCGACCAGGTAGTCCGAGGGCTCGATGCGTTCGAAGGGCATCACGGCGGCGCAGAACGCGCAGTACTGGTCCGCGTCGGTTGTCGACGGGGTGCGATCGTGCTTCTTTCGCAGGGAACTCTGCATCAAACGGGGCATCAAACGGGTCACCTCCGGTGCAACACTTCTTCTCAGGTTGCCACCGGAGGCGACGCAGTCAGCGCAACGACACGGCCCGGTCGTGGTTAGGTCCTGTCTGGTGATCCACCAGACAGGACCTAGGCGGATTACTTGCCGGCCCAGTCGTGGCCGAGGTCGTGTTCCTTCTGGAGGCCGGAGCGGATCGCGTCCACCACGAACGGTTCCATCTTCTTGCCGATCAGCGGTACGGCGACCTTGACGTCGAGGTCGATGGCCTGGACCGTCTGACCGCCGTCCTGGGCGATCCGGGCGGTGCCCTTCAGGGTGACCGGGGTGTTGGCGATCTCGCCGGACACGTCCGCGGTCCGCGAGCCGTCGGCCGCGGCGGCGTGCCAGGTCTCGGTCTGGACGACGGTCAACGTGTCACCGACGAACTTCCGGGCCATGTCGGGGATGTCGGTGGCCTCCATCTTCCGGGAGACCCGGACGACGGTGTCGGTACCTGACGCGCTGACCGTGACGTCGTACGACAGCGCCTTGGTCTTCTCGCAGGCCTGCTCGCGGAAGGCGGTGTCCGTCACGATCGCGAACACTTCCTCGGGGGTGGCGTCGTACGACGCCGACATCTTCAGCTCCATGCCCGTCATCATGGCATTACTCGTTGGTCACCGGCGTCAACGTGACCGTGACGGTGCGGTTCCGGGCGTCGGTGCGGTACGGCGGGTGTGCCTGGTCGCCGGACTGCATCGTGAACGCGGTCAACGGGAGACCCGACGCGGTGCTGAGCTGCTGGGTCGCGACGCGGGCTCGTAGGAGTGCGGTGCGTGAGCCGCCGGAGTTGGTTCCGCCTGGTACGACGACCGAGTAGCCGGTCACGGTGATCCCTGCCTTCAGCCCGGGGAGCCGCTTTCCGAGTACGTCGAGTGCGCGCTCGCCGGATGTGCTGAGGTCGGTGCCGGTTGCGAACACGCCCTGCGTGAAGACGACGCGCACCGCGTCTTTCTCGCGCTGCACCAGGACACCCGCGCCTGCAACGCGTCGTGCGATCACATCCAGCTTGCCCGCGGTTGCGGCTGCTTCGGCGCGACGCTGCGCCTCCAACGCCGCCAACCGCCGGGCCAACTCAGCCGCCCGCTCCTCCGCGCCGGTGTCAACACTTGGTGTGACGGTCGGCTGTACCTGAGCCGGCTGCGCCACAGGCTCGTCGGCACGACCGCCCAACGCGACCGCGCCCCCAGCAACCACCGCACCCACCAGCACCACTGCCACAACAACCGGCAGCACAGGCCGCGCCGCCCGCCGATGCCCACGAATCGCCGCAACCATCCGCCGCCCCGCCACCGCCCCCGCCGCAGTACCTGTGCCTCCAGCGGTCTTCACCACCTCCGCCCACAGCGCATCGGCCTCGTCCCACCTCCTCTGCTGGGCTCGGATTCGGGCTAGTAGGTCGAGGACCTCGACCGACGGGTCTTCGAGGTCGGTGAGCAAGGTGGCCGCACCAGACAGGTCCCCCTGACGGGCCAGCTCGGCGGCTCGGCCCAGGGCCACCTGCTGGCGAAAGGCGGTCATTGCGTGAGTCCGATGATGATCTCCCGCTCATCGCGCGGAAGGAGCCGGATCATCTGCTGTACGACGTGTTCCAGCGAACGCTCGTCGCGCCGGTTGATCGCGTCCCGCCCCTCGGCCACCAGCCGATCCGCCTCAGCGGTCGGCGGCAACATCCCGGGCGACCGGACAACCTCCCAGTACACGGCCTCGTACCACCCCGGCTGCCTCCGATAGAGCCGCGCCATGAAGATCTCGGTCCGCTCCGTCGCCGCGTCGATCGCCTTGAGATCGCGGTCGTCGATCGCCTGCTGCGCCGCCTCTCGCAACGCGGTCAGCTCCTGCTCGTCCCGTACCGCTCCTGCCTGCTGAACCAACTCGCCCGCCTCCGCGAGGAGATCGAGCAACCCCCGTGTACGACCCGGCAACGCCGCCAGATCGTCAATGTCGTCCAGTTCCGCCTGGAAGTCCCGCAGCCGGTCCTCGGCCGTCGCCGCCGCACCAGCGTCGGTCGCAGACGCCCGTACCTGCTCCCGAACGGTCGGCAACGTGCCCTCGGCCTCCAGCCGCCGCAACCGCTCGTCCACATCCCGCAGATCAGCCGACCGCTGCAACCTGTCGTACCGATCCTCGGCTTCCGCGAGTTGCCGGGTCAGTACGTCGGCCGACGGCGTCCGCACCGACCCGAGGTCGATCTCTGCTTCGAACTGCGCCCCGATCAGCGGTACGTCGGCGACCACCGTCACCAGGTTCGACGCGTCCACCTCGAACGTGACCTCGACCTCGGTCCCGACCGGCAGATCCATCCGCAGGTCGACCGGCTTGATCGTCAGCAGCCCGACCGGCCGGTTCCGGTTCGCGCGCACCCGTTCCCCTTGCACGACAGGGATCCGGATCATCGCCTCGTCGTCGCGCCGGAGCAGCGTGTACGACGTACGGAACTTCCCGTGGGCCGTCGTCGGAACCCCGGCGCCCTTGCGGAGCAGCGGCGAGAACGTCTTGTCGGCCAGCTGGATGCCGAGCGAGTGCGCGAGCCGCGCGCCGCCGAACGTCTCGGTCCGGTGCGTGATCGACAACGTGTTCGGGACCACCTTCTGCGGCGCGCCGGCCGGGTCGATCAGCTCGACGGTGAATCGCGACGTACGGCGCTCGTCCACGTCGACCTCGGTCGCGAACGCGCCGACCCGGTTCAGCGCGATGTTCGCGGTCCGGAACGGCGGCCGGCCCTCGGGGTTCGCGAGGACCACGGAATACCCGGTCCAATCCAGGTCGCGCCCGGCGCGCAGCCGGCCTGCCACGGTCGTCGTGGTGGTGGTGACGGCCGGTTCGTACGAGAGTTCGACGGCGAACTCGCCCGCTGCGGGGGCCGCGGCCAGCCGCGCGGGATGCCGAATGGTGCTCGCGAACAACGCCGCGCCGCGGGCGACCACGGTCGACGGGTCCAACCGGGTCTCCAACGAGATCCCGATCCCGTCGGCCGGGTCCGCGAGCCGTTCGCGCAGGCCGGGGGAGAGCGTGACGCCGCCGACCAGGAGCAGCTTGTCGATCGCGTCCGCCGACAGGCCGTTCTCGCGCATCGCCTCGCGGCAGAGGTTGATCGCGCGCACGTAGTACGGCTCGGCGACGCGGTCGAGGGCGCCGCGGCTGAGGGTGAAGTCGAACGTCTCGCTGTCGCCGCCCGGCGTGTCCAACTCGACCAGGACGGACGTCGACTCGATGCCGGAGAGCGCGATCTTCGCTTCCTCGGCGGCCGCCTTCAACCGGGCGAAGTTCCGCGCGTGGCGCGGGTTGTCGCGGTGGAAGTCGGACAGCCCGAACTCCGACGCGGCGGCCGGTGCGAGCACTCGCTCGACGAGCGCCCAGTCGATCAGCTTGCCGCCCAGGTACGGGTCGCCGGCGTGGTGCAGCACGCGCAGCTCGCCGTCGCGCTTGTTCACCACCGCGGCGTCGAAGGTCCCGCCGCCGAAGTCGAACACCATCCAGTACGCCCGGTCGCTGGTGTCCTGCAGCCCGTACGCGAACGCGGCCGCGGTCGGCTCCTGGAGCAACGGCGAGCCGGGAACGAAACCGGCCAACGTGGCCGCCTCGACGGTCGCCTTGTTCTGGTTCAGCGCGAACGCCGCCGGGACCGTGATGACGGCCGCGGTCGGAGCGTCGTTCAGGAACCGGGTCGCGTCATTGCGCAACGACTTCAGGACTTCGGCCGACAGTTGCGGCGGCGTGAGCTGGACGCCGGCCCTCGCAAACCTGCGAGCCACATCCGCCAGACCCATCTCCAGCTTGAACTCGGACGCGGTGTTCTCCGGATCCGATTCGACCCGGGTACGGGCCTTCGCGCCGACCCTGACCTCACCCGCGCGCGGCATCCAGACCGCCGACGGTGTGGTGTCCTGGCTCTCGTTGTTCTTGATCACCGTGACCGTGTCGCCCTCGGCCAGGGCGATCGCGCTGTTGGTGGTGCCGAGATCGATCCCGATATCGATGGTGTCACGCATGGCTGTCCTCGCTGTCGGAGCTGGTCGAGTTCTTGGAGCCGGTGGGTACGGCGACGATCACCTGAGCTGTCTGGATCCGCCGATCGTGGTGGTACACGGCCGGCCGAACCGTCTCGACAACGGTCTCCACCGTCACCTCGGAATCGTCGGAGTAGAGCAGCACGTCGACCGAACGCCCGGCATGGAACGGCTCGCCGTCATGGTCCTGAACGGTCAACCCGGCGGACGCGAGCGCATTGGCGCAGGTCCGCAGATACCGTGCAGCCTGCTTCCCCTGCCCATCGTTGCCCTGGGCAAGTTTGCGGCGGGCCCGCCACAGATTGGTCGCGGCCTCGGCGAGCGCGTGGTCGTCCGCGTCCTCGCCCGGTTGAGCAGCGGTCTCCCCGAGCTCGGCGAGGTAGCGGTCCAGGTCGTCGTACGCCGTACCTGACCAGCTCGGTGCCGCGATCCGGAACGCCTTGTGCTGCCGCCATTGGCGGAACCAGGCCCACGTCATTCAGCTGCTCCCTTGAACGGCTTGTTGTCTGCCCGGTGCACCAAGCAGACGGCGTACTTGACCTGGTTCGGGTCTTCCCAGGACGGATACGACGGCGGTCCTACCCAGGTCGCGAAGCCCGGCAGGCTGGGAATCCTGGCTGCGCAGGCGTTCCGGGACACGGCATTGACCTCGCTGTCGCCGGGGAAGGACTGACCGGCCTCGTAGAGCGTCGGGTAGCCGAAGATCTGCCCCCAGTGCCACTCACTGCAGCGGACGATCTTGACTTTGCCGGCGAGCGCTTCGCCGTCGACTCGGCCCTGGACACAGCTACCGACGGGCGCGTTGTCGGCGACCTTCGTGGCCTGCAGGTCCATCGCGACCGGCTTCGGATCCTTCAGCTCGGCGATCGGTGTCACACCGCTCTCGAGGTCGAGACCGTCGTGCCGATGAACCACACAGGCCGCGTAGTTCTCGTACTTGCTGGAGTTCTTGCCGTTGTTCCAGCGTTGCGCGGGTGCATGGAGCGTGGTCACGTCGTACACGTCGGCGTTCAGACGCTGCTGGACCATCTTCTCGCCGCACAGGAACTGGCCGAGCGCGTTCGCCTGGTCGTCACCCGGATACGTCGCGGGCACCTTGGTGATCGCGACGTACCCGATGATCTCGCCCCAGTGCGGCGAGTCGCAGTCTGCGCCGCGGAGATCGGTCGGCGAACTGTCCGTCTGGTCCAGGCAGGTCCCGGCGGGTGCGTTGTCGGAGATCTTGTCGCTGGAGATGTTGAGCTTCCGCGGCCACCAGTGCCATACGCCGAGACCGATCAGCGCGAGGACAAGCAGCCAGGCCACCAGCCGGCGACGACGCCGGCGCTTCGGGGAGACCGGCGGCCGCTTCACCTGTGGCGGAGGGGAGTGGACCGAGTTGAACGTGCCGGCCGCGAGCTCGGCGAGCATTTGGTCGATCTCGGCACGGACCGACGGCGAGCTGGGCTGCGCCCGCGCCTGCCGGAGCAGGCGTTGCGCGGCGTACTTCCCGCGCATCCGGAACAGGTAGTCGACCTGCTCGCGGAACTCCCGCATCGCGCGCTGGTTCTCGAGCAGCGCCTCCCGGTTCTCGTCGATCAGGTCGCGGTCGCGCTGGTCGATCACGAGCTTCGTCGCGCGGTCCAGCCAGCGTTCGGCGCGGCCGTCGGCGGCCGTGCCGCGGTTCATCAGGTCGACGGCGCAATTGTTGAGCAGGATCGCGAGCTGGTCGTGGAGCGCGGAGGTCCGGTGGTTCTGCTCCGGCGGGAGCAGGGCGTCCAGCCGTTGCAGGTGCGGCAGCAGGTCGCGTTCGATCTCGGCGACGATCGGATCGACCGGCTCCTCGCCGATCCGCCGGGCGACCTGCGTACGGCGTTCCTCCAGGTCCTCGTACAACGGAGCGGCCGCGGCCTCGATCAGGCTGCGGTGAACGGTCTCCGCCTTCGGGAACCTCCGCGCCGTCTTGACGAGCATGCCCGCCCGGCCGAGCGGACCGGCCACTGCGAGATCGACGGCCGGCTGCACGAGGGTCCGCGGCAGTTCCCGCTCGATCCCGGCAACGGCCGAGTCGTCGAGCTGCCGGTCGTCGAGCTCGCGGACCCGGTACTCCAGGTGGTTCGTCAGCGCGCCGACGACCCTCGACCAGGACTGCGAGGCGCGGCTCCACTCGGCGTCCGGCGTACCGCGGCTCTGCTCGCGATCGATCGAGTCGTTGTGGGCTGCGACCGCGGCATCGTGGTCCTCGTGCACCTTGGGGTGGCAGCCGCAGCCGGAGACGTCGTCGCCCCAGGGAGCGAACACCTCGTGGACCAGCCGGCGGCGCGGGTCGCCGAGGATCAGGTCGCAGGCGGCCTGGATCTCGTGCGGGTCGCGAGAGGTCGCCGCACCGAGATCGATGTCGGCTCCGACCTCGAGCGCCGCACGCAACCGCTGCGCGACCTGACGGGTGGTGCGCGCGTTCGCGTCCGCGAGCAGCCCGCTGATCCGGAAGGCGTTCCGCCGGTACAGGTCCGGCCCGGCAAGTCTGCGCAACTCGTCGACGATCGGATCCGCCATCGGCTCACCCCCAGGGTTGTGGGGTCCTGTGGACCCGTCACTTCACCTTGGCACCGGAAACAGACCGTTCGAGACGCATTCAGACCGGTCTGGACCTCCCCTGGATCCCCTGTGGACAGACCTTGTATCGAACCTGCATTTTCAGACGGCGTTCAGTAGATCGAGGCCGGATTGCTGGCGGGCGGCGTCGAGTGTGTCGACCGGGCCGTACCAGCGCAGACCGTACTGATCCATCGGCGTCCGGTCGGCGGCGAAGGCGCGGTCGGCCTGGCGTTGCAGGTAGGACGTGTACGGGTGGTCGGACAGCGCCGCGTTCAGCTTGCCGAGGCCGCGGACGTGCGCGCCCTTGAACGACGGGCCGTCGCCACCGCAGTCGCCGTTCTCGCACGGCTCGCGCAGGATGCCGTCGGCGGTGTGCAGCGACGACGCGGTGGTCGACGCGTCGGCGAGCCGGCGGGCGGACGTCAGGTACGCCGAGTTGTTCGTTGCCTTGGACAACTCGGTGAGCGCGCCGATCAGCACGCCCTGGTTGTACGTCCACGCGGTGTCGCCGTTGTTCCTGCACGTGGACAGGTCGATCCCGTCGTTCACCAGGTTCGAGCCGTTGATCATCCCGGTCTGCTGGAACCACGTCCAGCCGGCCTGCGCGCGTTGCAGGTACGTCGTGTCGTCGCCGATCCGGCTGTGCAACTGCGCGTTCAGCTGGATGTAGAGCGAGTTCGAGATCGCGTTCTTGTACGTCTTCGCCTCGCTCCACCAGACACCGCCGCCGCAGGTGTTGTCCCAGTACGCCGCCATGTGATCGGCGTCCGCACGCGCCGTCTGCAGGTAGCGGGCCTCGCCGGTGAGGTCGTACGCCGCAACCCACGCGAGCCCCCACCACCCGGTGTCGTCGATGTAGTCGTTGCGGAACTGGCCCTCGAACTTGTTCAGGTTCAGGTCGTACGTCTTGCCGATCGCGTACTTGTAGCTCTGCATCCCGCTGACCCTGGCGTTGTCGATCAACGCGTTCAGCGCGTTGGCCGAGTTCCACCAGCCCGTGGTGTCGAACAGCCCACTGGCCAGGTTGTAGTTCTGCATCAGCGCGGTCGCGGCCGCCGTACGACGGTCCCACGCGTTCCACGTCGTACGGGCCCACGGCGTGCAGGCGATGTCGGCGCGATCGCCGGCCTTGCCGCAGGCGCGGAGTGCTCCGACGCCGAGGTTGTTCCAGTCGTCGACGTTGTACATCTGCGTGCGCCAGCCGCGTTGACCGCTCGGGATCGCGGTGTTGCCGAGGCGGCTGCCGCCGGACCAGGTGCGGCCGCCGTCCATCGAACGGTCCAGCCAGACCTCGTCGCCGGGGTTGCCGTTCTCGATCGAGGCCCACCCCATCGCGTCGTCGTCGTCGAAGTGCAGGGTGATCGTGCGGCCGAAGATCGTGGTGGAGACGGGAGCCCGGTCGCTGGGCGCGAGGGCAGGGTCGCGGGTGTCGCAGTACTTGTTGCAGATCGTTGCCTGGGTGGACATGTTCACCTGTGGGGTCTCAGCCGGCGGCGGTGGTGGCGCGCCGAGGGGAGCGATCAGCAGGGACAGGCTGGAAACGATTCCAACGTACATCACAGATCTCCCTGGGGCGGTAGGAAGAAGGCGGTGCCACCGAAGGTAGGTGGGTGGCGACTCTACGTCAAGACATCAGCAGTGCTGCGAGGATCCCTGCGGTGAGGACCAGGACGGTGGTGATCGCGAAGCGGCGGCCGCGGGCGCGGCGGCGGGCGATGGCGGACCGGTCGGGGCGGGTCGTGCACGGCTCGAAGCCGAGTTCGTCGGACGGTGCGAGTGCGCTGCCGAGGCGGGCGAGGAACGACCGGCGCTCCGCCTGCCGGGTTGCTTCCTCGACGACCCGGCGGCGCATGAACTCCCGGAGCCTGGTCGCCGGGACCCTGACATCCGGCGCCACGATCAGGCTCGACGGGAGCACCAGATCCCTCGGCAGCACGAGCCCCGGCGGGAGCGCCCGCTGGACGACGGCATGCGCGGCCGCCACCCGCCTCGCCCGGCTGATCGCAGGCGGGAGGATCAGGTAAGCGAGGTGGACGAGCGACCGGTAGTCGTCGAGCAGCAACGCCTCGATCAGCGGCTCTTCCCGGGTGGGACCCTGAACCGGTCCCGGGACGATCGGGCTCTCGACCGTGGCGGACATGCAACTCCTAGAAACTCGGCGTACCTGAGAACCAACGAACGAATCACTGACCGGTCACGGAACGGTCGGCTAGTCTCCGTCACATGAGCACTGATGACGGGGTTGCTGGACAGTGGGGCGGAGTCGACGTGCACTTCGGTGAGGAGGGCGGACGGCTCACGTACGGGAGCTACCTGCGTCTGACCGAGTTGCTCGACCAGCAGCGGCTGGAGTCGGACCCGCCGGCGCACGACGAGCTGCTGTTCATCACGATCCACCAGGTGTACGAGCTGTGGTTCAAGCAGATCCTGCACGAGCTGACCGCGTCCCGGGACGCGATGCTCGCCGGGGAGCACTGGCTGGCCGAGCACCTGCTGCGGCGGGTGCACACGATCGAGCGCGTGCTGACGCAGCAGGTCGACATTCTCGAGACGATGACGCCGCAGGACTTCGGTGAGTTCCGGCACCGGTTGTCGCCGGCGTCCGGGTTCCAGTCCGTGCAGTTCCGGGAGATCGAGTTCCTCTCCGGCGCGAAGGATCCGTCCTTCGTACGCCGTTTCCGCGGGCTGACCGCGGTTGAGCAGGACCGGTTGCGGCGCCGGCTGGAGGAGCCGACGCTCTGGGACGCGTACCTCGACGTACTGCGGAAGGGCGGCTTCGACACCGACTCCGAGGACGCCATCCGCGACGCCCTGCGCAAGATCGCCGGCGACCGCTCGCACTACGCCGCCATCTGGGAACTCGCCGAGGCGCTGGTCCAGCACGACGAACTGGCCGCGGCGTGGCGCGCGCGACACGTGGTCATGGTCGAGCGCATGATCGGCACCAAACCGGGCACCGGAGGCTCCTCCGGCGCCACCTACCTGCGCAGCCGCCTCGACCTCCGCTACTACCCCCTCCTCTGGAACCTCCGCAGCAACCTCTGACCCTCTCCGGAACAGATCGCCTGTGGTTCCGGACCGCCCTGGCAGATGGGAGCCAAGTGGTGAAGCTCTATTCCGATCTACGGGGTCAGCGGTTCCGGCAGGTTGTTGGTGATCTGATGCTGGCGGCGTGGGTTTGGGCCTGTGTCGAGTTGGGCTTGCTTGTCTACCGGGTGACCGACGCGCTCGGGGCGCCGGGGCGGAAGGCGGCTGAGGCGGGGGACGGGCTTGCGGGGGATCTGCGGCGGTTGTCCGAGCCGATCGGGAAGGTGCCGGCGGTGGGTGACCAGTTGCGGTCGCCGATCGACGGGGCGGCCGGTGCCGCGGGGAAGCTGGCGCAGGCGGGGCGGGACCAGGCGCATGCGGTGGAACAGCTGGCGTACGTGCTCGCGGCCGTCACGATCGGGTTGCCGGTGCTGTTCGCCGTACTGATCTGGGTGCCGCGGCGGATCCGCTTCGCGCGCCGGGCGGGCGCGGCGCAGCGGTTCATCGACAACGCGGCGGACCTGGACCTGTTCGCGCTCCGGGCGATGGCGAACCAGCCGATGCACAAACTCGCGAAGATCTCCGACGACCCGGTCGCCGCCTGGCGCGACGGCGACCGCGAGGTCGTCACCGCCCTGGCCACCCTCGAACTCCGCGCCACCGGCCTGAAGCCGCCCCGGACCTCCAGCACTCAGTAACCTTCCCCGACACCCGGTTAACCCGGCCCGCCGAGCGTGGCCGAGGGAGCAGGCGCGAGGTTGATGAGTGGCTGACGTTCGCTTAACCCCGGCTTGAGGCTCGCGGGCAGGGGCGGCGGTTAGGCTCAACAGCATGGCGCGGGTGCTGCTGGTCGAGGACGATGACGCGATTCGGTTGTCGTTGGGGAAGTCCCTGACGGCGGCCGGGCATGTGGTCTCGGCGGTCGCGGCCGGCGCCGACGGGGTCGCAGCGGTCGCGCGGGAGCGGCCGGAGGTTCTGCTGCTCGATCTCGGACTGCCCGACCTCGACGGCCGGGACGTGCTCGCGATGGTTCGGGCGGTCAGCGATGTGCCGGTGATCGTGGCGACGGCGCGGGACGACGACGCCAGCGTCGTACGGCTGCTCGACGCGGGCGCGGACGACTACGTGATCAAGCCGTTCAGCGCGGCGCAGATGGATGCGCGGATTCGCGCCGTACTGCGGCGGCTCGGGCACGACTCGCAAGAGGAGTCGACGGTCGAGGTCGGCGGGCTGCGGATCGATCCGCGCAGCCGGGAGGTGACGGTGGACGGCTCGCCGGTCGACCTGACCCGGAAGGAGTTCGACCTGCTGCTGGCGTTGTCGCGTCGGCCCGGAGCCGTGGTGACGAAGCGGGAACTGCTCGCGGAGGTATGGGGGCTGCCGTGGGGCGGCGGTGACCGGACTGTCGACGTCCATCTGTCGTGGTTGCGCCGGAAGCTCGGCGAGACGGCGGCCGCGCCGCGGTTCCTGCACAGTGTTCGCGGCGTCGGGATCAAGCTCGCGGTGGACGGCTGAGCATGCGCCGTCGGATCCTGCTGCTGTCGGTGGGCATGACCACGTTGGTCGTGCTCGCATTCGCCGTACCGTTGGTGATTCTGCTGCGCAGTACTACGGCCAACGAGTCCAAGGACAAGGCGCGGTACCTGGCGGAGAGCGTCGCGTACTACGTCGGCGACAAGAACCACACGAACGACGACATCACGGCGTACCTCGACGGCCTGACGGACCATCCGGGCCGGATCTCGGTGCGGATGCCGGACGGTACGACACTGGGCGATCCGCCGCCCGGTGGGGTGCCGACCCCCAAGAACATGCCCGCCGGGTACGGCGACGGTGACCGTGACGACAAGGGCCCGCCGAAGATCGGCGACGCCGACTACCGCGACATCGGCGGCGGTCTCGCGGTGGACGTCAGCGTCGGTACGCCGCACGGCGCGGCCTCCGTCTGCCTCTACCTCACCGGCGACGAGCTGTACGACGGTGTGGTGCCGAGGATCCTGATCCTCGTCGGCGGGAGTCTGGTCGTGCTGCTGCTCAGCATCGCCGGCGCCGAACTGGTGTCGCGTCGGCTCGCGCGCCCGTTGGAGGAGACGGCGAGTACGGCGGAACGTCTGGCCCGCGGCGACATGGACGCCCGCGCCCCGACGACCGGACCGGCCGAGGTCGCGAAGGTCGGCTCCGCGCTGAACGGTCTCGCGGACCGGATCGACGAGGTGATCGCGGTCGAACGCGAGGCGGTCGCGGACCTGTCGCACCGCCTGCGTACGCCGTTGACCGCGCTGCGTCTGCAGGTCGAGGCGCTGCCGGACCGGGAGAGCGCCGAGGAGCTGAACACCCAGGTCAACAGCCTCGAACGGACACTGACCGCGGTGATCAGTGCTGCTCGGCGACCCCAGCGCGAGGGCCGCGTTCCGCACTCGGACGCGGTCGAGGTGACGCGTCAGCGGGCCGCGTTCTGGGAGCCGCTGTTCGAGGACCAGGGCCGCGAGCTCGCGCTGGACCTGCCGAACGTGCCCGCGGCGGTGCGCTCCTCCGGCGAGGACCTCGGCGCGGCACTCGACGCACTCGTGGAGAACGTCGTAGCGCACACCCCCGACGGGACACCCGCGCGGATCACACTGACCCGCACGGACGGCGTCGTACGGATAGTTGTCGCCGACAACGGTCCCGGCATTCCCCTGGGCGCCGGCGAACGCGGCCGCAGCGACCGCGGCTCCACCGGTCTGGGCCTGGACATAGCCCGCCGCTGCGCCGAAGCCGCCGGTGGCACGCTGACCCTCCACCGCAACGAAGTCGTCCTGACTCTCAGAGCTGCTACTGAACCAAACCTTTGAGGACAGACAGTGCGCGCTCTAGGTGCGGGGCTTCGTCGTCGGCTCGGGTGGCGGCTGCCAGGTCGATGGTTGGTGAGCCGGTGAGTGGGCGATAGGTGACGCCTGGGACCAGGAGTTCGGCTACGGGCGCGGGCACGATCGCGATGCCGAGTCCGGCGGCGACGAACGTCACCAACGTTGACGTTTCCGCGACCTCGTGCCGGACTCGCGGTTCGAATCCGGCCTCTCGGCAGCGGGCGAGGACGGTGTCGTGCATCACCGACCGCCCGCCACCGGCATGGATCACGAAGTCTTCGTCTGCCAGCTCCTCGAGCCGCACCCGCCGTCGGCCGGCCAGCCGATGCCCGTCGGGTACGGCGACGATCAGCGGATCGGCCCGCAGTACTTCGACCCGCAGTGATTCGTCCTCGACCGGCGGCCGCAGCAGCCCTAGGTCGATCCGCCCGTCCGCGAGGGCCTGCGCCTGATCGGGTGCGAGCATCTCGCCCTGTACGGCGACCTCGAGGTCGGGAAGCTCCTCGCGCAACGTCCGGACCAGTTGCGGCAGCAGGCTGTACGTCGCCGAGCCGACGCACCCGATCACCAGCCGCCCCTGCAGCCCGGCCGCGACCCGCTGCGCCTCACCCGCCGCGGACGAGACCGCCGCGAGGATCTGCCGCGCCCGCACCAGGTAGGACTCGCCCGCGGGCGTGAGCTCCACGCGTCGCGTCGTACGGCGGAGCAGCTGCAGGCCCAGCTCGCTCTCCAACTGGCGGATCTGCTGCGACAGCGGCGGCTGCGCCATGTGCAGGCGGGCCGCGGCGCGACCGAAGTGCCGTTCCTCGGCGACGGCGACGAAGTACCGCAGGTGCCGGAGCTCCATGCCATTCATACTCGCAGAGTCTTTATTCAGCGTAAATGAGTATTTCTCCATATCGGTTCGACCGGCCTACCGTCGAGAGCATGAACGACGTGGTGATCTGCGAACCGATCCGTACGCCGGTGGGCCGTTTCGGCGGCGTCCTGTCCGCGCTGTCCGCGGCCGACCTCGCCACCGTCGCTCTCACCGAGCTGGTACGGCGAACCGGTCTGGGCGAAGGTGATGTCGACGACGTCGTTCTCGGCCAGTGCTACCCGAACGGCGAGGCGCCCGCCATCGGCCGGATCGCTGCCCTCGACGCGGGCCTCGGCGTCGGCGTACCGGGTGTCCAGGTGGACCGCCGGTGCGGCTCTGGATTGCAGGCCGTGCTGTATGCCGCGGGCATGGTCGCGACGGGCGCGGCCCGTGTGGTGGTTGCCGGAGGCACCGAATCGATGTCGCAGGTCGAGCACTACGCCCTCGGCCTGCGCACCGGCATCCGCGGCAACGTGGAGCTGAACGACCGCCTGATCCGCGCTCGCGAGACCGCGGGCGGGAAATATCACCCGGTGCCGGGCGGCATGCTCGAGACAGCCGAGAACGTACGGCGGGAGTACGGCATCTCGCGGCAGGAGCAGGACGAGTTCGCGCTCCGCTCGCACCAGCGGGCCGTCGCCGCGCAAACCGATGGCCGCTTCGCCGACGAACTGATTCCGGTGGAGGTCCCCAAGCGCGGCCTGATCACCGCGGACGAGCATCCCCGGCCTGACACCTCACTCGAGGGTCTCGCCGCTCTTCGGCCCGTCATGCTCGAGGACGACCCGGAAGCGACCGTGACCGCCGGCAACGCGAGCGGGCAGAACGACGGCGCCGCGGTCTGCGTCGTCACCACTCGCCACGAGGCCGAACGGCGTGGTCTGCGTCCGCTGGTGAGGCTGAAGTCCTGGGCTGTCGCCGGGGTCGGACCCGAGGTGATGGGGATCGGCCCGGTCCCGGCGGTCGCCGCCGCGCTCGCCCGCGCCGAGCTGACCCTCGACGACCTCGACCTGATCGAGCTCAACGAAGCGTTCGCCGCCCAGGCGCTCGCCTGCCTGCGCGAATGGAAGATCGATCCGCTCGACGATCGCCTGAACCCGAACGGCTCCGGCATCTCCCTGGGTCACCCGCTCGGTGCGACCGGCGCCCGCATCCTCGCCACGCTGTCCTACGAACTCCACCGCCGCTCAGGCCGCTACGCCCTGGAGACGCTGTGCATCGGCGGCGGCCAGGGCATCGCGGCCGTCTTCGAAGCAGTCCTATGACCGCACCGGACCACCTTCTGGAGGGAGGCTCATGAGTCTCGACAAGGTCGTCGCCACGCCGGCTGCGGCAGTCGCGGACATCGCGGACGGTTCGAGTCTGGCAGTCGGCGGGTTCGGACTGGCCGGGATTCCGTGGTTCCTGATCGAGGCGTTGCTCGAGCAGGGCGCGAGCGATCTGACCGTGGTGTCGAACAACTGCGGCGTCGACGGTGCGGGCCTGGGTCTGCTGCTCGAACGCGGGCGGATCAGCCGGGTGATCGCGTCGTACGTCGGGGAGAACAAGGAGTTCGCGCGTCAGTACCTCGCGGGGGAGTTGACGCTCGAGCTGACGCCGCAGGGCACGCTCGCCGAGCGCTTGCGCGCGGGCGGGTCCGGGATCGGGGCGTTCTTCACCCCGACCGGTGTCGGCACGTTGGTCTCGGAGGGCGGGTTGCCGTGGCGGTACGCGCCGGACGGTACGGTCGCGGTCGCCTCACCCGCGAAGGAGGTGCGGACGATCCAGGGCCGGGACATGGTGCTGGAGGAGGCGATCGTCACCGATGTCGCGCTGATCCGCGCCGCGGTCGCCGACCGGTCCGGCAACTGCGTGTTCCACGCGGCCGCCCGGAACTTCAACCCGGTCGCCGCGATGGCCGGCCGGCTGACGATCGTCGAGGCCGAGCGCGTCGTGGACGTCGGCGACCTCGCCCCGGACGCGATCCACCTCCCAGGCGTCTTCGTACGCCACGTCGTACCGCTGACGCCGGAGCAGGCCGCGCAGAAGCGGATCGAGAAACGCACGACCCGGGGCGCATGAGATGCCCTGGAGCCGTGACGAGATGGCCGCGCGAGCGGCCGCCGAGCTGACTGACGGCGAGTACGTGAACCTCGGTATCGGACTGCCGACCCTCGTCCCCAACCACCTGCCGCCCGCATCGTCCGTCACGTTGCATGCAGAGAACGGGATTCTCGGCGTCGGCCCGTTTCCGTACGACGACGAGGTCGACCCGGACCTGATCGACGCCGGCAAGCAGACCGTCACCGTCGTCCCCGGGGCGTCGTACTTCGACTCGGCGACCAGCTTCGCGATGATCCGCAGCGGCCACCTCGACGTCGCGATCCTCGGCGGGATGCAGGTCTCGGCGTACGGCGACCTCGCGAACTGGCTCGTCCCCGGCGCCATGGTGAAGGGCATGGGCGGCGCCATGGACCTCGTCAGCGGCGCCCGCCGCGTGATCGTCCTGATGGAACACCGCACCCGCCAGGGCGCCCCCAAACTGCTCACGTCCTGCACTCTTCCGCTGACCGGCCGCGGGGTGGTCCAACGAGTCATCACCGACCTGGCCGTCCTGGACGTTGCCAACGGCACCTTCAACCTCGTAGAACTGGCCCCCGCCGTAACCCTCCCCGACCTCCGATCCGCCACCGCAGCCCCCATCACCTGGTGACTCCGCCGTCCCGTCCGAGGTCCGCGGGTCGAGCACGGGTCGCGGACCTGGCATGGTTGCAGCTCGCTGCAAGTTCGTCGTCAAACGGTCGTTGGCTCGGCCCGCGCGGCGGCACGCTGCTCGTCGCCGCCGACCACGACGAGCAGTCCGCCTACCAGTTCGCAATGAGCCACGCGAACGGTAGGGCGACCGCGATCACGTCGTACGGCAGGATTCCGCCCCTTCTCCTGTCGAAGCGCCACAACTGAGCACGTTCAGTTCGTTTCCCACGGTCACCGAATGCACGCTGACGTCCGGTATTCAGCCCGAGCGCCCGGTCTGTCCGGCACCAGGCTTCCATTGTGGGCCCAACCGTTCCAGACTGGCGGACAGTTGCACCTGGTCATCATCCTGAGGGGGCGAGATGACCAAGATTCTTGTGATCGACGACGAGCCCGATCTCGTCCGCTTCGTGCGGCGCGCGCTCGAGGCCGAGGGTTATCAGGTCCTGACCTCGACCAACGGCCTGGAGGGTCTCCGGCTCGCGCTGGACCAACACCCGGCGCTGATCGTGCTCGACCTGGCGATGCCCGGTATGCACGGTGAGGCCGTGCTCTCCGCCTTGGTGACCCAGGATCCGTCGTACCGGGTCCTGATCCTGTCGGCCACGGCGGACGTTCAGCTCCGGATCGCCTGCCTGGAGCAGGGAGCGGTCGACTTCGTCGCGAAGCCGTTCGCGGTCCGGGAGCTGATCGCCCGGGCCCGGGGCAGGCTGGGTGAGGACGCCGCGAACCGGCGGAAGAACCGGCTCCGGGTCGGAGACATCGTGCTGGACCTGGAGGCCCGCCAGCTTGTGGTCGACGGTCGGCCGACACTGCTGGCGAAGCGCGAGTTCCTGCTGCTTCGCCACCTGATGACCAACCCAGATGCCGTGTGCTCGCGGCAGGAACTGCTGTCGGAGGTCTGGGGGTACGACTTCGACCCGTCGACGAACGTCGTCGACGTCTGTGTCGGCCGGCTCCGGTCGAAGGTGGGACCGGATCTCATCCTGACGGTTCGCAACGTCGGCTATCAGCTCCAAAGTGCCTGACCTACCGGTGTCCCGGGCCCTCGGCGTCCGGCCCCGACAGCCGGGCGGGCTGGTTACCGACGTCGCGGTGGCCGTGTTCATCGTGTTGATGGTGGGGCTCATGATCGCCCTGCCCGGTCATGAGAGCGGGCCGTACCACGTCCTGTTCCTCGGACTCGCGGTCGCCTACGGCTTCCGGATCTGGCCGGTGGTGCCCACGGTCGCGGTCACCGTCGTGATCACCGTGATCAGTGGCTGGGTGATCATCGCCCGTACGTCCGAGGGCGTGTTGGCTCCCGCCGAGCTCGCCGAAGTCCCGCTGTTACCCCTCGTGGTGCTGGTCATGGTGTGGCATGCCCGCCGCCGGGCCGCGGCTGTCGAAGAGCTGGAGCGGATGGCCGCGGGTCAACTCGAGGCGGTCGACCGCGAACTCGAATTCTTCCGCGAGGCATCGCACGCGATCCGGACACCCGTGACGATCGCGCGCGGTCATCTGGAGCTGGTGGTGGGGCAGGCTCTGGACAGCGAAACCCGGTCGGACGTGTACGTCGCCCTGCGACAGCTCGGGCGGATGTCGGCACTGGCCAACCGTCTCCTCGCGTGCGCGCGACTCGACGCCGGCGAGGCCCTGACCAAGCAGCCGGTCGATCTCGGCGAGCTCGTCGGTGAGATCGCCGTCAACTGGTCGGCCGCAGCCGAGCGGGACTGGCGGATCGACAGCGCACCCACAGGCCTGATCATGATGGATCCGGAGTGGATCGCGATGGCGGTCGACGCACTCGTCGAGAACGCGGTACACCACACCCCCGACGGAGCCGCGATCACCGTGCGCTGTGGGTGGACGGGCAGTCGCCGGTGCACGGTCGCGGTCATCGACTCGGGACCGGGCGTCGCAGCCGAGGACCTGCCTCATGTGTTCGACCGATTCTGGCATCGGTTGCCACCGTCCGGCCGGATGGGTACCGGGCTCGGCCTGTCCATGGCCAGGTCGGTGACGACGGCTCACGGCGGTGACCTGTCCGTGCGGAACGGGCCCGATGGCGGTGCGATCTTCGAGCTGACTCTCCCGGCAGGCAGGCCGCTGTCAACCTGACTGCTCGATGACGTCGGCGTCATGTTCCTTGCCTTCCCAGGACGCTCGGCGCAACCTGCTGGGGGGAGCCACGCTGCGTACGCCGCGATACGAATCCGGAAGCAGCCCCCACAGGCTCCGGAGCCGGGAGGTCCCGGCCGTCGGCACCCCCTCGCCGAGGCCGTCTCACGACCAGCCCGGACCGGCGTACGCAGTCTGCTCTCATCCTGCGGACGGGCGGAGGATACGTCGATTGTGTGATGTGCCCGCGGCCGTACCGGTCCACGCTGAGAGGCATGAGGCGCATCGGGAGAGTTTCGGCCGCCCTCGTGGTGAGCGGCGTCCTGCTCGCGAGTCCGCTCGTCGCGCGCGGTGCCACGACGACGCTGTACGTCGACGGGTCCGTGTCCGCGTGCTCGGACACCGGCCCGGGCACGGCGTCGGCGCCGTACTGCACGGTCGTCAAGGGTGTCAGCAAGCTCGCGGCCGGCGACACGCTCTACATCGGGGACGGGACCTACGCCGAGACGATCAAGCCGATCGTCTCCGGCACGGCGGCCGCCCCGATCACGATCACCTCGTGGCCCGGCCGCCATCCGGTCCTGAACCCCACCAGTTACGGCGCGAACATCTCGTCCCGCGGGTACATCACCGTCTCGGGCCTCACCTTCAGCGGCACCAGGTACGACGGCGTCTACGTCTCCAACAGCAACAACATCACCGTCACCGGCAACTCGGTGACGGGTGCGGGGCACCAGGTGTCGGGCCAGACCGCGCCGGGGATCAGCGTTCGCGGATCCAGCCAGTCCGTTGTCAGCAGCAACGACGTGCACCACAACAACGGCACCGGCATCCTGGTCACCTCCGGCTCCACCGGGATCCTGATCGCCGGCAACTCCGCCGGCTTCAACGCCGAGGGGTACCGGCGCAACGCCAACGGAATCAACGTGGTCAGTCCCGGCAACACCGTGCTCCGCAACGTCACCCACGACAACGAGGACTCCGGCATCCAGTTCTACACCGGCGGCAACGACAACCTGGCCGCGCTGAACGTCACGTACAACAACGGCGACCACGGCATCGACAACCTCAACGTCACCGGTGGCCGGCTGATCGGCAACACGGTCTACCGCAACTGCACGTCGGGGATCAACGTCGAGGGTACGTCCGGCGGCTACCAGGTCATCGACAACGTCGCGGTGGACAACGCTGTCTATCCGGCCTACGACGGCATCGCCTGCGCCCGGCGTGCCGGCAACATCGGCATCTGGGACTCGGCCCCGTCGAGTACGGTGGTGGACCACAACCTGGTCTGGTTGACCACGAGCGGCAAGATGTACGCGTTCGGCTCGACGTACACCTCCTTGGCCGCCATGCAGGCGGCGACCCAACAGGAGGCCCATGGCGTGCAGGCCGATCCCCGGTTCGTCGCCCCGGCCTCGTGGGACCTGCGACTGCTGGCCGGTTCGGCCGCGATCGACCGCGGCGATTCCGGTGTCTCCGGTGCGCAGACCGCCGACTTCGAGGGACTGCCACGCGCTGACGACCCGGCGACCAGCAACGCGTTCGCCGAAGGGCCGCGACAGTACGACGACCTGGGCGCGTACGAATATCAGCCCTGACATCGAGTCACGATCCGTGATCGATCACCGTCCGAGACCGGTGGACACAAGATGACGTGAAAATGACCGAATCATGACGGATGGGCGAAAACCCCCACAATCACGCTGGTCAGGCCTCTACTGGTGTCCTGGACCGAGACGTGAGTGCCCGGAGGCTTGACCAGGAGAGTGCGGGCGAACGTAACAGTCCGTGGTCATACAGATGCTTGGCACGGGGACTGCGATGGGCGCCGGCTCGGACGGGACCTGAGGGGGGTCACCAATGGGCGTCATCAATGCGCCATGGGACAAGAACGGGCTGTCGGCCGACGACGCGCCGCTGGTGCGGCTCTGCCACGACCTGCGGCAGTACGTCGCGGCAGGTCTGCTGCTGTCCGAACAGTCGTCCGCGACGATCGACGAGGCCGCGGTGCTGGGCAGGATGAGTCTGATCCGCCAGCAGTTCGCCGCGATCGCCGAGCTGCTGGAGGTCGAGCAGGACGCTCGCCGGATCGGCGGGGTGAACCTGAGCCGGCTCGCGGGCGAGTGCGCGGACGTCGTCCGCGTGACCCACCGGGCGGCGGTGATCTTCGAGCGCCCCGCGCGCGTGACAGTGGTCGGTGACCAGGCCCTGCTGCGCCGGGCGATCGGGAATCTGCTCGACAACGCCTGCCGCGCGGCAGGTGGCGCGGGCACGGTTCAGGTTCACGTGGACATCGTCGACGGCGAGGCCTGGGTCGAGGTCTCCGACGACGGTCCCGGGTTCGGTGATGTTGCCTCGGGCACCGGTCTCGGTCTGCGGGTGGTCGCCGAGGCCGTGCGTGCGTGCGCGGGCCGGATGGAGATCCGCAGTACACCTGGCGCCGGGACGACGGTCCGGATCTGCCTGCCTGCCGGCCACCGCCCGGTGAGGTCGGCATGAGGCTGGCGATCTGTGACGAGCAATGGCTGTTCGCCTCGGTCCTCGCGGCGGCACTCGGCGGTCGTGGTCACGACGTCGTACTCGTGACCGACGATGCGGCCGAGTTGCTCGACTCCGTCGCTCGGTCCCGGGTGGAGCTGGCCGTGATCGACTTCCTCGGAGGGCCGTTGACGACCGCACAGGTCTGCCGGCGTCTGAAGGGATTGCAGCCCGCACCTCGTGTCGTTCTGCTGGTGGACTCGCGTGATGACGAGGCCTGGGACACCTACGACAGTGGTCGCGCGGACGGACTGGTCAACAAGGCCTGCGGGCTGCACACGCTCACCGCTGCGATCGGAGCCGTGGGCCGCGGGTCGAGGGTCTCCGAAGGCTGGCTGGTCGGAGGTCAGCGCAGGCAGCACACCCTCGTCGAGACGCTGACGACCAGAGAACTGGAGGTCTTGCACCTGGTGGTGCGGGGGCTGTCGACCCAGCAGATCGCGGAGCGGCTCGGTGTCAGCCGGCACACCATCCGGACGCACGTTCAGCAGGTCCTGCGCAAACTCGACGTCCATGGACGCGGAAAACTCGCCCGGGCTGCTGTCGCCGCTGGACTGGTCGACGTCGGAGAGCTGGCCACGGGTGACCACCGGTGACCGGCGAAGGTGGTGTCGCCGTCGTGCTGGTCGACGACCACCGTGTCTTCACCGAGGCGCTCGCGAGTCTGCTCGAGACCGAGCCGGGCATCAGCCGGGTCAGTCGGGCCGCGACGCTCGACGGTGCCAGGGCCTTGCTCGGCACGGATCGGCCCGACCTCGTGTTGCTCGATCTGGCCTTGGCGGAGGAGTCCGGGTACGAGCTGCTCGGCGAGCTCGGTGACAGACCGGATTCGCCGCCTGTGATGGTGCTGTCGGGCAGCACCGAAGCACGGTTGATCGTCCGCGCGCTGGAGGCCGGCGCGCGCGGCTGGCTGACGAAGACCACCCCATGGAGTGCTCTGGTCGCGGCGATCTGGCAGGTCGTCGAAGGGCACATGTACCTGACGCCTTCGACGTTGGAACCCGTGCTCACGCATCTCCTGACGGACCTGCATCGGCAGCGCGCCGCAGCCGATTTCCTGGACCAATTGACGCCCCGCGAGCTCGATGTGCTGCGCTGCCTGGTGTCCGGCATGACGCGGGGCGAGGTCGCCCAGCACCTGTTCGTCTCCACCAACACCGTGCGGACCCACATCCAGAGTCTGCTGCGCCGTTCGGGGCAGCACTCGGCGCTCGCACTCGTCGCCTTTGCCCGCTCACTGGGAGTGGCCGGTATCGACGAGACGGAAGAGTCCGAAATTCTTCGCCCGCCCGGATCACCCTCTTGACGTAGCCGTTCTCGTCTCGTCGTCGGGCGCGGGCAGCGGTAACGGCCCGTAACGTCGGTGGAAATCAGCGGCCCAGTCGGGCGCACTGAGGGGGCAATCGGGATGACCACCCGGATCAATGCAGTGCCGCACGCCGTACCGGCCGAAGAGGCCGCCGTACCGTTCGCGGACTGCCACATCAGCACCGAGGCACAGACGGCCGCACTGCGTGTTCTGCGGTCCGGTTGGGTGACCACCGGCCGCGAGGTGGCCGCCTTCGAGAGCGAGTTCGCGACCTCGGTCGGCGCCGAGTGCGCGGTTGCCGTCTCGTCCTGCACCCAGGGCATCGAACTCGCGCTGCGGTCTCTCGGTCTGCCGCCGGGATCGCTGGTGCTGAGCTCGACGATGACTTTCTGCGGCGCTGTCCAGGCGATCGTCCACGCCGGCCTGCAGCCCGTTCTGGTCGACGTGGACCCGGTGACCGGCATGCCTACGCGATCGACCGTGCGCAACGCTGTCCGGTCCTTCGGCCCGCCCGCCGCGATGACGCTGGTGCACTGGGCCGGTGACCTCGCCGACGTACCGGGGCTGGCAGACGCTGCCGAGCTGCCGCTGGACCGCGTGGTGGTGGACGCGGCGCACGCCCTCGGAACGTACGCCGGAAGTACGCCGATCGGCTCGGGCTGCGGTGCTACCTGCTTCAGCTTCTACGCCACCAAGAACCTTCCGCTCGGTGAGGGCGGCATAGTCACCACGGACGACCCGGCACGAGCGGAGTGGTTGCGGAAGGCGCGGCTGCACGGCATGACGGCCGACGCGTGGCGGAGGTACCTGCCTGGCGGAGGCTGGCGCTACAACGTCGCGGAGGCCGGCCTGAAGGCCAACATGACCGACCTCCAGGCGGCAATGGGACGGGCGCAGTTGGCCCACCTCCCGTCCTGGCAGCGCCGGCGCGCGCAGATCGCGGCGCGCTACGACGACCAGCTCGCCGGCCTCCCCGGCGTCCGGCTGCCGCACCGACCGGATCCGGGCACCGGCACCCACGCGTGGCACCTCTACCCGATCCGGGTGCAGCTGAACGGTGGGATCGATCGCGACGAGGTCATCGCCTGCCTGTCCGAACGTGCGATCGGTACGTCGGTCCATTTCATCCCCGTCCATCGTCTGGCCTACTTCAGCCAGGCCGCGCTGATCCCGTCGATGGGGCTGCCCGGCGCGGACGTGCTGTTCGAACAGCTGCTGTCGCTGCCGATCTACCCACGGCTGACCGATCGGCAGATCGACGCGGTCTGTACGGCGATCGCCGACCTCGCACACCAGGGACTCACCGGAAAGGGAACGGAATGACTCAGCCTGTGCTGCTACGTCAGAGCGAGCGGACCCTGCTGCGGGCCATCGTGGTCGGGGCCGGCGAGGCCGGGCTTGCGCTGGCCCGCGACCTGCACCGGGTCAGCTCGTTCGGCCTGGATCCGGTCGGCTTCCTGGACGACGACCCGGCCAAGCAAGGCCGGCGGTACGGCGGACGTCAGGTCCTCGGCACCCTGGCCGATCTCGAGCAGGTGCTCGAGTGGAAACAGGTTGACGTCGTCGTAGTCGCCATTCCGTCGATGCCGTCGCACGAAGTGAAGCAGCTCGGTCTGCGAGCCGCCGGCCAGGGCGTCACGGTGCTGCACCTGCCGCCGTTCCTGTCGGCGCTGCAGCGCCAGATCGCGGGGACCGACATGCGCGCACTCCAGGTCGGGCCGCTGATCGGCCGGTCAGAAATGCACGTCGTCAGCCGGCACGCGCGGGACGCCATCGCCGGCAAACGGGTCCTGGTCACCGGTGCCGGAGGATCGATCGGCAGCGAGCTGTGCCGCCAGGTCCATGGGTTCGGGCCGGCCGAGCTGATCATGCTGGACCACGACGAGTCCAATCTGCACCGCACCCAGCTCGAGCTGTGGGGTGAGGCCCTGCTGGACACCGAGAACACAGTGGTCGCCGACATCCGGGACACGGAGCGGCTGTTCCAGCTGTTCCGTGACTACCGGCCGCAGATCGTCTTCCATGCGGCGGCGCTGAAACACCTCCCGGTCCTGGAACGCCATCCGTGTGAAGGCGTGAAGTCCAACGTCCGTGGTACGGAGAACCTGGTCGAGGCCGCTGTGGCCCACGACGTGGAGCGGTTCGTGCTGATCTCGACCGACAAGGCCGCCAACCCGGCATCGGTGCTTGGGGCAACCAAGCGGCTGGCCGAGCTGGTGCTGGACGCGCATCAACCGACGCGCACGGTGCTGACCGCGGTGCGGTTCGGCAACGTGCTGGGCAGCCGTGGTTCGCTGCTGCATGTGGTCCGGGACCAGCTGGCCAGCGGCTCGCCGGTGACCGTCACTCATCCGGATGTGAGCCGGTTCTTCATGACCATCGAGGAGGCGGTCGGGCTGGTCCTCGAGGCGGTGCGGATGTCCGACGGCTCCGCGACGTACGTGCTGGACATGGGTGAGCCGGTACGGATCGTCGATCTGGTGCGCAACTTCGCGACGCTGCTGAACATCCGCGAGGTGGACTTCAAGTACACCGGGCTGCGTCCCGGGGAGAAGCTCACCGAGGAGCTGTTCGGAGCGGGCGAGGAGGCACTGCCGACCGAGCATCCGCGGATCTCGATGACCCGGCCGCCGTGCACCGTGCCCGGATTCCGGGCCGGGCTGCGGGAACTGTACGACGCTGCGGCGCACAACCGGTCCGACGAGGTCTTCCGGCATCTGCGCCACCTCGTCCCGGAGTACAGCCCGGCGCCGGGCCTGGTGCGTGCGGGATCGCCGTACCCGGACGACTACTGATCCGCACCTCCACGACGACGACTGCGAGTAGAGCATGAGCACTGAGGCCAGGCCACCACTGGACGTCCGCGTCCTCGACGGAAACCGTCAACACCCCCCGACGGTCTTCGACGACAGCTCCCTGCTGCCGGCCGACCCGGAGACGCTCGCGTCGCTCGGTCACCGCGTCGAGGGCGCGGACCTGGCCGCTCCGGCGGTCGTTCTGCCGGACTTCCACCACAAGTCGAAGATGGAGCTGCCTTCGAGTGTCGCGGTTGCGACCAATGGCACGATCCGGCCGGAGCTGACCAGTTCGTCGGTGAACTGCGGAATGGCGCTGATCGCCGTGGACTCGGAGATGCCGGACGACAAGGCCGTGGACGTGTTCATGCGTGCGGTGCGCGAGCGCTACCCGTATCCCACCCGCGGCACGGCCGAGCTGAGCCGCCAGGAAGTGGTGAAGGCGGTCCGGGACGGTTCCGAGTTCAGCGTGGACCGCTGGGACGCGCCGGCCGACGACCTCGAACGGATCGAGGAGGGCGGCCGGATCGACCTCGAGCGGTACGGCGGTGTCGACCGGATCCGGTCGGAACTCCCGGCGCTCGCGTTCCAGCTGGCCCGCTACCGCTTCGGCACCGTTGGGCCCTCCAACCATTTCGTCGAACTGCAGCGGGTCGAGGAGATCCTCGATCCCGAGCGTGCCGGCAAGCTCGGCGTGACCGAGGGACAGCTGACGATCCAGTACCACGGCGGCGGTGGTGTGTTCACCGGTGAGATCGGCCGCCTGTTCTTCCGGCGCCAGGACTACCCGGCCCAGATCAAGGCCGTGAACGCCGCCCTGAAGCCCTGGTTCCACCTGCGCACAGCGCGGTCCTTCGCTCAGCTCAGGGCACGGCTCGGCCTGTACTTCACCGCAGGCTGCACACCGCTCGCGCTGTCCAGTGACGAAGGCCAACGACTGATGCTCGCGACCGCGGCCGCGATGAACTACGGCTTCGCCTTCCGTACGGCGACGTATGCCGCACTGCGCCGGATCGCGGCCGACTCGTTCGGCGGCGCGACCGGACGGCTGGTCGTGGACTCGCCGCACAACAGCATCTACGAGGAGCCGGTCGGCGACCGGATGGGCGTCGTCCACCGGCACAACTCGTGCAGGGCCTTCCCGGCTTCGATGATGCGGGCAGGCACCACCTTCGCGGACACCGGGCAAGCCGTCCTGCTGCCCGGTACGCATCGCACGTCCAGCTACCTCGCGGTGGCCGGCGACGATGCGGCCACCAGCCTGTACTCCGCCTGTCACGGCGCCGGCACCGTCGTGTCGGATCTGGTGGCTCGCGGCGTCTCCGGCGACGACCCGCTGAAGCGGAAGACGCGCCGGTACCGCTACGACGACGGCGCGCCCACCGACGCCCATCACTTCGACGACCGCGGTGTGAACGCGGCACTGGATGTCCTGGTCCGTAATGGCCTGGTCAAGCCGGTCGCGCGGATGCGACCCATCGCAGTTCTGCACTGATGGTCCGAACACGGGAGAGTTCATGAGGCAGCGGCTACGGAACCTGGCAGCCGGAACGGTGATGACCGTGACCGCGTCCCTGGCCCTGGTGGCCACCGGCGGTCCCGCGATGGCGGCCGGCACCGGCTACTGGGTCAACAACACAGTCGCCTGCAGTGATGTGGGCGCTGGGACGCAAGCCGCACCGTTCTGCACGATTGCCCAGGGCACCAAGAAGGCCGTCCTGCCCGGTGACACCGTGCACATCTCTCCCGGCACGTATCGCGAGCAGATCACCGTCGGTGCCTCGGGTACGGCGACGGATCCGATCACCGTGACGGGTGACGGTCCGGGTGTGGTCGTCCTCGGGACCCGAGCTCTCGGCGGTGCGGCCCTCTGGACCGCGACGAGTACGACCGCCTGGAGCTCGCCGTACGCGCCGCCGTCGCCTCCGCGCCAGGTGTTCCTCGACGGCCGGCGTCTGGCCGCGGCAGCGTCTGCCGCCACGACCACAGCGAACAGCTGGTACTACGACGCCACCGCCAAGGTCTTGTACGTCGACGCAGGCGGGACCAACCCGGGCGACGGTCACCAGATCGAGGCCGGCGCGCAGTCGTTCGGCGTCACCACCACCAGCCGTCAAAACGTTGTCATCAGCAACCTTCAGTTCGGCGGACAGAACTTCGCCGGTGTCCGCCTGCTGTCGTCGTCCGCGATCACCGTGGACCACGTGACGGCGTCGCAGTCCGCGAGCAACGGCATCCTCGTCGATACCTGCCCGAACAGCTCGATCACGATCCGGGCGGCGGCTGTCGACGACTCGCTGTCCACCGGCATCCGGCTGTCCGCGTCCAGCGGTGTCATTGTCACGGCATCCGCCAGTCACCACAACGGTCTGCACGGGATCGGTCTGTCCACTTCGACGAACAACCTGATCACCGGCAACACGACGTACGCGAACACCTCTGTCAACCCGAACGCCACCTCGGTCGGTATCGACGTGAACACCAGTTCGCCGGACAACACGATCACCGGCAACGTCACCTACCAGAACCAGGACAGTGGGATCCAGGTCTACAGCTCCAGCCACCGCGCACTGGTGGCCCGCAACATCTCCTACGGCAACGGCGACCACGGCCTCGACACGCTGGCTTCGACCGGTGTGCGGTACCTGAACAACACGTCGTACGGGAACCGGCGCGACGGCCTCTCGATCGAGGGCAACTCGACCGGAGCGACCATCGCCAACAACCTGCTGGTCGACAACGGGACGACGGCGACCGAGTACGACCTGTACGTCGACGCCGGGTCGTACTCCGGCTTCACCGGTGACTACGACACGGCGTACAACCACGCCACCGCGTCGTCGACCAAGGTCAACGGCACGATCTACAAGACGCTGGCCGCGTTCGCGACCGCGACCGGCCAGGAGAGCCACGGGCAATTGGTGGATCCGGACTTCGCCGGCGCGGGATCCGCCGACTTCCGGCTGACCGGTGGCTCGGCGGCCGTCGACTCGGCCAACGCCGGGGTCACCGGGTTCGCGTCGGCCGACCAGGCCGGCAACCCGCTCGCCGACGACCCGATCGTGCCTGACTCGGGCAGCGGCAGCCCGGCGTACGCCGACCGAGGGGCGCTGGAATTCCAGCCGGTAGCCGGTGTCACCAACTACCCGCCACACGCCACGGCAGTGGTCGACCCGGCGGCGGTGAACATGCCGCCGTCGCCCCCGGTGACCGTCGACGCGAGTGGTTCGAGCGACGCCGATCTGAACGGCATCACGTCGTACACCTTCGACTTCGGCGACGGCACGGTCGTCGGTCCGCAGCCGGCCGCCACCGCGACGCACAAGTACACCGCGACCGGCACGTACACCATCACGGTGACAGTCACCGACGCCGCCGGACTGACCGACATCGCGAGCGGGCAGGAAGTCGTCAGCAACCGAACGGTGCAGACGTACTCGGTCGAGCAGACCAACCCGTCCTGCAGCGACACCGGCCCAGGCACGGTCGCCGCCCCGTTCTGCACAATCAGTGCGGCCGCAAAGAAGATGCTGGCCGGGGACACTACGCTGGTCGGAGCCGGTCAGTACCGCGAGCAGGTACTGCTCACTGCCAGTGGCGAGCCTGGTGCGCCGATCACGCTGCGCGCGACCTCCCCGTCGGCGGTGATCGTCGGCTCCGACGACGTCTCCGACGCGGCCGGCTGGACAGCGACCTCGACGACCGCATGGAAGCACGCGTTCACGCCGGTCCCGAGCCAGGTCTTCCTCGACGGACAATCGTTGCCCAAGGCCACCAGCAGTACGACGACGAGCGCGAACAGCTGGTACTACGACACTCCGACGGCCACGCTCTACGTCGACACCGGCGGAGCCAACCCCGCCTCCGGCCACACCGTCGCCGCGGGCGCCCGGAGTTTCGGTCTGCTGCTCCGCCAGGTCACCGACGTGAACGTCACGGGCTTGACGGTCCGGCAGACCAACCTGAGCGGCGTGTACTTCGACCGGGTCCAGCGAGTGTCGCTCGGCACCATCGACACCGGGCAGGCAGGCGCGCAGGGCGTGACCGTCGACGGGTCGGACCACGTCGCGCTGAGTGGCATCCAGGCGTCGGCCAACCTGTCGATCGGCGTCCGGTTCGCCGGCTCCACCGACAGTGAGGTCCGGGCCTCGGCCACCCACGACAACAACTTCCACGGCGTCAGCGTGCAAGGCGGCGCCCGGGTCACGGTGGCCGGTGTGACCAGTTACCGGAACAAGCGGCTCGCCTCCCGGATCGCGACCGGCATCGACGTCAGCCTCTCGAGCCGGCAGACCGTCGTGGAACAGAACCTGGTCTACGGCAACGACGACTCCGGGATCGAGGCGTACACCGGCGCCACCGGGACGATCATCCGGCGCAACATCGCATACGACAACGGCGACCACGGTATCGACGACTTCTCCGCGCCTGGGTCGATCGTGGTCGGCAACACCGTGGTCGGCAACGCCACCGCCGGGATCAACTTCGAAGGCGGCTCCAGCGGCGCGACCAGCCGGAACAACGTGACGACGGACAACGCCGTCGGCAGCACCCGCACGATCGGTGAGATCCGGGTCGACGAGAGTTCCGCCGCGGGTACGACGCTGGACCGCGACCTGGTCCACAAGAGCAACGGCGGCCCGCTGTTCGAGTGGGCGTCGCAGCCCTACACCACACTGGCCGCCTACCAGACCGCCAGCGGCCAGGAGCCGTCCGGCAAGGCCGCCGACCCGCGGTTCGCCGGCCTCACCGCCCGCGACCTGCATCTGACCGGTGCGTCCCCGGCGATCGACGCAGCCGACACGGCGACCACCGGTTCGACCGACCGCGACCGCGACGGCGTGCTGCCGGTCGACGATCCCGCGGTTGCGAACACCGGCGTCGGCCCCACCGCCTACGCGGACCTGGGAGCCTACGAATACGTCGGTCCGGTCGCTCGCGCAACCGCGTCGCCGGCCGGTGGCTTCGCGCCGATGGACGTGCGCGTGGACGGCTCCACCAGTGTCGGTCTGGGTGCGCCGATCACGTCGTACCTGATTGCCTGCGGCAACGGTACGACGATCGCCCAGGCGAGTGGGACCTGTTCGTATCCCAGCGCGGGTTCCTTCACCCCGACGCTCACCGTGACCGACACGGCCGGGTTGAGCGACACCTGGACGAATGCGCCGATCGTCGTACAGCCCAACGGCGTACCAACAGCACGGCTGACCGCTACGCCCGTGCAGGCCTACGTTCCGCAGCAGGTCGTGCTGGACGCGTCCACGTCGTCCGATGCCGACGGCAGGCCGCTGGTCAGCTACGTGTTCGACTGTGGCAACGGGCAGGCGGCCGGTGCGCTCACGACAGCCAAGGCAACCTGCAACTACCAGAGCGCCGGCACGTTCACCGCGGCGGTGACGGTCACCGACACCGGTGGGCTGACCAGCCGGACGACTGCCCAGGTCAGCATCCTCGCCGATGTGCCGCCGACCGCGGTGCTGACGCTGAACAGGTCCTCGATCAAGGTGAAGCAGGCCGTCCAGGTCGACGCCTCCAAGTCGACCGACCCCGACAAGACGCCGATCGTGACCTACACGTTCGACTGTGGCAGCGGCGCCGTCAAGCCGCCGCAGGCCGGTCCGACCACGACCTGCAGCTACACCGCGACCGGGACCTATGTGGTCCGCGTGACGGTTGCGGACACGATCGGGTCGTCCGCGTCCGCCTCCAAGACGGTTCAGGTCACGCCATGAGGCAGAGGAACGGACGAAGGGCGCGACGATGACGATCGAAGAGATGTTCCGCCGGATCGTGCGGGCCCACCTGGGGGCCATCCTGGTATGCATGCTGCTACCGGTCGCGGTGGCGGCGGCGCTGGCCGTGGACCGGCCCGACCCGACCATCGCCTCGCTCCGGCTGCAGGTGATCTCGGGTGCGCCGAAGTCGGCGACCGAGGCCGAGGGGATGAGCAGCCGGGTGTTGGCGCTCGCGACGACGCCGAGTCTGCTCGGTGCGGCGCTCGGGGCGGCCGGCGCGCCTCGCGACGTCCAGGAGTTCGCCGCGACCAACGTGACGGCGCAGCGGCTCGGAGAGTCGCCGATCGTCGAGCTGAGTGTCTCCGACGACGATCCGCTGGCTGCGGGTCCGATCGCCTCCGAGCTGGCTGCCCGCGTCGTGATGTTCATGAATCAGGGCGACCAGGCGGCGTTCAGGGACACGCTGGCCGATCTGGCCGACCAGATCACAGACGCGACGATTCAGCGCAACCAGCTGGTCGCCCAGCTGAAGGGCATCGCCGATGTGACCGCACGACAGGATCTGCAGGTCCAGATCCAGTCGGCGAACCTGCTGGTGTCCCAACTGAGCAGCCAGCGGGCGACGCTGGTGGCCGACGAGGCGACGAGGGATCAGGTCGTGCTGGTCGGAAACAAGCCGGACATCCGCCAGGTCCACACCTCGATGCTTCCGCAACTGGCGCTCGCCCTGTTGCTCGGCCTGGTCCTCGGGCTGACCGCGGCGACCATCCTCGAGACGTTCCGCCCGCGGGTGAACAGCATCCGGGCGCTCGCTCGCCTGCTGCAGGCACCCGTTCTCGGCAAGTCGACCGAGCACATCGGATCGCTGCGCAACACGATGGCGCTGGCCGCACGCCGTCAGGGCGTGGACGCCGTCGTCCTGATGGGTGCCGACGACGGCGATGCCGAGACTGTCAGCACACTGCTGTTCGCCCTGTCGGGACACTCGTCCCCGCGACCCAAGCTGAGAAAGGAAGCGAACACCCCGGCCGGCCGCGCAGCGGACGAACCGCCGTACGACGTCGACGTTCCGGACCTGGCGGGCTTCTCCGACGTCCGCTTCACCGGACTCTCCGCTGTGACGCCACAGGACGAGATGACGGCGGGCGTGGTCGTGGTGTCTGGCGGGACCGTGTTGTTGCGAAGTCTCGATGATCTCGACGACGTGCTGAAGGCTGTCCGGTGGCCGGTGCTGGGCATCGTCCACGGCCCGGCCCGGCGCCGGTTCGGCAGGTTGGCGTGACCACGGCTCTGGTGCACACCGCCGGACAGTGTGTGGCCCTGCACGGTTCGGACGCCGTCGTACGGTCTGTGGTCGAGTCGGCCGGTGGTCCGGAGCGCACGGGCATCTTGACGACCGAGCAGCCCAATGTCGTGCTGGCGATCGAGTCCGACCGGCGACCGTTCAACGTCCACGGGTTCGAGCTCGTCACCAGGGGCGTCTGGGCGAGCGACAGCGGCGAAGTGGTCCTGGAGAGCATCGGCGGCTCCGGATTCGATCAGCGGTGGTCGATCGACGTGGACGGCCTGCGAGTCGCCAGTCGTTGGCGTCCGTCCTCCCAGGCGTCGGCCGCGGCACGACTGCTCCCGGCGAGGCATCGTGCGTTGAGCAGCCAGGTCCTGCTGCACTATCCGGCGCTCTGGTTCGCACTGCAGCGCCGCCTCGTACCCCTGCACGTGTCGATGGTCGAGGTAGGCGGCGTCGCGGTTCTCCTGGCCGGGCCGGGTGGCGTCGGCAAGTCGACATTGGTGGCGCGTGCGCTGGCCGACGGGGCACGAGCGAGCTGCGACAACCTCGCCGTCTGCGACGGAGAAACGGCGTACGGTGTGGCCGAACCGTTGCGGCTGCTGACCGGTGACGGCCGACGATCGTTCCACGGCCGGCGCGAGCAGGCCTGGCCGCATCGGGTGCGCTCGCTTCCACCTGAGCTGGTTGTGGTGCTTCGGCGCGGAACGCAGGCCGAGCCTCAGCTGCGACAGCTGGACGCGACGGAGGCGGCTCGGCGGATCGTTGCGGGCACCTACGCCGCCGGTGAGCTCCGGCGATTCTGGCCGCTCGCCGCCGTTCTTGCCTCGGCGACCGGCTGTGGTCCGGTTCATCCACCGATTGAGCGAGTGGCCGCAGGCCTGGCCGATCGGCTGCCCTGCGTGGAGGTGCGACTTGCACGCGAACCGGGAGCCGGGCTGACAGAACTGCTCAGGCAACCGCTGGCCGCGGTTCGTACCGGGAGGGCCGGCTGATGGCCCCCGAGGGACGGATCGAGGTCGCCCAGATCGTCACGAGGTTCATCGCGGGTGCGGGTGGCGTGGCCTTGCGAGGTGCGCTCTGCCTTGATCCCGATCGCTACCGGGTCACCATCATCACCGGGCAGGGCGGTCCGCTCACCGATCGGGCCGAGGCCGCGGGGATGCGGGTGGTGATCGAACCGTCGTTGGTCTCACCGCTGTCACCGCGAGACGATCGGCGCGCGTTGCGCCGGCTCACCGAGCTGTGCCGCGAGGGCAGGTACGACGTGGTGCACACGCACAGTGCGAAGGCCGGCGCGCTGGGGCGGCTGGCGGCTCACCGGGCCTCGGTTCCGCGCATCGTGCACACGTACCACGGGTTCCCGTTCCACGAGTTCCAGAATCCGTTGCGGAGAGCGGCGTACGTGGCGATCGAGCGGCGGTTGGCCGGTATCACTGACAGCGTGCTGGCGATCGGCAGCGGGGTTGCCACGGAGGCCTTGCGGCGTGGACTGGCCAAGCCGTCCAATCTGCGCACTGTCGCTCCCGTGGTGGAGGCGGTCACGGTCCCGCGCACCGCCGAGTCGAGGGCGGCCGCCCGGGCCGAGCTGGGGATCGCCGACGGCATCGCGCTGATCGGCACGGTCGGCCGGATCGATTACCAGAAGGCACCGGAACACCTGATCGCCGCGGTGGCCGGCCTCCGGCACACCGCTGCGACGGCTGTCTGGGTCGGGTCCGGTCCCGGAGACCGGGAAGCGGCCGCACTGGTACGGCGTGCCGGCCTCACTGACCGCTTCGTCTTCCTGGGCGAACGATCCGATGTCCCACAGCTCCTGCCGGCGTTCGACGTCTTCGCGATGGCCAGCCGCTACGAGGGCCTTCCCTGTGCCGTTGTCGAGGCGATGCGCTGCGGCATTCCGGTCGTCGCGACCGCCGTCAACTCCGTGCCGGACCTGGTCGTCCCGGGGGAGACCGGCGTTCTGGTTCCGCCAGGGCGGCCGGGACTGCTGGCCGAGGCGATCGACGATCTCCTCGACGACCGGGCGAAGGCCGATCGGCTGGCCGACGCAGGCCGGGTCGCGGCGGGCAGTACGTTCGATGCGGAAAGCCTGGGCGCCGTGCTCGACCAGGTGTACTCCGCGCACCGCGTCCTCGGATTGGTGACCTCGTGACCAGCGCGAAGTCTGTCGGCCGGGTCGCGCGGCCGGGATCGCCGTGGCTGCTGTTGTGCCCGCCGGGCACGGTGACGATCGACGTCCGGACAGATCCGGTGAGGGCGGGGCTCGCGTCCGGCGAGTTGCCTGTCGTGCTGGTGGATCAACGGCTCTTCAGCCGGCGACGGCTCCGGAAGACGGCCCGCGAGCTCGGAGTCGTAGTCGAGCGAGAGTTCGTCGTACTGCCGAGCATCGAGCGCCCGATGGTGGTGATCGACGACACGGCGGAGGCGATCCGGCACTTCTGGACCGCGGTGGCGACGGTGCCGCCGGGGGTGGCCGTCACCGCCCTGCCCGCGTCCGCCCTGCTCGGTCTGGTCCGGCTGCTGCCTTGGCGTCTGACCGGTGCGGCGGCACCGGGTCGGGTCGTCGTCGGGCGGCGACCATGAGCGAGACCACGCAGTTCCTGCCACGTGCCGGATCTGTCCACGACCTGCTCTTCGCGCCCGGGAGTCGCGGCATCCTGATCGCCACGTCGCGCGACCCGGACGCGAAGCGAACGTTCATCGTGACGCCGCCCGCGGGCAACTACGTGGACGGCCCGGCCGGCCCGGCGGCGATCAAGATTCCGGTCACCGTGGCGGCGGCCGGCGCGATCAACCGGGAGATCCGGATGCTGCTCGCGTTGCTCGAGGCGGATCTGGGCGACCTCGAGCGGACCGTTCCCCGCTACCTCCACACTCTCGACAGCGACGGACTGCCCGCCGTCGTGACGACGGTTCTGCGGGGAACGCCGATGAGTGTGGCGTACCACCGCTGGATGCATACCGCCCGGCGGCGCGCGGTGGCGACGGACTTCGCCCTGGCCGGAGACTGGCTCCAGCGGTTCCAGTCGGCGACCGCCGGCGAACCTTCCCGGATCACCTGGGCCGCGGAGGTCGCGGCCGCTGTGCGCGACCGGTGGGCGGGCAATCCCCGCCTCGAGGCAGCCCAGGTGAGACTGGCTGCAGCGGACCGGCAGCTGCGGCGTCAGCGGGTGGCACGGACCATGGTTCACGGCGACTACTGGTTCGGGAATCTCCTGGTCGACGAGGGCCGGATCTCCGGGGTTGTCGACTGGGAGAGCGGCGTACGCCGGGGCTGGCCGTTGCGCGACCTGGTCCGGTTCGCGCTGACCTACTGCCTGTATCTCGACCGCCATACGCGCGAGGGCCGCGCGGTGCGCGGGCATCGCGGTCTGCGCCGCCGGGGCTTCGGCGGCGGGATCAGGTACGGCCTCCTGGAAGCAGGCTGGTTGCCGGATCTGGTCCGGCTCTCGCTGCGCACCGGGATCGACAGCCTCGGGCTGCCGGCCGAACTCTGGTACGGCGCTGCCCTCGCGGGACTGGGCGAGATCGCGGCGGGCGCGAACGACGACGAGTTCGCCGAGCATCACCTCGCGCTGCTGGCCGAACTTCCGTACCGGCCGCTCGCCGACGAACTGCGACGGAGCTGACTCCATGACGACGACGGCTCCCACTGCTCCCACTCAGCCCGGCGGCATCGTCGGCTGGTCTGCCCGCCCCCGGGGCGACGTAGTCGCGGCCGTGATGGGACTGACGACCTGCCTGTTGCCGTTCCTGGTACCGGCCGGGCCGGCGAACACCGCGGCCGCGGATGTCGGAATCGTGCTCAGCATCGTGCTCGCCGTCCTCTGGGTCGCTCGCGCACACCTTCCGATCAAGCTGCCCTATCTCGTGGGAGTCGGCGGACTGATCCTCGGCGGGGCATTCGCAGCGTTCGTGTCAGCTGCGCCGTTGGGCGTCGGCCTCGTGCTGGCCCAGGACGTCCTGCTGCTGGCCTGGAGCGCGTCACTGGCGCTCGGCCGGCACAATCCCGCGATCGTCGGCGCGGTCACCATGGCCTGGTGCCGCACGGCCGCCATCTACTCCGGCGTGATGGCCATCGCTTATCTGGTGGGCATCAACGCACTGACCGGTGTCTCGGCGAAGGACGGCGTCCGGGCGTCGTACACGTTCGGCGACCCGAACCTGGCCGGCAACTATCTCGTCGTCTCGTTGTTCCTGATGGCCGCGTGCCGGCATCCCCGGTCCCCCGGCGTCCGCCGGATCGCCTACGTCCTGGTGCTGATGGCGATCGGCTTCACCGGTTCGAACGGGGCGATGCTCACGCTGCTGGTGGGACTCGTCTTCGCCTTCGCGGTGACCAGGTATCGCCGTCAGGGCGCGGTCGCCGGAGTCGCGACGCTCGCGATCGCTGCTCTGGTCGGCGGGCTGATGGCCGGGTTCGTGATGCCTCGGGTCGACCTGGGCCAGATCCGCGAGCGGGCCGCGGGCAGCGTGCCGCTGCTGCGGGACTCGTTCGGGCGCAGTGCGAACTCCAGCGGTGAACGGGCAACGATCGTCCGGGAGGGCACGAGCCTGTTCCTCGAGGGTGATGCGGCCGGCTTCGGTCCGGCCCGGACGAAGGCCACGCTCGCCGCGACCCAGGCGCCGTACGTGAAAGAGGCGCACAACGACTATCTTGCGACACTGCTCGAGCGCGGCCTGATCGGCGCGATCGGCCTGCTGCTGCTCGGTGTGGCCGTCTTCGTCCGCTGTCTGCGGCTCGTGGTCGGCAACCTGCCGAAGGCGTACGCCGAACTCGTGCCCAGACCGTGGCTGCTCGCCGTCATCGGCCCGGTGATGGCGACCGCGGGAGGTTTCTACGAAGTGCTCCACTTCCGGCATCTGTGGACCTGGCTGGGTCTCGTCGCCGCCTTGGTGCTGGCGATGCACGACCAGCGGGAAGAGTCCTCATGATCCGGTCGACGCTGCGCTCGGGTGGGCCTGTCCGGACCGTGCTCGCGAACTGTTCGGCCCGGCTGCTCGCGATTCTGGGACTGACGCTGGCCACCGTCCTGGTCGCCCGGATCGGCGGCCCGGCCGAGGTCGGTGAGTATGCCCTGCTCCGGATGCTGCCAGGCCTGGTCGGCGTGCTGTGCGTGCTGGGACTGCCTGGTGCGCTGGCGTTCTTCCTCGCCGAGCCGCGCCGCGGACTACCCCGGCTGTGGCCGACGCTGATGGCGATCGGCGGCGCCGGCGCCATTCTCGGTACGGCCTTGTGGGTTGCTGCCTCTCCAGTGATCGCCAAGGTCTTCTTTCCCGACGAGCCGCCGTGGCTGATCGCGGCCGCGGGCGCGACCGTCGCGTCCCAGCTGGTCCTGACCCTCGGCAAGACCGCGCTCCAGGGACTGGAGGACCGGCGGGGTGGCGACCTGGTCATCGCCGCGGAGGAGCTCGCGTTCCTGCCCTGCTTCCTGGTGCCGTTGGCCGCGGGAATCCACGGGATCGCGGCTGTCGTCGTCGGGCTCGGCCTCGCCGATCTGGTCGTCGCGGTCGACGCCTGGCGCCGGGTCAGCCGCCGCCTCGGTTGGCGTCGGCTCGGTCTGGCCGGCGGCGCGTTCGGCTGGTGGGGCAGGCCGGACAGGCAGCTCGGCCGGCGGGTGGCGTCGTACGGACTGCGGGGTCAGGTGGGTGGGCTCATCACGTTGCTCAACCTCCGGCTGGACGTCGCGATCCTGGGTGCGATGGCCGGTCCCGCAGTCCTCGGTGGCTACGCGGTTGCCTCGAAGTACGCCGAACTGCTGCGGCTGCCCGGGACGGCGTTGACCTGGGTCTTCTATCCACGTCTGGCCAAGATCGATCAGGCCGAGGCGGCTCGGGTGGCCAGGCGGATGGTCGGGCCGGCGCTGATCGGCATCGCTGCCGCCGCGATCCCGGTCGCGCTGCTCGCGTCGCCCGTACTGCGGATCCTGTACGGCGCCTCGTTCGGGCCGGCCGTGACACCTGCCCGCGTCCTCGTCGCCGGAATGGTCCTGGCCGGCGCGTCCGGAGTGGCCAGTGCGTACCTCTACGGCCGGGGCACACCCGGGCTGAACTCACTCGTCCTCGGTGTCGGGCTGGCGATCACCGTTGTCCTCGACATCTCGCTCATCCCACGTTTCGGTGCGCTCGGTGCCGCGGTCGCGTCCACGGCGGCGTACCTGTCCACCGACGCGTTGCTGATCGGTCTGCTGCTGCGCCTCAGCCGGCCGCCGGCGCAAGGCCGGGCTTCGGTCGCGATCGGTGAGGTCACGCCATGAGGACAGTGGCCCTGGTGATGGCCGGGCTGATGGTTGTCGCTGGATGTTCCGGTGCCAAGACGGAGCCCGATCCGGCGGCGCGGTCCGCCGGCACCGGAAGCTCGGTGACTCCTACGCCCCCGCCGAGCCGGCCGGCCGCCGGATCGACCACAACCGCCGCCGGTCCGGATCTGGCAGGTGATCGGTACGTCGCTCTCGCCGGCGCACTGCATCGACGCGGGGTGGCGGTGTGGTGGGAGACCGATCTCGTCGCTCGCTGGCTCGAGGGCCCGGCCGCCTTCGACCAGGCCGTCGCACGCCTGAGCGAGCTGGCGAAAGTGCCGGGAACCGTCGGGTTCAAGGTTTCCGACGAGATCGGCTACGGGGACGGACTGACCTCGATGGCGCAGGCCACCGACTTCCTCGGCCAGGCCCGGAGCCGGCTCGCCGAGGTTGCCCCCGGCAAACAAATTCTCGTCGACGCCGTAGTGCCGGAGCTCGGCTGCCTGCCCTGGCGAGGTGCCAACCAGGAGTCGTGTGCGCAACGAGTCCGGAGGAAGTATCCGGCAGCAACAGCTGCCGCCGTCGAGAGTTACCTGCACGCGGGGCTGATCGACCATCTGGATCTCAGCACCGGTCTGCTGGAGGACGACATCTATGCCAAGTGGGGGACCGACCGGCGGGATGCGCAGTCCGCCGCGTGGAAGCGCGTGGTGGCACAGGGATGGGGTTCGCTGACCGTCCTGCAGGCCCGCAAGGCGCTTGCCGCGGCCAACGGCTATCAAGGGTCGGCCGATCAGGCAGCGTCCGACGCGAGCACGTACATCGATGTCCCGGTCGGCGCGGGCGCGAAGGCGGTCGACGTCTGGACCTGGCGGCAGCGTTATCAGGGACAGGTGGTCAGCCTCCTCGCTCCAGACCTGGGCGGGAACACCTTGTGGACAGCGCTGGTCCGGCGCAAGCAGGACGGCGTTCAGTTGCTCACCCACATGACGCCTTCGTCGCTGCCCACGGACTCAGCCGGATTCGGCCGCGAGTGCGATCGTGCCGCCGAGGCGTTCACGGCGGTCTTCGTCGCCGCCGGCACGGGTTAGTCGAGAGGAGAAGCAATGGCATCGAGTATCCGAGTGCCAGGACGGCACGCAGCCTCCCGCGAGACAGTCGGCCCGGTGCGGCGACTGCTGGACGTCGTGGTCGGCGGCCTCCTGCTGGTGCTGGTTTCGCCGCTGCTCGCCGTCGTCGCCGCGTTGGTCCTTTGCACGAGCGGGCGGCCGGTGTTCTTCCGGCAGGCCCGCGTCGGTGAGAACGGCCGGCTGTTCTCGCTGTACAAGTTCCGCACCATGCGAATGTTTGCCTCTGGCCCCGAAGTCACCGCTGCCGCGGACCCGCGGATCACCAGGGTGGGCGTCTTCCTCCGGCGTACGGCGATCGACGAGCTACCGCAACTGTGGCACGTGGTCCGTGGACAGATGACCCTGGTCGGTCCGCGGCCGGAGAGCGCCGTACTGGCCGCCCGGTATCCCGCCGACTGCCGCCCGGTGCTGCTCGCTCGCCCGGGGCTCACGGGACCGGCGCAGCTGCGGTATCGCGAGCGGTCCGCCGTACCTCCGGACGGCCGGACCGACGTGGAACGCTGGTATCTCGAGGTGCTCGTCCCGCTCCGTGTCGCGGCCGACCGCGAGTACCTGGACCGCCCGACGCTCCGGCGGACGCTGTACTACCTCGTCGTGACCGCGCTGTTCGTGGTCGGCCTCGCCGATCTGCAGCGGCCGGTGGCGGGTCAGACGGCTGCGTCCTCGTAGTCCTCGTAGGCCACGTCGGCGGACCGGACCACGATCGGGTCGCAGCGGGCGTTGAGGCACTGTCCGCTGGCCAGGTCGAACTCGAAGTTGTGCCCGAGGCAGCGCAGTACGCCGTTCACCACGACACCGGTCTCGGCGAGATCCTCGCCCGCGTGCGGGCAGTACCGGCTCACCGACAGTTGCTTGCCACCGGAATTGATCTCGATCGTCTCCTGCGGATCCCGGGCGGTCTCGAACAGCTCGACCGCTCGCAACGCCGCGCGGTCCGCGTGCTTGAGCAGGCCGACCAGGTAGTCGTTGTAGCGATCGGGTTGCCGGCGTGCGGTGAAGCGCAGCGAGAGCAGCAGTTCCTCCCACCGGGTCCGGCCGGACACCACACCGTCGAGCCAGCGCCCGTCCAGCGTCAGCCGATAGTCAGCGTGTCCGTTGCCGCCGTCGAGATCCACCCAGACCCGGTCCGGACCGATGTGGGCGTCCCACAGGCCACCGTTCGGGCCCATGACCTCGAACCGCAGCGTCATGCCGATCCGGGCGAGGAAGTACTCCGACAGCGTCCCGAGCGACTCCACATGTTCCTTGAACCGCTTCGCCAGTCCCGGCCGCGGCTCGGGATTCGCGGCCCAGGCGGCATCGACGGCCGGCCGACGGCGCGCGGCGTACTCCTTCAGGTAGCGGCGGCGCTCGGCCGGTCCGGCGTCCAGCGCGAAGCCGTTCCATTGCGGATCGCGAACGACGGACAGGTCGTCGAGCAGTATCCGGTCTCCGGGCAGGAGGCAGACGGCGTCCTGCTCCGGGATCCGGTCGGCGAGCCAGGCGACCGCCTCACCCTGATCGGGAAAGATCCCGCCGGGGTGCAGGCCGCTGTTCAGTTCGAAGAGGTCGTCGTCGAGGAAGCACGGCGGGCCCGCGTACGGCATCACCAGCCGGGGCTGGACCTGCCGGACCAGGCGGGTGACGGCCTTGAACTTGCCGATCCGCTTGATCGTGGCGATCCGCTCCCGCTCGACCTCGTCGTACTCGTAGCGAACCGGGTGCCAGCTCGCACCGGACATCTGCACACCCATGACGTCGAGCGGACCGCCGACCTCGGTGACGGCTCGCCTGGTCTGGCTGAGTGAGATCCGCGCGTCGTTGGTGTGCATCACACTGCGGTCACCGATCTTGAACAGTACGGCGGAGTCGTGGCTCATCGGGCACTGCTCGGGAATCACCGTCAGCCAGTCCCGGTCGTTCAGCGCGTGGCGCTCCCAGGCGTCGAGTACGACGATCCGCGTCCGGCCGATCGCTCGCAGCCGCCGCTGCATGATCGTGGACGGATAGCGCGGAACCACGACCGGCACGGCCTCGGGGAGGCCGGCGATCAGGTCGAGATCGAGGTGGTCCAGGTGCTCGTGCGACACGACGACCACGTCGACGTCCAGGAGCTCGCGCGTGAGCAGATGGGCGTTGTCCGGGAACTGGAACCATGACCCGAGGAACGCCCCTCCCGGCGACAACCAGGGGTCGGCAAGCACCCGGACCCCTGGTCCGTCGATCCGCAATCCGGCATGCCCCAGCGCAGTGACCATCGGCTCACTCATGTCACCAGGCTCCCGGCACGCCCGGGCCGAGGCATCCCCCCGCCGCACGAGAACCACTACGCCATCCGGCCCAGGTCAGCGGGTGTGTCTGGTCCCGGAGTCCTGAGCGCAGGCGATTGCAGGTAGCTGCAACTTTCTCGTCAGAGACCCGCAGGCTCGGCTATAGTCGGCGCGATCTCGAGCTCTTCGAGACGTTTGTGGAGGGGGACTCCTTATGAAGTTGCAGCGCCTTGCGCTCTCTCTGGCCGGTGTCGGCCTGATTTCGGCTGTGGCCGCATCCGCCCCGGCTACTGCGGCCACACCGGACGGCACGCACTCCTGGGCTGCCAAGACCGCGCCGACGACCAAGGCGGCGACCGTCGACGCTTGCCTGACCTCGATCGCGTCGCCCAGCGCGGCCGGGATGGTGGACGGCGTGGACGTCGAGGCCAGCCGCCCCGTGAAGGTCTACCCGTACGGCGACCCGATCAAGTTCGTCGGGACCCGCGCCAACGCGACCTGGTACCTGGCGGCGAACGCCGCGGCGACCCAGTTCTACTTCTACGGCCTGATGCTGCAGGGCGGGAACCTGTACCGGCACACGACGTACATTCCGGACAGCAAGCCGCCGGTGGCGACCTTCAAGAAGGTCGGTTCGGGCTGGACCAGCTTCAAGTCGATCGCCACGTCGAACTACAGCGTCGGCCTGCCGCGGCACGCGTACCTGTACGGCCTGAACACCAACGGCAGCCTGTACCGGTACTCGATGGTCGGCGCCGGCTTCAAGGCGCTCGGCCCGATCCCGGGCTTCCGCGGCTTCAAGGCGATGACCGTCCTCAGCGAGAACGCGACGTACGACACACTGCTGATGACCACCAACGCCGGTGCGCTGTGGACCGCCCACATCCCGGTCGCGGCCGGGGCCAAGCCGGTGATGAAGCTGATCCGCTCCTCCGGCTGGTCGGCGTACGAGTCGCTGGTCGTCTACGGCTGCGGTACCCGTGGCGGTTCGCTGGTCGTCGGCGTGGACCGCGACACGAAGTCCGGCTACCTGTACGGCATGAGCAAGGCGAACGGTTCCAAGACTGCCTTCCTCTCGTACGGCAAGGTCCCCGCCACGTTCAACGGCGTCGACGCGGTCTCGATCACCACGCACTACGACCAGTTGGTCGGCGAGTAGTCACATCCGCTCAAGTGCTGGCCGAGGCCGTGTGCCTCGGCCAGCACTTCTGCTTCTGTCAGCGGGCGAGTGTCCAGTAGCGGGCGTTGGCCGGAGCTTCGACTCGCCACCTGGGCGACGTGGTCGGGTACACGCGGGTGCTGAGGACGCGGCCGGCGCTGGTGAAGACCTCGAGGGTTGAGCCGTCGAGGATGATTCGGGCCGCTGGGCGGTCGGATTCGGAGTCGAAGGCGTCCGTGACCTGCATGCGGCCGCCGTGGGCGTGGGGGCTGAGACTGGCTTGGGTGCGGTCGATGGTGAGGGTGTCGGCGTCGAGTTCGATCACCAGGCGTTCCTGCTCGCTGAAATGGATGACGACCTGCCCGGAGCCTTCCGGTACGACGATTTCGCACTGTGCGCCTGTCGACGCACCGTTGGCGGGTGAGCCATCGCCGACGCGGAGGGTGTCGAGCGTCGGTACGGGCGCGCTGCGTAGTGACGAGTCCGAGCCGAGCCAGACGACCCGGGGCAGCGAGATGACCCCGGCCCAGTCGTCGGTCCAACCCGGCCGGTCCCGTCCCTCGGTCAGCCAGCCGAACAGCAGCGGCCCGAATCGGCTGTCCCGCAAGGCCGACGCCGCGTAGAAGTTGGTCCCGTGATCGACGCGCCGCGGAACCACCGGTACGTCGACATCGAACGACAGCACGTCAGCGGGCCCACCTTCCGGCGACCACGACCCGACCACCGCGATCCGGCGGCCGTCGATCGTGAGCATCTGCGGGCATTCCCACGCGGCCCCGGTGTCGTAACCGTCCACCACGCCGCGGGGCAGTTCGGCGAGCGGACCGGCGAACGTCCAGTTCTCGAGGTCGGTCGAGCGGTACGACGGGATGCTCGCCCCACGGTCGACGTACCCGGCGCCGACGACCATCCACCAGCTGCCGTTCTCCTGCCAGACAAAGGGATCGCGGAACATGATCGCGTCCGACGGGTCAGGCACCACCTGATGCGGCGGCCCGAACGACACGCCGCTGTCGTCGGACACGGCGGTGAGCACCGACTGGTACGGGCGTCCCTCGATGTGGCCCGAGTAGAACGCGCGGACCCGTCCGTCGTCCAGGACCGTGTTGCCGGACCAGCAGCCGTCGGTGTCCGGCCCGCCCGGTTGCGGCGCCATCGCGGGCCGGTGCAACGTCCAGCGCACGTAGTCGGGCGAGGTCGCGTGCCCCCACTCGACCGGTACGTGGTGATCGAGCGTGGGCCGCGACTGGAAGTACAGGTGTACGTCGTCGCCCACCTCGATCGGCCCGTTCGGGTCGTTGAGGTATCCGCGCGGCGGCCGGATGTGGAACGCGGGGCGGAGGTGCGCCACCACTTCGGCCGATCGGGCTGCGGACTGGGTCTGGGTCACCGTGATGCTCCTGCCGTGATGCCTGCGATGAAGTATCTCTGGGCGAAGATGAACAGCAGCACGCTCGGCAGGATCGCCAGTACGACGCCGGCCAGCACGACCGAGATCGAGCCGGTGCCGAGGTTCCCCTGCAGACCGACCTGCCCGAGCGGCAGCGTGAAGTTGTCCTGCGACTGCAGGAAGATCAGCGGCCGGTAGAACTCCGCCCAGAAGCCGGAGAAGTTCAGGATCGCGAGCGTGGCGATCGCCGGACCGGCCATCTTGGCGTAGATCATCAGGAACGTCTGGAAGTGACCGGCCCCGTCGATCCGGGCCGCCTCGCCCAGTTCCTTCGGCATCTGCATGAAGTACTGCCGCATCAGGAAGGTGCCGAACGCGCTGCCGAGTGCCGAGACCACCAGCGACAACGGGCTGTCGGAGAGTCCGAGGTACCGGATGATCACGAACACCGGGATGATGATCGTCTGCAGCGGCACCATCATGGTGGCCAGGAAGATCCCGAAGATCACCGAGCGCCCCGGGAAGCTGACCATCGCGAACGCGTACCCGGACAGCGTGCAGGTGATGGTCTGCCCGACCACGATCAGCCCGGTGACGATCACACTGTTGAAGAAGAACCGGCCGATCGGGATCCGGTCGAAGACCGCGCCGTAGTTCGAGAAGTCCGGATGCAGCGGGATCCACTGCGGTGGATTGCTGAATGCCTCGGCCGGCGTCCGCAGCGACGTGGTGACGGTCCACAACAACGGGCCGAGGGCAATCATCGCGGCGATCACCAGCACCGCGACGCCGGTGATCCGGCCGATCCGGGCCAGCGTTCCGGTGGATTCTGTCATTGGTAGAACACCAGCTTTCGTGCCGCGAGGAACTGCAGCCCGGTGATGACCAGGATCGCCGCCAGCAGCACGATCGCGATCGCCGAGCCGTACCCGAACTGCAGGTTCTGGAAGCCCTTCTGGTACATCTGGATCGTCACCGTCGTGGTCGCCGACCCCGGGCCGCCCTTGGTCATGATGTACGGCTGGTCGAACAGCTGCATCGCGTTGATCAGGGCAACGACCGCGGCGAACAGGATCGTCGGGCTGATCAACGGGATCTTGATCCGGAACAGCGTCCGGAACCCCCCGGCGCCGTCGATCTGCGCGGCCTCCAGTACGTCGGTGGGGACCGACATCAGCGACGCGACGAACAGGACGAACGTGAACCCGATCTGCTGCCACACAGCGATCAGCACGATCGTCGCGGCCGCCCCGAACCCGCTGGTCAGCCACGGCACGTTCGAGATCCCGAGCAGGTTGAGGTAGTAGTTCACGACCCCGAACTTGTAGTCGAACAGGTAGCCCATGAAGATCGACACGGCCGCCGTGGACGCGAGCAGCGGCAGGTAGAACGCCGTACGGAACAACGTCCGTACCCAGACCAGCTTGCGCTGGTTGACCAGGACGGCGAGCCCGAGCCCGATGGTCAACTGCAGTACGACGATCGCGAGCGCCATCCCCAGGGTTACGCCGAACGACTTGAGCACCGGCCCGTCGGTGAACAGCCGCTGGTAGTTCTCCAGTCCGACGTACTCCGGTGTCGAGATGACGTCCCAGGAGAAGAACGACAGACCCAGCGAGGCGACGATCGGGATCGCGGTGAAGACTGCGACGAACAGCACCGACAGCCCGATCATCGCGAACCCGAACCGCGCCTCTCCGTGCGAGGACGGGTGACCGCGCCGCTTCACGACGGCTTCGCGCACCTCCGCGGTGACGGCAGCCATCAGCTCGCTCCTGCTGCTTTCTCGAGGTCGGACTGCAGCCCGTCCAGAGCCGCCTTCGCGTTACCGGACGAGATCGCCTGCGTGGTGCGCTGGTTCAGCGCGGTCGCGAGCGCGTTGTAGTACGGCGGGGCGGGGATCGGGGCGGTGTCCGGGTGCTTGGTCAGCGTGTCGTAGAAGACCGACCAGTGCTTCGGGCCGGTCTTGGCGTACCGCGCGGCCGTCACCAGGGACTTGCGGCCGGGCGTGGTCACGTTGCCCGGGAAGACCAGGTCGAAGGTCTCCGGCTTCACCAGCAGCTTCAGGACCTCCCAGGCCAGGTCCTTCTTCTTCGACGACTTGAAGATCGCGTACCCGCCGGCGCCGAACAGGTGCCGCTGGCTCTTCCACTTCGGGAACATCGTGACGTCGAAGCTGCCGTTCTTCATCCCGGCGTTGGTCAGGCCGCCGGCCCAGAACCCGCCGCCGATCGACATCCCGATCCGGTTCGACGCGAACAGGCCCTGCAGGGTGCCGCCACCGCCGACATCGGGCGACGGTGACAGACCCTTCTTGGTCAGCTCGATCATGTAGTTCAGCGCCTCGACGGTGGCGTCCGAGTTCGCCGTCGGTGCGCCCCACTTCCAGCCGCCCTTGCGGCCCGCGGCGGCAGCGTCACCGGCGTACGCCTTGTTCCACAGCCAGTCGCCGCCGTCGTACTTGCCCTCCTCGAGCAGGTTGGCGTTGTTCGCGTACATGAAGGACGTCCAACTACCCCACAGCCGGACCACCCAGCCGAAGGCGTTGATGCCCTTGAACTTGGCGATCTTGGTGGCCGCGGTCTCGAAGTCGTCGAGGGTCCAGTCCGCACTCGGTGGTACGACGCCGGCGCGCTGGAAGAGGCCCGTGCTGTAGAACATGTTCCCGGCGTTGAAGCTGTCCGGGAGCTCCCACAGGTGGCCCTGGTACATCATCGACTCGACCAGGGCCGGGTGGATGTCGGCGAAGTACTCCTTCAGCGCATCCAGGTCCTTGGTGACGTAGTCGTCGAGCGGGACCGCGAGCTCCTTCGACGCCATCAGCTGCAGGCCCTCGGTGGCGACGCTGATGATGTCCGGCGGGGTCCCGGCCGCGATCTGGGTCAGCACCTTGGCCAGGAAGTCGTTCCAGTCGGTGCCGTTGATGGCGGAGATCTCGAACTTGATGCTCGCGTCCAGCTTGGAGATCTGCGGCTGCAGCCGGTTCTGCAGCTGGGTCGCCTGTGCCTGCTCGCCGAAGTACAGCATCTTCAGCGACTTCGACGAGCCGCCGCCGTCCTTGCTGCAGGCGGCCAGGTCGGCCAGCGCGGCGAGCCCGAGCCCACCGGCTCCGGCCTTCAGCAGCGTACGGCGGGCGAGCGAGCCTCCGGGCGGATTCATACCTGTCATGAGGGTTCCTCCTTGACCGCTCGGGCGGCCCGGCGCGCCGCCCAATACGTATTGACCCGGGACGGTAGCAGCGGTGTACGGTGGGACGCAATACGTATTGGGTCCATCTGTGATAGAAAATTGACGGCGGCGGGCGAGCCGCGCACCGTGAAGGGGGACCATGGCGAAGCAGTCGGACGGCCGGCCGAAACGCGTCACGATGACCGACGTCGCCCGACGCGCGGGGGTGTCCCAGCCGACCGTCTCGTTCGTGCTCAACGACCGCCGCGACGTCGCGGTGGCCGAGGAGACCAGGCGGCGCGTGCTCCAGGCCGCGGCCGAGCTCGACTTCGTCCCCAACCGGGCGGCCCAGCTGCTGCGGTCGAACAAGTCGTTCACTGTCGGCGTCGTGACCAGTGGGATCGTGTCCCAGCCGTACGCCGGTCTGATCGTGCTCGGCCTGCAACAGGTCGTCCAGCCGGCGGGCTACGTGTGCATGGTCGTCGACACGACCGACGACCCGGGGCAGGGCGACGACGCGGTGGCGAGCCTGGTCGGGCAAGGAGTCGCCGCGATCGTGTACGCCTCGCTCTCGCCCAAGCCGCTGCACCGCAGCCCGCGCCTCGACGGGATCCGGACGATCTTCGTCAACTGCTGGCCCGAGGAGGGGCACGCCGACACGATCCTGCTGGCCGACGAGTACGCCGGTGGGCGCGCCGCGGCGGCGTCCGTCTTCGAGCGCGGGCATCGCGAGGTCGCGTTCCTCGGCGGCATGCGGAACGACTATGCCTGCAAGGAACGCCGGCGCGGATTCGACGACGCCGCGCGGGCGGCCGGTCTGCGTCCGGCCGACCTCGTCCATCGGTACGGCACCTACCAGATCGGGAACGGGTACGACCTCGCGACCGAGGTGATCACCGAGCATGCGCCGACAGCCTTGGTCTGCGGGAACGATCGAATGGCGATCGGCGCGCTGCTTGCCCTGCATGCGCTCGGGCTGGAGTGCCCGCGGGACGTCAGCATCGTCGGCTTCGACAATCAGCCCGATGTCGCGGACCAGGTCCGTCCGGGCCTCACGACCGCCGAGCTGCCGCACCTGATGCTGGGCCGACGGGCAGGCGAGCTCGTGGTGGCCGGCCCGGACGATGCACCCGAGCGGGTGATCGTCGACTGCCCACTGATCGAGCGTGAGTCGGTCGGTGATCCGCCGCGCCGGCGACCACGGGTTACTGCGAAATGAGCCACTGGCGCCCGTCGTCGGGTTTCGTCGGTGATGTGATCCCGTTCAGTCACGCCGGCCGGATCTGGCTGTTCTACCTGCTGGACGAGCGTCCGGAGGACCCGACCGCCGGTGCGAGTGGGATGCCGTGGGCGTTGGTGTCCACCACGGACTTCGTGCAGTACACGGACCACGGCGTCGTACTGCCGGCCGGGGATCGGGATGCGGTCGATTTCGACTGCTACACGGGCAGTGTGGTTGCCGATGGCTCTCAGCTGCATCTCTTCTACACCGGGCACAATCCGCGGCGCGGGGACGCGAACGGGTCGTACCAAGTCGTCTGTCACGCGATCAGCGACGGCGATCCGACGCGATGGACCAAGCAGCCCGAGCTCTCTTTCGGTGCGCCTGCAGGCTTTGTGCCGCAGGACTGGCGGGATCCGTTCGTGTACCGGCCCGCAGCCGATCAGCCGTGGCAGATGATCCTGGCGGCACGGTACGCCGATGCGCCGGATCGCCGGTGTGGTGTTGTCGCGCGATTGACGTCGACCGACCTGGAGCGGTGGACGATCGCGGAGCCGTTGTGGGAGCCGCACCGGTTCATCACGCAGGAGTGCCCGGACGTGTTCCAGTGGGGCGACTGGTGGTATCTGGTGTACTCCGAGTTCACCGACGCGTTCCAGACCCGTTATCGGATCGCGCGCGGGCCGGACGGTCCGTGGCTCGCGCCGGGGCGTGACACTGTCGACGGGCGCGCGTTCTACGCGGCCAAGTCGGTCGAGCACGAGGGGCGCCGGTTCTTCATCGGCTGGATCCCCACAAAACAAGGCGATTCCGATGCCGGCCGGTGGGAGTGGGCGGGCGATCTCGCCGTACTCGAGGCGCATCTGGAGGACGACGGGTCGTTGGCGTTCGGACTTCCTGCGGAGGTCGTGGCGACGTATTCCGACGTCCAGCAGGTGAAACTCGACGTCGAGCCTGCTCTTGATCGGTACGCCGCGTGGGTCGGGGAGCTCGCGCCGGAGCGGTGTCTGATCACGCTGACCGTTGACGTCGAGGCCGGCACGCAGGCGCTCGGGTTGTTGCTGCACGCCAGTGCGGACGGGGAGGACGCCACCGTCGTACGACTCGAGCCGCAGCGCAACCGCATCGTCCTCGACCGCTGGCCCCGCGGACGAACGGGTCCCGCCCAATGGCAGGTCGACGGCGACGTCCCGTACGTCGTGGAACTCGAACGGGCCTGTCCGCTCCCACCCGGTCGGCACACGGTGCAGATCCTCCTGGACGGCACCACCGGTCAGGCCATCGTAGACAACCGAGTAGCCCTGACCTTCCGCCGCTACGAACTGGGCCCAGGCCACCTCGGCCTCTTCGTCACCGACGGCGCCGTAGACCTCGTAGAACTCCAGGTGGCCCGGCCGGCGGGTTAGATTGCGGGGGCCTCGTCCGCCCAGGGTTTGTGGAGGTTCTCGTGCGTCGTATTGTGCTGGCTGTTGTGATGGCCCTCGTGGGGCTGATTGTTGTGCAGCCGGGGGCTGCGCAGGCGGTTGGGCCGAGTAGTGTGCGGCGGGTTGGAAGTGAGGACTTCGCCGATCCCGGGTTCGCGCACCTTGGCTCGAAGTACTACCTGTTCCGGACCGGCGCTGGATACGGCACGCGCTGGACGACGAGCGGTGGCTGGTCGGCGATCCACAAGTCGATGGCGACGATCCCGGCCTGGGTCGACCACGGCAAGCCGCTGATGTGGGCGCCGGAGGTCTTCCAGAGTTCGGACAGCCGCGGCGCGTTGTACGTCATGTACTTCACCGGCGAGTCCGCGTCGCGGCACGTGCACTGCATCGGCGTCGCGACCTCCCGTCGTCCGGCAGGGAACTACACCCCGGGTGCCAAGCCGGTCGTCTGCTCGCCGTGGGTTTCGCGCGGCTACGAGGCGATCGACCCGGCGGCGTACCGGGCCAAGGACGGCAAGCGGTACCTGATCTACAAGAGCGACTACCGCAACGCGTCCGGCTTCCAGATCCGCGCGGTCCAGATGGACACGCAGACGGGGACGCGCGTGGTCGGCAAGAGCATCGCCAAGATCGTCAGCTCGACGAAGATCGAGGGCCCGTCGGTGATCGCGCACGGCGGCAAGGTGTGGCTGTTCGCCTCCCGCGGCGACTACATCAACTGCTCCTACAACACCGACGTGTGGTCCGCGAGCACCTTCTGGGGCGGTCGCTTCACCCGAGTCAAGACCCTGATGACCACCAGGTCGACCCGCCTCTGCGGACCGGGCGGCGCCACCGTCATCAACGTCGGCGCGACCACCCGGATCGCCTTCCACGCGTACGTCGACGCGAACCACAACGGCGTGAAGGACTCGAGCAAGCGCCAGGCCTACACCGGTGTCCTCAAGTGGGACGGCGCCGGCCGCCCGTACCTGGCCTGACAAAGAACGGACCGCCGGCTACCGACCGACGCCGCCTGCGCGGTGCCCCGCGACTCTTGTGCCAGGGTGGCTCGCATGAATGATGAACGGACGCGGCAGACCCGTCCGGCCGAGCCCCGATTGCCGGCTGCTGTCGCGGTGATGGCGGCGATCGGGCTGTACGCCGTACTGCCCAGCGCTCTGCAGATCGGGCCACGGTTCGTGATCCCGGCGCTGGAACTGCTGCTGTTCGTTCCACTGGTCCTGGCCAACCCGCGCCGGATGAGCAAGGAGAACCGCTTGCTGCGACGGCTGTCGATCGGCCTCGTGCTGCTGATCGCGCTGTCCAACACGACTGCCCTCGTGCTGCTGATCCGGTCGCTGGTTGCAGGGGAGGCGACAGCGGGTGGTCAGTTGCTGGCAGCCGCCGGCCAGGTGTGGCTGACGAACGTTCTCGTGTTCGCGCTCGCGTACTGGGAGCTTGATCGGGGCGGTCCGGTCTCGCGCTTCCGGGTCGACCGGCCGGGATTGCCCGCTGCCGACTTCCGGTTTCCCCAGGACGAGGACCACGACGCGATCAGTGAAGTGGCGCGGCGGTCCTCGGCCAGGTCCGGCTGGACCCCGGGATTCATCGACTACCTGTTCGTGTCCGTCACCAACTCGTCGGCCTTCAGCCCCACCGACACCATGCCGCTGACCGTTCGGGCCAAGCTGCTGATGGCGGTCGAATCGGTCTCGGCCCTGATGCTCTCGGTCCTGGTCGTCTCCTTCGCCGTCGGACTCCTCGGTCCCTGACTACCGGGTAGTCAGCGGGCGGCGATCTGGGTTTCGAGGTCGCGCAGCGCGTGCAGGAAGGCTTCGGAGAACGTCGGGAACGGCTGGATGACGTCGAGGAGCACGGGGAGCGGGACCTTCGCGCGAACGGCGAGGGTCGCTTGTTGCAGCCATTCGCCGGCTTCCGGGCCGACGGCGTACGCGCCGGTGATCACGGTGCCGTCGGAGACGAGGGTGAGGAAGCCCGGCTGCGTATCGTACGAGCGCAGGTACGTCGAGGTTCGCGGCACCCCGGACAGCTGGACGGTCGCCACGAACGCGCCGTCCGCGGCGCCGACGGACGCGGCCTGCGGGTAGCTGTACACGACGCGCGGCACCGCTTCGTAGCTCGCCGTACGTGGGGTTCCAAGGATGTTGCTCGCGGCAACACGGCCTTGGTACTCGCCGACGTGGGTCAGCTGCCAGAGCCCGGTGACGTCGCCGATCGCCCAGATGCCCGGAGCTGCCTGGAGTGTGTCGTCGACCGGGATGCCGCGTGGGTCGGGATCGATGCCGACGGTGTCCAGTCCGATGCCGTCGACGCGCGGCCGGCGACCGGTCGCGACCAGGATCCGGTCACCTGTCACCTGGGTCCCGTCGCTGAGGTCGACGACGTACGTCGATCCCGCGAGCGCGGCTCGTTCCGCGCCGATGCCGACCCGGACGTCCACGTTGTCGGCGGCGAGTGCGGTGGCGATCGCCTCGCCGACCGCTCGCGGCTCGCGGGTCAGCAGGTGTTCGCCGCGCTCGAGGAGCGTCACGGCCGTGCCCATCCGGGCCAGCGCCTGACTCATCTCGACGCCGGTGGCGCCGCCGCCGAGGACGAGCAGCCGGTCCGGTACCTCGACCATCCCGGTGACGTCGCGATTCGTCCACACGCCGGGAAGATCCGCCAGCCCGGGAACCGGCGGGATCATCGGGTCGGCGCCGGTCGCGACCACGATCGCGTCGGCGGTGAAGGTCCGGTCGTCCACCGCGACCGTGTGCGGTCCCGCGAGCCGGCCGTGTCCGCGCAGTACCTCGATTCCGGCGCCCTTGGCCCACGAGACCTGCCCGGAGTCGTCGTAGCCGGACACCATGAAGTCCCGCCACGCCAGCGCCGCGGCGACGTCGAGGGAACCGGTGACGGCCTCCCGGGCACCGGGCGCGTCGAGGGCCTCGGCCAGCGCCTCGCCCGGGCGCAGCAGGGTCTTCGACGGGATGCAGGCCCAGTACGAGCACTCGCCGCCGAGCAGTTCCCGCTCGACGACGGCGACGCGCGCCCCACCCTTGGCCAATGTTGCGGCGCAGTGTTCTCCCGGGGCGCCGGCCCCGAGCACGATCACGTCGTACTCGTGCTTCCTGTCCATCGCGGACTCCTTTCGCTCGGGTTCAGATTCACCCGGACCACGCGCCCGTCGGGCCAGTGAGTGTCCCTGGTCCCCGGCAACCAGTGACAGTCACGGGGGTGATCCCCGCCGCCGAAGCCACATCGTGGACGCGAGAACATCCACGAGCCGGAGGCGGAGATGGAATTCCTCGTCACGATGACCACCCGGGTGCCGGACGGAACCACCGACGCCGCGGACCTGGAGACGGTCCTGGCCTCGATGCCGTTGCGCATCTGGCGGACCGACGAGGTGACCCCGCTGTCGCCGCACCCGAACGATCCGGCTGCGGCTGACGGGAGGGTGTGAGATGACAGCCAGCGACGAGCGGGCGGCGTACTCGGGGGTCGCGGTGCGTGGGCGGGCCGGGGCGCTGCTGATCGCGGCGACGGTGCTCGCCTCGATGGTCGGCTTCATCGACGCGTACATGGTCAACGTCGCGATTCCGGCGATCGGTCGCGACCTCGGGACCGGGGTGAGTGGGCTGCAATGGGTTCTGACGGGCTACTTGGTGACCGTCGCCGCCCTGCTTCTGCTCGCCGGTGCGTTGGCCGACCACTTCGGCTGGCGCCGGATCCTGATCACCGGTCTGGTCGTGATGCTGATCGGGTCGCTGTGCTGCGCGGCAGCGCCGAACACCGCGGCGCTGATCGCCGCGCGGGTCGTGCAAGGAGCCGGTGGAGCAATGGTCGTGCCCAGCAGCCTGGCCTTGCTCAACGGCACCTTGCGCCCGGCGGACCGCGCCAAGGGGATCGGCATCTGGGCAGGGCTGTCGACTCTCGGTACGACGCTCGGTCCGTACGGCGGCGGGTGGTTGATCGACCATGGCTCCTGGCGCTACGTGTTCCTGCTGAACGTTCCGCTGATCGCAGCAGCGTTGTGGGTACTTCACGGCGTACCGGAAGTCAGCCGCCCACGCCGGGAACTCTCGGTCGACGTGACGGGAGCTCTGCTGACCGTCCTCGGGCTGGGCGGTGTCATCTATGCGCTGACCGCGGGACCAGCGTCCGGATGGGGGAGCGCCAAGGTGCTGGTGCCGGCCGGCGTCGGCGTGGTCTGCCTGGTCGTACTCATTCCGGTGGAGCAACGGCGGCCGGCGCCCATGGTGCGTACGGCGCTCTTCCGGATCAAGCAGTTCGTCGCGATCAATGCCGCGACTCTCCTCTTCTACGGAGCCCTGTCGGCGGCGAGCTACCTGGTCGTCCTGCAGTGCCAGCTACAGCTGGGGTACAGCGCCACCGAGGCAGGTGCGGCGTTGATCCCGGAGTCAGCCGTCTTCCTGCTCGTCTCGCCGTTCGTCGGTGGCCTCGTGGCTCGCGTGGGCGTTCGTGGGCCGATGGCTGTCGGCATCCTGATCGTGGCCGGTGGATTCGCGTGGTTGTCGGCGGCGAGCCCCGGCGAGAGTTACCTGCACGCGATCCTGCCGGGCGCTTTGCTGTGGGGTCTCGGTATCGGTCTGACCGTCGCACCGCTCACGGCCGGCGTACTGGCTGCTGTCGACGACACCGACCTGGGCGAGGCATCCGCGATCAACGACGCCGCCTCCCGTGTCGGTGGCGTCGTGCTGATCGCGCTCGTCCCGGCCCTGCTCGGCGTCGGCGGCTCGGACGACCTGGTCCAGCCCCTCGCGCACCGGTACCAGACGGCGATGCTCGTGATGGCGGGCCTGAGCGTCGTTGCCGCGCTGATCACCTTCCTGTACGTCGCACGCGGCCGCCCGCCCGCCACCCAACTGCCGGCGACGCCGCGCGTGCACGGCTGTGCGGTACCGGTGTCCAACTGACCTGATGAACTGGAGAACACGATGAGCGACAGACTCGACGGGCAGCTTGTGGTCGTGATCGGCGGAAGTTCGGGGATCGGACTGGCCGCCGCCCACCAGGCCCACGCGGCCGGCGCCCGGATTGTTGTCACCGGCCGCGATCCCGAACGACTCGCCAAGGCCGCCGCCGAGGTCGGCGCCGAGAGTGCGCCGACCCTGGACCTGGGCGATCCGGAGCGTCTCGAGCAGGTCTTCGCCGACCTGCCCGCAGAGCTCGACCATGTCCTGGTGAGCGGCGGCGGACCGTTCTACGCACCGATCGCCGAGCTGGACTTCGAACGGGCGCTGCGCCTCCTCGACGAGGATCTGCTCGGAGCTCTGCGGATCGCCCGGCTCTGCATCGGGCGCGTTCGTCCCGGCGGTTCCCTCACGCTCATCAGCGGCACCGGCGCCCGCCGGCCAGGCGTCGGCCTGAGTCTCGCCGCGATCGGAACCGTCGGACTGCAGGCGATCGCCGCCAACGCCGCACTGGAACTTGCCCCGGTCCGCGTGAACGCCGTCGCGGCTGGGTTCGTCGACACACCGTTGTCGGCGCGGCTGCTCGGAGATCAGCTCGAACAGCGGCGGGCGGAGCTGCGCGACACGCTTCCGATCCGGCGGGTGGTCGGTCCGGACGACGTGGCCGCGCTGATCATCCACCTGATGACGAACACAGCACTCACCGGTGCGACGTACGACGTCGACGGCGGTCAGCAACTGCTCCGGAACTAGGTCGCCTCGTGGCCGGTCTCGGGCAGCGCCTCGCGCAGCTGTCTGCGCGAGCTGATCGAGAGCTTGTCGAAGATCTTGCGGAGGTGCCACTCGACCGTGCGGGGACTCAGGAACAGCCGGGCGCCCACTTCGGGGTTCGACAGCCCGTCGCGGACCAGCGAGGCGATCTGGAGCTCCTGCGGAGTGAGCCGGCTACCCGCGGCCGGTCCGCTCGCTCGTCGGCGTACCGTCTCTCCGGTCGCCTGCAACTCGCGACGCGCCCGCTCGGCGAACGCAGCCATGCCGATCGACGTGAACAGGTCGTACGCGTTGCGCAGTTCCGCCCGTGCCTCCCCCCTGCGAGTACGACGCCGCAGCCATTCGCCGTACAGCAGATGGGCACGTCCCAGGTCCGGGCGCAGCCGGGTGCCGGTCAGTTGCTCGATCGCCTCGAGGTACGCACCCTCGGCGGTCGCGCCGTCGTCCAGCAAACCCCGCGCGCGAGCCTCGATACCGCGGCCCCAGCGCTCGTCGGTGTCCAGCGTCTTCGCCTGCAGCTGCTCGAGTGCGGCAGCTGCCTCGCGTTGACGTCCGCTTCGTGCGGCCGCCTCGATCTGCTCACTGAGCGCCCACGACGACACGAACAGCTCCGGCGTGTCCTCGCTCGCCGAGATCGCCCACGGCAACGCCTCGTCGTGGCGGCCGAGACCATTGAGTACGACGGACCTCGCCCAGCGCGCGTACTGCGCCGCCGTACCCTGCCCTTCGGCGGTCGCGCTCGCGATGGTCTCGTCGATCAACGGGAACGCCTCGTCCGGGCGTCCGCGCAGTGCTGCCAGCACCAGTCCGCCGTACGGCAGCACGTGCGTGCCGGTGGCCTCTCGGACCGCGTCGGCCTCGGCCCGGAGCGAGGTGGCTTCGGCGAAGTCGCCGGCCAGGGCGACGACCTGGCCGAGCACGTTGACACCGACAGCCAGGACCGCGAGCGCACCGGCGCCACGTGCCACTTCCACCTGCCGGGTGGCGGTGGACCGGCATGCTTCGAAGTCCCACGCGGTCGCGGCCGCCGCGGTGGCCATCCATCCCCAGCGCAGCACCTCCTCGGTCGAGGCCTTCTGCTCACCGAACGCGGTGGCAGCCTGCTTGAGCAGCGGCACCGCACGAGACCGGCCCTCGGCGAACAGCAACGCGAAGCCGTCCAGCAGCAGATCAGAACTTCGCGTGGAGCTGCCGGACCGCGGCGCTGCCTCGGCTGCCAGCGACACCTCGCGCAGACCGGTGCCCGCGGCCAGCTGACCTGCGAACAGGGCGGCACTCCAGGCATCGAGATAGGTGTCGCGAGCGAGCTGTACGTCGAGCGTTTCAAGGGTCTTGGCAGCACGCAGGAGCAGGCCAGGCGCGTCCCGGCCACGCTGTTGCGCGTACGCCGCCTCGGCGCGGAGCAGATCGATCCGGGCCCGCCCCAGGTCGTCGAGCTTCCCTGCCTCGGCCGTCGCCAGCAACGCCCACGCGGTTTCGAATGCGCCGGCCTGCAGACTGGCGTGCGCGCCGGCCAGCGCGCGCTCGGTCCGCCGGACCGGATCACGGGTGAGGGCTACCGCGCGCTGCAGGAACGCAGCCGCGGCAGCGAAGCCGCCTCTGGCCTGAGCGCGGTCGGCGGACCGCTCCAACTCCAGAGCGACGTCCTCGTCAGGTCCGATCGCGGCTGCGGCCAGATGCCAGGCGCGCCGGTCCGGGTCTGCTGCCGAGTCCGTCGCGCCGGCCAGCGCCAGGTGCACTGCGCGGCGGTCTGTCTCGGAGGCCGATCCGTACAGCGCTGACCGGACCAGCGGGTGGCGGAACGTCACCCGCTCGCCCAGGCTGAGGAGTCCGTCGATCTCGGCGAAGGCCGCATCGATCCCTAGCTGGTCGGCGGCCCGCCGGACGAGCACCGGGTCGCCGATCGGCTCGGCCGCCGCGACCAGAAGCAGCTGCCGGGTCGGTGCGGGCAGGGCATCGGCCTGCCGCAGGAAACTCTGCTCGATGCGTCCGGGCAGACCCTGTCCGCCGAGCAGGCCGAATCCTGCTGCGAGCTGCGTGGCCGTCAGGCCGCGGGGCAGTTCGAGCAAGGCCAGCGGGTTACCGCCGGTCTCGGCCACGATCCGCTTGCGGACCGGTTCGTCGAGCAGGAACTCGACAGCTGATCCCAGCAGCGCGTGTGCCTCGTCAGCCGGCAACCCCTCGACCTGGACCTCAGGGAGACCGTGCAGGTCCACTCCGATCTCGCGGGCGCCGAACAACAACCCGACCGATTCGGCGCCGATCCTGCGGGCGACGAACCCGAGCGTCTGCGCCGTCGCGGTGTCGAGCCATTGCGCATCGTCGACGACGACCAGGACCGGCTGTTCTCCGGCCAGATCGGAGATCAGGCTCAGCACTGCGAGTCCGACCATGAAGCGGTCCGGAGCGGGACCTGGCGCCAGCCCGAACACCGTCGCGAGCGCCCGGCGCTGCGGCTCCGGGATCCGATGCAGGCGATCGAGCAGCGGCGCGCACAGCTGATGGAGTGCCGCGAACGCCAGCTCCATCTCCGACTGGACGCCGGCCGCCCGCAGCGTGCTGAGGTCCGCTGCGGAGTCGGTCGCGTAGGTCAGCAACGCGGTCTTCCCGACCCCGGCCTCGCCCCGGACGACGAGTACCCGGCTGGTGCCGTTGCGGACCTCGGCGAGCAGGCGGTCGAGGACGGCCCGCTCGGCCCGCCGACCGAGCAGTCTTGCAGGTCGAGTTCGCTCCGCCTCCTGGCCGCGGACGCCGTCTCCACGTTCCACAGTCCGCCGCCCCTCCAGCGGTGCGCCCGACCTCAGGCCCATCGCAGTCTCCCCGACCCGCAACAGCCTAAGACCACAGACGCACTACCGGAAGCGGGCTCGGGCTGGGGTGCCATGGTCAGCCGCGGGGACCGGTGACAATGTCGGGATGACTATCGAAGCGGTTGTTGTGTGATGGGGGTTCTCGACAAGTTCTCGCTGGTCGGGCGGACGGCTCTCGTGACGGGTGGGTATCGCGGGCTCGGTCGTGCGTTCGCGACCGGGTTGGCCGAGGCCGGTGCGGATGTGGTGATCGGAGCGCGCGACGCCGCGGCCTCGCAGCAGGCGGCCGAAGCGCTGGCGGGCGAGACCGGACGGACGGTGGTCGGTGTCGGCCTCGACGTGAACGACCGGGCCTCCGGCCGGGCGGCGATCCAGGCGGCACTGGACGCGACCGGGCGGTTCGACATCCTGGTCAACAACGCCGGGGCGTGCGTTCACCGGCCGGCGCTCGACGTACCCGACGACGAATGGGACGCGGTCTTCGCCACGAACGTCGACGGCCTGTGGAAGCTCAGCCAGGAGGCGGCCCGGCATTTCACGACGGTCGGCGGCGGCACCATCGTCAACATCGGGTCGATCTCCGCGCAGATCGTGAACCGTCCGCAGTGGCAACCGGCGTACAACGCCTCCAAGGCCGCGGTCCATCAGCTGACCAAGTCCCTGGCCGCGGAGTGGGCGCCGTTGAACATCCGCGTGAACGCCGTCGCCCCGGGCTACGTGAAGACCGAGATGGCGCCGGTCGACGAGCCAGAGTTCAAGGCCCGCTGGATCGACGACGCCCCGATGCGGCGGTACGCCGTACCCGAAGAAATCGCGCCCACCGTCGTCTTCCTGGCCTCGCCGGCGTCCAGTTTCATGACCGGCTCAGTAGTGGTGATCGACGGCGGCTACACCCTCCACTAGCGGTATCGGTCGAGGAACGTGGTGAGTTCTGCGAGGTACTGCGGACGCTTGTCGCGGCGTACCGAGTGGCCGGCGCCGGCGATATGTGCCGCGCGGAACTCGCCGGCTGCTACTTGGGCGCAGCGGTCCGCGTACTCGGTGGAGATCAGTGAGCCGCGTTCGGTGTCGCCGTGGATCAGCAGGACCGGGCAAGTGATCTCGGCGAGCAGGTCGGTCAACGGGCCGGCGTCGCGGAACGTCAGATCGAACAGGTGCGGGTTGACCTGCGCCTTGGACACGGCCCAGGGCTCGAGTTCGTCGTCGGGCCAGTCGGGGTCGTTGGATTGGCCCTTCGCGATCCGTGACGGCAGGTCGAGTGCCCGGACCTCCGCGAGCCAGTTCGGCTCGGACCACGGTTCGTCGGACCGGTCGCCAGGGGTTCCGGTCGGCGGGTCTTCCAGCACGACCGCACGGACCAGGTCCGGCCGGGACGCGGCAAGGTGCGCGGCTGCCATCGCGCCCATCGAGTGGCCGACCACGACGATCCCGCCGTCCTGGGGCTGGCTCGACAGCACGAGGGCGGCATCGTCGCGATGTGACTCGTAGCGAACAGGTTCGTCCGGGAGCCCGGACTCACCGTGCCCGCGCGCATCGATCGCGAGCGCGCGGATCCCGGGCATCGCGCGGATCACCGGCTCCCAGCACTGTGCAGAGTCCGAGAACCCGTGCAGGAACAAGACCTCGGTCGGCGCCTCATCGGTCCGGTACCACGCCAGATGAGCCGTCCTGCCTCGCACACCGAACATGGTTGTGACCCTAGCGCGTGTGCGAGGTTCCACCTGCGGATGCAACCAACTTCCGCCCCGGAGGCGTGTCTAACCCGGTATCGAGGATGGGAGATCGGATGAGTGATCGGGACGCGGCGTTCGAGGCGTATTTCGCGGCACGTTCCGATGCCATGCGCGGCACGGCGTACCTGCTCTGTGGCGACTGGCATCGTGCGGAAGACCTGGTGCAGCAGACGTTCACGAAGATCTACCTGGTGTGGCGGCGGATCCAGCGGCACGAGGCGATGGACAGCTACACCCGGCAGACACTCATCCGTACCTTCCTGTCCGAGCGGCGCCGGGGGTGGTTCCGGCACGAGTCGGTCGCGTCCGAGGCGACCGATCGGGCGGCGCCGTCGGCCGACTTCGCCGACGAACGGCTCGTTTTGCTGGAGGCACTCGTGAAGGTGCCGCCGAGGCAACGTGCCGTACTGGTCCTGCGCTACTGGGAGGACCAGTCCGTCGAGCAGACGGCTGAGCTGCTCGACTGCTCGGCCGGAACTGTCAAAAGCCAGGCCGCGCGCGGGCTGGCGACACTGCGTGGACTGCTGGAAGAGGAGAGGGTTCGATGAACGAAGAGGATCTCAACGAGGCACTGCATGACGTGATCGTGCGGAGCAGCCCACCGCCGTCGATGGATCCTGCGCACGCTCTCGAGCAGGCCCGCCGGGCGCGCAAGCGGCGCAGGGCGACATGGGCCGGGCTCGCCGTCGTACCGCTGGTGGTTGGCGTCACGGCCGGTCCCGCACTGGTCACGAACTACACCGGTCACCGGACGGTGGGCCAAATGGTGGCGGGCGGGCCGGGTACACCGTCGGCATTCCCGCCGTCGGCATCCGCGTCGCAGCCAGTCTCCACGGTGGCGCCGACGACTGCGCCGAAGACCCGGAAGACTGGCGACCCGTGGCCGGAGGGCCAGGTGGACCGCACGGCGAGCGCGGGTCCTCGCGCCGACCGGGCCGTGAAGCTCATGAACGACCTGACCTCGTCACTACCACCGGGGTTCACTTCGCCGGACCTGAAGTACCCGGGCGGCGGTCCGATGAGATGGCCGCAGAGCCAGTACGCATCCAGTGACGGGGAGCCGGACTACTGGGAGTACTCGGCCTCCATCCCGGTGCAGAAAGACAACCGGGTCGGCAAGTTGCTGGTGCTGTCGACCACGCCCAACGGCAAACCGGCGACCGACCCATGCACATTGGCGAAGGGCTTCTGGGGCGGGACCGGCACCTGCGACCTCGTGGACGTCGGCGGCAAGAAGGTCGGCGTACTGACCGCCAAGGGACGCGGCAGCTATGACCAGTGGGCAGCTTACCGGTACGACGACGGAACCGTCGTGTATTTCGCACAGGCCAAGAAGAGCGACCGCACGGAGCGATCGCCGCTGACCCAACCGGTGTTCACTGCCCGCCAGTTGGCCGAACTGGCGACCTCGCCGAAGTTCAAGATCAGCACCTGACGGCCGTAGGGCACCTGCTGGTTGTCAGTCGCGGATCGGTGTGGCTCGGCATCGGTGCGCTGCCAGGATCTCGCGGCGGCGTGCCGATGGCGGGCAGAAGACGACGGAGATCGCGACCACTGAGGCCGCCGCGAGCAGCGTGGCGGGGTAGCCGGATCGGTTGATCAGGAGTCCCGCCGCGGCTGGACCGGCGATGGTGCCGATGGTGAGTGCGGTGTTGACTGCGGCGAGCCCGGCTGAGGGGCGTGAGGCGAAGACGTCGGCACTCCAGATGCCCTGGGTCGCAACCACCGCACTGTAGAAAGCACCGAACAACGCCGCGGCCAGCAGGGCGATGATGAACTGGCGGGCTCCGACCGCGATCAGGACCAGTGCTGCGGTGAGTAGTGCGCAGGCGCCGAGGTAGCTGTTCCGCAGGCCGATGCGGTCGACGACCGATCCGCTGAGCGAGGCGAGGAGGCTGGCGGCACCGCACACCGCGTAGGCACTCTTGGCTTCTCCGGCTGCAAGCCCGGCTGTGTGCAGGGCCTCGACACTGAAGGTCCACCACACAGCGCTGCCCGCCCCGATGAGGACGGAGGAGAGCAGCAAGGGGCGGGACTTCGGGCAGACGAACCAGGTCCAACTCAGCTGTGGCACCTGGGGCCGGCGCGAGTCTCGACCTCGCGATGGTGCGCACACCGTCGCGAGGACTCCCGCGCCGACCGCCAGGACGACGAACACCAGCCAGGCGAGCCGCCAGTCGTCTCCGAAGCCGATCGCGACCGGTCCTCCGATCGCGACTCCCCAACCGGTTCCTGAACTGATCGTCGACCACACAAGGGCACGCCGAGCCGCAGGCACGTGCTGATCCACGATGTCGGCGTACGGCGGGAATGCCAGACCGGCCGCGGTGCCGGCGACGACCACGCCGACCTGTGCGGCCAACGAGGTGCCGGCTGCCGCGACGAGCGTCATCCCGATGGCCGCGAGTGCCGCCGCGAGTCCGATCGGCCATCGCGGTCCCAGCCTGACGGTCATCCAGATCACGGACAGATTCGCGATCAGGTACGACGCGTACCCGGCCGAAGCGGTCAGCCCCGCGGCGCGTGGTGTGATGCCCAGGTCGGCCTGCATCTGTGGCAACAGGAGCCCGTATCCGTAGCGTGCGAACCCGAAAGTGACCGCGATCATCGCGACACCAGGCACGACGGTCCGCAGAACGTGCCCGTTTCGTACCGATGCCCCAGGGCGGGCCGCAGCTTCGCTCATCGTCCCGCGCCAGTACCCACTACCTGCCGAGTCAAAATGAGTGCTGTTTGTGGTGACTGTCGTGTAGGTATGGGCCTGTGCACGACGACCAGGTGGACGTGACGACCGAGACCGTTGCGTCCTTGATCCAGGAACAGTTCCCTCAGTGGAAGGGCGAGGCGATTCGACCCGTGCCCTCGACCGGGACGGTCAACGCCATCTTCCGCATCGGGAACGACCTCTCTGCGCGTTTCCCATTGCGTCTGGTCGATGCTGCCGAGGCGTTGGCGGTTCTGCAACAGGAAGCCGAGGCGAGCGCGGAGCTGGCGCAGGTGTCTCGCTTCCCCGTTCCGGAACCCGTCGCCTTCGGACAACCCGGAGCGGACTACCCCATGCCGTGGGCGGTCCAGACCTGGCTGCCGGGAACGATCGCCTTCGATGCCGACCCGAGTACGTCGGACGCTTTTGCCGAGGACCTTGCGGCCTTCATCGCGGCCCTGCGGGACGTGGAGACGCGGGGGCGGCTGTTCAGCGGCGAAGGTCGTGGCGGCGTTCTCGCTCACCACGACGACTGGATGGCGAAGTGCTTCGAGGAGAGCAAGGGGCTGCTCGACGTACCTCGGCTGCGCCAGGTGTGGAGCCATTTTCGGGAGTTGCCACGCACGGCTCCGGACGTGATGAGCCATGGTGACTTGATTCCCGGCAACGTACTGGTCGCGGGAGACCGGCTCAGCGGCGTACTCGACACCGGCGGCTTCGGCCCGGCCGACCCCGCGCTGGATCTGGTCAGTGCCTGGCACCTGCTAGAGCCAGGCCCGCGGGAAATGCTCCGACGGGCGCTGGGCTCTGACGATCTGGAGTGGGAGCGCGGCAAGGCCTGGGCGTTCGAACAGGCGATGGGCGTCGTCTGGTACTACGTCGAGACCAACCCGACGATGAGCAAAATGGGCCGCCGAACCCTCGACCGCATTTTGGACTCGTGATGGACCTGGTCGGTCAAGCAGCGCCGCGGCGGGGGAGGCAGAGCTGGGCGGCCAGTAGGCCGGCTGCGGCGACCACGGCCCACAGTGTCCAGGGACCGATCGCGTAGAGCGCTCCGCCGATGAGGGGGCCGGTGCCCGTGCCGGCCGTGTACGCGACGCCGTACAGGCCCTGATAGCGGCCGACGAGCCGTGGCGGCGCCAGGCTTCCCAGGTACGCCGCGGCGACCGAGCTGGACATCATCTCGCCGAGGGTCCAGATCAGCACCGTGACCGAAAGCAGCACCATCCCCGTCATCAAGCCGGTCAGCGCGAGGCCGGCACCGATGAGCAGGTTGCCGATGGCAAGGACGTACTCCGGTCGGTACCGGGAGACCGCGCCGGTGATGGGCAACTCCAGCGCCAGCACCACCAGACCGTTCAACCCGATGAGCAGACCGAAGTCGCGCGCGCTCAGGCCCACTTCGGTGACGTGCAGGGGCAGGCCGACGGTCGACTGGATGTAGACGAACTCCCCGACCACGGTCATCAGCAGGAATCGCACCAGCCGGCGGTCGGCGAGCGCCCGCCGGTATCCAACCGCCGTGTCTGCCGGCGAGTCCGCGTCGTCCGGATCGGTCTGCTGCCGAGGTGCGTCCCGCAGCAACACTGCCACGACGACCCCGAAGAGCAGACACGCGACGGCATTGCCGACGAAGAGCTCCACATATGAGGTGCTGGCCAGCACGCCGCCGATGACGCCGCCCAGGGCAGCGCCGACGTTCATCGCGAACCGGAACACGGCGAACGCGGCTAGTCGTTGCTGGCTCGTCCTCACCGAGTCGAGCAGCGCCGCGGCCGCGGCAGGCCGGTAGACCTGCGACGTCACGCCGATGAGTCCGACCACTGCGGTGATGATCGGGAACGGGCCGAGGAACGGCACGACCGCGGTCAGCCCGGCGGTGGTCACGGCGGACAGCACGATGGTCCAGCGCCGGCCGATCCGGTCGGCGAGGTAACCACCGAACGCGCTGCCGAGAACGTTGCCCAGACCGGCCACGCCCAGCACGAGTCCCGCGGCACCGGCGGAATAGCCGCGCTCGGTCAGGTAGAGCACGATGAACACGGGCAGGAAGTTGCCGACCCGGTTGACCAGGATGCCGAGACTGATGATCCAGACCCGCGCAGGCAGGCCTCGCAGCGCGTCGCGGAACCGGGACTCGTCGACGCCCCGCTGATCCGTGTTCATGCAAGCGGCTCTGTGCGTATGTCGATCGCCGCGGCCAGCCGCCTGGCGTGGGCGACCGCTTCGGTGCGAGTGGCGCCGCGAGCGAGGATGTGACCGACCTTGTCCTCGTTCCAGGTCAGGGGCGGTACGTCGTCGCCAGGTCCCACCTTCAGCTGAAGGTCGACGTACGCCGGGTCGGCTCGGACGGCGTCGAGTCCGGTCACCTCCACGATCCGTCCCGGCTCCGGAGTGAGGAATCGGATGGCTGCTCCGCCGCGAGGTCGGGGTGCCGCGGTCAGCGGCTCCACGACGTCGAACCCGGCGCCGAGCGCGTACCGCTCCATGTCGACGCCGTAGGCGATCTCGGTCAGGTCGTTGATCCTGTCGCCGCCGATGCGGTTGTGCGACTCGACGATCCGCGGGCCACGCGAGGTCAGCTTGACCTCGGTGTGCGCTGCACCGTTGCGCAGCCCCACCGCGTCGAGGAAGTCCGTCACCAACCGCCTGACCTCGTCCAAGGTCTCGGGCGAGCAGTCGCTGGGCTGCGAGTGTCCGAGCTCGACGAACCCCGGGCCGGTCTCCTTGTCGGTCAGCGCGACGACAACATGCCGGCCGTCGAAGCTCAGGGTCTCCACGCTGATCTCCGCGCCGTCCAGGTACTCCTCGATGAGGAACTCGCTGAACGAGTCGGCGAAGGACAGGTCCTTCGCGGTCCAATGTCCGTCGTCGAGGGCCCGGAACCGCTCGGTGACGGAGTCCACCTCGTCCTGGTCGCGGATGCGGAAGACTCCCAGGCTGCCCGATTCGCGGATCGGCTTCACGATGACCGGCAGTCCGTGCGCCTCGACGAACTCCTGGATGTCCCGCGCGGAGCGGCCGACCGCAGCGGCTACCGGGCTCACGGCTTTGGCGGCCAACTGCTGGCGCATCCGCCACTTGTCCAGCAGCAATTCCACAGTGGCTACGGACTCGCCGCCGAGGCCGAGCGCCTCGTTGACTCGTGCCGCCGGCAACAGCCCGAGCTCGTACAGCGACACCGCCGCCTGGAACGGGTACGCCTCGTGCAGGGCGCGGACCAGCGGCAGCAGCCGGTCGACGTCGCCGTAGTCGAGCAGCAGCGCCTGGTCGACGTACGGCCAGTGACCGCGGTCGTACTCGTCGGGGAACTGGACGTGCACCACGTCCAGGCCAAGCTCGCGGGCCTTGCGCACATGGTCGAGCTTGCCGCCGATGACCAGGATGCGAGGCCGTGCGGCGGTGACCGCCGAGGACTGTTGGCTGGTGGAGACGACGTGGTCGGACACCGTGGCTTCCTCTCTCACGACTTGCTGACCACCGAATCTGCTGGTCTGAGGTGGGCGCGGGCATCGGAAATCCTCCCTATCCCGAGACCCGTGGGTCCTCAGGTGGGCATGCTTCCGCGGGTGGCGCTGGGTCAGCTCCGAGATCCCGAGGTGCGAAGGCAACGCGGCCAGGTTGCCGGCCCGGCCCGGCATCAGCTGCATCACCAGCTCGCGGATCACGGGATCTTCGCCGGGCGCATCAGCCGTCCGGTCCGCGACCAGCTGCTGAAGCTGTGCCAGAGCGACTGCCGGGGCCGATGATTCGGCGATCAGCTCCGCCACCCGGTACGCCGCGGCGCCGAGCAGCTCGTCCGGCGGGCACGGTGAGTCCGCCAACTCGGACATCGGTACACCCGAGGTCGCCCGCACGACGGGCCGCGGCCCAGGCCCCGGGCCGCGGCGGCTGCGCTTGAGTTCAGTCAGATTGCGTGGCTTTGAGCTCGTCGCGGTGGTTCTCGAGCCAGGTCGTGAAGGACTGCAGGTCCGGGTTCAGCTCGCGGACCTTCGCCAGGTCGCGGTCGCCGGTGAAGTCGTCGTGGTTCTCGGCGTAGAACTGGAACATGTGCGCTCACCGGCGTTACAACAGGCTGGTGGTGCCATGTGACGGTCGTGACCGCTGGTGGTGTTTCCGCAGGTCACAGGCCTAATTCGGGACCTGTATCGAGCTGTTGCGCGGCGAGGTCTACCAGGTGCGCCTTGGCGGCCTGTTCCGTCACTGTTCCGTGAGCCGCCAACGAGAAGATCCGCCCGAGTCGCGAGTCGATCGCCTTGCGGGCTCGATCGTGCGACGACGGCAGCATGTGGGTATAGAGGCGCAGCGTGAAGCCGGGATCGCCGTGACCGAGGTATTCGGCGAGCTCCTTGATGTTGACTCCGTCGGCCAGCGCGACGCTTGCATAGTAATGGCGCAGGGCATGCATCCCGGTCTCGCGGTTGGTGACGTACTGGAGTGCTCCTCGCGCGTTCCTGGTTGGCTGTGGGATCAAACCGGCCGCTGCCAGAGCGGGATGCCACATTGCCTTGTCGTAGCTACGTGCGGGAATGTGCCGGTCGTTGCGCCATCGGAAGAGGATCTTGACCTCATGCGGCTCGCCGTTCGGCCGCTCCCACGGCAAGCTGTATGGGAGCGGCTTGAAGGACTCGATGTGCCGCAGGAGAGTCAGCGCGGCACCATCCGACATGGGCACGGTGCGCTCACGGTCGTTCTTCGGGAGTGCGAAGACGAAGTACTTCCCGAGCTTTTTCACCTGCCGCCGGACATGGATGACCATCGCATCGAAGTCGATGTCGTCCTTGGCGAGCCCGAAGAGCTCTCCCTGACGCAGGCCGGCGGCCGCGCCGATGGTCGGAATGGCCCGGTATTGAACCGGGTGGCACTCGACGATGCGCTCGATGGTTTCATCGCTCCAGGCCACGACCCTGCGATTCTTCGGGACCGGTACCGTGACCACCCCGGCCTTGGCCGGATTTCGCTTGATCGTGTCGTCGTCCACGGCCAGCTCGAGGGTCCCGTGCAGCACAACGAACGCCGTCCGCGCCGTCGCCGGTCCCTTTCGCCGCTCGAGGTCGGCAAGCCAGTTCGCGACCTCGGACGGCTTGATGCTCTTCACCTGTCGCTTCCCGAACACCGGAAGCACATGCAGCCGCCACGCTGTCTCGTACCGGATCTCCGTCGTCGGATCGACAACCCGCGATCCCAGCCAACTCTTCGCGACAACCTCGAACCGCACGGTGCCGGCCTCTGGGTCGATGTACTCACCGCGTGCGACATCCGTCTCCATCTCAGACGCGAACCGATTAGCCCTGACCTTGGTGTCGAACGTCCGCGACTTCTCCCTCCCGTCCGGCCCGATCCAAACCGCCAGCCACCGCTTCCCCCGCCCCCACCGCTTCTCGTTCCGCTCCCGCTTGAGCGACCCATCAGCCTGCTCAACCGCCGTAGTCCACAAATCCTTCACAAACGCCACCAGACGACCTCCCCGCCGCTCCATCAACTACCCCTCAACGCGCGAGCGACTTGGACTTTCGGGATCGGCCAGCTTCCGGACCAACTGTGTCCCGCACTGGATCGGCGTCTACACGCACAGTCGTGCAGGTGGGGCTATCCCGCTAACGGTGTCTCCGGCGGTGTTGATTAGTAGCTTTTCGGCGGTTGGGAAGCGGTCGCCGAAGGTGATCGCGAACACGTTGAGCGCTTCTGGCGGCTCGACAAGAACAGTGCGAGGGCCGACGTGACCCGGTAGCTAACACCATGCTGCTCGGGCTGGTCGAATGGCCCTACGGATCAGCCCGAGCCGGTGGTAGAGCTCCGAAAGCGCGGCCTGCGTGTTCTCCTGCGCTGTAGCCCCTGCCGGGCGTCTCATGCTCACCCGGGACTCGTGACACCCCAGAGACGCGCAGGTACTGGAAAACGCTGCAATCCTGTGCGACCGCCGCAGGCGGACCCAGCCGAGTAGATGCCACCGCAGCGCTAGAAGGCCGAGATGACTTGCGAGCGTTCCGCACGAGCAAGTGTGCTTATCACCGCTGACTGGCCGTGGCGGCGCGCGGCTAAGCGCACCAGCAGGTCGCGCACGGGCGCGAAGACCTCCTCCGGGAACACCGGCGTCGGGACTCCAACACTCAGCGCAAGGTCGTCAGCATGAACCACGATCTCCAGCATGCGCGTAAGCAAGAAGTCATCCCGGGCCAAGGACCAGCCTTGCCAGGGAATTGGTATCACGTCTGCAGCGGAACGGCTGACGAGTAGCGGCCCTAGCGTGGCGAGTGCCTTGTTGACTCGAGTCCTGAGCGCAGCTATGCCAAGCGCAGCCTCGGCCTCGTCCGTGGTGCGGTCATTGGGCGGATCATCCGGAGAGCTCGACGTGACCCATGCAGCCCGATAATAATGGGTGTCGACCGACTCCAGTGGTGGGATGTCGGTTGAAGCTTGGAGCAGCTCTGCGGCATGTGTTAGCTGCCGCCCCAGGTGGCAGGCCAGTTGTCCGACTGACATCTTCGGCAAGAGGCTCTGCCGTAGCCATTGATCGGACACCTGGGCCTGTTCTATCAAATCACGAACAAGTTTCCCAGCGATCGGGAACACCGCATCCCAGCGATCGGAAGCCGAATCCACGCCGTAAGTCTGGCACATGCACCTTTGGAACTCGACCAACAATCGTCCGCCGACGCAGTCGGGTGGCGGGCATCATGGCGAACATGGACCGGCGGGGCGACACAAGGAGGCTTACCAGCAGGGCACGTCGACGTGCAAGGTCGACGATCTGGTCAAAGCGTTGGGTGCGGATGCGGGTCTCCGACGCCCACTTAGGCCCTCAAGGCCGCGATCGAGGCCGTCGTGCTGGGTTCGGCGTGGCAGCGGTGCCGGTGCACTTCCTGCGCAACGTGCTCACGCAAGTGCCGAAGGGCCACGCCGAGATGGTCGCGGCCGCGGCCCGCGTTATCTTCGCCAGCCAGACCCCATGCGCGTCCTCGAACGAGTCGACGTATCGCCACCATGGTCGGCCGGCAACTGTCCAGGTCGAAGCCATGCCACGCGGCCGACGACGCCACCGCGTTCGCCGACTTCCCGATCAGTCACTGGAATAGGATCCGGTCGCCCAACCCCGCTCGAGCGCGTAAACAAGGAGATCAAGCGCAGCACCGACGTCGTCGGCGTGTTCCCAGAACCCCGCAGCACTGCTGTGACTGGCCGACTCTGCCCGTGCTGTACACGGACCCAGCTCTCAGACGGATTACGAAGTACGTTGCTGGTCACTCGCGCTGTTCGGTCGGTCGTTGGTCTTGCGCCCCGAGTAGACGCGTCGCCTCGCGATCCGCGAGTAGCTCTCGTCGGATCGGCTCCTCGATATCGCCGTACTCGGGGGCCACGGTCAGACGGAGCGTCCGAGGAAGGCGGCGAGCTGGTCGGCTGGCCCCGCGTCGGAGGGAGCACTCGTGGCAGGTCCGAACAAGGCTTCGCCGTCTGCTCCGCGTAGTCCATCGGTGATCGCGAGCTGGGCGCGTTCGAGCAGTTCGCGGGCCAGGTCGGGGTCCAGGTCTGTGGGATGGCCGATGGCGCGGGCCAGGTCCCAGCCGTGGGTGAACTGTTCCATGGCAGCCAAGCCGAGGAGGACTGCGCCGGGGAACTCGCCGAACGGCAGCCGCACCCACTTCAGTAACGCGCCGTCGACTTCGAACGCTGCGGTCGCGATCCGGATGCTTTCCTCATACGCCGCCATGAAATCTCCAGCTGCGTAGTCAGCCTCGGTGACCTGACCGGTTTCGCTGATGGTCGCGGCCCACCACCGTGCCGTACCGACGAAGTGATTGATCAGCGCGCACACGTTCCACGAAGCGCAGGGCGTAGCCGCACTCAGTTGCTCATGCTGAACTTTGCCTAGGATATCCAATGTGCTCGCGAAAGCCCGGTCCAGTTCCATTCCTCGTCTTCCCTTCGTTGGTGATCATCTCTCAGCTGAGCGAGCGACTGCATCGGAGCCTCGTCACGATCAGTTCACGCGGTCGTCCAGGGCTCAGCGAGCTCATCAGAATGAACCAGTCGAGCAATGTCTGCCCCTGAATCCATTCACCCTCACTGCCTTCGGAATTGATGGGTTGAGCGCCGCCTTGGGCGACCACTACCACCTGCCTGTCTGTCCGGGCTCTCTCGGGCGATGGCTGCGCACGACTCACCTAGGTCGGCCCGGCCCAGGAGCCTCGGTACGGCCCAGGACGCGGTGTCGCTCACCTTGTTGCCAGACCCTCCGTCAGTGCCCGCCGTCCGCGTTGCCGACTTCTGGAGCGATCACGAACCGGATGAGATATCGCCCATCTATCCAATTCGATTCCTGCTCGCTACCCCGCAGATTGGTCGGCCAGTTCGGCGAGTACGTGTGCGTGGCAAGGAAGCGGGGTGCACCAGCAACCCAGCCGGCGCCCGCGCAACTCAGCAAGCTGAGCCAGCAGATGAGGTTGCTCAAGGAGCCAAGCTCTGTACTTCTCAACTACCTGTTCGCGGCTGCCGTCAGTACCCGGGCGGTACGGACTGGCGAACGGCGAGGCCTCCAAGTGCCAACCTCCTCGGTACATCGCCCGCCCGACGTAGATGACATCGGAGTACTCCGGGTCGTCGCGGCGCCCCTTCAGGTTGACCACTGTGGTGGACGTGTTCATCGAACTAGGCCTCTCGTTGCTCTTCGGACGTAAATATCCTTCCGCCGCCGGCTAGGTGCGGACAGCAATCATCGTTTAGCCGGGGCGGCGCCGACACAAGTTCAGATCTTGAACTGCCAGGCGGGCATCGCGCCGCTGAATAGAACGCGCCTGCGCGAGAGCAGCATGGGTGAACACGTATCGAGGCAACCAACACTGCAGCTGACGTTGCAGGGCGGCGCCCATCACGACCCGCGAGTGTGAAGCGGAGCCGGAATCGGCTGGACTGGCAACGGCGGATGGGGTCGACGAGGCCGGGAAGCTCGAAGGGTAGGCGGTCCGCGGTCAGGTCCACCTCTGGATACGGGGACGCCGCAACAGATGTCGGCGACAAGCGATGCCACCATCTGGGGCATCACGTCCGTTCGCGTTGGCGTAGGCGAAGATGAACGGCAACCAGGCGAGCACATCGCCAATCATCGACGTGGCGTGTTTTACACGCCACCAAGGGTCTCTCTGCCGGTCGATCATCTGAATCGACGTGGCAAATCGGCTCGAAGCCGGGTCACGCGCCCTACCCAAGCCGAGGGCGCGGTCATGCTCATCACCCTTGCCACAGACCACGGACATGAGACCGAGTCCCAGCATGGCATTACCGCCCAGCTGCCAAACCGAATCGCTGTCGGTCGAAACGGGCGTCGACCTTGCCTGCAGTTGCATCTGAGGGCTGCTGAGTCCGTCCGTATCTGCCACTAGCGTCTGGCTGAAGATACCTTCAGCAGGTCAAGATCGGAGTCGGTGTACTAGTGCGCTCAGGGCAGTGGACCCCCGAGGAACCTTCGGTTGGATGAGGTGCGCGGGCCGAAGCCGTGGAAGTTTCCGCGCGATGCCATCTGTCCGACGAACTCTCTGGCGATGCGCTTACCGGCCGAACCTCGGCAAACGAGCCGCAGCAACCGAAGGTTAGGGCTTGTGATGGCTGCCCGAGACGGCAGCCCAACCTGCGAGACCAAGGTAGACGACGCCAGAGGTGCGTCGCACATAGCCTTGGAGGTTGTGACTTCCGCGGACTCGGCCCGCGAGGAGGCCCGATGCCGTACACCAGAGTGCGTCACACAATAGGCCGCAGGCAGCGAATACGAGGCCGAGCGCCACCAACTGTGGGGCCGCCGGCGCGCCCGCGGTGACGAATTGCGGCAGGAAGGCGACGAAGAACACCGCAACCTTGGGATTGGAGATGCCCAAGACGAACCCCTGGGCAAACTCGCGACTCCGATGGCGGCGACTGCGAACCTGGCGCTGGTCACCGACCGGCTCCGGGATCTCTGGGTCTCGGCGAGTGAGCGCTCGGATGCCTAGCCAGCATAGGTAGCAGACACCACCCCACTTCAGGAGTCCGAACAATGTGGTGCTGGCCGCGATCACCTGGGAGAGCCCAGCGGCTGTGAACAAAGCGAAGGTTGTAGTCGCAGCCTCGACCCCCAGTGCCGATCGCCATGCGGACCATGGGCCGAACCTGACCGATCGCGCGAACAGGAACACAACGTTGGGGCCGGGCAACAACGCGAACCCAATCGACGTGGCGATGAACACGATCCAGATCGATTCCGACGGCACACTCACATTATTGCCACGGACAATGAGAGGTCACAACCGGCGTCCGTCGAGGTGGAGTCAGCCGGCGGTTGTGCCTCACCGCCGGTGCAACTGGCACCGAATCGATCCGGAGACACACGTCACGAACGCCACCGCGGTGCCGGCAGTGCTCTGTGGGGTTCTGGCACGTCCTCTGTCGTCGGCGCCCGATTCACTGCGCACGACGCCTTCATCGATCGCGTTGCCGACCGGTTGACCGCGTGGGCGCTCTTCTGAACGTCGAACGACCCATCTCCCGTGGAGATGCCGTACACCGAGACCGGGGGGCTCGACTAGGTCCGGACCGGTGGCACCGCCAAGCCAACGACCTCTCGGACACTGGAAGCTCAGCGCGATCCTAATGACCTCACCGCCGCAATCGATGTCGTGGGCGGAACCCTCACCATCGACTCCACTGCCGTAATCCCTCAGACCTGACACCATCATGCGGTGACTTATCCTCTTACCCTGGTCCCTGAACTGCTAGTGGAATCTGTTGCTGCCAGCATCGAGTCTGGTGCGAGTTGTGCGGCTTCGGAGTCTTGTACGACCAGCCGGAGGAAGCCTTCGTCCATCTCCGACTGGACGAGGATTGACCAACACCCGCGATTTGCGCTTCTCGCAGCTGGATCTATCCGACATCAAGGCCCTTCCGGACTCCCCACCGATCCCGGTCGGAACGGCGGTCACCTCCTGGGCTGAAGTTGGGCCGGCCGCCGTATATCACGTGTGTGCTGCCGCGACAGCAGACGAACCCAACGATATTGCCGTCGACGCGATGCCATACGACGAGTGGCTAGCAGAGATATGGCAGGCGCCCGAGAGCGACCTGGATGTGAGTACGGTCGTGCCTGTCGACGGGAGAGCCGCGGCTTACACGCTGACCGAGGCAGACTACGGATCGAACCGTGTCTGGTCAGGCGGCATGGGTACGCTTTGGGAGCATCGTGGCCAGGGACTGGCCCGGATCGCGAAATGCGCTGCGCTGCGCCAAGCGGCCGCCGCAGGCGTACAACTGCGTATACAAGCAACGACGAGGCAAACCGGGCGATGCTGGCTGTTAACACATGGCTGGGATAAGGCGCCTGCGGCACCGAACTCTTGTACACCCGCCGAATCTGAATCCGGACAGTTTCACCGTCTCCGGCGGCGACTCCGGCATGACGGAAAGCGGCGTCGATCACCATCGAGGCCTTCAAGGTCCGCGCCTTCCAGCACGAGCTCGGCGACCTCATCTACACCTGCTGCGAAGGACTGGTCTGCGGCACTCCGCGCAGATCAACGTCTTCTGGAAGCACATCATGGCTGTCCTGCTGGTCGTTGGCATCCCGGCAGTAATCGGTTCCTGCTCGCGCCGCGACACTTCGTTGCTGGTGTAGTCAAATAGGACGCATGTATTTCGAGGACTATGTGCCGGGCGGTCGCACCGATCATCCGGCCACCATCATTGTCGGCCAGACAGCCGTCATCGAGTTCGCCAAGCAGTTCGATCCGCAGTACTTCCATGTCGATCCCGAGGCCGCGGCGAACGGGCCGTACAAGGGCTAGCCGCATCATCAGGCTGGCACACGGCCAGTCTGATGATGCGGCTGTACGCAGACCAGATCCTGTCCGAGGTCGCGAGCCTCGGCGGCCCGGGTGTCGACGAACTCCGGTGGCTCGCCCCGGTACGTCCGGGAGATGTACTCCGGCTGCGCACTGAAGTACTCGAGGCGCGACTGAGTCAGTCGAAGCCCGACCGCGGCCTGGTCCGCACCCGCACCGAGTTGCTCAACCAGGACGATGTCGTCGTGTTCTCCTGCATCGTGCTGAACCTCCTCGCTGTCCGGCCTTAGGGATCGAGTACCGCGCGAGCCGACAAGCTCAGCCGAGGGTGGAGTGGAGGCGGATGGTCGACCTGGCCGGCGACCTTGAGCGCGTCCGGGTCCGCTGCGAGGGGCGGGTCGTGGCCGAACACCCGCACGTCTGGGCCAGAGGAAACACCATTACCGACCCGGTCCATGTCCAGACAGCCGCCTGGCTGCGCAAGCAATTCCAGCAACCCCGCGCCCCTGATCACCGAGGCCGCCGCCGGCGATGGATTTCGTCGTGGGGTCGACGAGGTCCAATTCGTGGCAAGAGCGGGGTGCAGGTGTGGCCTTCCTCCGGATTGCGTCGTTGGCCGTCCGCTCGCAGCGAGCTAGGTGACCCACCTCGACCCACCGCACGCCGCCCACGACGAGCCCGAGATCCGGGCCCTGGGGAGCGGCTCGATCACCTGATTCGCGGCGAGATCAGGCGGGTTGGGCCCGCGCGAGAGGTGTGGATCGCCGCCGAAGGACATCACCTCAAGCCGTACCTGCATCGAATACGGCACCCGTGACCCATCTCGAATACGCCCTGCTGGGCCGAGGCTTCCGAGACGTCGCGGCCCGCATTCTTGATGAGGTCGACCGCCCCGGAGTCTCCTCTGGGCATCGATGGCATCGCCTGATTGGATACCGACCTGGACGTCTTGACGCCCTATCGCAGCACGGGTCACCGCCTCTAGGACGCGAGCATGTGCGAGCCCGTCAGGCTGGGAAGCTAGAGGTGTATCTGGCTCAGGTCGGGCCAGGCGCCGCGACTCGACGCGTGACAGCACGCTGGCAATCAGTGACCTCGCATCGGGTTCTGGATGCTCGCCATCGCACAATGTGGGTGAGGCGCCGCAGGTGCAACCGACCGGGATGGTTCGGTGTAGGTCCTTCGTGGTGGTGGGTTAGTGCCAGTTGGTGTCGTGGGTGAGGTGCTGGTGCTGGGTGTTGTAGGTGTCGATGGTGGTGATGGTCTTGGCGGTGGGGATGGCCACCGCGAAGGCTCGGTAGCTGGTGCCGGGGACGGTGGTCGCGGTGGCCTTGAGGTGGCTGCCGTCGGACAGGTTCACCACGCCGTACGCGACTCTGGTTTCGACGTTGGCTACGAACAGCCGGGAGCCGCTGGTTCCCTTGTCCTGCAGGCCCCACAGTCCGGCCTCTCCGGCGCGGCTCGGGTCATGGGCGCCGGCAACCAAGGAGCAGTCAGCCCAAGGGCCGCCCTGGTGGTCGATGCGCACACCTCCGATCATCATTCGCTGGCACACCAACGACGACTTGTTCGCGGACAGTGGCTTGGCCTTGGCCGGGATCACGTATCCGTTCGGGAATGTCGGGTAGAACTCCAACGCCACCGACCACCCCCGTCCATCCACCACGCCGTGAGCCACGGTGGCATCGATCGAAGTGCTCTGCTGAGAAGGGCTTGCGGCAGGGGCGAACTGACCGGAGCCCGTGGAATGGCTCAACCAGGACGGTAGTGTCCCGATGCCGACAACTGCTACGACTGCCGCAACAGCGGCCATCATTGTCGTGTTGCGCCGCCTCTTGCGAGCGTGCCCAGCGGTCAGGATCTGGTCGATCGGGGCTGGCGACGGGGCGTGTAGTTCATGTGAACGCTCGACGGCAACGCGCAACCAGTCGTCGTCTGGGTCGTGTTCGAAAGTCATCGGGGATCTCCAAGGCGAACAGAATGGTGGGCGAGGTCCGGGTGCGTGCGTAGTTTGCTCAAGGCACGCGATGCCTGGCTTTTCACAGTGCCGACCGAGCAGCCGAGGATGTCGGCGACCTCCTCAAGGGACAAGTCCTCGCAGTACCGCAGTACGACAACCGCGCGCTGGCGTTGGGGCAACTGGCTGAGCGCCAGAGCGAGGACATCGTGTTCACCGATACCCTCAACACCCGTCCCGTCCTCGTGGGCGGGACGGGTGTCAGGCAAGACGGGCAGGAGGAATTCGACGACCCTGCGGCGGCGATGCCGGCTGCGGTTGGTGTTTACCAGCGCCCTCCGCACGTAGTGCTCCACGGTGTCCATCCGTAGCCGCCGCCAGTGCGGATAGACCCGGGCCAGCGTCGTCTGCACCAGGTCTTCCGCCTCGTGGAAATCCCCGGTCAGCAGATACGCGGTGTGGGTCAGCGCCCGCCAACGGGCAGCGACGAAACGAGTGAACGTGAGGTCCGGCTCTTCGAGCGAGTCGGATGGCGCGTGGAGCACGGCAGTGCCGTCCGTCCTTCGTGGTGGTGGGTTAGTGCCAGTTGGTGTCGTGGGTGAGGTGCTGGTGCTGGGTGTTGTAGGTGTCGATGGTGGTGATGGTCTTGGCGGTGGGGATGGCCACCGCGAAGGCTCGGTAGCTGGTGCCGGGGACGGTGGTCGCGGTGGCCTTGAGGTGGCTGCCGTCGGACAGGTTCACCACGCCGTACGCGACTCTGGTTTCGACGTTGGCTACGAACAGCCGGGAGCCGCTGGTTCCCTTGTCCTGCAGGCCCCACAGTCCGGCCTCTCCGGCGCGGCTCGGGTCATGGGCGCCGGCAACCAAGGAGCAGTCAGCCCAAGGGCCGCCCTGGTGGTCGATGCGCACACCTCCGATCATCATTCGCTGGCACACCAACGACGACTTGTTCGCGGACAGTGGCTTGGCCTTGGCCGGGATCACGTATCCGTTCGGGAATGTCGGGTAGAACTCCAACGCCACCGACCACCCCCGTCCATCCACCATCCCCTTGCTGATGACCCGGGAGACGACGCTCGACGGGGCGGTCTGGCCGGCCAAACTGGCAGGCTGCACACCAGCAGTGACCGCCGGCTCGTGATGTGTGATCGTTGCTGCGAACGCAGAGGCGGCGAACGCGACACCACCAAGCGTAGCGACTGCCGCACCCGTCATGGCGGCCTTCCGTGCGAAACCGAGAATCACGTGCTTATCTCCTTCACGTTGTACTGTCCGGCACCATGCCGTGCAGCAAATCGGTCATCGGGGACGACTGCCCGCTGACCGCGGCATCTCGAAAGGGATCTGCCTCATGGACAACGTCCACCCGTAGGTACTCCCAAACCCCGACACCGGGTTGCATGCGCTGCACTGCAGCCACATCGCGCCCGCCGACCTGGCCCCGGCACCACCCCTTTCTCTTGCGCACCGATCAGACACTGTCGATCAGAGCCGCGTCGCCCCGACTCGTCGGCTTCCGATGTCTCGACAACGGGTTCGATTTCCCAGCGGAGAACGTCATCGAGCCCGAGCCTGGGCGGCATTACGAGAGGACGTTTCTGCGCACCGAGCTGCCCGAAAGCCGCATCATCGGCATGATGTGGGACTACGAATCTGCTGTGATTGCGTAGGGGCTGAACGACACGAACGAGCCGATGATCTTCACCGCGTACTCGAGCGGAACCGCCGACGATTGGACGGTGTGGGATCACCTGAAGGACGAGGCAGTCATGACCGGCGTACCGGATATCGAGGCCGTCCAGCTCGCCGACCAACTGAAAACGCGCTCTGAACGAAGTGATCCCCCGACGAAGGAGCTGGCTGGTAACGGCCGGCAGCAAACTAGTGCCTCTCCAAGGAACGTTCGGGTCCAAACCAACTCACGCCGCGCGAGCGGCTGTTCGAAGGCGGTGATCTGCAACTGGACGGGTAGTGCACCAGTGAGACGCTGTACGCACGCACACGTTGACACTCAGTGCACTACCCGGGCCGCCTAACAGCTTCTGTCCGGCTGCAGATCAGACCAGGACCGGCAACATCTTGGAAACCGTCGACCATCCACACACGCACCAGAGCCGGCCAACCCCACCCGGCGACAGCCTGGCACCGCAAACAACCTCAACGTTTCTGGCGACGGCACTAGTCGACGTCGTAACACGGACTACCTGGCCTGGAGCGGAGCGCGGAACGGTGGGCCGGGGGAGCGGTGGTTGGTGTCTGACGGGACCCAGGAACGATCCGCGAGACGCCTACCCTTGTTGCCAGTCATCCCTGCCAGACGCAACGTGGAACGGCGGTGGTTCAAGACTTGAACTTGTTTGGATGTTGCTCTGGCATGACGATGGCTGCTGTCTGGGTGACCAGGTCCTCCAATCTCGTACCTCCGAATGGCAACTAGTACTCCAGCCGGCCCGGCTCGCGCCACTGCGGCGTGCAGAAGCGCGTTATGTTTGGGCCCACTACGCGACCGGTGCCGTTCGCGAGTTCTACCACCGCGCCGACAAGCTGGGAGCTGTGCTCATGCTGGAGGTCGCGGACATACAACAGACGGCTCGCCAGGTGCTTGAGGAGCTTCCGATGCTTCAGGCCGGCTTGCTGACGCGCGAGGTCGTTCAAGCTTCGATCTGGAGACTGACCGCACAGTCCCGGCCGAAGCATCTGAGAAGCGATCAGTCTGACTACCTTCCGAGTTTCTCGGCCAGGGTGTGAATGTTGCGGGTCGCTCCTGGGGCCTGACCGCGCTCTGCGAAGGACTCGTTGTCTTGTGTGACGGGCTTACAGCAGTGTCGCGCCCGCTAGACAACATCGCGGACCGTGCGCACACCGCGCGGTTGGATGTCGCCGCCCCGAGGATGTCGGCTCCTGCGCGCTCCTTCACCCGCATGTCTCGGCCCATCATTCTGCAGACACTGGGCAACGCAAACTCATCGCTGTGTCCCTAGCTCCGATCGGTCCTCGTACGACGAGTCGAAACTCGACCAGAGTTGGTATGAGCTCTGGCTCGCCGGACGGCAGCACGGCGTCTCGACGTCCAATTGATCGACTCGCGAAAGAACCACGACAGCAAGTCAGGCGGGCGTTCCTGGCGTTGCCGGTCCCCGGCACGCAGGTCGTCGGCCAGGCGTTCCGCGTCGCGATCGGCCGTGTCGCTCGGCGCAATGCCCGGTCTGGATGGCCAAGCCTGGCGTCGGTGATTGCGGTTGAGCGCCCAGCCGATCAGTACGACGAGCGTCAGCAGAGCGATCATATGTCAGCCTCTTGGTTCTGGGGCACGGTGCCGTGCCGCTATCTATTTGGACCGATCGATCCGAGTTCCGCCTTGTCAGTGCGGCCGTTCATCGCCGCCAACAGAGCACGCGCATGCGGTTCACTCGCCCGTCCCGCGCAATTCCGCCTCGAGCTGGCAAACGTTGATGCTGACGGCTTCTGTGAGTGGCGATCGCGACCTTCGGGAACCTGATATGGCCGATGAGCTGGGCGCTCAGGCTGTGGGAGATGGCATCAGCTCACGTGCGTAATGACAATCATCGCCTGTTCCAGGAGTACATACGGCTGACGTAGAGCCGCCACACCAACCGCGAGTGCTCCCGCACGTCATCCATAAGCCACTTCAACCGCCAGCCCCAGCTCACCCGTATGCGATCATTCATGATTCACCTCCATTGCGAGAATTACCGCCAAGATCGTCCCGGTGTATATCGAGTATGAACATCTGGAACGGGGCTCTAGCGAGCAGTCCGGATCGAGCTAAGCACGTCCTCGAGCGGCGGCTAAGCGCCGCGAGCGGCGGTTCGCGACAGACTGTGAGTTTGCGCTGCGCGTCGCGAGGGGATATCGCCGGCGCATCCGCGGCGCATCCGGTAATCAACGCGTGACGCCACGCGCCCCACTGTCCAGGAATGGATTCCGACGTTCGGACTCCCTCACAACCGGACTACTACCTTTCCTGTGCTCCATCCCTTCTCTATAAACATCGTGGCATTGATGTATCGATCGAACCCTTCAAATAACGTAGCCACTTGCGGTTCAAGGTGGCCGAGGGCGATCCCGTCGAGGATGAACCGTTGGGCGCGCTCGACTACTTCTGGTTGACCCTCCGCGTTGAAGTGCCGATTACCAGTGTGAGTGAAGAGCGTGTAGACGTCGATAGAGAGGTTCTTTGCCATGATCTCGGCGACGGGCACGACGGGTAGCTCATTGGAGAGGACTCCATAGGCGATGAGGCTGCCTCCGACCGCAGCTATGGCCCCGAAATTCCCAAACTGCGCCCCGCCGACGGCGTCAAAAACGATGTCGACCCCTCGTCCGCCCGTGATATCGGGAATCGCGTCGCGAAGATCCTCGTCTGCCAGCACTACGACGTGGTCGGCACCAATGCTCTCAAGCCGCTCGCGGTGCTCTCGCGATCGCGTTGTCGTGATAACCGTCGCCCCCAGCGCCTTAACGACCTGTATCGCAGCCGTGCCGACCGAACTAGTTCCGGCCGTCGCTAGGACTACCGAACTTGGTTCCAGTCGGCCCAGTTCGACTACCCCGCAATACGCTGTCAGGTAAGCGCTCCAAAAGCTTGCACCCTGCTCAGGCGTGAGATTTGGTGGTGTCTTGGTGACACTGCGCTCGGGCAGAACGACGCTTTCTGCATGAGTGCAGTAGTCATTGAGAGAGAAGTTCGTGAAGCTGCTTACACGTTCCCCTGGCTTGATATTCCGAACGCTGGCGCCCACAGCATCTACGACGCCACACACACCTCATAGCCCAGACCTGCACCTGGCAGCGTAGCGGCCTCTGGGTACGTCCCGGCGCGAAACAGTCGATCGGCAGCCATTAACCCAAGGGCCTCGGCCCTGAGTCGGACCTCATTGGGCATTGGCTCGCGCTCAGGCTCCTCTTCCACCCGCAGAACCTCGGGTGGACCATATTCATCGAACCGTATGACACGGGGCATACTGTCCTCCATGCTCGAACATTAAATTTCCGCCGACGCCGTTTGAATGAGATTCTGTGCTGGCTCAGACTGCGTCATTCTTCATCTCGTAGCCAAAGCGAGAAACACGCGGAGCGCAGTCTGGCCCTGAATCCACTCGCCCACTCCACTCTCGGAATTGAGATGACCAAGTGCGCCGACGCTGACGGTGGGCAACTCCCAGTGCCGCGCCATCTCCCTGGCCGCATCAGGGGTGCAGTAGGGATCGTCGTCGGAGGAGACGATGAGACCTGGGATGTTGATCGGTCCGTCGTCGACGGCGACGAAGGTTGACGCCACAGCCGGGAACGAGTGAGCCTGACGATCAGGTGGTGTCACTAGCAGGGCGCCGCAGATGGGTTCCTGCATGTTCGTCGCGATCCAGTGAGCTGCTGCGAGGCAGCCGAGGCTGTGGGCGACGAGTGTTACGTCCTTCTCGCCTCGCACCTCTCGCTCGATGGCAGCGCACCAATCATCCAGATCGGGCTCGGTCCAGGAGCTTGGCTTGATCCTGGACGCGTTACGACCCCACCTGGCCTGCCAGATGCTCTGCCAGTGTCCGCTATCCGAGTTGCCGATTCCGGGCACCATCACGAACCGCATCAAATCCCCGACTCCCCAGGTCGAATCTTGCGCACTATTCCGCGCCTCTATCAGCTAGCTCGGTCAGTACCTACGCACAGTCGGTGCACACGATCAACTCGGCCGTCGCCGGTCCAGTTGGCGAGCTGAGTCAGTCGAATAGGTTGCTCGAGCTCCAGATGGCTACCGTCCGGACCCCGCCGATGGGGCCTGTCGAATGGCGAGGCGTCCAGGCGCCAACCGCCTCGGTGCACCAGAGTGGGCGAGGTGTTCATCGAGCTCTGCTTCTCCGTCCTCGTTTGGACGTGCGATACCGGTCCGTCGACGAATCAGTAACGCCGACGTATTCATCGTCCGGTCAGAGCAGCGGGGGAGGCTAGTTCAAATCTTGAACCATGTCCCTCCACTAAGCAGAAGGCATCCGCGCTAGAGCGCTCCGATTGAACGCGTACCGAAGAAACCAGCGTTGTATTTGCCGTTGCAGGGCGCGGTCGCCGTGGACTGTGACGCCGGGGTGCTTCTGTAGCTGTGACCAGGTCAGATCGCCGAGCCACCAACGGGTAACCTCGGCGGTCGGTGCCCTGAGCCAGAGGCTCACCGGCGCTCCGGTGTCCTCCCGACACAGGTTGACGTCTGCCTTAGATAGATGCAGCCAGAAGTAGCGGTCAGCAGGCGATCGGTCGGTGAACTCAAAGGCGAGGACCACGGTACGCTCGGGCAGAGCGTCGACATCGACTCTACGTTGCATGTCCCACGTGAGTGCCGCGGTGTCGAGATCATCATCGGACAAGGCAGCGCTCTCTGTTGTCATCGCCCAGCGGGCCAGCTCGCGGACCACTGGAGCGAGGGTCAGCCCGGATTCAGTGAGCTGGTACCGCCGGTCGGATAAGTCGACGATGCCAGCGGTGCGAAGTGAGCGCAATCGGCTGGTCAGCGTGGCAGGTGGGATGCGAGGGATGCCGCGACGGATGTCGCCGAATGTGACCGGCCCGGAGAGCATCTCGCGAACGATCAGCAAGGTCCACCGCTCGCCGACCACATCCAGTGCGCGTGCGACCGCACAGAACTGCCCATACCCGTTCATCGCTCCAGGGTACTGAGGCGCCCGGTCGATTCGCGGTGCGCGGTGCCGATGTGAACATTGCCTAGCGCAGGGAGCCACGGGTTCTCTACGCGGGAGCGGCAACGTCTCGCTCGCTGGGTCCGGCCGGCCGGTGTGGCGGCACGCGGAGCAAGGTCAGGGTCGCCAGCACGGTCAGCCCCGCCATCAGGGCCCACGCGGCGGGGACACCGAAGGCCTCGACCAGCGCGCCGGCGGTCGCCGATCCGACCGCGGACCCGACCATCCCGCCGCTTAGCATCCAGCCGAAAACCTCGGTCCGCGCTGATGACGGCGTCAGCACACCGACCCGCTCGGAGATCGCGCCAACCGTCGGTGCGATCATGCAGCCGAACGCGAACAGCGTCACCGCCAGCGCGACCACCGAGAATGTGGCGAACACGCAGCCGGTGACCAGCACCCCCAGCAGGAGTGTCCGGCGCCATACGTAGGAATTTCGGCGACCTGGCAGCGCGCCGCTGACCAGACCGCCGCTCAGGCTGCCGAAGGCCACCACCGTCTCCAGCACTCCGGCGATCAAGCGGTTGCCGTGTTGCTCGGCGAACGCGACCATCCCGAGCGACAACGACGCGAACCCCATGGCGAGGCAGGTGAAGGTGAGCAGGAGCGGCAGCCGGTACTGGTGGACCACCAGCTGTCGCGCGGTCGGTCGGGGCTCGCTGCTACCGGCGGACGACGTCCGCGGCCGCTGCTTGAGACCGAACCACCAGATGGCCACAGCGGCAGTCACCGCACATGTCAACAAGCCGATCCGCGGACTGGCGAAGCTGACAGCAAGTGCACCGAGCAGTGGGCCGACCAGAAAGAGCAACTCCTGCGCGGTCGCGTCCAGCGCATAGACCGCACTCAGGCGAGCGCCTTGCACGAGTGTTGGCCAGCTGGCCCGCAGCGCCTGCATGATCGGCGGGACAAACAGACCCACCAGGGCCGCCAGGGCCGGGAGCAGCCGAAACCAGCTGTCCGGTAACAAGGCCACCACCGCCGTCAGCACCCCCCAGGCCGTGCCGGTACCAATAACGACCCGCCGCGCTCCTCTGCGGTCCGCCATTCGTGACCAGGCCACGCTGGCGACCGCTGTACCGATCGAGTAGGCGCCCGCGACAACACCGGCCCAGCCAAAGTTGCCAGCGGCATCCTTTGCCAGGAATGACAGCGGCACCATCACCGCCATCATCGGCAGCCGCGCGACCAGCGCCGAGGCAAGCAGCGCCATCACACCCTGGGTCTTCCAAAGATCGCGGTACGTCGTCAGGTCCACAGGCAGCCTCCTCTCGTGACAGACCCGGCCATCACTCAGGATTTCCTCAACCTAAGTAGGCCCCCGCAGACTCCTTGTACCGGCGAGCTTGGCGAACTGCAGGACGAGAAGGGTGAGACCGCACCGGGCCCGACGCTGGGGGAGCTTCCGAAGTCCCGATCAAGCAGCACGTGCATTCGCTGTTACTTGATTTCACCGTCACCTAGGTGGACCTTCTCGGCGTCGAAAGGAATCGTTGCACAGCCGCCGACCCAGACACGGCGTCCGGTGCCGATTGTTGTCCTGATCGTGGCGGGCCGGGCCAGGGAATCGCCCATGTCTACCTGTAGGACGGACAGGCCTCGGCCGAACAGGTGAACGGCCAGGCACGCGGTGCTGTTGGCGTTGGCCATGTCCTCGGGCACCCCGATCGACGGCGCGAACATGCGAGCTGCGAGGCGACCATCCGGTCCTGGCGTGCTGTAGACGTAACAGCCCACGAACCGCAGCTGATCACAGGCCTCGCGGAGGCGATCCAGGTCGGGCTTCAAGCTCGCGAGTGTCTCGCGGTCCGGGAGCTGCACCAGCACTCGGGGACGCTCCAGCGCTGCGACACAAAGATCCGCCTCGGCTTCAAAGCCCAAGGCATCCATGATCGGCACGCTCTCCCCAACTGCAGCGGGGCGCAGCTCGACGGGGCCAGGATTGAATGCTGCTTGGAACCTACCGCGGTCGCCGGTTGCGTGACCCCGGTACATTCGGCCACCGGACCGCAAGGTGGCCTCGTACGTCGGCTGCCCGGCGCGCTCAGCAAGTACCGCCAGGGCCGCGACAGTGCCGTGTCCGCACGCCGGCAGCTCTCCGGCGACGGTAAAGAAGCGAAGCGAGACCTCCGGAGATGACTCGGCAGAGATGAACACGGCATGCGAGGTGCCAGCAGCAATTGGGATCGCGCGACGCTCGGAATCACTCAGAGGAGTGTCGTCGACCACCACTGCCGTGGGGCTTCCACCCTCCCAACCACGCTGGCAGGCGTTCACTACAGTGACGGACGGGCTCACGAGCCTGCGGCCGATCGGCCGTCCCGAGGTGCGAATACGGCGAGGGCTTCGGCGTCGCTGGTGACCGCCCTGATGTATTCGTCGGCCCAGGCGCGGCGGTCGGGATAGGTCGAGCCAGCAACGATCTGCTCCACGACGCTGTCGGCATCCATATCCGTGCGTCGGAGACTGACGTTCCCGTCCATCAGGTGCACCCAGTGGCCGACCGGAGCACCGTACGGCATTCCGATGCTTCCGGAGTTGATGACCAGTCGCCGATCGACGAGCCTCATGAAGGGCATGTGCGTGTGTCCACAGACGATTGTGCGCACCTCGTCTGGTACGTCGGCGAAGGCTTCCGCCCAGCGCGACAACCTGGTGTCCACCAGGACCACTTCGTTGTCATCGCGCGGCGACCCGTGGCAGAACAAGACCGGCCCGAACCCGTCGATGTGCAGAGTGACCGGATGTTGGAGGGCTGCCAGAACATCGATGTGCTGAGGCGAGAGTTGCTTTGCCGCCCAGACGTCGATGTCGAACGGACTGTCCACCATGTCGCCCGTCGCCAGGGTCACGATGTCTCTGTCCGCGTTACCCCTCACCATAATGACCCGGTCGCCTAGCTGCAGGAGACGGTCGAGAACAGCCACAGGCTGCGGACCTGCGACGATGTCACCCGTCAACACGATGCGGTCTGCCGATGTCACGTCCGGTTCGGCGAGCACGGCTTGCAGCACCGGCAGCACTCCGTGGACATCGGATAGCACCGCAACCGACATCACCACAGCAGCTCCTGAGGTTGGTTGTTCAGCGATCCCTGCAAACCTATCTTCATCCATGCCTTCCGAGTTCGCGTTCTGCTGTCAGAAGACTCCGCCGCCTGCGGCGATGTTCTGGCCGGTGATCCATCGGGCGTCGTGACCAGCCAGGAAGACAGCGACGTCCGCGACGTCGTCCGTCTGGCCGATGCGGCGGAACGGCGACATCATCGCGATGGTGTCGCGATACTGGTCCTGCATCATGTCTGTGTCGGTCGGCCCTGGAGAGATCGCGTTCACGGTGATGTTGCGATCGCCGAGCTCGACGGCGAGTGACCGGACGAATTGCTCGACGGCACCCTTGCTGCCTAGATAGAGCGACTGGTTCGCGAAGAACATCCGCGTGCCGCCGGTTGAGCTGACGATGATCCGGCCGCCGTCCTTCACGCGCCGCGCGGCCTGCTGCAGGACGAAGAACACGCCTTTCGCGTTCGTGCCGAAGATGCGGTCGTAGTCCTCCTCAGTGCAGTCGGCCAAAGGCCTTTCCATGATGTCTGCGGCGTTCGCAACGACGATGTCCAGCGCACCGATCGCCCGCTCGGCCTGGTCGAACAACGCCACAACCTCACCAGGACGCGAAAGGTCCGCCTGCACCGCAACCGCCGTCCCGCCCGCAGCCGCGATCGTCTCGACGACCTCATCGGCGCGCTCCTTGTTGCGCAGGTAACCGACCGCCACGCGTACGCCGTCGCTGGCGAGCCGGATCGCGATCGCCCGGCCGATCCCTCGCGATGCACCGGTCACTAGCGCGGTCTTGCCCTTAGCCATGGCTGAACTCCTACGAGTCGTTCTGAGCCTTGTTCCGGCTGCGGATGGCACGCACATCAGCCACCGCTCCGAGATGACGCAGCTTGTCCGGGTTGATGACCGAGCGCACCGTCTGGACAACGCCATCGATGATGTCGAGCACGAAAACGTTCACCAGTTGACCGTCCGCCATCCGCAGGATCGCGCCCGGCTGGCCGTTCACCTCGTGTGGCTCGACCGTGATCCCGTACTTCGTGATGTCCCGGCTCATGCCGACGAAAAGCCGTGCGACGCGATCGGCGCCTACGACCGGCATGCTCCACTGCGGCGCCTTGCCACCACCATCGCCGTAGGCGACCACGTCCGCGGCGAGCATTCCGATCAGGCCCTCGACATCGCCCTGGGTGAAGGCGGCAAAGAACCGGCCGGCCAGTGCATCACGCTGTTCGGCCGAGGCCTCGAAGCGCGGCTTCTCCGCCTTCACGTGCCGACGCGCCCGGGCGGCGAGCTGACGGCAGTTCGTCTCACTCTTGCCGACGATCGTCGCGATCTCGTCGTACTCATAGCTGAAGACGTCATGGAGCAGGAAGACCGCACGCTCGACCGGATTCAGTCGTTCAAGTACCAGCAGGAAGGCCATCGACAGCGAGTCGGCCTGTTCCGCCTGCACTTGTGGGTCCGCCTCGGCGTCGGTCAGGAGCGGCTCGGGCAGCCATTGGCCGACGTACGTCTCACGTCGCTTCACCGCCGACCGGAGTAGGTCGATGGACAGCCTGGCGACCACGGCGGACAGGTATGCCTTCGGTGAGGCAATGTCCACACCCTGCTCGAGGGCCTGCTGATGACGGACAAACGCCTCCTGTACGACGTCCTCGGCCTCGGCGACGCTCGCGAGCATCCGATACGCGATCGAGAACATCAACGGACGCAGCTCCTCGAACGCCTCCGAGTCGCCGGGTCTGTTGCGTGCATGGGTCACGCTTTTTCCCTTGCCGAGCCGGGTGCGGTTCTGGGCATCTGGCCGGAGTTGGTCAGGGAGTCGGTCAGGCCTTCACGGAATCCGTCGCGCCAGGTGCTCCACCTGGGTTGCCAGTCGAGGTCGCGTTTGGCCTTGGCGTTGGACGCGCCGCGGCCTTGGGTCATCCAGCGGACGGTGACCTCCCCCGCGGCCAGACGGCCCAGCCAGACCGGCACGCGCAGCGGCTTCTTGGCGCCGACGACCTGCGCGAGGTACGGCAACCATTCGGCGACCGCGGCCGGCTCGTCGTCGGTGATGTTGTAGACCCCACGCCTTCCCCGCTCAACAGCCGCCACCGTCGCCGACGCGGCGTCGTCCAGGTGAATCCACGACCAAGCCCCGCCACCATCACCGATGATCGGCATCTGACGCTTACGCACCAACTCGACCAGCGACTCCGACCCACCCGGGCCATAGAAGTTGCCGTACCGCAGCACGATGCCCTCGAACGGCGCCGCCGGAACCACGCTGTCCAGGAACTGCAGCCCCTTCATCGACTCGACCTGATGCTTGGCTGGGTCCGGGTCGAACGGGTCCTCCTCGGTCTTCACCGGTCCACCCTCACGGATATTGGACCAGCCGGTGTAGCTCTGCGCGACGAACCTGGTGACACCGGCGGCCTCGGCGGCCGCGAGCAGATGCTCGGTACCCGCCGTCCGCAGCTTGTTCGTCGTCGCGAACCACTTGTCGAACCTCCGCAGATCCGCCGTACCCGCCAACGCGGTCATCTGATGCACGATCACATCCGGCTCCGCTCGGCCGACCGCCTCACCGACCGCCGCCGCGTCCAGCCCGTCCACGACCACCGCTGCGGCACCCAGCCTGCGCAACTGCGCCACCTTCGCTGGCCCACGCGTGGACGCCGTCACCTGATGACCATGTGCAACCAACTGAGGCACCAGCCGACGCCCAATCGCACCAGCAGCTCCCGCTACGAAAACACGCATGTCACTATCTCCGCACATCCGAGGCTTCCACTGACAACCCCTGAGACGAGACAGCCATCCCCGCTGTGACACTTATGATGCTGCACCCAGGACACTCATCCCACTACAGCCTCGTATCTGTAATGTAATGACAGCGGCAGCTACTCGAACTGAGCGCAGAGCGTCCGATTTCCGGAGCGCCAATGCCAGCCGGTCAAGGCTTCTCATCCGGTGATCGGCCTCGTGCGCACCTTGGGCCCGCCTCCAGGGCTCGCTTGTCGTAGGACCAATCGCGCGATCCGTGCGAAGCTGCTCAGCGAGCCGAGTCAAGTGCTGGCTGGCGGAGCGCCAAGGGTCCGATCACAAATACCCCTCACCACTACGGCGGCCATCGTGAGCTTCATCAGGTACACCCTTGACGACCGCTTCCGTCTACCCGTCTTCTGGGCTGACGATCACCGCTACCAAGTCCTCGGCAGTTGGATCGTGACGGATGTTGGACACACCCCTTCCGGGGCACTGGCGGCTCTGGCAGTCATCGAGGACGTGGCCAACGAAGTTGAGTCGGCAGAGGAGCTGAGCGGCGAGGGCTATACGGTTACCCGGTTAGCTGATGATCTCAAGTTCACTCCTGAGCTTGCGAGTGGTGAGGCCAAATACACCATCGATGAGGTGCGCGAGGCACTGGAAGACTACTGGGAGTTCATCAGTCGCCTCCCGGACAACGCAACGATCCGCGAGTACCGGCCCGACCTGCCCGGGTGGCAAGCTGCCCTCCTCATGTGGGAAGAGCAGCACGGCCGCCCACACCCGTACGGTGATCGACTGTTCCAGCCTCCATCCTGACGCCCAGGATGATCTGAGGCAGCTCTGGCAAGTCAGTGAGTGCGTTGCCGAGGACGCTGGACAGCGCGCCGTATAGCTCGGTCGGCCCTGTCTCGTAGATAGCGTCTGAGTACCAGATCTTCGGAGGTGCCGGTGGCGGATCAAGTGTCGATCGTCTGTGCGCGCAAGCCGACTCCGGCGGAGCGCCGCGCTCATATCGGCGGACCGCTGGTCCTGGTGGCGATCGCCGTGTTTGAGGCTTTCGACGGCGTGTGGTGGGTGGCGATCGCCTCTGCTGTCGGCGCCCTGCTACTGGTTCCGGTCGCGTACATCTGGGCCGCCCGATCCGCGACCCGGCATCCGGACTGGATAGAGGTTCGATCGGACAGGATCACCGGCCTCCGCGCAACTGGAACGAGCTTGGAGTTGCTCCGGAATCCCGACAGCGTCTTGCGGGTGCGAGACGACGGCAGCCGACCGGTGCTGCATTTGGACGGAACGACGTCGACAGGCACGATTCCACTAGCGCGATTCGACGTTGAGGAGGTACGCCGTATTACTGAGGCCAGCGGCTGGCACTGGATCGCCCCGGACAGCACCTTCCCAGCTCCGCCGAGACCCATCCCGACATCGCCGCCCTCCGAAGACGAAACCCGGATCCAGGTTCGCGACGGATCGACAACGCCGATCAGGTCCTCGCCCCAGACCGTCGCGGTACTGGTCGTCTGCGTGGCCATCGTCGCCACTGGGGCCGCCGTCGGTGGCGTGCCTTCAAACGATGTGCTCATAGCCGTCGGCGGTGCAGGTGCTGTGATCGGATTTCTCCTGGTGGCCCGGTCGCTTCAAGCATCTCGCCGGCTCGCGATCTCGCTCAGCATCCGGCCGGATCGCGTCACTGTGACGTACGGCCGGCTCATATCCCAGGTTGTCCAGCGCACTGCGATCGCCTCCGCCACAACCGGCAGTCAGTACCTTCGCCTCCGGAGTCCAAGTGGCAAGGCCCTTATCTCCATTCCACTCAACCCGCACCGCGCCGCGATCCTGAAGACCCTCGCGGATAATGGCTGGCCTACGACCAGCTCGTCCGGCCGGCGTTCCACCCCACCGATTACTCACGAGCCGGACTGATGCCTCGACCGCCTGACGGCGTCACAGCTCGACCCGATCCCACCGCTCAACCGTCTGGAGTAACGACGCCGACACGTCAACCTGCTTGGCCATGGCCCGACTCGTTTCGTGAGGCGGTGCAGCCGTCGGCTTGCTTGCGACTTCACGGCGACCATCGCGCGTTGCGTGGCCAGATCTGTTGCTGACTGTGTGGTTGGTGCCGGGAGAAGAACTACTTCGCTATCGACCGCTGACGACTGGCTGCCCTGTCTGCTCGTTGCCGTAGGCACGCAGGAAAGTCTGTACCGCGTTCCGCGTGACGTCGGCGAGCTCGGGCTGTGGAAAGTTTGCGAGTGCCAAAGCGAGAGCGCGCCTCCAATGGTGCAGTCAGCAACGCGGCCAGCTGTTCGGCCGCGACCGCTGGGTCGGTGATCCGCAGCCGTCCGGCCACCGCCAGGCGCGCGAGCCGGTCCGCGAGTGCGTCGTTCACTCTGTCCGTGGCACGGTCTCGCACGATGTCCTGCAGCTCGGGCATGCTTGCTAGCTCCGCGTGCATGCGGCGGATCGCATCGCTGGACTCTGTTGCGTTTGGCGTGGTCGGTCCCGACTTCGGCGGTGCTGACGACGGCTTCACGCACTCGTACCTCGTGGCGGTGCCCGACCTGGAAGCCCTGGAGCAGTACATCCACGACCCGGTCCACCTCGCCGGTGACGACCAGATCCTCGACACGTTCGAGAAGTTGAGCGCGATCCGGTTCACCGACGAAGACGACTCGGAGGTCGGACAAGGGGCCTACGAGCTGCACCTGAGTAAGGCACAGCTATACCCGGATTGGGGCCGACGCATCAACGAAGTCTTCGGGGCCGACGTGTAGGTGGCCTTGAAGACTGAGGCCGTAACTGCGTGAGGGCGGACATTGTTTGGCGTGCGCGCCTCATGTGCGCGACTTTCGCGGGCCTGCCGATCCGCCGCGGAGAGAGCGAAGGCTGGCTGCGCGTTGCCCGGGGCACTTGGCGGGTCCAGCACATCACGGTCACAGCGAGACTCGCCTCGCTGCACGAGCCATTGCGACGCTCGTCAGGCCGCGGCGACAGCTTGATCCGACCCCGCATGGGTTGCTACCAGCTGAAGGTTCGCCAGAGTCCTTCTCGCGTTCAGGCTGCATCCGGCTGAGGTGACAACCACGCAGGTCGTGGCAGTTCGTCACTCCCCACCCATCGGAGCACTCGGTCGTTCGACCCCCGCATGAGCGGTGCGGAGCCCTCGGAGTTGATGGAGATAGCGAGTTAGTCGACTCGCATGCGCGGCGTGCTCTCGGTGACGGGCAGTGTCTCGGCGTGAATCTCCTTGATGGTTGTGAAGAGGATATACATTGCAACGACCCGTGCCTATGCGTCTTCTGGCAGTGGGGTCTGGCCGGTGAGGGTGAGTTTCCAGTCGTTGTCCCAGGCATGGATGGCCACGTCGAAGCCGTTGCGGGTGACGGCAATCCGGTGGTGTCCGGTCTCGTTTTCGGCCTGGCCGACGTACCAGCCGCGTTCGGCCAGGACCCGACCGGCTGCGGTGACGAGTTCTGCGCCGGTACGTCGCTGCGATGGGTCGGTTGTCTCCACCGTGACAATGCAGACCGATGGCCCTCGTTCACCGAACGGCGCGCCAGGGTTGATCGGCCCGGAGTCCTGTGTGACAACGCCGGGAGCGACAGCCCAGGCGGCGGCGAGCAGTTCGTCGCGGAGCAGGTCGCGGGCTTGCTCGAGTGTCATCGCGTAGGCCCTTCTTGCCGGCATTGCTCGGATGGTCGGCGTTGGGAAGTCGTCGTGGTAGCGGGGGATGGTGGTCGCACCCCGGTGAGGCGGGCGACACCGTCGAATGCTTTGCCGGCAGCGGTTGAGATCGGGCGAAGGGGACCGGCCCAGGAGATGCCTGGTGCCAGTCTGGTCTCCTGACCGACGGATGTGCCGGTCTCGGTGATGGCGTGGTAGTCGCTTCGGACGATCCGTCCGAAGTTGCGCAACGATTCGCTGTTCGGTCTGTAGTACTGCAAGTGACCTCGCACCGAGACGTCGCCGGCTGTTTGGAGCCGGACGACTCCAGGCATCTCGGCGGGGTCGCGCCCGAACCACTGACTGTACGATACGTAGTCGCCCGGCGCTCGTGCCGCGAAGAACCGCGTGTTAGGTGCTCCAAGATCGGCGGCGGTACGGATGTCCTGGCCCAGACCCGGGCTGCCCGCGAAGGCCACGTTGTCGAACTCTGCGCCCATCCGCACAGCCTGTGCGGTGACCAGGCTGCCGTAACTGTGGCCGAGCGCCGTGGTTCGCGCGTCGTGCCGGATCACGGCGTTAAGTCCGGCCGAGAAACGATGGAATTTGTCCGCTGCCTCGTAGGCCACCTTCGGGCTTGCGGCGTCGAGTCCGTCGGGGGAGTCGTACCCCATCCACATGATGGTGGCAGATTCGGGACCAGCTTCCGTCCGTAGTGCCTGGACGTAGTTTTCATAGGCGAAGACGTCTTCTTCGTCGACGCGGATGCCGTTGATCGACGTAGCGACATTGCGTGCGGTTCGCAGGTCGCCGAACACCTCGACCACTTTGCCGTCACCATCATTGTCCAAAGCAAGAAATTGCCGTTCCCGTTGAATTGGGATCGGACGTCCCACCTGATCGGTGCCAAGCTCGGTGATCGGAGTCATCAGCCTGTTGAGGGTACGAAGCCGCTGTTCATCGTGGCCGGACGGTTCCCCAGCCGTGCTTTTTGCGAGAAGCTCGTTCCGGTCGCGTGTCAAGCGCAGGTGGTTCGCCCGATACCGCAGCTCGATCGGGGCTCCGTCCAGCTCGCCAACCTCGTCCGGCCTTTCGTCGGCGAGTTGTATCGCAGCATCCCGATCGAGCCCCTCGAAGTACTTCCTCACCTCGGCCACCGCTTCCGCTGCCGGGAGGTCACGCAGTCGCGCCATCAGTAAACCCAACTGATCCGTGTTCGACAACCGAAGTCCTTTCTCGTATAGCTATTCAGGTAGGGTGCGCGGCAGTCCGAACGAAGCGAGGACGCCGCTGTCGGTGAAACGAGTGATGGCCGTGATGCGATCACCGTGGAGGCTGAGGACCAAGAGGCCGTACGCGTGGGAGATCGGTGCCTGGGGATCGCGGACGTAGCAGGCAAAGGCGGGCTGACTGTTAGCCCGAGTCGCAATCAAGCGGAGCCGACCTGGGCACCGCTCCCGGATGAAATCCGCGACCACCTCCGCGCCCTCGTACACGATCGGGTCCGGTGGCATCGACAGTTGCGCGTCGTCGGTGAGCAGGGTGAGTAGCATCGCGATATCGCCGCGTTCCAACGCCGCCGCGAAGTGCCCGGCCAACTCCTGCTCGCGAGCCGAGTCGGTCGCCGGAGCCGGTTCCCGCCCTTCCTCCGACGTGCGGTCAGCGAGGGTTGCTCGGGCTCGTTTGAGTGCGCTGTTGACGGCTGCCTCGCTGGTCTCGAGCATGTCGGCGACTTCGGCGGCGCGGTAGCCGAGCACGTCGCGCAGGATCAGCACCGCACGTTGCCGCGGCGGCAACTGCTGCAAGGCGATGATGAAGGCGAGTTTGATCGACTCGAGCTTCTCGTAGCGTGCATGCGGACCGGGAGCCGTATCCGGTATCTCGTCCAGCAACGCGTCGGGATACGGCTCGAGCCACGAAGGCTCGAACCGACGAGTCTGCTCAGGAACCACTAGACCCGTGCTCTGTTCGTGCGGCCTACGGGAGGCGGCACGTAATGCATTCAGACATCGGTTGGTCGCGATGCGAAACAACCATGCGCGCACCGTGGCGCGACCCTCGAACTGACCGATCCCTCTCCACGCGGCCAACAGCGTCTCCTGAACCAGGTCCTCGGCATCGGCGATCGAGCCGAGCATCCGGTAGCAGTGCGCGTGTAGCTCGCGCCGGTGCGGCTCCACCAGCGCCCGAAATGCTGCCTCGTCACCCAGCCGCGCTTCATCGAGCGTGTGCCCATCGACTGGGGCTTGTTGATCTGACTGTCTAGTTCCCATCAGTTGTGTAGACACCGCAGCGTCCCGAAATTCATCGGTCGACGCCCAGTTCGGGTCAATCTCGGTGTCTGAAGCTATAGGGGTACGACCTCGACTGGCTCCGCGTGGGTCATCAGGTGACGACGTCGACGCCTGGACCGGCCAGGTGGCGGAGTCGACCAGCGCAGCAGCTGGACGCACCCATGCGCTGCGCATCGTGGGACGGTCGAGCACCGGTCAATCGCCTTGTGTGTACGGCGCGCTGGTGCGCGGCGCGATCGCGTAACTCACCGATCTCGATCGAGAGGTCGGTCGTCCAGGTCAAGGTGATATCACCTGACGTTCCGGGTGCGCAGGGCGCCTTGCAACCAGTGACTGTCGACGGCAGGTGAAAACTGACCCCCAGGCGGCAACTGAAAACTGACCCCTTCGGAAGATGCTGGCCTCAGCGCGAGGTCAGGAGGAAGCGGG
>NZ_SODT01000001.1:0-309494 GCF_004366005.1 Kribbella sp. VKM Ac-2566 | reverse complement strand
GGAAGGCGACCCCGGCGCGGTATCAGCCCTTCTGCGCGGTGTGGGAGGTGACCGCGGCGCGGGACGTGACCCCGGCACGGAAGGCGACCCCGGCGTGGGAGGTGACCCCGGCGCGGGACGTGACCCCGGCGCGGGACGTGACCCCGGCGCGGGAGGCGACCGCGGCGCGGGACCTGACCCCGACGCGGAAAGCGAGCCCGGCGCGGAAAGCGAGCCCGGCGCGGAACGCGACCCCGGCGGGGTATCGGCCCTTCTGTGCGGCGTGGTGGTCGTTAGGCGGGTTCGCCGCTGAGTCTTTCGATGGCGTTGCGGAGGCGGCGGCGCCAGCCGGAGCGGCCGGCCTCTTCGTCGGCGGCGGCGAGGCTGACCAGGTGCTGGGCCGTCTCGAAGCTCTCGTCGGTCTGCGAGTCGACCTCGGTCAGCGCCGACTTCGGCTCGTCGTATTCGTACTCGAGCGATCGACTCGTCCACCCGAAGCCGTCAGGCACCAGCAGCTGGGGTACGAGGGTCTCGTGGCTGAGCGACGTCAGCTCGTTGTCACCGTTGCCGATGCTGAAGATCGTCGTACCGCGTCGCCGTACGTCGCTGATCCGTTCCAGGAGCGTGTCGGCGGGTGTGCCCTCGGCGACGACCAGCAACGACTCACCACGACCGGCGTCGCGCAAGCGGTCCAGGCCGATCGCCAGGTGCGGTGGGGCGCCCGGCGGCGGCGCCCAGCGGACTAGTGACGGCCGTAGGTCCTCGACGCCGGCCCGGTGCAGTTCGTCGTCCAGGTGCGCAGTCAGGTGCCAGGGCTCGTCGTCGACCGGTCCGAACAGCATGAGCCCGCTGCGCCTGGTGGTGAAGCGTCGCAGCGCATAGCCGAACTCCGTGGTCCGGCTGCCCAGCTCGGTGGCGGTCAGCATCTCCCGGAGGAGTGAGGCCCTGGTGAGATCCACACATCCAACCTACGCGACCTCAGGTCAGCCGGTCCGCCTTCGACTGCAGGTAGTTCCGTTCCGGCATGCTCGTCGTACGGCGGGCTGCCAGCAGATAACTCTCCCGTGCAGCGGCGACGTCACCGGACATCTCGAGCAGATGTGCGCGGACTGCCTCGAGCCGGTGGTTCATGCGGTCGTCCGACTCGAGTGGCTCGAGTACGGCGAGCCCCTCCTTCGGACCGACCGCCATACCCACCGCCACGGCATGGTTGAGCTTCACCATCGGGTTGTCGACCAGTTGCTCGAGTACGTCGTACAGCGCGACGATCTGCCGCCAGTCCGTGTCCTCAGCACGCTCTGCCGTGTCATGTACCGCAGCGATCGCTGCCTGCACCTGGTACGGCCCCAGCTGCGTCCGCGAGAGCGCATCGCTCACCATCGCCTCCCCCTCGACGATGGCGGCCCGGTTCCACTTGGAGCGGTCCTGCTCGGCCAGTGGGATCAGCGTCCCGTCCGCACTGGTACGGGCCGCCCGCCGGGCGTCGGTCAGCAGCATCAGCGCCAGCAGCCCCGCTACCTCGCCGTCGTCGGGCAGCAGCTTCCGCACACCGCGCACCAGGCGGATCGCCTCGGTCGTCAGTTCTGCGCTGTGCAGCGACGTACCGGACGACGCCGTGTAGCCCTCGTTGAAGATCAGGTAGAGCACGTGCAGTACGGCGCCCATCCGCTCGTCCCGCTCTGCCTCCGGCGGCATCTCGAACGAACTGCCAGCCTGCTTGATGCTCCGCTTCGCCCGGCTGATCCGCTGCGCCATGGTTGCCTCCGGCACCAGGAACGCGGCCGCGATCTGCGCGGTGGTGAGACCACCGACCGCACGCAGAGTCAGCGCGATCTGCGAAGCCGGCGACAACGCCGGATGGCAACAGAGGAACAGCAACGTGAGTGTGTCGTCTCTGCCACCCGGGTCGTCGATCTCCGGGCCCGACGCGACGAACTCCTCCGGAGCCGCAAGCTGTGCCGCGTTCTCCTCACGTCGCCGCCTGGCCGATTCACTACGCAGCAGATCAGTGAGCCGCCGCGACCCGACCCGGATCAGCCAGCCACGCGGGTTGTCCGGCACGCCCTCGGTCGGCCACTGCTGCGTGGCCGCGAGCAGAGCCTCCTGGACCGCTTCCTCGGCCAGGTCGAAGTGACCGTAGTGCCGGACCAGCGCACTGAGCACCTGCGGCGCCTGTTCCCGCAGCAGCAGTTCGAAGCTGCTCACATCTCCAGCCCAGACATGTCCATGACCGGTCGCACCTCCACGGCGACGTACTCCGCGTCCGGCATGCGCGCGGCGTACCCGATCGCCTGGTCGATGTCGTCGCACTCCACCAGGTAGAACCCGGCCAGGTGCTCCTTCGCCTCGGCGTACGGCCCGTCCGTCGTGGTCGTGGTGTCGTCACGCACCTGAACGGTCCGGGTGGTGATCGGGTCGGCCAGACCGGCGGCACTGACCAGCAGGCCTTGCTCGGTCAGCTCTCGCGACAGCGCCTCGTGCGCCTCGGCCAGGCCGTCGCGTTGCTCGGGCGACAGGCTCGCCCAGCTCTCGGCGTTGCTGTAGATCAGCAGCATGTACTTCACAGTCACCATCCTGTACCGAGTGGAGGCCGCTGTGACCCCCAGTTAACCGGTACGTCGAAGCAGGTACGCCGTACTTCGACAAAACCGGAATGTCGAAGTACACCCGGTCGGCACCGACGTCTCTGTCGAGTGACGCTCAGCCGGGGCGTCCCGCCGTACTGGAGATGCCTGATGGTTTCGCATTCGAAGCGTTGGTTCGCGCTGGCGTTGCTCTGTCTGACCGGGTTCATGATCATCCTGGACGCGTCGATCGTGCTGGTCGCCGTACCGTCGATCGAGCGGGAGCTGACCTTCTCCACCGGTGGCGCGCAGTGGGTGCCCAGCGGGTACGGGCTGATGTTCGGCGGCCTCCTGCTGCTCGGCGGCCGGATCTCCGACCTGCTGGGTCGCCGGCGCGTCTTCATCACCGGACTGCTGCTCTTCGCAGGGTCCTCTCTTCTCTGCGGGCTCGCCTGGAGTGGTGACGCTCTGGTCCTCGCACGCGGACTGCAGGGCGCCGCAGCCGCCGTACTGGCTCCCAGCGCGTTGTCGATCGTCATGACCACGTTCCCGTCCGGTCCGGATCGCAACAAGGCTCTAGGGATCTGGGGAGCGACCAGTGGGGTCGGCGGTACGGCGGGTTCGCTCGTCGGCGGACCTGTCACGGACGGACTCGGCTGGCAGTGGATCTTCTTCATCAACGTGCCCGTCTGCGTGCTGGTCGTCGTACTCGCGCCCGTACTGCTGCTGGACAGTCGCGGACCCGGTCGCCGCGGGTTCGACGTGGCCGGTGCTATCACCGTCACCGCCGCACTCATCGTCCTGGTGTACGCCGTCATCGAGGCACCTGAGTCGTCCGCGACGCGGACTGTACTCCTGGTGCTCGCCTCCGCTGCTCTGTTCGCACTGTTCGTAGCAGTTGAGAAGCGCTCGGCGGACCCGCTCGTACCGCTGCGGATCTTCCACTCACGCGCACTGGTCGGCGGCAACCTCATCACCATCAGCTGGGGGCTGGCTGCCTTCGGACTCAACTTTGTCTACACGCAGTACGCACAGCTCGCACTGGGAGCGTCAGCGATCCGCTACGGCCTCATGTCCGCCGTACTCGCAGCAGCCGCAGTCGTGGCGTCCATGGTCGGTCAGCACCTCGTCACTCGAGTCGGACCGCGCCGGGTCGCGTTCGTATCGCTACTGGTCGCAGGACTCGGTACGACGCTGATGACTCAGCTCACCGTGTCTTCTGGGTACTTCGAGCTGGCCTTCTGGGGGCTGACGATCTTCGGTGCCGGACTGGGCGCAGGTACGGTCGCCGGCTCGATCGCCTCACTGAGCGACGTCGCGGGCGAGGACGCCGGTGTCGCATCCGGACTACAGAACGCCAGCTTCCAGATCGGCGGCGCCGTCGGCGTCGCGGCAGTCTCCGCGGTGGCTACTGCGAGTACGTCGGGCACTACGCCGGTCGCCCTGGTCCACGGCTATCGGATCGCCTTCGTGACGGTGTGGGCGTTCATCGTGGTCGGCTTCGCCGGATGTGCGCTGATCAAACGGGTGTTGGAGGTTCAGGGCACGAAAGGTGGGCACCGGACGTCTGTGGCCGCCATCTCCGCCAGGCGGCCCCCGGCGAAGGAGGGCTCATGCTCATTCTCGGACTGATCCTGCTGATTCTCGGGTTCGTCCTGAACGTCTCGATCTTGTGGACCATCGGCATCATCCTGCTGCTGGTCGGCGCAGTGTTCTGGATCCTCGGAGCGACCGGCCGCGCGGTCGGCGGACGAGCACACTGGTACTGATCGCCGAGCGCACCAGAACCCCGCGGGTCGCCCGCGGGGTTCTGTCGGCACGGGTGACTACCGTGTGGCCATGAAGTACGTCGTGATGATCTTTCGGAGCGTCGACCGGGTGTGGACCGCGGACGACGACGAGGCCCTGCGCCGGTTGTTGCGGCTCGAACAGGAGCTCGCCGCGTCCGGTGAACTGGTCAGCTCGGAGGGCCTGCGACCGCCTGAGGACGGCCGGATCGTGCAGATCCGGGAAGGTCAGCAGGTCGTCACCGACGGTCCGTTCGGTGAGGCCAAGGAGCAACTGGCCGGGTTCTTCCTGATCGACGCGCCCGACGACAAGCGCGCGCAGGAGATCGCCGGCCAGGTCTCAGCCGCGGTCGGCGACCGCGTCGAGCTCCGCAGCACCCTGATCTCGGCGGGGATGCCAGACGAACTCCGGTGAGCGCTTCTGTGTGAAGGCCTCGATCCCTTCCGCGAGCTCACCCGAGGCGATCGTCTCGCGATACCGCCGTACCGCTGCCGTGTCTCCGTCCTCGCCGGAAAGCAGTGCGTTGACCGACTCCTTGGCCGAGCGGATCGTCAGCTGCGACCGCGACACCAGCGTGGCCGCAAACGCCTCGGCCGCCACCATCGGATCATCGTCCACACGGTCGACCAGGCCCTTGAGTTCGGCCTGGTCCGCAGTGAACAGGTCGCCGCTGAAGAGCAGGTACTTCGTGGTCGCCGGACCGACGAGGTCGAGCAGCACCTTGATCGCCGCCGGCGGGTAGACGACGCCGATCCGAGCCGGTGTGACGCCGAAACTCGCGTCCCGCGCGGCGAACCGGAAGTCACAGTTCACCGCGATCTCCAGACCGCCGCCGATGCAGTGCCCGCGAACCACCGCGATCGTCGGCTTCGGGAACTCCCGCAACGCCGCCTGCGCCTGCAGGTTGGATGCCCGCAGCTCGGCCATCGGATCGGCCGGGTCGGCGCCCGAGATCAGCTCGCGGATATCGGCGCCGGCGGAGAAACTCGCACCCTCGCCAGTCACCAGCAGGACCTTGACCTCGTCGTTGCTCGCCAGGTCGGCGAGCAGGCCGGGCAGGGCCGCCCACATCGCGCGGGTCAACGCGTTCCGCTTCGCCGCGCGATCGATCACCAGCTGCGCGACCGCCCCGCCCTCGATCCGAAATCCCACGCGGGCAGTCAAGCAGCAACCGCCGTACGGGCGCCGCGCCGTGGGTCACATCCGGTTCCCTGCCCACCAAGCGTTTGATGTCGGAACGGTCACATCCGGATAGCGGGCAGATCACGTCTGGCGGCAGCCAGTGGATGTTCGTAATGCGTTAAGAGTAGGGGCCGATTCGAACCGGCGCGGCGAAGTGTGCTTGACTCCTCCGGTCGATAACGTTTTGGTCTCGGCAGATTGGGTTCCAGAAGTGGCTGCAGGACGGCATAGACAGGCGCGGCACCGGCAATCGCGCGCCAAGATGATCCAGCCAGGTCTCGTGAAGGTGGCGATCCCAGGCGCGGCAGTGGCGATGGTTGCCACCGGTTCGGCCGCCGCACTCCCCAGCCAGCATGTTCAGCTCGACCCGTCGATCGCCAGCTCGTCCCTGCAGCTGTCGCGCGACGCCACGATCAGCCGGGACGCTCTGCGTCCGCCGATCAGCACGACGTCGACGACTCCGGCGCCCAAGCCGAAGGCGAGCCCGACGCCCAAGCACCTGAAGAAGCAGGCGCCGATCCCGAAGCCGACCTCGGCGAAGACCCGCGCGGCGCAGGATCTGAACGCGAACGCGACGCCGCCGAAGATCACCGGCACGAAGTACACCACCACCGACGTGAACCTCTGGTCGCTGCCGCTGACCGGCCTGCTGCTGGACGTGCTGCCGAAGGGCACCAAGGTCTCGGTCACCGGCAAGGTCGACGGCATCTGGGCCGAGGTGGTCAGCGACGGCAAGTCCCGCTGGGTGAAGGCGCAGTACCTGTCCGCAACCAAGCCGGTCGCCAGCGTTTCCGGGGCGATCTCGCAGGCGGCCTGCAAGTCCGGCTCCGCGGTCGAGGACGGCCTGACCCAGGACGCGATCCGGGTGCACCGGGCGATCTGCGCGAAGTTCCCCGACATCACGTCGTACGGCGGTCTGCGGTCCGGCGACAGCGGCTCGGAGCACTCCACCGGGCATGCGCTCGACATCATGGTCAGCGGTTCCGAGGGCCAGGAGGTCGCGGACTGGCTGAAGGCCAACTACAAGAAGCTCGGCGTCAGCCAGCTGATCTGGCAGCAGCACATCTGGACGGTCCAGCGCAGCAGCGAAGGCTGGCGCGCGATGGAGGACCGTGGTGGCGCGACCGCGAACCACTACGACCACGTGCATGTGACCGTCTACGGCAACTCCGGCACGGTCTGAGCGACGCGAGAAAGCGGCCCGGGGCGGGGACCCGGGCCGCTTTTCTATGGGCGGATGTTGGCGTTCAGGTGGAAGACGTTCGTGGGGTCGTAGGCCCGCTTCACCTCGCGCAGGCGTCGCAGATCTGCCGCGCCGTACGCCGTGTCCGCGCGCCCCGGGTCGCCGAGGAAGTTCACGAACGTCCGCCCCGACGTCGGCAGGCCCACGACCTCGCGGTCGATGATCAGTGAGTACGACGCGTCGCGGTGACCGATCGGACCGGCGCCGGGACCCGGGTGGGCCATCGCGCCGCCCCAGTGACGGATCTCGACCATCGCGTCCTCGAGCTCGGTGACCACGTCGATCACCTCGTCGGTCAGCGTGTCCAGGAAATCGAGGTGGCGAGCGGGCGTGCCGCCCATCGCGGCGTCGGCGTACTCGATCGTCTTCAGCTCACCGGCGAGCCGCGGGCCGGCGATCTCGAACAGCGGCTTCAGCAGGTGTTCGGCCAGCTCGGCCTCACCGGCGTACAGGACCTTGATCGCGACGGCGCGCTGCTCGGTGCCGGGGACGCGGGTCAGGACGACCGCGGTGCTGAGTTCGTTGGGGATCGTGGCGGTCCAGTCGCGGTACCGGCGGAGGATCGCGGCGGCGCGGTCGATGCCGTAGTAGACGATGCCGGCGTGGACCTGGCGGACCGGGTACAGGCGGAACTCGAGCGAGGTGACGATGCCGAAGTTGCCGGTGCCGCCGCGGATCGCCCAGAAGAGGTCCGGGTGCTGCTCGGCGCTCGCGGTGACGGCGCGCCCGTCGGCGGTGACGACCTCGGCGCGGATCACGCTGTCGGCCGCGAACCCGTACTTCCGGGCCAGCCACCCGACTCCGCCGCCCAGCGTGTACCCGGTGACGCCGACGTCGCGGTGCGACCCGGACAGCGGAGCAAGCCCGAACTGCCGCGCGGCATCCAGCACCGCACCCCAGCGGGCGCCCGGCGCGACCTTGGCGATCCGGCGCTCGGGGTCGATCAGTACGCCGGTCAGCTGTGTTGTCTTCAGCAGGATCCCGCCGTCAGCGGGCACCCGGGTGCCGTGTCCTGTCGCCTGCACAGCGATCGGTACGCCGTACTCGCGAGCGGTCCGCACGGCGGCCTGTACGTCGGTCCGCCCGTACGCCTCAGCGATCACGAGCGGGCGCGAGTCCACCGAAGGGATCACCGAACGCCGCTGCTGGTCGTACTCCGCCTCTCCGGGCAGCCGGACGGCACCGTTGAAACCTGCCCCCAGCAGACCCGCCACGAGGTCACTGGCAACCGCTGCAATCGCCTGCGTAGACATCTGATCCCGCTCCTTCGCCGTATCCGCTTCCTGTCCATACGTCGAAGGAGATCGCCGATGATCGACACGTCCGCCAAACTATTCTCGATGACTCACTCGGTCGAGATCTCCGGACGTACCCTCACCAAGCGCTACGCGTCGTGGCCCCGTGACGAGCCGGCCCGCGAATGGGCCGCGCTGACAGTGCTCTCCCGCGCCGCACCCGGCCTCACGCCCACTCCCCTCGAGTTGTCCACAGACCCCACGCCGTCGCTGACGATGACGGTCGTCCCCGGAGAACCGCTCGGAGGCTCGCTTACCTCCGCCCAGACCACAGCTCTGGGCGATGCTCTGCAGTCACTCTGGTCAGTGCCCGTTGATGGGCTCGCGCCGATCGATCTGCAAGCGCTCGTCGACCGCACCCGATCGGGGCTCGTCGCGCTCCGCGACACCGATGGCGTGATCGCCGAGGCCGCCCGTACCTGGCTCGACAACGAGCCGACCGACCTGACCGCCGTACACGATCCTGTGGTTGCCCACGGCGATCCCAACCTCACCAACTATCTGTGGGACGGCGCGCGGGTCCGCATCGTCGACTTCGAGGACGCCGGGTTGGGTGATCGCACCGTCGAACTGGCGAACCTGGTCGAGCACCTGTCGTGGCGACAGACCGACCCGACGTCGTTGGTACGGCGGTTCTCCGCGGACCCTGCACGGTTCCGGGCGGCGCGCTGCCTGTGGGCCGGGTTCTGGCTGACGCTGATCGGGCCGGGTGGGCCGAGCGCCGACCGCAATCCACCAGGGACCGCGGAGGCGCAGGCGCAGCGGCTGCTCAGGCTGGTAGCGGGATGACTTCGAGGCGGTCAAGATCGGCCAGGATGTCGATCTGAGTGATCTTGCCGTCGGTCACGGTGATGGACATGACGCCCATCAAGCGGTCGTTGACGACCGTGATCGCACCGGGCAGCCCGTTGACCAGCGCGAGCTGGGTGTACGGCGCCATACGGCTGAACATGAGCGCCTGCTCGACGACTGCCTTCGCGCCGCGGACCAGCTTCGACACAGCCGGTCCGGCGAACTCGGCGCTCGCCGTACCCGCGTCCGCCCGCAGCAGCACGTCCGGATCCAGCAGTGCTAGCAACGCCTCGAAGTCACCGCCGCGCGACGCGGCCATGAAGGCCTCGACGACGGCCCGCTGCCGGCTGACGTCGCCGTCGCTCGCCGGCGCACCCTGGACCCGCCGCCGCGCCCGACTCGCCAGCTGACGCGTCGCGGCCGGCGACTTGTCCACAATCGTGGCGATCTCGTCGAACCCGACGCCGAACATGTCGTGCAACACGAACGCCAGCCGCTCGGCCGGCGACAGGGTCTCCAGTACGACGAGCAACGCCAGCCCGATCGCATCCGCCTGGACCGCCTCGTCCTCCGGTCCCAGTTGACCGTCCACACGACCGATGACCGGGTCCGGCACGTACGTGTCGAGTGAGTCCTCCCGCCGCGACTTGCGGCTGCGCAGCATGTCCAGACACACCCGCGACACCACCGTGGTCAGCCAGCCGGCCAGATTGCCGACGTCACTCACGTCAGTACGACTCAGCCGCAGCCAGGCCTCCTGTACGGCGTCCTCGGCCTCAGGCAGCGATCCGAGCATCCGGTACGCGACAGCACGCAGGTGCCCACGGTTCTCCTCGAACCGCCGCGCCAGCTGCTCATGCTCGTCCACCGCTACCTCCTCAGTCCCCTGACGGATCAGCCCACCATGATGTGACAGCAGCCGGATCAGCCGATCATGGGGTCATGACTCACCGGGTGTTCGCGGACGACTTCGACGCGCAGGCCATGGACCTGTCGGTCTGGTCGCCGTACTACCTACCGCACTGGAGCTCTCGCGCCACCTCTGCTGCGACCTACCAGCTGGCCGACTCCTGTCTGACGCTCAGCATCCCTGTCGAGCAGGGTCTCTGGTGCGCTGGCGATCATCAGCCAGACCTGCGGGTCTCCGGGATCCAGTCGGGCAACTACTCGGGTCCTGTCGGCAGTACGGTCGGTCAGCAGCCGTACCGGGACGGTCTGCTGGTTAGGGAGGAGCAGGAGCCGTTCTGGGGCTTGACCTCCGACGGTGGGTACGTCGAGCTCCGCGCCCGCGCCGACATCGCTCCGGGGTCCATGGTGTCGCTCTGGATGGTCGGGCTGGAGGATGAGCCGGACCGGTGCGGCGAGATCTGTGTCATGGAGGTGTTCGGCGACGCACTCGTTCCCGGTGAATCCGCTGCGGTCGGCATGGGTCTCAAGACCATCCGCGACCCCGCCGTACCGCAGGACTTCGAGGCAGTGCGGCTGCCGATCGACGTACGGGAGTTCCACACGTACGCGGTCGAGTGGTCCGATGGTACGGCGACGTTCTCCGTCGACGGCACCGCGATCCGCAGCTGCCAGGGCGCTCCGACGTACCCGATGCAGTTGATGCTCGCGGTCTTCGACTTCCCGGAGCAGTCCGGGAGGAACCATGTCCCGAGCTTTGTCGTCGACCACGTTCGGGTGCGCTAAGGTCGGGGCATGTTCCAGCGCGCGAGTATGTGGTGGGCCGTCGACCTGACGGCCTGAATCCGCGCGTACCCACCCCGGCCGTCTCCTGCGAGGCGGCCGTTGTCATGTTCTCCTCGTGGGCGGCCCAGCACCCTGAGGAATGCCGATGGCGACAACACTCCGGACGTGGTCCGGTCTGATCTCCGCGCTCCTGGCCGGCTCCGACCTGTCGACGGCGGACACCGGCTGGGCGATGGACCAACTGGTGCTGGGCGAGGCGTCGCCGTCCCAGATCTCCGGGTTCCTGATTGCCCTGCGGGCGAAGGGCGAGACCGCGGATGAGCTCAACGGGCTGGCCGACGTACTGCGTTCGCACGCGACGCCAGTGCGGATCAGCGGACCGTTCGTGGACATCGTCGGGACAGGTGGCGATCGAACCGGTGCAGCGAACATCTCCACGATGGCAGCCGTGGTTGTCGCCGCTACTGGTGTCACTGTGGTCAAGCACGGTGGACGCGCCGCCTCCTCATCAGCCGCCGGTTCCGGAGACCTGGTCGAGTATCTGGGTGTTCCACTCGACCTGTCCGCTGCGGACGCCGCCGAGATGGCTGCGGACGTCGGACTGACCTACCTGTTCGCTCCACGCTTCAACCCAGCTCTGCGCCAAGTTGCAGTGGTACGGCGTGAGTTGGCGGTCCCCACCGCCTTCAACGTGCTCGCACCGTTGCTGAACCCGGCCAACCCGCAGCACCAACTAGTTGGCGTAGCGAACCCGCGCATGCTGCCTGTGCTGGCCGGTGCGCTCGCCAAGCAGGGCCGGTCCGCACTTGTCGCCCGCGGCGACGACGGACTCGACAAGCTCACCACTACTGGCTACTCACGGCTCTGGGTGGTGCATGGCGGCTCTGCATCGGAAGTGGTCTTCGACCCACGCTCACTGGGGCTACGACCCTCGTCGCTGGCTGAGCTACGTGGTGGCGATGCAGCGTTCAACGCACGGCTACTGCGCGGGTTGGTCGACGGAGAGCTCGGTCCGGTGCGTGACGTCGTTCTGCTGAACGCTGCAGCCGCATTGGCGACGCTGACGCTGGACTCCGGTCTGGAACCGTTGGGCGACTGCTTCGAGCGGTGCCGAAAGGCTGTGGACAGCGGTCGAGCAGCAGCAGTACTCGACCGCTGGACCAGCCGCTCCTAGTCGTTTGCGAACCGGAGAATGGTGTCGGTCACCAGTTGTGGTTCGCGGAGGCTAGGCAAGTGGTCGGCGCCGGGTAGCCAGATGAACTCGCAGCCGGGAATCCGTGCGGACGTCCCGCCGGCCACGGCTGCGAGGATCGGACGGTCCTTGTCGCCCACCATGACGACGGACGGCGCCTTGATCTCGTGGAGCCGGTCGTAGACGGGCGGATCCGGCTTCAGATACTCGTCTTGGTCGAGCCATGCTGGAGCCGAGGCGCGAAGCTGAGCGACCGCAGCATCGTCGGCCCCTGCCGCAGCCCCGAGCCGCAGCCCGAGCTGCACCAGCCCCTCCACATCCCGCTTGGCAATCAGTCCGTCGTACTCCGCGTCGAGCTCCGGCTCCTCGGGCATCGGGAAGCCGGACACTCCCGGACACAACAGCACCAGGCCGTGAACGCGCTCCGGATGAGCCAGCGTGAAGCTGAGCGCCGCACGGCCGCCCATCGAGCAGCCGACCAGCAGTACGCGTTCCAGGTTCAGCTGCTCCAGGACCGTCTCCAGGTCGCCGCGCAGCGAGAACTCACCTGTCGGCTGCGGCGAACGCCCGTACCCACGGACGTCGTACCGAACGACCCGCCGACCATTGAGCCCGGGCAGCACGGGATCCCACACACGAGAGTCCCCGATCCCCGGATGCAGCAGCACTATCGGCACACCGTCGCCAGCCAGATGCTCAGCCCAGACCGTGTCCTGTCCAACCGGAATCGTCAGCTCCATCTCTTCAGCATGCCCGTCCGCGGGTACCAATGCCCGCCAGCTCGCAGGTGCTTGACGAATGCCCTTTGCAGAGTGGTCTCCTGTGGGACGCTGTCGAGGTCCTCGTCGGTCAGCTGATGGTCAGGTACGTCAAGGTGCAGTCCTAGCCGCATCAGCTCACGGTCGCCTTCGGTCGGGTCCTCTGGTGGCAGGAGCGGGAGGATGTCGAAGCGGCTCTGGAAACGCATGATGTTCGACTCCGGGCGCAGGTACTCGCCCAGCTGCGGGTCCAGTAGCCAGGAGTGACACACCAGCCCCGCGAGCGGCTCCTCCGGGTACCAGCGCTCGAACGACTCGACTGCAGTTGCGACGGACTCCTCTGACTCCTGTGCGTCGAGTCGCCCAGTCGGTGGGATGTGAATGGAGAGCACGTGACCGGACACACCATCGCCCAGGCCCATGTGGGTACGGGTGAAGTCATGCCGACCGATCTCGTAGTCGGCACCCCGGAATCTCAGTGGTGGACCCCAGAGCGGCATCAGCCCGACGCCCGCGCAGCCGAAGATGTGCCGGTGCGTATGCATCACTCCGCCGAGCGCCGAGACGGTTGCGACAGATACGGAGTCCGGTACGCCCCGCTGGGCGTGGAGCTCACGCAACCTCGGCAGGTTGGCCAGCAACGCCCACGCCGGTGCGAACAATCCGACGGGCGACGCATTCCGCGGCACTGCCGGCCAGCCTCTGAAACCTGTGGACGGCAGCGCCAGATCCAGGTCCCGCTCAACCTCGCCTGCCAGCGCCCACGTGATCGCCCACCATTCCGGGTCGCGGTCCGGGTCCGGACGCGCCGCCAGCATCGCGTCACGATCAGCCGGGTGCACACCGCAGTACGCGAGCAACTCCTCGGCGTCCTCGGGCAGCTGCGGGCCGGTGCCGACCTCCAGGCCCTCGAACCGCGTCTGGTCCCGCTTCGTGAAGCCCACTCGTTCCGCCGCACTCAGAACATCCACAACCTGTTCCCTCCGCCGCGCTCGGTCTGTCCCTCGACCTCACCACGGGCCGCCCCTCGTGCGCACGACTTTTGTGTCCTAGGTCACCGTTAGGCTCGCCGCACGGCAAGCGAACCAGGGAGATGGCATGGCGAAGTTCGGGCAGTCCGACGACTTGCAAGGCGCGGAGTTCTTCGAGGCGAACCTGCGCGGGGCTCGGTTCGTCGAGTCCGATCTGTCCGGCGCGGTGATGCGCGGAGTCGACATCCAGGGCGCGGACATCGACGCGCCGTGGCTGGCCGAGCCCGGGGCCAGCCTGACGGTGAACGGTGTCGAAGTCGCGGCGTACGTCGAAGCCGAGCTGAACCGCCGCTTCCCCGGCCGGGCGGACCGGCGCGCCGAGGACCCCGACGGTCTCCGCACCGCCTGGGCCAAGCTCGAGCAGACCTGGTCGGCGACGATCGAACGGGTCGCGGGTATGCCGGAAGGCAGCGCCGACGTGTCGGTCGACGGCGAGTGGTCGTTCGCGCAGACACTGCGGCACCTGGTGCACGCGATCGACCTGTGGTTCGGCCGGTCGATCCTCGAACGCGAGGACTTCCATCCGCTCGGCCTGGGTCACGCCGCCGACGACGCGCTGACCGAGAAACCGCCGTACGCCGAAGTTCTCGAGGCCCACGCCGGCCGCTTCGCCATGGTCCGCGACTTCATCGCCACCGTGACCCCGGCCGAACTGGACACTCCCCGCAAGAACCCGCACGGCCCCCACCCCGAAACCACCCGCTCCTGCCTACACGTCATCCTCGGAGAAGGCTGGGAGCACCACCGCTTCACCACCCGAGACCTCAACACCATCGAGGCTGCTCGGGTGATCCCGCGCGGGGCGAGTGATGCCCCGGTCTTGTAGTCCACGCGATATGGGCGCAGGGTCGAAGGTGGGGCGGGCCAGGCCAACAGGGGGCGGCAGCGGTCGTCTGCGCAGACTCCCGCCCTGCCCGGGGGGGTCGAGATGTCACACGGTTCGATCAAGCGGCTGACTGCTGCTTTGTCTGTCGCGGTGCTGGTGATTCTGCCTGCGTGCTCCGCAGACCAGAGCGCGTCCCCGTCCCCGAGCAGCCCCACGGCCTCGTCGAGTGGTGTTCGACCTGTAGCTGGCGAGCCGCTGCCCGCGGGTACCTACGTATCCGAGATCTTCAAGACTCCGCTGACCTACACCGTGCCGGCCGGTTGGAAGATGTTCGAAGACGAACCCGGCCAGTTCGGCCTGACCCTGGTCGCCAACGACCATCCCTGTGTCTGCGTCTGGCGCGACGTACGCGCCGCCGCGACCACCGGCGCGGAGGAACCCGAACCCGGCGTCGGCACCTCCGCCAAAGAGATCACAACCTGGCTGGCACACCACAAGTGGCTCAAACCAGCCACACCGAAAGCCGTGACCGTCGGCGGCCTCACCGGCTACGTCATCGACGTAGCCGGCAATCCCAAGGCGTCGACCCTGATCGGAAGCGGCCTCAGCGCCGGCGTGCACTGGGAAGCCAGTTCGATCGAAGGCTCGTCGCAGCGCGTCTACTTACTCGACCTTGGCAAGAACGGCGCCGACGGCAACATCGCCATCAACATCGAAATCTGCTGCGGCGTCCAACGAGCCGAACGGCTAGCCGCAGTGGAACCCGTCCTCAAAACCTTCACCTTCAAAACAGACTGACCGCCGGTATGTGGTGGAGTTTGCGATGTGGACAAGGATCCCCGTCAGCGACCGGAACCCGCCGCAGATGAGAAGGCCATGCTGAGCGGGTGGCTCGATTGGCAACGACAGACGGTGCGACTCAAGTGCGCAGATCTCTCCGATGCGGACGCGCGTCGCCAAATCCTGCCAGAGACCTCACCACAGATGACCATCGCCTGGCTGGTGTACCACCTCACGAGTGTCGAGCTGGGTTGGTTCGTTCGATCGTTTCTGGGCGAGCCGACACGATCCACACCAAGCCTCTCCGAGCCACTGTCCGTCCTCCTGGACGCCTACGAGGCACAGTGTGAGATCTCACGACAGATCGTCGCCGATCATGATCTCGACGAACTCGAGCGGTGGGCTCCCGAAGGACTCCCACTCGTCTCACTCCGCTGGATCCTCGGCCACGTAATCGAAGAAACCGCCCGCCACCTCGGCCACCTCGACATCCTCCGAGAACTCACCGACGGCAGACGGGGCTACTAGCGGGTGTGGGCCGACATCGATCGACTCAGAGCGGAGGGTGTGGGATTCGAACCCACGATGACGGTCACCCGCCATACCGGTTTTCAAGACCAGCGCACTCGGCCGCTATGCGAACCCTCCTGGCGGTTGCCGCCGAGGGTTGAGGATACCGGGTGGAAACTGAGTGCGGGGGTGGGGAGGGGCCGGTATGGTCGGCGCAGCGGCGCGGCGCCGCTGAGGGTATGGACGGAGGTGGGAGCAATGTCTCGGTCGTTCGAGGGCATCGCACACACCGGCCGGTCGGCGCGCTGACGCTCTGACCGGGCGAACCGGCCGGCTACACAGTCGGCGTCCATCGCTTCGTCATGCCCTCAGGAGTTCCTATGCGTTCCCTCGGTGCGTACCTGGTCCCGGCAGAGCTCGGACCTGATTTCCGCAAGATCTTCCCGGCCGCGATCATCTCCAACCTCGGCGACGGCGCCCTGAGCGCCGCCGGCCCGTTGCTCGTCGCCTCCATCACCAATGAACCTGCAGCGGTCGGGGCCGCTGCCTTCGTCCAGCAGCTGCCCTGGCTGCTCTTCGCCCTGTTCAGCGGCGTCCTCGTCGACCGGCTCGACCGCCGGTTGATGATCGTTGCCGCGGACACCTTTCGCGCGATCGTCCTGGCCGCGCTCGGTCTCGCCGTACTGCTCGACACCGCGCCGCTCTGGGCGGTCTACCTCGCCTTGTTCCTTCTCGGTACGGCGGAAACGCTGGCAGATAACGCATCCGGTGCTTTGCTGGTCAGCGCCGTACCGAAGCTCCACCTCGGCAAGGCCAACGCTCGACTGTTCGCCAGCGGCACCGTGCTCCAGCAACTCGGCGGACCACCGCTGGGCGCGCTGCTGTTCGCTGCAGGTGCCGGCATCCCACTGGTCTTCGACGCGGTCACCTTTGCCGCCGCCGCGGCCCTGATCGCTCGCGTCGCTGTACGACCGCCGCTGTCCGACCACTCCACCCGCGCAGCTGTGTTGCATGAGGTGCGCGAAGGAGTGCGCTGGCTCTGGCATCACTCCGGCGTACGGACGCTCGCCGTGTCGATCCTGGTCATGAACATCACCTTCTGTGCCGCCTTCGCGACCTGGGTGTTGTTCGCGCGCGAGCAGCTGGGGCTGAGCGAGACCCAGTTCGGTCTGCTCGTGTCGGTCGGTGCCGTGGGCGGTGTGCTCGGAATGCCGACGTACCACTTCCTTGAGCCGCGCGTGGGGTCAGTGACCCTCCTCCGCGCCGGACTGGTCATCGAGACGACGGTCCACCTGATCCTGGCGCTCACCAGGAACCCGTGGGTCGCCGGCGCGACCATGGCTGTGTTCGGCGTCCACGCCGTGGTGTGGGGCATTGTGTCGACTACAGCGCGTCAGCTGGCCACACCGGACGCTCTGATGGGCAGGGTGAACAGCGTGTACCTCCTGGCCTCAGTGGGCGGTGCCGCGATCGGTTCCGCGCTTGGCGGCGTACTCGCGCAGCAGTACGGTCTGGCCGCACCGTTCGCGATCGCCTTCGTGGCGATGGTGGCGATGACGGCGGTCGCCTGGCGTCCACTGCGGAACGTCTCGGTACGTCGGGTAGGCGCGACTGACTGAAAATCGGATGGAATGGGCTCGCGGGCGCTTGCTACGGTTCGCCAGCCGCCGAAAAGACCCGATGGGAGCGCTCCGCCATGCCCGCAGCCGCGTCACTTGGCCTCCCGAACGTCCGCGGCCGGATCCCACTGCTGGCCGGACTGGCGATCGACTCGTTCGGCGGCGGCTGCGCCGGGCCGCTGGTGCTGCTGTTCTTCAACAAGGTCGCCGGCATCCCGCTCGGGACCGCCGGCGTGATGCTGACCGTCGCGACACTGTTCTCCATCGCGGCGCCCGCCGTGGTGGGTCAGGTGATCGATCGCGTCGGACCGCGGAACCTTGTCGTGGCGGCGCAGTTCGCTCAGGGGCTGGCGTTCACGGGCTTCTTCTTCGGGCGGTCGATGTGGCTGCTGTTCCTGTGCGCGCTGGTCACGACGACCGGTCAGCGGGTGTTCTGGTCGGCGATCTTCAGCCTGCTCGCGGACGTCGCCGACGAGGGCGAGCGGGACAGGTGGTTCGGCCTGGGCGGGATGATGCAGGCCGGTGGCTTCGCTCTGGGCGCACTGGTGGCCGGCTGGCTGCTGGCGATCGGCGGAGACGCACCGTTCCTGATCGCGATGGCCCTCAACGCGGTGACGTTCTACCTCGCCGGGCTGCTCCTCCTGCGGCTGCACCCGTCGCACCACCAGCGGACGTACCAGGACAGCGGCCCGGCGCCGCTGCTGCGCAAGGACAAGACGTTCCTGGCGCTGATCGGCGCCAACACGTTACTGGCGCTCTGCACGATGATGCTCGGCGTCGGCGTGCCGGTGTACGTCGCTGAAGCGCTCACAGTGCCGAAGTGGCTGATCGGCGTACTGATCGCGGCGACGTCTGTCGTGCTCGCCACCGGTCAGACGCTCGTCGTACGGCACACCGAGCGGCGGCGGCGTACGAACGTCATGGTGGTCGCTGGGATCACGTACGCCGTGTGGGCGCTGCTGATGGCGCTACAGGTGCATATCGCGGCCGGATGGGTTGTGCCGGTGCTGGTACTCGCCACGGCCTGCTATGCGTTCGCCGACGTACTACACGCGGCGACGAACAACGCGCTGTCGGCCGCGATCTCGCCGACCGTCGGGCGGGGGAAGTACCTGTCGTACTGGCAGTACTCGTTCACCTTCTCGAGCGTGCTGGCGCCGGCGTTCTTCGCGCAGCTCTTCGAGGTGCATCACGAGCTGCCGTGGGTGGCGCTCGCGGCGCTCGCGCTGATCGCGAGTCTGACGATCTACGTGCTCGCCCGGGTGGCTCCGCGGTTGAGCTCCGAGCGCATCTGAGCGGCTGATTCCTGACCTGTCAGGTGTCATGTCGCAGAACATCGGTAACAGTTCTGTATGAGCTTCGGTGACAGTTCTGGTGGTCTTGGTGGTGACACTTCGGTCGTCCGCTCGCCCCGTCGACCGTTGTCTATGATCGTCCAGGGCTCTTGCTAGCAACCGCGTTAGTCGGCGCGTGATCAGCTGCCATTGTCAGCGGATCTCGTGCCAGCGGGCTCCGGTCCAAGGTGGCAGGTCGAGCGAGCGGGATGCCCAGCTGAGGCAGATCACGGCGATACGTTGAAAGACCATGCGGAGCCACTGCGGAGCCTGCGTCTCGTGGGCGGCCCGGCGAGCGTACTGACCGGCGATGTGGGCCGCCCAAGGCCCTCCTTCAGGTAGTACGTCGAACGGATCTGGGCCGCCTTCGATTGGCAACGTAGCGAGTGCCGAAGCGAGGTCCTGCTGCGGGTTCCCACGAATGGCCTGGGCCCAGTCCACCAGCACCACGCGTCGACCCACGAAACACAGATTGTCGCTCCGGACGTCGTTGTGCACCAGCGCATCACCCCCGACTGGGACGTTGCCCTCCGCTTCCACCAGTCCATCGAGCGCAGCGCTGAACCAGGCCTCGCTGCACAGGCCGAGCGCCAGGAAGTCATCCGCCTCGCGCTCGATCAACGGCCACTGCGGCCGGAATCCGTCCCGGGCTGACGGAAGGGATGCCGGCGGGGGCAGCTCACCGACCCGCCGCAGTGCCGCGAACAGGAGATCGAACTGACCGGGCTTCCACGTCACCGGGTCATGGTCGGCCGGCCAATGCGCAGCACGCAGGTCCTCCATCACGAGGACCGGGCGATCTCCGTCCTCGAGCCAGGCCAGCTCCCGAGCGACCAGGTCGCTATCGATACTGGAGACGATCTCATGCTCTGTACGGAGCCCTTTCGCTCCCAGGTCATCGACCGCAGCCTTAACGAAGGCGCTCGAGCCGTCAGCAAAGCCCACGACGAAGGACGCGGCCGACAGCCCGGTGTGCGGTCGATGCCAGTCAATCGGCTCTTTGCCTAGTGCCGACGCAATCAGCGTGTGCAGCTCCTGCGTCGGATGCCCGTCCTTTGTCACAGCCATACTGTGCATCTCCTAACCGGTTGGATCTTGCCTGCTCCGAGTGCCAGGGCCGGTCGCATTCAACGAACGGGATCGCCGGGTCGCGGCGATGCCGTCGTCAGGCAACCGACTCGGCTTGCGGCTTTCGTTCAGCCGACGAAGGCGACTGTGTTGCCGTCCAGGTCGCGCACGGTGAAGTCCGTGCCGCCCCAGGCTTGCTTGGTGAGCTTCTGGGCTAGCTCCACGCCTGCCGCGAGATCACCAGCGCCGGGCTCACCTTGCGGGAGTACTCCGCGTACAACTCCTTGACGTTTCGGGCTTCGATGAAGGCCATGATGAGCCCTTCCTCGCGCGCGGTGTCTGCAGCGAGCACCGGCTCATGCACGAACCGCAAGTGCACGCGCCGCCCGTACATTGCGAACGCACAGGACCGGCCGCGCGGCGTCGAGCCGGATGGGCTTCGCAGCGTCGGGTGGTCGTGGCCCGGCATCCGCGACGGCTTCGAGTATGGGCATGGCGTCCCTCCCAGGGTTGAGCTGGAGTAGGTGGGCCTTGCCCTTTCGGCGTCTTGCGCCGTTGCGCCCCGACTAGAGACTAAGCTCGCGCTTTCGCACGAATTTAGCACGGACGATCGCCTCGCAGCGCCCCCACTGCACGCTAACCCGACCACACTCGGAGCGGCATGAAGAGGCCCTGAAGGATGAGCTCGGCCGCCCGGAGTGATCATCGTTGGCATCGGCGTCCTGGTTGACTTCGTAAGTCGGCGGGTCCTGTGGGCCACTGGAACGGTCGACGATGCACCCAGCAGCACGACCTACATCGGCAACGGCAGACCCCGGTGGACCACGCCCAAACCAGGCCGAAACGTCACGGAAGTCGTGACACATCCATAGTCACCGCTGTCCTGATACAGAACGGTCACCGTTGTCCTGAGACATCACATCCTGACCTGTCAGGATACGTTGCATCTGATCGAACATCTGTTCTAATGTTGGCTCAGTTCGCGGTTCTCCACCCGGATTGTCCGCCGGACCGAGCCTGCCACCCCCGATGTGGACGGCCCGGAGGACACCGCCGCCCGGGTTGTGAGGGCCCGGGCAGTGGAGATTCCGCACAACCGACTTTGGTACAAGCTGGAGCGAGGTGATCACGCGACGAGAGGACAGCAGATGTTGCTGGAACATCGCGGCCGTCGACCGGTCGTGCCCGAATCCGCGTACGTCGCCCCATCGGCCGTGCTCTGCGGTGCCGTCGTCCTCGGCGAAGGCAGCAGGGTCCTGCACGGTGCGGTGCTGACGGCGGAGAACGGCGAGATCCGGCTCGGTGAGAACAGTGTGGTGATGGAGAACGCCCTGGTGCGCGGCCGGGCCGATCATCCCGCGCTCATCGGCGACGCGGTCCTGGTAGGTCCCCATGCACATGTCAACGGCGCCACGGTCGAGGACGAAGTCTTCATCGCCACGGGCGCCGCGTTGTTCCCAGGTTCGGTCGCCGGCGCAGGCGCGGAGCTCCGGATCAACAGCGTGCTGCACGTGAACTCGCGGCTGGAAGCAGGCACGGTCCTCCCGATCGGATGGATCGCCGTCGGCGACCCGGCCCAGCTCTTCTCCCCCGACCGGCACGAGGAGCTGTGGCAGATCCAGCGCGACCTGGACTTCCCGGGCACGGTGTACGGCGTACCTCGCGGTACGTCCATGCGCGACATCATGGCGCGCCAGTCAGCGTTCTACGGCGAGCACGCTTCGGACCGCCCGGCAGACCCGACCTGACCCTTCAGGTGACGGTCAGGCGGTAGCGGTCAGGCAGCGGGCAACAGCGGTCAGGCCGTGGTCAGGTTGTGGAGTTCGAAGTGACGGATCTGGGCCGGAGAGGAACCTGCGCAGGTCAGGCCGTGGTCAGGTTGTGGAGTTCGAAGTGACGGATCTGGGCGGGAGAGGAACCTGCGCAGGTCAGGCGGGCGTCGACGGTGTCGAGGCGGGCCGAGACTTCGACGGCGATCAGGCGCCGGACCGGCGAAGATCCTGATGCCGTTCCGTTGGTGGATGCGAGGAGGATTCGCCAGCGGTGCTCGCCGATGACTTCAACGGTTTGCGGAAGGAGGTTGTCGACCGCGGGTGAGTGACCCGCAGCGCGGGCGAAGTGCTGGGCGGCTTGGACGGGCGGGACGAACGCACCTGATCCACGGAGGAGATCGGGTACGACGGCACCCTCGTCGTACTGCTTGGCGAGTTCGGCGGCGCGGGTCGGTGCGACGTGCCCGTAGAACAGGCCATGCGGCAGCACGACCACGTTCGCGGCGAATCGGTCACCGCCGATGTGGCTGCATTCCCAGGTGCGTTCTGGGTAGGCGGCAGTCAGCGCCGCAGCGACCGGGCGTCCGCGGACGGCGCAGCACGCGTCGTGTCGGCCGTGCGTGCACACGAGGTAGACCGGCGCAGTGCTCACCACGCCCACGTCCTTGCCGGCGAGGACGTTCAGTAGGTGTTCGTCCGTCGGCAGGTCGCCCCAGCGAACGAGTTCGCGGCCGGGGCGGCAGTCCACCAGTCCCCAGCGCCGGGGACCAGCCCGATCGACCCGGCCGTACCGGCGGATCAGTACGGGCCGGATGCTCAACTCGCGGCATCGGCGCGCGACGACATCACCCAGTTCGGCACCGGACGAGCTGTTTCGAAGGGAGGTCAGGGCTTGGCGGGGCCAGGCGGAGCGGGACTCGATGAGGAGCCAGCGCTCGGCCGGCGGAGCGGTCGCGGTCAGGGAGTCGTGACGGAGGTCAGCCTGCGCCGCGCAGCCGGTCTCCGGTCGGTATCTGATGTCACCGAGGTCCACGCCACCTCACGATACGGTCGCCGACTTCAACTAGCAGATGGTCACCCGCGGTGGTCACTGGGCGGTGGTCACTGGGCGGCGGTCACTGGGCCGTGGTCACTGGGCGGTGGCGACGACTACTGCCTCCGTGAGGAGGCGGCGGACCAGGACGAGTTGGTCGGCGTCGTCGAGGCCCGGGAGGTTTCCCACCTTGCAGTCGGCGCCCGAGACGAGTTCCGTGACGGCTGCGGTCGTGGCGGGCGGGAAGGTAATGGTTCGGTCCGGGAGTTGGAGGACGAGCGGGTCGCCGGGGACGAGACGGCAGCGGAGACCGGCACGGAGGCGGACTGTCGTACCGACGGCGAGGGAGGTGATGGACGCGGCGTGCGCCAGCGGTGGGACTGGAGCTGGGCGGTTGCTGGACCAAGTACGGCGGCGGAGGCGGTTGGCCAATTCGTCCGGGGTCGCCGTACGGAGCTCTTGCGTGAAGAGTTCGACCACCTGCGGCAGCACTTGGGCTAGTTGCTCCGGGTCGCCAGGATCGAAGCCGAGAGGTAGTGCGGTGCGCAGGGACGCCTGATCCGCAGCAAGGGCAGCCAGCTCCTGTACGAGCAGGTAGCGCGTCAGTGTGTGTATCCCGACCGTCAGGTGTGCGCTCACACCACCTAGCGCCTTGGCCGAGTGCAGGAAGCCGCGCGGCACGTACAGCGCATCACCGGGCCGCAGGACTTCGTCGATCACCGGTGCCTGGTCGCGGGCGGCCTCTTGAACGGCCCGTGCATGGTCGGTCCACGGCTGGTTGCGGAGCGGGTCGAGATGAACCGGCTCGTGGATGGTCCAGTGCTTCTCGCCGGCTACTTGCAGTACGAAGACGTCGTGTACGTCGTAGTGCGCGGAGAACCCCTGCGACTCGGCCGGAGTGATGTAGGCGTTGATCTGCACCGGGTGACCAGCGTCCGCGGACAGCTGGGTGGAGAAGTCGACCAATGCCGGCCAGGTCCGGTGCAGTGCCTGCAGGACGACGGTGTGCCCGCTGGCGAACAGCGCGGCTACCTTGTCGTCTCGTACCTGGTCCGCGATCTCCGCGCCCGCACCAGCCGGTCCGGTGAACTGGCTGTCTCCGACCACCGACCCGTTCTTCGCGATCCGCAGGAACGGCGTCCGTAGGCCGCGGCGCGACAGCAGTTCGTCCACGGCGTCGAGACTGAACAGGTCGTCGTACGGCGCGGGGAGGTCGGGGCCGTGGGACAAGAGTGCCCGCGAACCCCAGTAGGAGTTGGCGAATTCGTCCAGATCCCCCGCCACACAGCGCCGGAGTGCCGGGCAGTCGTCTCGCAACTGCTCACCGCCATCGGCCGCCGACTGCGCGGCCGGATGGTTGTTCTGCGGGAACTGCCCGGCCTCCGGCACAGTGGTCACCAGCTTCCGGAGTTCCCGCCGGCGCCGCCGTCCGCGCCACCATCGGCACCACCATCAGAGCCGCCCGCGCCACCGTCAGCACCGCCATCGGTCCCGCTGGGGTTCGCGCCGCCGTCCGCAGTACCTTCGCCGGCCCCGCCCGCAGCGCCACCGTCAGCGCCACCGTCAGCGCCACCGTCCTGGGTGCCCTGCGACGCGCCGCCGTCAGCCGGGCCCTCGCCGTAGCCGCCGCCACCCTCGCCGCCGCCTCCACCGGCACCACCGTCGGCGCCACCGTCCTGAGTGCCCTGTGAGGCGCCACCGTCGGCCGGACCTTCGCCGTAGCCGCCGCCTCCACCGGCACCACCGTCAGCGCCACCGTCGGCGCCGCCGTCCTGGGTGCCCTGCGATGCGCCACCGTCGGCCGGACCTTCTTCGCCATACCCGCCGCCCCCGCCGCCGGGTGCAGCGGTCGAGCCGCTCGAGCCTCCGTACTCGCCGCCGCCCTCGCCACCTTCGGACGAGGTGTTCATGTCGTCATCGTTGAGACCCATTGTGCTGCTCCCTTCGCGAACGGCCAGAAAGTTGCCCAGGGAATACCAACCGGGGCACTGGTCATCTTGTGCGCAAAGAGGACCTCAGCTAAACCCCACGCGCGTTACAGCGCCAACTCGATTGGACGGCAGCAGCTCCGACAGCACCTTCACGAACCCGTCGGTCACGTCCTCAGGTCGTACGGCGACCCGCAACCAGTCCGGCCCGAGCCCGGGAAACGTATCCCCACGCCGTACCGCAAACCCCTGTGCACGCAGGGATTCCCGCACCTCGGCCGCCCCCGGCACATGGACGAGAACGAACGGCGCCCGCGCCGCGCCGTACGTCGAAAGTCCGTTGACCGTTCCGAGACTGTCAAGCAGATGGACACGTTGGCGTTCGATGTCGAGCGCAGCCTGGGCCGCTTCCGCGACGGCACGCTCGTTGCTGCAGGCAATTGCCGCCGCAAGCGCAGGAGTGGACACCGGCCAGTGCGGCTGGACCGCGGCCAGCTGCTCGATCAGCCCCGCGCCGGCGATGACGTACCCGACCCGCAGTCCCGCGAGTCCCCACGTTTTCGTCAGGCTCCGCACCACGACCAGCCCGGGGATCGACGCGCCGGCGAGCGACTCGGGCTCATCGGGTACGGCGTCCATGAACGCCTCGTCGACGACCAGGATCCGGTCGGGTCGCGCCAGTTCGCGCAGGTCGTCGGCGCGGTGCAGCACCGATGTCGGGTTGGTGGGGTTACCAATGACAACGAGATCAGCGTCAGCCGGTACGGCGGACGGGTCCAGGATGAACCCGTCCTCGGGCCGCAGGATCACCCGGTCGACCAGGTGCCCGGCCGAACGCAGCGCCGCCTCGGGCTCGGTGAACTGTGGATGAACCACGACCGGATGCCGCGGCCGGAACGCCCGCGCGATCAGCACGAACGCCTCCGCAGCCCCCGCGGTCAGCAGCACCCGGTCCGCCGCGACACCATGCCGGTGCGCGACCGCGGCAACGGCGGCGTCCTGCCGTGGGTACGCCGCCAGATCGGTCAGACTCGCCGTGATCGCGTCGAGCAACCAGGACGGGGGTGTGCCCGTGCGGACGTTGACGGCGAGGTCGACCAGCCCCTCACCGACCTCGAGATCGCCGTGATGCTCCAGATCAAACCCATCCGCCACGCCAGGAGGCTAACGGGTCAGTGAGTTCCTCGGGCCAGCCGGTCCGCGCACTGGTCAGCGAGGAGTGACTGAGTACCGACGGTTCTGCAGGGACGGGTTGCGCTTGCGTACGTCGGCCAGTCGCTCGGCTGAGATCTCAGCGAACGCATGCCCGTCTGCCTCACCCACGGACGCCAGTGCGATGCCCTGCGGGTCGATGACCTGGCTGAGACCGCAGTACTTCTTGCCGTTCTGTGCAGCCGCTGCGACGTAGCAGGTGTTCTCCACAGCACGGGCGGTGAGCAGTGTGGTCCAGTGGTGCTCCTTAAGCGGTCCACGGACCCAGGCGGCCGGGACGACGAGCACCTCGGCGCCGGCGTCGACAAGCGCGCGGGAGAGCTCTGGGAAGCGCAGGTCGTAGCAGGTCATCAGACCGAGTGAGTGGTCGCCGATCTGGACCACAACCGGGGCTACGTCACCAGGTGTCAGCTGGTCGGACTCCTTGTACCCGAACGCGTCGTACAGGTGGATCTTGCGATAGGCGCCGAGCAGTGCGCCGTCCGCGCCGACAGCCAGGAGTGTGTTGTACGGACGATGCTGGTCGCAGCTGCGTTCGAACATCCCCGCCACGATCGCCACGCCGTGCTCGACCGCAGCCTTCCGGAGCGTAGTGACGAACTCGCCGTCGAGCGCCTCGGCAGCCTCCGCCACCGACTCCCCCTCGACCGCGAAGTCGGACATCATCGCCTCCGGCAGCACCACGAGGTCAGGCCCGCCCTGCGCGGCGTCCGCGACCAGACGGCTGACCGCGTCCCGGTTGGCGACCTTGTCGTAGCTACTGGCGGTCTGCACCACGGCAATCCTCATCTCTCCATGGTGCCGCAGAAAACTCGCGGCGCCTCAGCCGCACCGCGCAGGTGGCGCCGGACAGGTGCGAGACTGCTGCGGTGGAGTTCGACGTGGTGGTGCTGGCGGGGGGCGGGTCCACTCGGTTCGGTGGTGTGGACAAGGCGATGCTCGTGCTCGACGGGCTGTCGTTGCTGGACCGGGTGTTGACGGCGACGGCAGGGGCCGCCTCGACTGTGGTCGTGGGCCCGGTGCGTACGACGTACCGGGAAGTGGACTGGACGGTTGAGGACCCGCCGTCGGGCGGGCCAGTAGCGGGGCTGGCGGCCGGACTCCAGCACGGGACTGCACCGGTCGTCGTGGTGGTGAGTTGTGACCTGCCGTGGATCACCGAGGCCGACGTGACGACGCTCGTCCAGGGGCTCGCGGAGCACGACGGTTACGGGCTGCGCGACACCGACGGCCGGGAGCAGCAGCTCGCGGCCGCGTACCGGCGTACCGCGTTGGCGAAGGCGATCCACGACGTAGGCGACCCGAGAGACAAGTCGGTACGCCGTACGCTCGCCGGCCTCGACCTCGCCTGGACCGAACCGACCCACGCAGGCGACGACGTCGACACCTGGTCGGACCTAGACGGCTGAAAACCGCTGGACGTCGACAATAAGTTCGACGCATGGATGTCGCGCAGCTGGTGAGGGACGTCGTCCGCGTCGACGTCAGCGAGGTTGTGGAGCGCACCGGCGGGCAGTTGAGCACCGTGTACGAGGTGCGCACGTCCGCAGACCCGGTGATCGTGAAGGTCTACGCGCCGGAGTGGCTCTGGAAGCAGGCGAAAGAAGTACACGTCTACGGGATGCTGGAGCAGGAGCTCACCGGCTCGATCCCACGGGTGATGCACGTCGGTGACGGCGTCACGATGCTGTCGAAGGTCGACGGCGTTCCGCTGTCCGAGGCCGAGCCGCCCGATTGGCGGGCGATGTACGCGCAACTCGGCGAGCTGTTGCAGCACGTTCACCGCATCGCGCAACCGGCGTACGGCTATCTGACCGATCAGATCCTCGACCCGCTGCCGGACAACGATCAGTACATGCGACGGCAGTTCGCGAAGAAGCTGCAGGAGTTCGAGCAGCTCGGCGGTGACCCGAAGCTGCACGCCGGGATCACTGCCCACGTCGAACAGCACGCGCACCTGTTCGCGGACAACCGGGCAGCCGTCCTGTGTCACAACGACTTCCACGAAGGCAACATCCTCGTGGATCCGACCACCTGGCGCGTGAACGGTTTCATCGACGTGGAGAACGCGATCGCCGCCGATCCGCTCATCGATCTCGCGAAGACGATCCAGTACTCCGCCCACGACAACCCCGAGAAGCTCGCCGGCCTCACCGACGGCTACGGCGCCGTACCCGAGGACCGGATCGACCTCTACCGGCTCTATCACTCGCTCGAGCTGTGGGACTGGTTCCAGTCGATAGGCGAGACCACTTACCTCGACTCCATCGCACAGGACCTGGCGAAACTCGTCGAACGCTGAGACGAACGCTGAGACGAACGCTGAGTCGAACGCTGAAGAGAGCGCTGAAGGTAGGTTGGGCAGCATGCGAGCTGTCGTGGTCAAGGGTGCCGGCGGAATCGACGTCCTCGGGATCGGCGAGATCCCGGACCCGGAACCGGCGTACGACGAGGTCGTCATCGACGTCGTCGCCGCCGGCGTGAACCGCGCCGACCTGCTCCAGCGGCAGGGCTTCTATCCACCGCCACCGGGCGCTCCCGGCACGATCGGCCTCGAGGTGTCCGGCCGGATCGCCGCGGTCGGCGCCGAGGTCGAGGGCTGGTCGGTCGGCGACGAGTGTTGCGCGCTGCTCGCCGGCGGCGGGTACGCCGAGAAGGTCGTCGTACCCGCTCCGCAGGTGATGCCTGTGCCGGACGGTCTCGACCTGGTCAGTGCGGCCGCGCTGCCCGAGGTCGTCGCGACCGTCTGGTCGAACATCTTCATGACCGCGCACCTCAAGGCGGGCGAGACCCTGCTGGTGCACGGCGGCTCGTCCGGGATCGGCACGATGGCGATCCAGCTCGGCGTCGCGCACGGTGCGCGGGTGCTGACCACGGTCGGCACCAAGGAGAAGATGGAGTTCTGCACCCGTCTCGGCGCGGACGTCGCGATCAACTACAAGGACGCCGAGTGGGCGTCCGTGGTGAGCGAGGCGACCAAGGGCGCGGGCGCGGACGTGATCCTCGACATCATGGGCGCGAAGTACCTGACCGACAACGTGAAGTCGCTCGCGTACGACGGGCGCCTCGTGGTGATCGGGATGCAGGGCGGGGCGAAGGGCGAACTGGACCTCGGACGGCTGCTCAGCCGGCGCGGATCCGTGATCGCTACTGGATTGCGGTTCCGTTCGGTGGCGGACAAGGGCCGGATCATCGCCGAGGTCGTCGGCCACGTCTGGCCGCTGATCGCGGAGCAGAAGGTCCTTCCGGTCGTCCACTCCACGTTCCCGCTCGAGGAGGTCGCGAAGGCGCACGAAACCCTCGAGAAGTCCACCCAGCTGGGCAAGGTCCTCCTCACTCTGTAGGCAGGTTGGCGGCGACCCATTCCGGGTCGGGCTCGACCAGCTGGATCACGTCGATCCAGGTGCCGGCCGGGTCGCGGACGAAGAAGTGCCGTTGGCCGAAGACCTCGGTCTTCGGGTCGCCCTCGAGCTTCACGCCGCCCGCACGCAGCGCGGCGGCGATCTTGTCGGCGTCGTCGACGACGAAGCCGAAGACGCATCCGCTCTCGGTCTGCGCCGACACCGCCGCCGGAATCGTCGGGTGGCCGCGCTCCATGATCGCGAGCTCCCAGTCCGCCGTGCCGCGGCGGACCGTGATGAACCAGCCGAGATCGATCCCGACCTGCAGGTCGAGGTACTGCGTGTAGAAGGCGGCGACCTCCGAGGGGTTGTCGGTGACGACGGTCGCGCCGAATGCCGCGGGTTGCATAAACTCTCCTGACTACTACAGCTGTTGTTGTTCTGTACGACAGTTGTAGTGGAACTCTGCTAGCCTTGTCAACATGCCCCGGAATCCGGAACGCCGTACTCGACTGGCCGACGCAGGCCTCGCCGTGCTCGCGGAGGCCGGCGCCCGCGGCCTGACCCACCGAGCCGTCGACGCCGCCGCCGGACTCCCGGCCGGTACGGCGTCCAACTACTTCAAGACCCGCGACGCCCTGCTCGGCGCACTCGGCGAGCGGATCTTCGAGCGCCTCGCCCCGGACGAGGCCGTCCTCGAGCCGCTCGCCGCTCGCGAGCCGGGCCTCGAACTGATGACGGACTACGTCCACTACATCGTCGAGCGCCTCCTCGGCCGGCCGGAACTCACGCTCGCCCTACTCGAGCTGCGCCTCGAAGCGGCCCGTCGACCCGGCCTGCACGAGATCCTGTCGCGCACCCTTCGCCAGGGCTTCGACGCCGACGTCGCCTTCAACGCGAACGCCGGCCTGCCGGGCGGCGCCGAGGAGATCCGCCTGCTGCACTTCGCGATCGACGGCCTCGTCCTCGATCAGCTGACCCCGGGCACCGGACGCCCGTACGACGTGAAGGCGATCACCGCCCGCCTGGTCCGCCGCCTGACCCGCGAGGATTGACGGCCACATACTCAGTATGCATACTCAGTATCCATGTCGATCAAGCATGGATTGCTGGCGCTGCTCCAGGACAATCCGAAGTACGGCTACCAGCTGCGCGGTGAGTTCGAGGCCGCCACCGGGGCGACCTGGCCGCTGAACATCGGGCAGGTCTACACGACGTTGACGCGCCTCGAACGTGACGGCCTCGTCCGCGCAGCGTCGTCGGAAGGCGACGGCCGGTCGATGTACGAGATCACCGACGCCGGGCGCGACGAGTTGGCGAAGTGGTTCCAGACCCCGGTCGCCCGGGAGTCGCGCCCGCGGGACGAGCTCGCGATCAAGCTCGCCCTGGCGCTCGCGGTGCCGGGTGTGGATGTCAGCGCCGTGGTCCAGCGGCAGCGGATGTCGACCATGCAGTCGCTGCAGGAACTCACCCGGCAGAAGCGCAACAGCGCCGAGGGGGAGATCTCCTGGCAGCTGGTCATCGAATCGATGATCTTCGGCGCCGAGGCCGAGATCCGCTGGCTCGACCACTGCGAGGCGATGCTGTTACGCCACCGCGGCAAACCACGGCCGGCTCCCCAGAGGTACGACGTACCGGATGAGCAGGAGGCCCACTCGTGATCCTCGACATTCGCCAGTTGACGCGGACGCACGGTCAGGGTGAGCAGGCCGTGCATGCCTTGCGGGGGGTGGATCTGGCCGTTGCGCCGGGGGAGCTCGTCGCCGTGATGGGACCGTCCGGGTCCGGAAAGTCGACGTTGCTCACCTGCGCCGGCGGTCTCGACCAGCCGACCGCAGGCGAGGTACTTGTCGACGGCAACGACCTCACCACGCTCAGCCGGAACGCCGTGGCGGCGCTGCGTCGTCGCCGGATCGGCTACGTGTTCCAGGACTTCAACCTCATCCCGGCGCTGACCGCGGCCGAGAACGTCGCGCTCCCGCTGGAGCTGGACGGCACCCGGAGCCGGGCTGCGCGCAAGTGCGCCGTCACCGCGCTGCAGGAGGTGGGAATCGAGGAACTCGCCGACCGCTTTCCCGACGACATGTCCGGTGGCCAACGGCAACGAGTGGCGATCGCCCGCGCGATCGTCGGCGAACGCCGCCTGCTGCTCGCGGACGAGCCGACGGGCGCGCTCGACTCCGACACCGGCGAGGCCGTCCTGCGGCTGCTCCGGGACCGTTGCGACCAGCACGGCATCGGCGGGGTCCTCGTCACCCACGACGCCCGGCACGCCGCCTGGGCCGACCGCGTGGTCTACCTGCGCGACGGCGTACTGGTAGGACAGGCGGGCCCGCTTCCGGATGCGGATGCGCTGCTGCAGGAGAGCCGCTGATGGGCCAGTGGAGTGCGCCGCTGCGCATCGCTCGGCGTACGGCGCGAAGATCGCTCGGCCGCACGTTACTGGTCGCGGCCCTGATCGGCCTGCCGGTGCTGGCCGCGAGCTGGCTGGGCATCGTGCTGAAGTCCGCGAGCCCGAGCGGCGAAACGCTGGCCGCCAACACGATCGGCCGCGCGGACGGCCGGCTCGATGTCACGCAGTACGACAAGCTTCAGGTGCCGCCGGGCCGGGAGATGACGTACGGCGAACCGTCGCCGGCCGAGGGCCACGACAAGGCGGTCCGGACACCGTCGGCGTTCGACCCGAGTCCACTGCTCCCAGCGGGGACGAAGCTGGCCCGCCAGTTCGTCGACTCCGGCATGGTCGAAGTCCGTATCCCGGACTCGAGGACCACGGTCACGCTGCTCACGGGCGACGGCGCGAACCCGTTGACGACCGGGACCGTCAAGCTCGACAAGGGCCGGCTCCCGGCGAAGCCCGATGAGGTCGCGATCTCGCCGTCACTCGCCGAGAAGCTCGGCCGGACCGACAGAGTCGAGAGCACGAACGGCAAGAGGTACGCCGTCGTCGGCATCGCCCGGATGCTCACCACACAGAGCACGCCGGCAATCTTCGCCACGCCGGACTCCGCGCTGAACCATGTCGACCCGACGCGCACCGTCCAGTACCTCGTCGACCTGCCGGACTCGGCCGACACCGACCAGCTCAGCGCCGAGCTGGTCGACAAGGGCTTGTTTCTCTTGCCGCGAGCAACCATCGTCGATCCGCCACCGGACCCGTACGGCACGACCGCCGACGACATCGGTCCGTACGCCGCGATGGCGCTGGTGATCGGCTTCGGCATCCTGGAGATCGTGCTGCTCGCCGGTACGGCGTTCGCGGTCGGCGCGCGCCGCCAGACCCGCGAACTCGGTCTGGTGATGGCGGCCGGAGGTACGCCGGGTGACGTCCGGCGGATCGTCGTGCTGCAAGGTCTGTTCGCCGGACTGGTCGGCGTGGCCGGCGGACTGGTGATCGCCGCAATCGCGGTGGTCAGCGCGAAGCCCGTCTGGGAACGGATGACGGACACGATCTTCACGGCCTGGCAGATCCCCTGGGGCACGATCGTGGCGATCGCCGTCCTCGGTCTCGGCGCCGGACTCGCCGCTGCCGTCGTACCGGCGATCAGTGCCGGTCGGCAGGCGCCGATGGCTGCGCTGGCCGGGCGGTTCACCGTGACGGCGAAGGCGGCGCGGATCCGGCTCGCCGCGGTGGTCCTGCTCGCCGGCGGGCTGGTGTGCGTCTTCGCGGGCAGCGCGCTGATCGCCGCCGCGTTGAGGTCGGCGCGGCACTCGCCGATGGGTCAGCAGGCGAGCGCGACGCCGAGCGGTCCGATCGCGCTGGTCCTGCTCGGGATCACGGCGTCGATCATCGCACTGGTGTGGATGTTGCCGAGTCTGGTCGTGAAGGTCGCCGGCCTGGCGCGGTCGCTGCCGTTGAGCGGCCGGATGGCGATGCGCGACGCCGCACGGCACCGGCATCGCACGGGTCCCGCGACCGCGGCGATCATGATGGCCGTCGCCGGCACGGCTGCCGTCGCGTTCGCCGCGTCCAACTCGATTGCGGCCGACGCCGCGAACTACGTCGCAGCCGGCCGGCACGGTGACGCCGTACTGCGTGTCAACCAAGGCGTTCTGGGTGAGACCACGATTACGCCGGCGCTCGTCTCGGCTTTGAACGCGCAGTTGCCGGTGCGGACGCAGTACGAGCTCGGCGACGTACTGTTGCCGAACGCAAAGCCCAACGAATACGGCTACCTGCCGATCCTTGCGGTCGCGACGCCGGAGAGCTCCGAGGGAATGGCCGGATTCAGTCTGCAGGCAGTGGATCCGGCGTTCATCGCCCGGTTCGGGGAGTACGGCGAGAAGGCTGCCGCCGCACTGCGGGCCGGCAAGGTGGTGGTTCCGGGCGTCGAGCTCGAGCCCGGGCAGAAGGTTGCCATGCACAACGATGACGACCAGAACTATCTGCGGAACCTCGACGCCGTGTCGTTCGGTGGCCCGCCCGCGGTCCAGTTCCTGCGGGACACCGCGTTGATCAGTCGGGACGCGGCCCGCGAGCTGGGCACGATCCGGGTCAGCGAGGTGCATTTCGAGCTGACGAGGGAGCCGTCCAAGGACGAGCTCGCCGCGGTCGCCCGGACGCTCGGGACGGATGAGGGGCTTCAGGTCGAGAAGGGGTACCAGAGCCCGGGACGGCTGTTCCTGATCGGGATCCTGCTCGCGGCGACGGTGGTCACGCTGCTCGGCGTCGCGATCTCGGTGTCGTTGTCAGCTGCCGAGGGACGAGCCGATCTCGCCACACTCGCTGCGATCGGTGCGCCCCCGAGGCGCCGACGGTCGCTCGCGGCGGCGCAGGCGTGGGTGCTCGGACAGCTGGGCTGCGTGCTGGGCGTGGGAGTCGGTGCGCTGTACGGCTACACCGCGCACGCGGCGTTCGGGTCACCGCACTTCGTGGTCCCGTGGGCGGAGATCGGCGGCATCGTGATCGTCGTACCGCTGTTCGCCGGCCTCCTCGCCTGGCTGCTCACCCGTTCCCGCCTACCGATGGTCAGCCGTATCGACTAACGCGATCTCTGGGTGGGCAACGGGGTACGGCGGTGTGCTTGTGATGCGCCATTGGCCGCAAGCACACCGCTGGTACACGACCAGCCCTTCGCTGACGTGGTGGCTCGAGATCGTGGACCAGCGATGGCGGTGGAGGTCGGTCATGGATCCATCGTGATGTAATGGCATTATGCATCTCAACCCTTACGGCGCGGACGCGGTCCTGCTCGCGGTGAACCTGGTGACGCGCCCGGCGAATACACCGGACGAGCTGGCCGAGCGGTGCGAGGAGAGCGGCGTCGAGAGCCGCCTGGTGCGCGAGCGGCACGTCACCGCCGCGGATCTGGCCGCCGTACGCACCGCGCTCGACGAGTGGCTGCTGGTCGTGGACGCACCGGACGAGCAGGCGCGGGTCGACCTACTGAATGCGATGCTCGCGAAGTACACCGAGCATCCGCGGCTCACCAACCACGCCGGCGACGGCTGGCACATGCACTACCGCCCGGACACCGTGCCCGTCGGGCGACTGGTCGCGACACTGATCAGCACCGGTACGGCGCTGCACCTGGCCGGCCGTGGAATCACCCGGCTCGGCCGCTGTGCCACCGAGGGCTGCGACAACGTGTACGCCGACCTCGCCCGCACCGGGCGCCAACGCTACTGCAGCCCCGCCTGCGCCAACCGGGACGCCGTACGCCGCCACCGAGCCCGCGCCTCATGACCCCGGCCTAGGATGGGCAGATGAGTGAGAGCAGCAGCGAGGGCCAGGAAGTCCCGATGGCCGGGGCGCGCACCGAAGACGGCAAGGTGCTCATCGTCGGACCGGACGGCATGGCCGTCGAGGGACCGCCGCGCTCCGACGAGGACGAGCACGACGACGAACCGCGCTCGGTGACGGAGTTGGTCGAGCAGCCGGCCAAGGTGATGCGGGTCGCGAACATGATCCGGCAGCTGCTGGAAGAGGTGAAGTCGGCACCGCTCGACGAAGCCTCCCGGGCGCGACTGCGCTCGATCCACGAGGCGTCGATCAAGGAACTCGAAAGCGGCCTCGCGCCGGAACTGGTCGAGGAGCTGGAGCGTCTCAGCCTCGACTTCACCGACGACAGCACGCCGACCGACGCCGAGCTGCGGATCGCGCAGGCGCAGCTGGTGGGCTGGCTGGAAGGCTTGTTCCACGGCATCCAGACAGCGTTGTTCGCGCAGCAGATGGCCGCGCGTCAGCAGCTGGAGCAGATGCGTCGTGCACTGCCGGGTGGCCAGCAGTTGCCCGGCGAAGAGCACCCCGCGTTTCCCGGCGCACCCCAGGCCGCCAACACCGACGGCCCGGGCAGCGGCGGGATGTACCTGTAACGCCTTATTTCAAAGGCTGGAAGAACTCCTCGAGGACGGCGGCGACGCCGTCCTCGTCGTTTGCGGGGGCAATTCTGTCCACCACCGCGAGGACTTCGGGGTGCGCGTTCGCGACGCCGTACGACGTTCCGGCCCAGGCGAGCATCGGAAGATCGTTGACCGAGTCACCGAACGCGATCGTCTCAGCAGCCGAGATCCCTTGTGTGGCGGCGAAATCGGCCAGCATCGTGGCCTTCGAGACGCCACTGGCCGAAATCTCCACCAAACCGTGACCTCCACTGTGACTGGCGGTCACTCGTTGGCCCACCAACGGATTCACCAGTCCGAGCAGCTCGTCGGACTGCAGGCTCGGATGCCGGACGAGCAGCTTGGCGGCCGGCTCCGCGAGCAACTCCTCCACCGCGGCGACCAAGGTGTCGTCCGGTGTCGGCCAGCGATTCAGGTAGACCGGTTCCTGTCCGTAGCGGTCCGGTCGCTCGATGGCGAACTGCACGTCCGGAATCGCCGCCCGGATCGCCTGCGCCACCTCGAGTGCGACCGCGGGCTCGATCAACCTGGTCCGAATCGCCTTGCGGCGCAGGACGTCGTACAGAATGGAGCCGTTGGCAACAATCGCGACACCGTGCTCGCCGACCAGGTACGACAGGTCGTGCAGCCAGCGAGGTGGCCGGGCGGTGACCATTACGAAAACACTTCCCGCCTGCTGCGCCGCGAGCACCGCGGCGCGGGTCCGGTCGGACACGGTGCCGTCACTACGGACGAGCGTCCCGTCGAGATCGGTGGCTATCAAGCGGGGGTTTCGCGGAACCGTCACCGGGTAACGATATCGCCACGGCACCTTCGCGCGAGCTGGTCGCGCACTACCCTTCCAGGTGCCTCGGGCGCAAGCGGTAAGACGTTGGTTTCAAGTCTTTTTGACTTATCTGATTGAGCTTTTGACAACGTCACCAGACCGTTACGGCAGGATGCTGCAAAGGCAGCTAGTTCCCCTGCGCCACCCGGGGGACGCGTGATTTCATGCGGTGGCCTGGCGGGGAACCGGGGGCTGTTCGTTCGCGTCGTAAGCCTGTTCTGGATCAGCGCGACTGATGCCGCCCCACCTCCGGAAGCACATACAAGCGTCGAAGAACTGTTGTGGAATTGGCTGCAACCAAAACCGCGGCAGCGACGTCAACAGTTATGGATCGGTCCGTCCCGCGCCCGGGACGACACGGTGGGCAGGCACATTGCGCAGGTCCATCAGCTAGCGGATCCGTGCGGACGAACGTCGTTCACCGTTCGTTCATTCGGGTCTTGATACTTGGGGAGCCTTGATGATCGTCAACAGCGCCAATCTAGCGGGGCCGGGGGGCAGTAGCTCCCGAGCGGCTGTCGACACATGTTCCAAGGGGGAGGGGGCAATGACCGGCTGCATCGCGCGTTCCGACATTTTCCAGCACCGCCTGATGGAGGAGCCGCCGCCGGCGTCCGCAACGCGTCGTACGAGGGAGCGCTACGAGCAGCTCGTCCGCGAGGCCAAGACGATCTGCGCGTCGTGCCCGCTCTTCACGGACTGCCTGTACAGCGCCGTCGCCGAGCACGACGTGAGCGGCTTCGTCGCCGGAACCACTGCTGCGCAACGGCGTTCGATCCGCAACCTGCTCGACGTCGAGGTGCAGGCGGACGACTTCGACCAGCTTGCCGGCGCGCGGGGCACCCGCCGTCCGGTCAGCCACGAAGAAGTCCTGCGGCTGCGCACCCAGTACCCGAACGACAGCCTGGAGTCCCTGGCCATGCGGCTCGGCTGCTCGCTGTCGACGGTCAAGAGGCACCTGCGGCGGGCCCGTCGCGGTCAGAGCCCGGCAGCCAAGACGCCGCGGCCGCGGCCCGAGCTCGGCGCCGTGCTGGACGCGTTCGACACCGTCGTCGACCAGCAGCACCAGCCGCGCCGCACCGGCGGCAGCCGAGTCGCCTGATCCGATACTCGGCCCGCCAGCGGACTATCGGACACCCCACCCTCTCCTTCCTCTTTTTGAACTGAAGAAAGAAGGAGAGAGGGTATGAGCTTGGCCCGGACGCCCCGTGATCACAGGGAGTCCGGGCCTTTCGCTTGCCTATGGCATGTGGTTTGTCAAGTGGTTTCGGTTCTGCCCGAAAAGGTTGCCTAGAACCAGCGGTTGAGTACGGCGGCGACGCCGTCGTCCTGGACGGACTTGGTGACCTCGTCGGCGGCGACCTTCACCTCGTCCGGAGCGGAGTCCATCGCGATGCCGAGACCGGCGTACGTGAGCATCTCGATGTCGTTGCGTCCGTCACCGATCGCCAGCAGGCCGGCCGGGTCCAGGTTGTGCTGGGCGAGCGCCACCTTCAGGCCGGTCGACTTGTCCACACCCTCGGGCGCGATGTCCAGCCACGCGGTCCAGCCCACGAAGTAGCTCACCCCGTGCAGGCCGAGGCGCTCTGCCAGGTGGACGAAATCGCTCTCGGACTGGTCCGGGTCCCGGATGATCAACCGGGTCACGGGTTGCGGTGCGAGCTCGTCGTCGCCGACGACACGGATTCGCGCGTTCGCGCCGAGATCGCCGTCCGGGAAAGGCGCGGTGACCAGGTAGCTGCCGTCCTGGTCCTCGACCGCCATCCGTGCTTTCGGCGCGTACCGGCGCACCGACGTGATCACCGTCGACGGGTCGAAGGTCCGCTCGTCTACGACCTCGCCGTCCGGGTAGCGCAGCGTGCGCGCACCGTTGCTGCAGACAACGAATCCGCCGGACCGCAGCCCGAGCCGCTCGGCCACCGGCTTGGTGGTCGACCAGGCCCGGCCGGTGGCCAGGATCACGGGCACCTGCTCGGCGGTACGGCGGACCGCGTCGACGACCGCGGGTGACATCCCCTCGTCGTGGTCGATCAGCGTCCCATCGATGTCCAGGGCAACGGCCGTCGGCCGCGGACCATCCGTCATTTGGCGACCGGTTCGAGGACCTCGCGGCCGCCGACGTACGGCTGCAGCGCGGTCGGCACCCGGACCGAGCCGTCGGCCAGCTGGTGCGTCTCGAGGATCGCGACGATCCAGCGAGTGGTCGCCAGGGTGCCGTTCAGCGTCGCGACCGGCTGCGTCTTGCCGTCGGCGTCGCGGTGCCGGATGTTCAGGCGGCGGGCCTGGAAGTCCGTGCAGTTCGACGTCGAGGTCAGCTCGCGGTACCGGCCCTGCGTCGGCACCCACGCCTCGCAGTCGAACTTCCGGTACGCCGAGACGCCCAGGTCACCGGTCGCGGTGTCGATCACCCGGTAGCTCAGCTCCATCTTGTCGAGCATCTCCTTCTCCCAGGCCAGCAGCCGCAGGTGCTCCGCGGCCGCATCCTCCAGCCTGCAGTAGGAGAACATCTCGACCTTGTCGAACTGGTGGACGCGGATGATCCCGCGGGTGTCCTTCCCGTGCGACCCGGCTTCCTTGCGGTAGCACGACGACCACCCGGCGTACCGGATCGGGCCGTTGCTCAGGTCGAGGATCTCGTCCATGTGGTAGCCGGCCAGCGCGACCTCCGACGTACCGGTCAGGTACAGCTCGGGGTCCTCGAGGCGGTACACGTCGTCGTGCGCCGACAGGTAGCCGGTGCCGCCCATCACCTCGGGCTTGACCAGCGTCGGCGTGATCATCGGGGTGAAGCCGTTCTCCACCGCCTGCTGGACGGCCAGCTGCAGCATGCCGAGCTGGAGCAGCATCCCGACGCCCTTGAGGAAGTAGAACCGGGATCCGCTGATCTTCGCGCCGCGTTCCATGTCGATCGCGCCGAGTAGCTCGCCCAGCGCCAGGTGGTCGCGGGGCTCGAAACCCTCGGCCGCGAAGTCGCGCGGCTTGCCGACCTCCTCCACCACCACGTAGTCGTCCTCGCCGCCGACCGGGGCCTCGTCGGACACCAGGTTCGGCAGGGCGGCGGCGAGCTCGTCGAAGCGGCGGGCGGCGTCGTTCGCGGCGGCCTCGTTGGCCTTGACCTCGGCGGCCAGCGCCTTGGTGCGCTCGAGCAGCGCGGTGCGGTCGTCACCCTTGGCCTGGGCGACCTGCTTGCCGAGCGACTTCTGCTCGGCCCGGAGCGCCTCGAAGGCGGAGATGGACGATCGACGCTCCCCGTCGGCGACCAGGATCTGGTCGACCAGGTCCGTACTCTCGCCGCGCTTGGTCAGGGCGGCGCGCACGACATCAGGGGTCTCACGGAGCAGTTTCGCGTCAATCACACCCTGAGGGTATCGGGGCGTGTCAGAACCGGCGAAGTCTATTCGGGATGATGATCTAGGTACACGTGACCACCTAGGGGGATCTGAGCGGGCCATGAACCATCACCCACCCGGTCCGATCGGTCGTGTGCTCACGGTCGTGCTGGGTGCGCTGCCGTTCGCCGTGATCACGGTGCTCGTGTTCGGGCACTGGCCGCCGCTGGCCCGCTGGGACCAGTCGGTCGCCGCTCGAGCTGCGTCGTACGGCGCTGCGCACGAGAGCGTCGTGGACGTCTGGCAGGTGATCGGGGCGGTCGTGCTGCCCTGGACGTCGCGGGCGGTGATCGTGGTCGTCGCGGCGTACCTGTGGCATCGCCGGGCGCGGTTGCTGACCGTCTGGTTGCTCACCTCCGCCGGCGCCGAGCTGGGCCTGGTGCAGGCCGTCAAGGCGATCTTCGAGCGGGAGCGGCCGGCGCTGATGCTGGTCGAGAACGGCGGCTTCTCGTACGTGTCCGGTCACGCGACGGCCGCGTTCGTGATGGCCGGCGCGCTCGGTGTCGTGCTGCCGTCGGTGCGCGGCTGGCGGCGACGGTTCCGGCTGCTGGTGCTACTGCCGGTGATCGCGGTGGTGTGGATCGCGTCGGCCGACCGGATCGCGCTGAACGTCCATTACGTGTCCGACGTACTCGGCGGCTGGGCGCTCGGGCTGGCGATCCTGACCGCGACGTCGATCGGGTTCGGCCTCCGGCCGGGGCTGCGGCGGCGCCGTCGGCGTACCCCGTCGGATGGTGACGGTACGACGGCTCCGCCCCGGGCGGCCGTCATCGTGAACCCGATCAAGGTCGGCGACGGCGTGGCGTTCCGGCGGAAGGTGACGCGGGCGCTCGCGGTCCGCGGGTTCGACGATCCGCTCTGGCTGGAGACCCGCGTGGACGACGCCGGGAACGCGATGGCGAAGCTGGCGATCGAGAACGAGTCCGACCTGGTGCTGGTCGCGGGCGGTGACGGGACGGTCCGCGTGGTGTGCTCGGCGCTCGCGCACACCGGGATCCCGGTCGGGGTGATCCCGGCCGGCACCGGGAACCTGCTGGCGCGCAACCTGCACATCCCGCTCGACCTGGACGACGCGCTGGAGCGGATCCTCGAGGGACGCGACCGGCGGATCGACCTGGTCCGGGTCAACGGTGACGGGCTCGACACCGACCGGTTCGCGGTGATGGCCGGGCTCGGGCTGGACGCCGCGATCATCTCCGACGCCCCGCCGCACCTGAAGAAGCAGATCGGCTGGACGGCGTACCTGGTGTCGGCGGCGAAGAACATCAACCACCCGTCGGTCCGCGTCCAGATCACCATCGACGACGCCGAGACCATCGAACGCCGCGTCCGGACGGTCGTGATCGGCAACGTCGGCATGCTGCAGGCCAACATCCCTCTGCTCCCCGACGCCCGTCCCGACGACGGGCTCCTCGACGTCGTCGTGATCGCCCCGCGGCGCGTGACCCAGTGGCCGATCGTCGTCTGGCGGCTCCTGACCCGCACCCACCGCACCGACATGTACCTGGAACGCTTCACCGGCCGCAAGGTCGAGCTCGTCGCTGCCGTAGACGTCCAGCGCCAACTGGACGGCGATCCCATCGGCGCCGGCCGCTCCCTGTTCACCGAAATAGAACCCGGAGCCCTGACCGCCCGCGTTCCCAAACGCCGCTAGGGCTGCTCGGACTCCTTGCGGAGGTTCTCCAAGGCCTCTTCCTCTTCGGGGGAGAGTTTGGATTCGCTGGTGAAGGACTTGATTTCTTTGGCGTAGGTGCGGGCGTCGGCGCGACTGTTGATCGAGGTGAGGATGACGCCGTCGCCGTTGTCGTCGAGGATTGCCATCGACCAGGAGAGCTTGCCGCCGGTTTCGCCGAAGGCGTCGTACCGGACGACGGCAAGGTGCTGGAGGGTTCCCTTGAGCTCGCCGCGGGTGACTTCGAGGTCCTTGCCGAGCCTGCGCAGCTCCGACTTCACGGTGCCGGGTTTGGCCTCCGGCTGGGCCGGTTGGGCTTCCGGCTCGGGGACTGGGGCGGGTGCGACCTGGTCCGACGAGACCGTCCGGGCCCGGAGGGCCTGGATCGCGAACACCAGGGCAAGCACCGCCACGAAGAGGGCGGCGACCCCGAAGGCACCGGCTAACGTCGAAGACACAGCACGAGAGCCTAAGGCATCGAGTGTTATTCCTGAGTGTTCAGGTGATCGCACAGCGTGCACGACCGGGGACGGATGCGGTACCTCGGCCCGGGGCAACGTAGATTCGCGGCGTGACACATTTGCCTGATCAGGGCCCACAACCGGGCGTCCACGACCTCGGCTACGCACGGCTCGACACCGACCGGCTCGGGCGCACGGGAGACGCCGAAGTCGTCTACGGCGCGGGCAAGACGCCGTCTCAGGTCGTGGAACTGCTGCGAACCCTGCACGCCACACACCCCGGTCACGCCGTACTGGCGACCCGGTTGACGGACGAGGCCCAGGCGGCGGTGACTGCCGCGCTGCCGGATGCGGTGGTGGACCCGGTCGGCCGTACGGCGGTGCTCGGCGAACCGCCGACGCGGCGGGGAACTGTCGCCGTCGTGGCAGCCGGTACGTCGGACGCTCCGGTGGCTGCCGAGGCGGCGACGACGGCTCGCGTGTTCGGCGCCGGGGTGGATGTCATCACCGATGTGGGCGTCGCGGGGCTGCACCGGATCCTTGGGGAGCGGGAGCGGCTTGACGCGGCGGACTGCTTGATCGTGGTTGCGGGGATGGAGGGCGCGCTCCCGAGCGTCGTCGGCGGGCTGGTCGGGGTGCCGCTGGTGGCGGTGCCGACATCAGTTGGGTACGGCGCCTCGTTCGGTGGACTGGCTGCGCTGCTCGGGATGCTGAACTCGTGCGCGCCTGGGGTGACGGTCGTCAACATCGACAACGGCTTCGGGGCCGGGGTGTTCGCGGCACGCGTCGCTCGGCAGTCGGTTCCTCGCGAGACGAAGGAGGCGTGATGAGAGTCGCTTGGATCGACTGCTCGGCCGGCGCCTCCGGTGACATGCTCTTGGGCGCGTTCATCTCGGCAGGTGCCGACCTGAACGCGGTGAACGCGGCGGTCGCTGCCATAGACCCGTCGTTGTCCGTCACCGTTACGCAGACCGCCCGCCACCAGATCGCCGCCACCAAAGCCACCGTCGAGGTCAACGGCACGCCACATCCGGAGAACATCCCGGACGCCGGACACGGGCACGGGCAGGAGGCGGGCGTCGGGCACGGGCATGGGCATGGGCACGGGCACTCGGGTCCGACGCGGGCCTGGGCCGAGGTTCGGCGGCTGCTCGAGGAGGCTCAGCTCGACGACGCGGTGCGGGCGCGTGCGCTGGATACTTTCGGGCGTCTCGCCCGCGCGGAGGCTGCCGCTCACGGGGTGGAGCCGGACACCGTGCACTTCCACGAAGTCGGCGCGCTGGACGCGATCGCCGACATCGTCGGCGTCGCCGCCGCGTCCGTGTCTCTCGACCTCGATCACATCGTGGTCTCGACGATCGTGCTGGGCGGCGGGGGTCAGGTGCGCGGTCAGCACGGCGGCATCCCGATCCCGGGTCCCGCGGTCCTTCATCTGGTGTCCGAGGCCGAAGCACCGGTGACCGGCGGTCCGGCGCCGTACGAGATGACGACACCGACCGGCGCCGCACTGCTGGCGACGCTGGCGGACGAGTTCGGCCCGCTGCCGCCGATGCGGATCGAGCAGACCGGCGTCGGAGCGGGCGGCCGGGACCCGGTCGAGGTGCCGAACATCCTGCGCGTGGTGCTCGGTGCGTCGGCCGACGAATTGGCCACTGAGCTCGTCTACGAGACCAACGTCGACGACCTCGACCCGCGGATCTGGCCGCAGGTCCTGGCCCGGCTGATGGAGGCGGGCGCCGCCGACGCGTGGCTGACCCCGATCCTGATGAAGAAGGGCCGTCCGGCGCACACGCTGTCGGTCCTGGTCGGGAGCGCGAACGCCGAGACGGTCCGCGCGGTGATCCTGGCCGAGACCTCGGCGATCGGGCTGCGCGAGTTCGGGATCCGCAAGCACGCCGCGGACCGCGAGTTCGCGACCGTCGACGTCGACGGCCAGTCGATCCACGTGAAGATCGCGCGCTACGGCGGTCAGGTGATCAACGTGCAGCCGGAGTACGACGACGTGGCCGCGGCCGCGAACGTCCTGAAGAAGCCGGTGAAGTCGGTCCTCGCCAAGGCGATCGCAGCCGGCCACGACCTCTGGAGCTAGCGCGCTTCGGCGTTCTGCGCGACAACCTTCTGCTTGCGGCGGGGCCAGTCGTACGGCCACCACTGGGCGCCGTTGCGGCGGGCCCAGACGATCAGGCCGATCAGGACGGCCAGTTCGATCGCCGGGCAGAGAGTGTCGCGCAGGCGCGCGCTGAAGAACTCCAGGGAGTCCGACAGGCTCGCGGCGACCTGGCGCGCGTGCGGATCCCGCCCGGGGACGTACGCGATCGCGAGCATCGTCGTACGGACGACCATCAAGCCGTCGACCTTCGACGCGGCGACCGCGGCGAGGGCGGCCCAGGCGATCACGTCGTACCAGGGGAGCGAGTACATCGCGGTCAGCACCCAGGCGATCGCGTAGATCGCGGTGTAGCGGATCGCAGCCGGCGTCGGGTCGTCCGGGTGCGTTTGCGGCACCAACGACTTCGGCAGCACCTGCGTCAGGAGGATCGCGACCACGATCAGGCCGACCCAGGCGAGGATCGCCAGGACGGTCCGCACCAGACCGTTCGGCAGGAACAGGGTGAAGAAGCTCAGCAGCACCTTGTGCGGCGTACCGGTGGAGATGAACGACGTCTGCGACCGTGCCTGCTGGAACGCCTGCAGCCCGACGATCGCGTACAGCCCGCCCATCGCGATCGCGCCGCCACCGCAGAAGTAGAGGCACCTGCGACGGTCGGCCCGCAGCGCCCACAGCATCGCGATCCCGACCAGGCCGATCGACAGCTTGGTGCAGCCTGCGACGCCGATCAGGATGCCGGCCAGGAACACGTGCCGCCGGAACAGCACCAGCGCGATCACCGCGAACATCACCGCGATCGCGTCGTTGTGCGCACCGGCCAGCACCGACCACAGCAGCAGCGGGTTGGCGAGGCTGAGCATGATCACGCGCCGCTTGGCCGGCAGGTCCTTGCCGACCAGCTTGACCAGCAGCAGCCCGGTGACGACCAGGCTGATCGCGACCGACAACTGCAGCATCCACACCGTCAGTTGCGCGGAGTCGCCGCCGATCAGCGAGGACAGCCACTGGATCCAGGTCGCGATCGGTCCGTACACGCTGCGCGCGCCCTGCCACGGGCGCTCGGTCGCGGCGATCACCGGGTCGTACCCGAGCCGGATGGTGTCCGCCGGTGAGGCCGTGTACGGGTCGCCGCCGAGCGCCATGATGCGCCCGTACGCCGCGTAGATCAGCACGTCGCCCGACGCCATCGGCGGGACCAACGTGATCGCCGCCGTCGTACCGATGCCCAAGGCAATCAACCGGTCGACGCGCGGCGCCCAGCCGTGCTTCAGCGCCTTGGTGGCAAGGAAAACGCCGTACCCGCCGAGTGCGATCGCGACGTAGATCATCACCGACACCAGCCAGTCGTTCGGCTTGGTGTCGAACCAGTACGACGGGAGCCACGCGTGCCGGTTCGTCAGGGTCAGCACGACCACCGACGGACCGAGCAGGCCGACCGCGACGATCAGCGCCGTACAGGCCAGGTAGAGAGCGACAGCTCGGCGGCCGTACTTCAGGCCCAGCTCAGTGCTCATTGCGCAGTCTCCGCGGAAACAGACTGCGCAGCGACGGCCCACCACCGTCCGCGGGCAGCGCACTGCGAGCGGCGAGAGCACGCCGGACGTGCAGGTACTGCTTCGCGCGGTGCAACTGGCCGCGCAGATCCGTCCCGGTCGCGCGGTGCCGGACCTCGATCGGCACCTCCAGGATCCGGAAGCCCTTCCGGCCGAGGTCGATCGTCAACGCGGTCTCGACACCGAACCCGGCAGCCAGCGGTACGGCGGAATCGAACGCGGCCCGGGTGATGCAGCGCTGCCCGGACAACGGCTGCTCCGGCGCCCAGCCGGTCGCCTCCTGGATCCCGGCTCGCGCCAGCCGGACCACGAACCCGTGCCCGCCGGCTTTCGACCCGTCGGCCCGGACCTGTGCCGGCAATGTCCCGATGGTCATGTCCGCGCGGCCGGTCTGCACCGGCTCGATCAGCGGACCCGCTCCGGACGCGGTGTCGGTCAGGTCGGCGTCGAGGAACAGCAGGTGCCGCGGCCGCGCACCGTCCCGCTCCGCGACAGCGGCCGCACCGGTCTCCATCGCGGCGGCCTTCCCGCGGTTGTGCTCGTGCCGTACGACGACCGCACCGGCCCGCTCGGCCGCTTCCGTCGTACCGTCCGTGGAACCGTCGTCGACGACCACGACCAGGTCGACGCCGATGATCTTGTGCACCGCGTCGACGGTCGCCGCGATCCGGTCGGCCTCGTCCTTCGCCGGGATCACGCAGGCGACGGCACGCTCGAACGGTTCGTGAGACAGGTCTTCATCGGGCACAGCACCGCAGCCTAGTTCCTCTCCAGCCGATCGACCTCGTCAGCAGCCGCTGCCCGCGGATTTCTCGTCCTTTCGTACGACGGTCAGCCAGGGGACGATCGATATCGGCCAGGTGGCAGATGTTCCCGGGTCGCAGCGGCGGCAGGATTTCCGGTGTCAGGAAGAAACGAACTGGAAGAGGTAAAGAAATGACCCGCACAGTGACCGCCAACATCTCGCTCTCGCTCGACGGACGGGTGAACGGCGCCGGTGGCGACTACGACATGAGCTGGATCGTCCCGCACGCGATCACCGAGGGTGCCCGGGACCACATGATCCGGGTGACCGGGCCAGCCACCACGGCACTGCTCGGCCGGAAGAACTACGAGGGCTTCGGCGGCTTCTGGCCGGCGGTGGCCGACGACGAGAACGCGTCGCCGCAGGACCGGGCCTTCTCCCGCTGGCTGAACGAGACCGAGAAGGTGGTCTTCTCGACGACGCTGACCGAGGCGCCGTGGCAGAACTCCCGGATCGCCGACGGCGAGCCCGCGGACGTGGTCAAGCAGCTGCGTGACCAGGACGGCGGCGACATCATCGTGCTGGCCAGCTCGAGCGTGATCCGGGCCCTGCTGGCGGCCGACGAGATCGACCGGCTGAGCATCACCCTCGACCCCGAGGTGGTCGGCGGCGGGGCCCGGCTGTTCGAGGACGGCCTGCCGGCCACGTCGTGGAAGCTGACCGACTCGACCCCGACCGAGTCCGGCGCCCTCTGCCTGCTCTACGACCGGGTCCGCGCCTGACCCCGATTGGCCATCGGACGCATATTGTCGGACAATCAGACAGATTGATCGGGTTGTCGTAGCGTGGTGGGCACGGCCAAGCGAAGGGCGGACGGATGACCGAGACGCGACAGGGCAGTACGGCGTACGGCGTCGACAGTGAGGTCGGTCCGCTGCGGACGGTGATGCTGCACCGGCCGGGCAACGAGCTCCGGCGGCTCACCCCGCGCAACAACGACAAGCTGCTGTTCGACGGCATCCCCTGGGTCGGCCGGGCGCAGGACGAGCACGACGCGTTCGCCCAGGCGCTCTGCGACCGCGACGTCGAGGTGCTGTATCTCGGCGAGCTGCTGACGGAGTCGCTCACCAACCCCGAGGCCCGGGCACAGGCGGTCGCCGGCGCGACGGAGGACCTACGCCTGGGCGACACCCTCCGCGACTACCTGCAGGCGGCGCTCGGCGATCTGGATGCCGCTGCCCTGGCGGAGGCGCTGATGGCCGGCGTACGCAACGACGAGGTGCACGCAGGCGGGTTGGTCACATCGCTGCTGGCCCACGAGGACTTCCTGATCGACCCCCTGCCGAACCTGCTGTTCACCCGCGACTCGAGTGTCTGGATCCGGGACTCGGTCGCGGTCACCTCGCTGGCGATGCCCGCCCGGATGCGCGAGACGCAACTGACCGAGCTGATCTACACGTTCCACCCGCGGTTCGCGGGCGCCGACAAGGTGTACGACCACCAACTGGAGCATGTCGAGGGCGGAGACGTGCTCGCGCTCGGTCCCGGCGTACTCGCGGTCGGGGTCGGGGAGCGGACCACACCGGCCGGTGTGGAGCGGCTGGCGCGGCGGGTCTTCGCGAAGGGGCTCGCGCACACCGTTCTCGCCGTACCGATCGCTCAGCAGCGGGCGACGATGCACCTGGACACCGTGTGCACGATGGTCGACACCGATGCCGTGCTGATGTACCCGAACATGGCGGAGGAGATGCGGGCGCTCGCGGTCACGACCGACGGCGACCAGCTCCACGTCGCGGAGTCCGAGCCGTTCCTGGTCGCGGCGGCGAAGGCGCTCGGGATCGACACGCTGCGGCGGATCGACACCGGGCTGGACCCGGTGACGGCCGAGCGGGAGCAGTGGGACGACGGGAACAACACCTTGGCCCTGGCGCCGCGGGTGTGCATCGCGTACGAGCGGACCGTCGAGACCAATGCGCGCCTGGAGGAGTCCGGGATCGAGGTCATCCGGATCTCCGGCTCCGAGCTCGGCTCCGGGCGGGGCGGTCCGCGGTGCATGTCGTGCCCGGTTCTGCGGGCGCCCGCAGCCCCGTAAGCCCTACGACACGCGGAGTGAAATCGGGGCTTGTGCCGAGCCCCCGGCCTGAGTACTCTTCATGCCTAGGCCCAGGCCCTGTTGCTCCCCCGTCAGCAGGACTTGGGCCGTCCACGTTCCAGGCCCATTTGAACGATCATGGCCTAGACCACTCTGAGTGAACAGAAACGCCCGGCTGAGCATTCAGCCGGGCGTTCTGCTGTTCAGCGGATGGTGAGCTGGCGGCTGGCGAGGCCGGCGCGGGCGGCGCGCTCTTCGGTGGTCAGCGGGGCCTCGGTGGCGAGGGCCTTCTCGAGGGCGGCGGCGAAGTCGGCGGCGGGCTTCTCGACGTCGGCCGCCTCGGTGCCGGCGGGCAGCTCCCAGACCGGCGCGAGGACGCCGAGGGCGCGGAACGAGCCGATCAGGCGGCTGCCGTCGATGAGCGCGGACCCACCGGCGGCGTGCAGCCGGGCGAGCGCGTCGAGCAGCGTGTCCTCCGTGTGCGGCATGACCCACCGCAGGTAGATGCGGTCGCCGATCTGCGTCCAGTACGCCGCCTCGACCGACTCCAGACGGACCGTCGGAGCAGCCGCTGCGTTCGCGCGCTCCAGGCCGGCCGCGACCTCACCGGTCGGGTCCTCGACGTTCTCGCCGACCCAGTAGTCGAAGCCTTCGTGGACCTTGATCTCGATCGGCTTGCTGGTGTCGATCAGGTCCTGCAGCCGCGGCCCGTCCTTCATCAGGTCGCCGACCTGGACCGGGTTGCCCGGGTCGGTCTTCAGCGCGGCGGTGATCGCATGGCCGAGGTCGCGGCTCGGGTCGCCGGACGAGGCGTGCGTCTGCAAGCCGATCCAGATCGTCTCGTCGTCGCGCACCAGGCCCGGCATCGCCATCGGCAGCAAGGTGACCAGGTTGATGACCCTTCCGGCATTCTCACCGGTGAGTTCGACCTGCACCGTGCCCGACGGCACGATCTCGCGGAACGCGATCAGGTCGCACTCCGACGGCAGGCCCTCGAACGGCCGCACCACGAAGGTGTCGGCGGCCTGTGCCCGGTCCTTGCCGTGGCACTGCTTGAACCGCTTGCCCGAACCGCACGGGCAGGGTTCCCGCGGCCCGACGTCGACCAGATCGGCCGGGTCGAGCGTGACGGTCGTCGTCGTGTTCTTCGCGCGCTGCCGCGACTTCTTTCCCATAACCCCGCAGTCTTGCAGCCGGGAGTGGTCCAGGGCGAACTAGCTCGGGACGATCGCGTGGACCGTGCGGTGGCGGGCGGCGGTGCGAACGCCCCAGCTGGAGGTGAGGACGTCGACGATGGCCAGGCCGCGGCCGCCGACCGACTCCGGATGCGGGTCCGTGATCCGCCGTGGCTCGGTGTCGCCGCGCCCGTCGGTCACCTCGACATGGATCCCGGCCCGGTCGATCCACCACGCGGCCCGCACCTCACCCGCCGGCAGCGGGGGCGCGTACCGGATCGCGTTGGAGAGCAGCTCCGAGAGCACCAGCTGCGCGTCGTCGCAGGCGGCGGCAGTGATCCGGTAGCGCTTCAGGTAGGCGGCCAGACGGCGTCGGGCGTCCGCTACCGCGGACACTTCGTGCGGCAGTACGACGTCCACAACGCTCACGTCGGCGGGCAGGGTCGCAGAGGACAAGCAGGGTCTCCTCAGTGATGGGTTCAGCCACAAGGACTTCTCCCCACGATTCCGGCCCGGAAAACACCTGCGGATATTCCGTTACACAGCCGAGCGAAGATCACGCCTAAACACGGGGAAACCGTGATGAAATCGACGGTATTGAACGTTGCAATAACCGCCCGCATTCGCCTCGTTACGTATCCAGACCGGCGTGACACAACCCACACAAATTCGTTCCGTCGTGTCACAAACCCGCAGGTCATGGGCCTCCCGGCCTGGACTGAGGAGCGGAGGGAGCGCAGCGACCGGAGCGACGAGGGAAGGACGGGAGTTACAGCCCATGACCCGCCGCGACGGAGTCGCGGCATTTACAGGGTCAGGTACGGCGTCCTACCTGCTCCGCGCCCTCCGCGAGGACCCGTAACGCGACGTCCGGGCGGTCGCTGATCACGGCGTCGACGCCGATCTCGCGGCAGTGCCGGATGTCGTTCTCGGCGTTCACGGTCCAAACGTGGACCTGATGTCCGTGCTTGTGCGCGCGATCGACGTACTCCGGGTGCGCCGAGACGATCTCCAGGCTCGGTCCGGCGTACGAAACACCGGTCGGTAACGAGCCGTCGCGGAAGCGCAGTGGGACGCGGTCCATCAGCAGGACGGTGCGCAGGCCGGGCGCCGCGGTCCGCAGCCGGCGCAGGGAGAGCCAGGAGAAGCTCATCACCCGGGCCGGCGACTCCGTTCCGACCTTCGGGTGCGCCCAGCCGAAGCGGTCGAGGGCCTCGATCAGGCGCCGCTCCACCAGCCCGGCGTACCGGGTCGGGTGCTTGGTCTCGATCGCCAGCTCCACCGGCCGGCCCGCGTCCCGCACGGTCGCGAGCAGCGTGTCGAGCGTGAGCACCTTTCGGACGTCGAGACCCGGCAGTTCGGCCTCGTCGTCGAGCTCGGCCCACGGGCGCTTCCAGGAGCCCCAGTCGTACTTCTCCAGCTCGTCGAGGCTCATCGTGGACAGCACGCCACGGCCGTTCGAGGTGCGGTCGATCCGGCGGTCGTGGACGCAGACCAGGTGGCCGTCGGCGGTCAGCCGGACGTCGCACTCGAGCCCGTCCGCCCCGACGTCGATCGCTCGTTGGTACGCCGCCAGCGTGTGTTCGGGATCCACGTCGCTGGCACCGCGGTGCGCGACCACCCGTGGGAGCTTCCCCATGAAAGGAAACTCTTTCACATGGTCGTGCGAGGTTGAGGGTCCCGCCACCTGACGGGACCCTCAACGGACCTCAGGCAGTGGCCTCCTGCAGCTGAGGAGTCCGGCCGGCGGGGCGTGCGAGGCCGTAGTGGTCCCGCAGCGTCGTGCCTGTGTACTCGGTCCGGAACAGACCACGCGCCTGCAGGATCGGGATCACCTCGTCCACGAACGTCGTGAGGCCGGACGGGAGCACCGGCGGCATCACGTTGAAGCCGTCGGCCGCACCGGCCTCGAACCAGTGCTGGATCGCGTCTGCGACCTGCTCCGGCGTACCCGTGAACGTGCGATGCCCGCGCCCGCCGCCGAGCCGGCCGATCAGCTCGCGGACGGTCAGGTTCTCGCGCCGGGCGAGTGTCACGATCAACGTGTACCGGCTCTTCGCGCCCTCGATCTCGTCCTCGTCGGGCAGATCCGCCGGGAGCTGCTGGTCGAACGGTAGGTCCTCGGGGTCGACCCGCAGCGTCTTCGCGAGCTGCAACCGCGCGTACTCCGGCCGGATCAGCTCGTCCAGCCGCTGCTCCAAGCGCTGGGCCTCCTCGACCGTGGATCCGATCACGGGCACGATCCCCGGCAGGATCTTGATCGTCTCCGGATCCCGCCCGAGCGCCGCCGTACGCGCCTTCAGGTCCCGATAGAAGTCCTGCGCGTCCTCCAGGGTCTGCTGCGCGGTGAACACCGCCTCGGCGTACCGCGCCGCCAGTCCCTTGCCGTCCTCGGACGAACCGGCCTGGACGATCAGCGGGTGCCCCTGCGGCGATCGCGGCAGGTTCAGCGGCCCGCGGACCTGGAAGTGCCGGCCGACGTGGTCGATCGGCTGTACCCGCTCCTGGACCGCCCAGATGCCCTCGGCCTTGTCCGCGATCGCGGCGTCGTCCTGCCACGAGTCCCAGAGCTTGTACGCGACCTCGAGGAACTCCGCGGCGCGCTCGTACCGCTCCGCATGCGCGGGCTGGTCGGCCAGATTGAAGTTGCGCGCCGCCTCCGGACCAGCCGTGGTGACCACGTTCCAGCCCGCACGCCCACCGCTCACGTGGTCCACGCTGGCGAACCGCCGTGCCAGGTTGAACGGCTCGTTGTACGTCGTGGACGCCGTGGCGATCAGCCCGATCCGGGAGGTGGCCGCCGCGATCGCGGTGAGCAGCACAGTCGGCTCCAGCGAACCGGCCGGACGCCGCCCGACGTTGCCGAACAGCACCGGCGAGTCCGCGAAGAAGATCGAGTCGAACTTGCCGCGCTCGGCCAGCTGCGCCAGGGCCTGGTAGTGCGCCACCGAGGTATTCGCGAACGGATCGCTCTCCGGCAGCCGCCACGACGCCTCGTGGTGCCCGGTGCTCATCAGGAACGCGTTCAGATGCAACTGCCTACTCATATCGAGACTCCCAAGGCGTCGAGAAGCCGCGAGCGAACCGCGGCGAATCCTGGATCGGCCGCACTCCGCGGCGCCGGCAACGTGATGGTCTCCTCGGCGACGATCCGGCCCGCGTCGAGCACGATCACCCGATCGGCCAGCACGATCGCCTCGTCGACGTCGTGCGTCACCAGCAGTACGGCGGGTTGGTGCGCCGCGCACAACTTCCGCAGCAAGACGTGCATCTTCAACCGGGTCAGCGCGTCCAACGCACCGAACGGCTCGTCGGCGAGCAACAGCTCCGGCTCCCGCACCAGCGACCGCGCCAACGCGACCCGCTGCTGCTCACCACCGGACAACTCGTTCGGCCAAGCTTTCTCGCGACCGGCCAGCCCGACTTCTTCGAGACTCTCGCGGCCCCGCTCCACAGCCTGTGGGATCCCGAGCACCACGTTGTCCAACACTCTTGCCCATGGCAACAACCGGGAGTCCTGGAAGACAACCGAGACCTGTGCGGGTACGGCGAGCTCCCCGGAACCTTCCACGTCGTGATCAAGACCCGCCAGCGCCCGGAGCAGCGTGCTCTTCCCGGAGCCGCTCTTTCCCAGCAGGGCAACGAATTCACCAGGTGCGATGTCCAGGTCCAGCTCGTCCAGTACGGCGCGCTCGTCGTACCGGCGTACCAGGTCGCGGACCTGCACGGTCGCGCTCAGGAGGCCAACGTTCGTCGCCATGACAGGGCCCTCCTCTGGATCAGGCGGACGACCGCGTCGGACAGCAGCCCGAGGATGCCGTAGACGACCAGGCCGACGATGATGATGTCGGTCTGCCCGTACGTGCGGGCAAGTTCCATCATGTAGCCGATGCCGCTGGTGGAGTTGATCTGCTCGACGACGACCAGCGACAACCACGCGCCGGTGACCGCGAACCGCAGCCCGAGCAGGAACCCGGGCAGTGCGCCAGGCAGCACCACGCGCCGGACGAACTCCCACTGCGACAGTCCGACGGTCTGCGCGAGTTCGACGTACCGGCTGTCGATGGTGCGCAGGCCGTTGTGGGTGTGGATGTAGATCGGCACGAACACCCCGAGCAGGATGGTGACGATCTTCATCGACTCGCCGATGCCGAGCCAGAGGATCAGCAGCGGCAGCAGCGCCAGCGACGGGATCGCGCGCTTGATCTGGATCGGCCCGTCGAGGACCGCCTCACCGAGCCGGGACAGGCCGGAGATCAGCGCGAGGACCACGCCCAGCACGATGCCGAACGCGAGACCGATCAGGGCCCGCTGCGCGGACGTCCACAGGTTCGACTGCAGGCGGCCGTCGGCGATCAGGTCGCCGGCCGTGGTCACCACGGTCCACGGCGCGGACAGGACTCGTTGGTCGATCCAACCGGTGGCGGAGCCGATGCTCCAGACCACCAGCAGCAGCACCGGCCCGATCGCGGCCCCGAACCTGATCGGCTTGCCCGGTCCGAGACGCCGGCGCCGTACGACGGGGGCCGAGGCCGTGCGCGGCCGCAGTCCGGGCAGCGTGGTCGCACTCATTTGGCGCCTCCCTTGATCGCGTCCGCGGCGACGCTCTGGAACCGCAGGTCGTACAGGTCCTTGGCCTGGATCACCTTGTTGCCGGTCTCCTTGGCGAGCAGCTCGATGGTCTGCTGCTGACGCTCGATCGCGTCGCTCCAGTCGGCGCTGATGTCCGGGTGCCCGGCATTGTCGACGAGCCACTGCCCGTCGGCCTCGGTCAGGCCCTGGTCCTTCACGTAGTACCCCTGGATCCATTCCTTCGGGTGCTTGTCGATCCAGTCCTGCGCGACGCCCCACGCGGCGACGTACGCGCGGATCGCGGCGGCTTTCGCCGGGTCCTCGAGGGACTCGACCGGGCCGTAGAGGTGACCGGCGTCGTCGCGCAGGCCGTGGGCGATCGTGCTGGCCCCGTCCTTGCCGTACTTCGCCAGGTAGCGCTTGATCTGTACTCCGCCGATCGGGGCGACGTCGACCTGCTTGCCGGACAGCGCGTTCGAGTAGACGTCACCCGTGCTCGGCAGCTCGACCAGCTTCACGTCCTCCTTGGTCAGGCCGGCCTTCTGCAGCACCTTGAGGACCAGTGCGCCTTGCGCCTGACCGGGGCTGTACGCGATCTTCTTCCCGCGCAGATCGCCGAGCGTCTTGACCGAGACGCCCGGCGCGATGCCCAGCTGGTAGATCGGGTGGTTCAGCGGGTCCTTGCGGAACTTGGAGGCGACGATCTTGACCTGCAGGCCGGTCCAGGTCGCGTGGATCGGCGGGATCTCGGCGACCGAGCCGAGGTCGAGGGCGTGCGCCCGGAACGCCTCGGTGGTCTGCGGACCGCCGCTCAGGTTGGCGAACTGGACGAACTTCGAGACCTTGTCGAGCTGACCGGACAGCTTGAGCGCGACTTCGGTTGCGGGGTCGCCGACCACGATCTTCGTGCCGTCGGGGACCGAGGTCGGGAGCGGAGCGTCCAGCGAGAGCTTGGCGGCGCCGTCGGCGGCCGCGTTGCCGCTGCAGCCGGTGACGAGCGCGAGCAGGGCGAGGGCGGAGTAGAGGCGTTTTCTAGACATGGTGGGCTTTCGCGTAGCGGCCGTCGTGGTAGAGCAGCGGCTCGTGCTCACGACGTTCGGTGTGGGTGGCCAGGCGGGCGACGACCAGGTAGTGGTCGCCGACGGCGAAACGGTGCGCGATCTGCGCGCGGAGGAAGCTGGGGGCGTCGTCAAGCGCGGGTTCGCCGGTGGCCAGCCGCGACCAGCGGGTCGGTTCGGCGAACCGGTCGATCCCGCTGGTGGCGAACCGGCCGGCGATCGCGTGCTGGTCGGCGGACAGGAAGTTGATCACCACGCTGCTCGCCGTACTCACGGTCGGCCAACTGGAGGCGCTGGTCGCGATCGCGAACGAGACCAGCGGCGGCAGCAGGCTGATCGAGACCAGCGAGGTCGCGGTGAAGCCGACGGGGCCGTGCCCGGAGTCCGCCGTGATCACCACGACGCCGGCGGCGTGGCGACGGAACACGGAGCGGTAGACGTCGGCGTCTACGATCCGCTCCTCGGAACGGTCAGGTACTACGGCCAGGGCAGGACGGTTCAGGGCAGGTACAGACATGTCTCTCCCTCGGAACGGGGCAGGGACCACAGGTGATGTGAGGCGTGATCAGACAGGCCTCATGCAGGCGGCAGCAAGAGAACGGGTCACCGACAGGTGGCGCTCGCCGTCCGCAGCAGGTCGATGACGCGACGGCGGGTGAGGAGTGTCGTCGTCATGTCAGCTATCTTCGCACCAATGTCTATCGGCTAACTAGACAATCTCGGAATCCGGACTCACACCCGACAGGCGCCGTGCGTTCTACTTACGTGATGACTCGGGAGAAGGTCGGGTTGCCGCCGTTCCAGGCGCTGATCGACGCGCACTGGCGGGACGTCGCCAGGCTGGCGCGGGCGATGGCCGGTCAGGACGGCGACGACGTCGCGCAACGCGCCTGGGAGAAGGCGTATGCGGCGTATCCGGAGCTGACCTCGGCGAAGAACCTGCGCAGCTGGCTCCTCACCATCACCGCCCGGTGCGCGACCGACGTACACCGGGCGCGGAAACCGCAGCGCCCGCTGGACGAGGCGCCGCCGGTCGCGGTCGACGGACCGGAGGCCACGGCATGGCCGGATCCCGACCTGTGGCGGGCGGTCAACGAACTCCCGGAGCGGCAACGCTTCGCGATCACGCTCAAGTACGTCGGCGACCTGGACCACCACGGCGTGGCCGCCGCTCTGGACACCACGCCCGCCGCGTCACGCCGGCTCGTCAGCGACGCGCTGGCGACCCTGCGCACGAAACTCGGAGTACACGATGACTGACCTCGAGAGCCGGCTGACCCGGCTCGACACCACTGACCTGAAACCACCCGTCCTGCCCGACGCCGACGTCGCCTACACACTGCACGACACCCCGATCGGGACTCTCCTGCTCGCCATCGCGAACGGCCGGGTCGTCGCCAGCTCGTTCGGCGACGAGGAGACGATGACCGCGCGGCTCGCCCGGGCCGTGTCCCCGCGGGTACTACGGCAGCCTCGGCCGCTGGACGACGTACGACGGCAACTCGACGAATACCTGTCCGGTAGCCGTCACGCCTTCGATCTGGAGGTGGACCTCGCGCTGGCGACGCCGTTCCAGCGGCTCGTGCTGACGGATCTGCCGACACACACCAGGTACGGCGCCACGACGACGTACGGAACCGTTGCCGCCGACATCGACAGGCCCAAGGCGGCGCGCGCGGTCGGTACGGCGCTGGGCGCGAACCCGGTCTGCGTCGTACTGCCCTGCCACCGGGTCGTCGGCGCGAACGGCGCCCTCACCGGGTACGCCGGCGGACTGGACGCAAAACGATTCTTGCTGAATCTCGAAGCAAAAAGCTGAGTTTTCCGGAATTTCCGGTAATGGATTTACACTCGATGAAATAAGGAGCAGATCCCCAATGTGGAGTGGGGATCTGCTTCTTTGCTTCCCCTTGCCTGCAAGGGATCCGGGACTGTCTTCGAATCGAGAAACTGACACGTCAGAGATTCGAGGTTGGTCGTCGTACTAGTCGGTTGCCGGCTGGTGGATCTCGAGGATGAGTCGGCGGCGGCCGCCCCAGTCGCGTTTGTAGACCTTGTAGTCCGTGATGCCGGCGGCCGCGCAGAGGCGGCCGTAGCTGATCTCGTCGTGGATGAAGTGCACGCTGCTGCGGTCGTCGTCGTGCTCGGTGGTGACGATCCGGTGCTCCGGGCCCTGCCGCATCCCGTTGGCGATCTCGGCCGCGGTCGCCGGTCCCCAGACCGGGCCCTCGATGATCGCGATCCCGCCCGGCTTCAGCACCCGGGAGATCTCGCAGATCGTGGAGATCTGCTCGTCCTCCGCGAACAGCTCGTGGAACGCCGTCCACAGGCAGATCACCGCGTCGAACGAGTCCCACTTGTACGGCAGATCGGTCATCGAGCCGATCGCCCAGTCGATCGAGAGGTCCTCCTCGGCGGCCCGGGCGCGAGCGGCCTCGAGCAGGTTCGGCGAGATGTCCAGCCCGCGCACGACCTTGCCGGCGCGGCGCAGCGGCAGCGCGACCCGTCCGTACCCGCAGCACAGGTCGAGCACCGACTCGCGGCCCTCCAGCAGCTCCTCCACTGCCTTGACGATCAGCGCGTCCCGCTCGGGCGACGTACGCGCGGCCAGTCCGTCGGCACCGAGTTCGGCATACTCGGCCCGACTACGCAGTGCGGAGTTCAGCATGACCGCCAGTATTCCGCGTGCTCCGGGTCAGTTGTCCAGCAGGGCGAGCTTCCTGTAACGCCTGAGCGTTGGCCGGCACTGACCTGTTGAACGGTCTGTGTCGCGAGGGGGGATGCCCGTGGCACGACGCCGCACTCGTCCGCGTGCCGCTGTTCCTGCTAGCGCTGCTAGCGGTTCGCGGAGTACCGGCGTACCTCGCGGTGCGGACGCTGGGAGCTCGCGCGACGGCCGCGACCGCGCTGCTGCAGGCGACGTCGCTGCCGTTCATCGTGACGGCGACGCAGATCGGCGTGGCGACCGGGCTGATGACACCGGTCACCGCCGCCGCTCTGGTCTGCGCCGGGCTGCTGTCCGTGCTCGTGTTCCCGGTGGTCGCTCTCGCCCTGCTCAGGCAGCCTGCCGGCGACCGATCCGGCCGAGAAGCACAGCAGCCACCATCGAGACGATGATCGAGGTGTACGTCGCGCCGAGCCAGGTGGGGACGGGGTGGTCGTTGAAGAGGGCCTGCTGGACCTTCGTCCAGAACGGGGACCAGCCGGAGACGGTTCCGGGGTTCACCAACTGGTACGCGACGAAGCCGATCAGCCACGCGGCGGTCGGTTGCCAGCGGAACTTCGCCGTACCGGAGACGTCCCACTTCATCTTGCTGACCACGAAGAAGTCCGCGATCGCGACCGCGAACAACGGGATGAAGACCGAGCCGATCAGGTACAGGAACTGGGTGTAGTTGCCCAGGTCGATGAACAGCGCGATACCGGTGGCGATCACGCCGATCGCGACCGAGATCCAGCGGCGGTCGACGTGGCCGATCAGATTGTGTGCGGACTGCGTGGTCGAGTAGACGTTCGCGTACGCCTCGTCGACCTCGTCCACCAGCAGTACGAGCAGCGCGATCGCACCCGCGGGCAGTGTGACCAGTGCGGTGATCACGTCGTCGCTGTTGGTCTGCAGCGTTGCCACAGCGACGACACCGAGCGCGTAGTACGCGATCGCCGCCAGGCCGTAGCCGAGTGCGGACCCGGAGAACGCGGCCTTGTTGGTCCGGGAGTGCCGCGTGTAGTCAGCCGCCAATGGCGCGAACGACACGACACCGGCAGCGGCCAGGTCGACGGCCGGCCAGAAGCCGAACACACTGTCCTGCGGCAATGCGTGCGTCGGCTTGCTGAGCACCTGCACGAACAGGTACACCGACGCGAGCAGCACCAGCCAGACCATGAACTTCCGCAGGATCTTCACGCTGCCGAGCGGACGGACCGCCATCGCGGTGGCGATGATTCCGGCGAGTACGACGAACAGCCAGCGCCACCGCTCACTCGTGACCGCGACCGCGGCCTGCGAGATCACGATGATCTCCATCGTCGCCCAGCCGACGTTCTGCGCGATGTTCAGCACGGTCGGCGCGATCGAACCGCGGCGGCCGAACAGACCGCGCAGACTCGCCATCGCGGGCGCACCCGTGTGCGACCCGAACACGGCGGCACCGCCGAGCACCAACGCGCCGATGCCACAGCCGACGACCACAGCGAGCAGCCCCTGCCAGAGCGAGCCGGTGTACGCCGCCACGAGCGCACCGGTCACCGGGCCGAACAGCGAGATGCCGAAGTTGCCCCAGAGCGTGAACTGGTCGAAGAAACCGAGCGTGCGCGGCGCATCGGTGGTGAGGACGAGCGGCGCCTCGGTAGTACTGGCAGGACGAACAGCTGTGTCGGTCATGAGTGACCCCACTCCCTACGCCGGCATTACCCGGTCAGGTTCAGGCGGTCGGCGACCCAGCTGTCGCCCTCTCAGCCCGCGCATCCTCGGTGCGAGCTCCCGCATAGGTTTGTGCTGATGAGTCTAACTCGTCAGCTACTGTGCGGAAGAGCGGCCGCTCGTTCTATGAGAGCGGCCAGCTCCGGCCCGTTCGTCACGACCGGCATGTGCGCCCCGGAGTCCAGCGTGCGGGCCTCGCCGTGGCTGAGTTCCGCGAGCCGTTCGACCCATTCCGCCGTACACAGCAGGTCGTGCCGGCCGCGGACCAGAACCACCGGCGCTTGCACGTGGGGCATGACTGCGGCCAGGTCGTGGTGTCTCGACGCTTCGCCGGCGCGGGCGATCGACGGCAGCGTCGTACGGGCGTATTGCGGACTGATCCGGACCAGCTTCGGCGCATCCGGGATGGCGGAGCCGACGAGCCGGACCGCGCGGTCGACCCAACTCGAGAGCCGGATGTCGCCGGTCGGGGCGGCGAGCACGAGCGCGTGGGCCAGCTCGGGGTAGCGGATCGCCAGCTCGACGACGATCTGACAGCTCGCCGAGTGGCCGACCAGCACGGACCGCTCGCGGATCTTCCCGGCCAGCGCTACCGCGAGGGCACGAGGGTGCAGGTCCTCACGGGTGCCCGCCGGTTCGCCGTACCCGGGCAGAGTGACCACGTGGTACGGCGTGACGAGGTGTTCGACCGTCCGCGCGTACGACTCCGGGCCGAGGCCCAGGCCGGGCACGAGGACGATAGGTGCGTTCACTCCCAGGGAGCCTTGGCAGGAGCGCTCTTGACGACAGGGTTCGGTACGTCGGGCTTCAGCTCGCGGTACCCGAGGAAGAGGCCGACGGCGAGGATCAGCAGGCCGAAACCACCCCAGCCGTACGCCGTGGGCAGCCGGTGGACCGCGTCGTCGCTGGCACCGAGACCTGTGGACAACACCATGAGCAGCCAGACAAGGATCGGGATGACGGACACTGCGACGAGGAGCAGACCGGCCAGCTCGGCCGGGTCGGGCCGGCGACCGACCTTGTGGCGGGCAAGGACGTCGCGGATCCACATCACCAGCGCGGCAGTGCCGACGACCACGAGCAGCAGTTGGCCGATCGCGTCGAGCACGTCCGTGCGGAGTGGGTGATTGAGCGGCGAGCCGGGCGCCTGGGAGATCTCACGGAGGGCGACGCGCTGGACGGAGACAACCAGTAGCCCGTAGATCGCGGCGATGAACGCGGCCAGGCCGACGACCCGAGCGGCCCGCGGGTCACGCGAGTGCTCCTCGCGGCCGTACGTCGGGAGCTCATGTGGCTGCGGGCTCGCCGGAGCGCCGTACGGTGCACCGGGACGGTAGGCCGGGGGCTGGTGGTACGCCGGGTTGCCCTGCGGCGGTGGCTGCGTTCCGTAGGCCTGCGGCGGCGCATACGGGAACTGCTCGGGCGGGGTGGGCTGACCAGCGCCGTACGTGGCGCCGCCGTACGGCGTGGGTGGCGCGTAGTGATGCTCCTCGCCGGACCCCTGCTGCTCGGGCTGCTCGTCCCTGCCGTACGTCGGGAAGTCCTGTGATGACATCGCCTGCTCCCTCCCGTCGTACCCAGTTTCTCAGGTGGCCTTGATCGTCGGCCAGGCGTTCGGCAGGCAGCCGGCCAGCCCCTTGGTCTGCTGCATCATCACCGGCGCGGGGGTCTTCGGGGTCGTGCAGGTCGAGTGCCCGTGGCCGAGCGCGTGCCCGACCTCGTGGTTGACCAGGTAGCTGCGGTACAGGTCGACCTGCCCGTTGTACGCCGGGATCGCGTAGAGCCACCGCTTCGCGTTGAGCACGACGCGGTCCTCGACGCGGCAGGAGACCTCACCGCCGGTGTCGAGCGGCAGACAGAGCTTGTCGGTCAGGGTCGGCGTCGCGAGGATGATCCGGAGGTCGGCGTCGACGCTGTCCGTCCGCTCGAAACTCACCTCGTGCACCGCCTGCCAGCCGCGCGGGTCCGTCAGCGTCTTGTGGATGGCCGCCGCGACCGCGGCACCGTTCACCGACACGCCCTGCTCGATCTCCACGCGGTACGTCATCTTGTCGCGCACACCGGTCGCCTTGTTGAGCCCAGGCACCACAGCAAGCTTCCCGGTCGACACCAGGACGTTGGGCTTCGCACCCTTCGGCTTGCGCGTCAGGGTCGGTGCCGGTCGCAACGGAGTGGTGAACTTCTGCGTCGGCGTGGCAATCGGAACCGGCGTCGTCTTGGGCGTGACCGAGGTCACCGGCTCTTCCTGAGCAACCTCGTTGACCCCTGCAACCGCCTGCGCCGCCAGGCTGTTGCGGTGCGCGACGTCCGGGTGCGCCACCACCGCAGTCCCCAGCACCGCCAACGCAGTCACTACAAGCCACTGCCCCTTGTACGACTTCCGCCGACTGTGCCGCCCACTCCGCCGACGCCCAGACGTGTGTCCGCGCTGGCCGCTCCGCCGGGTGGTCATGACAGTCGACCCTACCGATACCTGCCAGAGCACGAAAGCCCGGTTTCGTTAAGCCGTCCTCGTCCGCAGGAATTTCCCGAAGTGCGGGACGGTGAAGGCGACGGTGCCGCGTTCGGCCGAGAAGACCAGGCCTTTCTTGATCAGGCCGTCGCGGGCGGGGGAGAGGGACTGGGGTTTGCGCTTGAGGGTGTTGGCGACCTCGGCGGTGGGGACGGAGCCGTCGTCGACTCCGATGCCGAGCTCGGCCATGGCGCGCATGTACTCGCGTTCCGCGGGGGTCGCGCGTTCGTAGCGGGAGCCGAGGAAGCCGACGGTCAGCTCGGCGGACGCCTCGGGTCCCGCGACGGCGACGTCCTTGATGGTGATGGGTGAGGCCGGCGCGTGGTCCCAGGTCGAGTGCGCGAACGCCTGCACGAAGTACGGGTACCCGTCCGTCTGCGCGTACAGCTCGTCCAGCGCCTCCTCGTCGTACTGCACGCCTTCGCTCTCTGCCGGCACCATCAGCGCCCGGTCGCACGCCTCCCGCGCCAACCGGTCCACACGGATGTAGCGGAACAGCCGCTCGGAGTACGACTTGCTGGCCGACAGTACGGCGGGCAGATGCGGCAGGCCCGCGCCGACGACGACCAGCGGCGCGCTCTGCTGCGAGATCTCGTGACACGCGGCGCACAGCGCGGACAGGTCGTCCGAACTGATGTCCTGCATCTCGTCGATGAACAGCCCGACCCCGACCGTCAGGTCACCCGCCAGGTCCGCGGCGTCGGTGAACAGCTCGATCAGATCCATCTCCAGGTCACCGGAGTCAGCCCGGCCCTTTGCGGCGGCCACGTCCACCGGCGGATGCCAGCGGATCCCCTTCCGGTCGTTCGCCGCCGTACGCAACGCGAAGGCCTTCAGTACGGCGCTGAACTGGTCGACCTTCTCGTCGTCGCGGTGCCGGTGCCCCAGCTCCCGCATCGCGGTGTGCAGCGCCTGCGCGATCGGCAACCGGATGCTCTGGTCCGGTCGCGCCTCGATCTTCCCGGTGCCCCACGCCCGCTTGATCGCCTGCGAGCGCAGTGTGTTCAGCAGAACCGTCTTACCCACGCCCCGGAGGCCGCTGAGCACCAAGCTCCGCTCCGGTCTGCCTGCCGCGACCCGTTCGAGCACTACCTCGAACTGCCGCACCTCGGTGTCGCGTCCGGCCAGCTCAGGCGGCCGCTGACCGGCGCCGGGCGCATAGGGATTCCGGATCGGATCCATGCTTTCACTGTATGAGGCCGTCTAGCGTTTTCCGTAGATTGACCGATCAAGGACCAGAGCGTGTCGCGACAGGTCTCTACATCTTTCTAGCGAAATCACTAGAAACCAATAGACACCACGAGCGACCTCAAGAGCACTAGGGTTCCGCCCATGGTGGAGTGGGTTCCGCAGGCTGGTGCGTTGTACGAGCGGGTGCACCAGCAGTACGTCGGCGGCGCACGCAAGCTCGAGGCGCTGATCAACGAGCTGATCGGTGAAGAGGAAGGCATCAACTACCTGACCGCCACCGCGCGGGCCAAGGATCCCGAGTCGTTCCTCGCGAAGGCGTCGAAGCCGCATCCCGACGACCCCACCAGACCCAAGTACGACGACCCGCTGAACCAGATCACCGACCTGGTCGCGGCCCGTGTCATCACGTTCCTGGTGGAGGCGGTGGACCGGGTCTGCGAGGTGATCGAGGAAGAGTTCGAGATCGTCGAGCACACCGACATGGGCGCGCACACCCGGGCGCAGGGCGTCTTCGGGTACGCCAGCAAGCACTACCTGGTCCGGCTGAACGAGCACCGCCGGGAGCTGCCGGAGTACGCCGTACTGAAGAATCTGGTGATGGAGATCCAGGTCCGGACGGCGGTCCAGCACGCGTGGGCGGAGTTCGAGCACGACATCCGGTACAAGCTGGACATCCCGCCGGACCGCAAGCCCGAGTTCGACCGGCGGTTCCTGCTGGCCGCCGCCTTGATGGAGCTCGCCGACAACGAGTTCACCGAGATCGACCGGCTGTACCGCGAGGTGGCCGCGACCGCGTCGGACAAGGCGCCGTTGGACCTCACGACGGGCACGCTGACGACGTACCTGACCCGCCGCTACCCGGACGCGCCGCACGCAAAGACCACGCACTACGCCTGGATCCTGGGCATCCTGCACCGCCTCGGCATCACCACGGAGGAGCAGCTCACCGAACTGCTCACAGATATCGACAGCGAAGCAGTGCAGGCAGCAATGACGCACCGGGCCCCGGCCGGCACAGTACGACGCCTCGACGACGACCTACTCGCCGCCAAGGGACCTGTCTACCTGGAGCTGTTCCCCGATGAGGAGCGCCGGCAAAAGATCCTCCGCGGCCGCCTCAAGGCCCTGACCCGCGCCGGGCTGGTCGAGAGCTAGCGGCAGTAATCCAGCTTGACCACGTTCCCGTCGAAGGTCCGAGCACCGGTCAGCGTCAGACCCTGCCGCGACGACAACCCCTCGAGGATCGACGGTCCATGTCCCAGCGCCACCGGGTGCACGTAGATCTCGTAGGCGTCCACCAGGTCCCGATCGGCCAGTGCGGTGACCAGCTGCGGGCTACCGATCACATAGAGGTCGCCATCGGCGGTCCTGCGGTACTCCTCGAGCGCATCGAGCTCGCGGACCACGGTCGTGTTCCAGTCCGCGGACTCGAGTGTCCGCGAGAACACCAGCTTCGGCATCTCCGTCCAGACCTTGCCGTACTCCACCAGGAACGGTGCCCCTTCGGCGGTCGGCCAGTACCCGGCCATGCCGTCGTAGGTGTTCCGCCCGTAAACGAACATCCCCGCCGTCCGGTGTACGTCGACGAAGTGCGCGTGCAACTCGTCCTTCACCTGCATCCAGTCGAGTGCGCCGCCTTCCGCCGCTACCCGGCCGTCCAGCGACGCCTGCACCGAGACCACGATCTTGTTGTTTGTCATGTCACCTGGTCGGAGCAGCACCGGGATCTTTGACAAGCGCCTCCGCGGTACTGCGAGCCCAGCGGCTCGTGGTGATCACGCCGAGGACAAGGACCAGGGCTCCGCAGCCCGCGATGATGTACCAGCAGAGCTCGGCGGCGCTGACGAAACCTGTTTCGAAGGAGCCGACCAGGCGAGCGGTGAGGACGGTGCCGGCGACAGCGACGCCCAGAGAGGCGCCGACCTGGCGGCTGGTGGAGGCGATGGCTGCGGCTACACCTGCCTGGGCCCGTGGCATGCCGGAGACGGCGGCATTGGTTATAGGTGCGTTCAGCATGCCGAAGCCGAGTCCGAAGACCAGGTAGCTGATCAGCAGATGCACGGTGGCGGTAGTAGTGGTCAGCCGGGACAGAAGCAGGCCGGACGCCGTCAGCATGGTGCCGGCCACCACTAGTGGTACCCGCGGACCTCTGTGACCGACCAGCCAACCGGACACCGGTGCGAACACCACGGTCATCGCAGCCATCGGCAGCGTGAGCAGACCGGCGTGCAGCGCGGTGAAACCACGCACCGACTGCAGATAGAGCGAGTTGAGGAACAGGAACGCCGACAGCGCCGAGAACCCGCACACCGCGATCAGCGTGGCACCGGAGAACGGTGCACTCCGGAAGAATCGTGGCTCCAGCAGCGGCTGCTCCCGACGACGTTCGTAGTACACGAGCGTCGCCAGTGCGACCACGCACACGACGAAGCATCCGATGATCAGCGGCGACCCCCACCCGGCGGACCGGCCCTCGATGATCCCGTACGTCAGACCACCCAGCAGCAGTACGACGAGCACCTGCCCGACCGGATCCATCCGCCGCGGCACGGCGGCCCGCGACTCGGGCACGAAGAACGCAGTCATCAGTACGGCGGCCACCGCGACCGGCACGTTGATCCAGAAGATGAAACGCCACCCGGCCGCGTCCACGAGCGACCCGCCGACGACCGGCCCGACCGCCATGCTCAGCCCGACCACACCGCCCCACACGCCGATCGCCTGCGCACGCTCGCGCGGATCCGTGAAGGTGTTCGTGATGATCGACATCGCCACCGGGTTCAGCATCGACCCGCCGACGGCCTGCAGCACCCGGAACGCGATCAGCAGGTCGACGCTCGTCGCGACTCCGCACAGCAACGACCCGATCCCGAAGAGCACCAGCCCGACCTGGAACGTCCGTCGCCGCCCGACGCGGTCCGCCGTCGACCCGGAGACCATCAGCAGACTGGCCAGCACCAGCGTGTAGGCGTCGATCGTCCACTGCAGCTTCGCGACGGAGGCCCCGAACTCGGACCGGATCGCCGGCAGCGCCAGGTTCACGATCGTCGAGTCCAGACCGACGATGAACAGGCTGGAGCAACAGATCGCCAGCACCAGCAGCCGCCGCCCCCGCGTCAGCTCCTCCACCCGGCTCCCTTCGTCTGTTGAAGACTTTACTACCGGGTCTGGAAACGGTTCCCGGGTGTCCGGGAAAACGGTTTGACGGACTGTCGGCGGGGCCGCCTAGGCTTGATCTGTTCGCCTGGTCAGGTGCCTTCTTTCCACCCCTCTATGCCTCCTTGTGAGACGTCATGTCTTTGCGCCTTGTCCCGTTCGCCGATCCGGGTGTGCCCGACACCCGATCCGGCCTCCGACTCATCCTCTGGCTGGAGCACCAGCAACTGCGTGGGCAGGCCCTCGCAGTGTTCTGGGGCCTCGTGTACTTCGGCGGCATCGCCGCCGCTCCGGTCGCCGTGGGTCTCGCCGTTCAGGCGGCGATCGACCTGTCCTGGCCCAAGCTGATGCTGGCCGGTGCCCTGCTGCTCGCCTTCGGCGCGGCCAAGGCCGGCGCCGACTCGTACTTCCACAAGGCCGTGGTGACCAACTGGATCAGTACGGCGTCCCGCCTGCAGCAGCTGCTGTTCCGCAAGGCCGCGGAGCTGGGCTCGCTGCTGACCCGCCGGATCGCCGCCGGCGAGGTGGTCGCCGTGAGCAGCGGCGACGTCGAGAAGATCGGCTGGTTCGTCGAGGTCCTCGGCCGGTTCGTGGCCGCGCTGCTGACCTGCTTCGCGGTCGTGATCGGCCTGCTGCTGTACGAACCGCAGCTCGGTCTGGTGGTCGCGGTCGCCGTACCGGTGCTCGCGTTCTCGATCGTCCCGCTGATGGGTCCCGCGGAGCGCCGCGCGGACGAGCAGCGGGCCAAGGGCGGCCGGGCGACCGAGCTGGCCGCCGACACCGTCGCCGGTCTGCGCGTGCTGCGCGGTATCGGCGGTGAGCAGCTGTTCCTGGAGCGGTACCGGGACGCCTCACAGGAGTACCGGAGCAGTGCGGTCCGCAGTGCCCGGATGTGGTCGCTGATCGCGGCCCTGCAGGTGCTGCTGTTCGGGCTGTTCCTGGTGCTCGTCGTCTGGATGGGTGTCCGGCTGGTGACGTCCGGCCACATCTCGGTCGGCGAGCTGGTCACGACATACGGCTTCATCACGTTCATGCTGGTGCCGCTGCAGACGTTCGAGGAGACCGCGAGCGCGTTCATCTTCTCGAAGGTGTCGGCGCGCCGGGCCGCGCGCGTGCTGTCGTTGCAGCGGACCGACGCCACCAAGGGGACCGCTGCGGCCCAGCTGCCGGAGGGCGACGTGCTCGACCCGGTCACCGGGCTGCATGTCCCGGCCGGAAGCTTCACCGCGGTCGTCTGCGGCAACCCGGATCAGGGCGGTCTGCTGGCCGACCGTCTGGGTGGCCACAGCCCGTCAGCCACGGACGAGGCGTCCGTGCTGCTCGACGGCGTCGCGCTGGACGACATCCCGCTGGAGTCGGCGCGCACCGTCGTACTCGTGCAGGACAAGGACCCGGTCCTGTTGTCCGGGACGGTGCGCGAGCTGTTCGACGTACCGGCCAGTGGTGCGGTCTCACCCGAGACAGCACTGGACGCGGCGCAGTGCGCGGACATCCTCGACGTACTGCGGCAGACGCTGCCTGCTGGTGAGTCCGACGCCATGAACGCGGTGCTGACCGAGCGCGGCAGGTCCCTGTCCGGTGGCCAGCGGCAGCGGGTGGCGTTGGCTCGCTCGCTGTACGTCGACCCGCAGGTGCTGGTGCTCGACGAGCCGACCAGTGCGGTCGACGCGCACACCGAGGCGCGGATCGCGGACGGTCTGCAGTTGCTGCGCGCCGGCCGGACCACGGTGGTGTTCACGTCCAGTCCGCTGATGTTGGACCGGGCGGAGCGCGTCGTGTTCGTGCCGGAAGGCCGCGTCGACGCGGTCGGCACGCACCACGAGCTGCTGCACACCAACGCGCGGTACCGCGCCGTTGTGACCCGTGAAGAAGAACCGACGTTCGAGGAGTTCGCGTGAAGCGCCCGGAGTACGACCCGGCAGCCCCGCAGGAGGTAGTGCGGCTCCCGGTGGCCAGTAGCGCGACCGTCCGTGCCTACATCAAGGAGCTGTTCCGCCGGCACCGGCGCCAGTTCCTGTGGCTGACGCTGGTGAACGCGGTAGCGGCGCTGAGCGGCATGGTCGGGCCGTGGCTGCTCGGCAACGTCGTACAGAAGCTCTCCGAGGGCCACACCGACGTCGACCTGCCGTACGTCGTGATCGGCTTCGTCATCGCCCTCGCGGTGCAGACGGTGTTCGTACGGCTCACGCGCCTGCGCGGAGCAGTGCTCGGCGAAGAGATGCTCGCGGATCTCCGTGAGGACTTCCTGGTCCGCGCGGTCGGACTGCCGCCGGGCGTGCTGGAGCGCGCCGGGACGGGTGATTTGCTGTCCCGGATCACCACGGACATCGACCGGCTGTCGCACGCGATGCGGGATGCCGTACCGCAGCTGACGATCGCGATCATCTGGGCGTCGCTGCTGATCGGCGCGCTGATCGTGACCGCACCGGCCCTGGCTGTGGCCGTGGTGATCGCGGCGCCGATCCTGATCATCGGCGGCCGGTGGTACTTCCGCCGTGCACCAGCGGGATACCGGTCGGAAGCGGCCGGGTACGCCGCGGTCGCGTCGGCGCTGGCCGAGACGGTCGACGCCGGCCGGACCGTCGAGTCGCACCGGCTCGGCGCCCGCCGGATCGCCGGTGGCGACACCCGGATCGGCCAGTGGGTCGCCTGGGAGCGGTACACGCTGTACCTGCGGATGATCCTGTTCCCGGTGATCAACATGACCCACACGGTCGCGTTGGCCGCCGTACTGGTCATCGGTGGCGGTTTCGCGATCCAGGGCTGGCTGACGGTCGGTGCGCTGACCACAGGTGCGCTGTACATCCAGATGCTCGTCGAGCCGGTCAACATGATGATCCGCTGGTACGACGAGTTGCAGGTGGCACAGGTGTCGTTGGCACGGCTGGTCGGCGTCCGTGAGGTGGAGACCGAGGCGACGACGAGCGAGGACGAGCCGGACGGGCGGACGGTGCTGGCCGACGACGTGCGGTTCGGGTACCTGGAGGGCCGCGACGTACTGCACGGGGTCACGTTGACGGTCGAGCCAGGTGCCCGCGTGGCGCTCGTCGGGCCGTCCGGTGCGGGCAAGTCGACGCTGGGTCGTTTGCTGGCCGGCATCTACTCGCCACGCGTCGGTGAGATCACCCTGGGTGGTGCGGCGCTGGACCGGATGTCAGCCGAGCAGGTGCGTAGTCACGTTGCCCTGGTCAACCAAGAGCACCACGTGTTCGTGGGCAGCGTGCGGGACAACCTGCGGCTGGCCAAGCAGGACGCGTCCGACGCGGACCTGTGGGCGGCACTGCGGTCGGTCGACGCCGACGGCTGGGTGGCCGGGTTCGACAACGGGCTGGACACCGAGGTGGGTTCCGGTGGGGTCTCGCTGACACCGGCGCAGGCGCAGCAGGTCGCGCTGGCACGTCTGGTGCTTGCTGACCCGCACACGCTGGTCCTGGACGAGGCGACCTCGTTGATGGACCCGCGCGCGGCCCGGCACCTGGAGCGGTCGCTGGCGACCGTGCTGGAGGGCCGGACCGTGGTGGCGATCGCGCACCGGCTGCACACCGCGCACGACGCCGACGTGATCGCGGTCGTCGAGGACGGCAAGATCGTCGAGCTGGGCGGCCACGACGAACTGGTCGATGCGCAAGGCGCGTACGCCGCGCTCTGGCACTCCTGGCACGGCGACCGATAACGCGCGGGGGTGTCCGGCGGAGCACCGTCGGACACCCCCTGGTCGTGTGAGGATGAAGGCGTGCTGCTGACGACGCTCTTCTCTCTGCCCACCACCATGGCCCTGGACGTCGACGACGACGGCCGCATGCTGGTCCTGTACGACGACACCGGCACCCGTCAGGTCAACGAGGTCGACCCGGACGGCACCTGGCGTGCACTCACCGATCTCGACGACACGTGCCGCGGCGCCCGGTTCGTTCCGGGTAGCAGCCGCGTGGTCGTCGAGCACGACACAGGCGGCGACGAGCGCGGTCAGCTGTCGCTGCTCGACCTCGACGAACCCGGTCTGCCCACACTGACCCCACTGGTCCATGACGCCGAATACATCCACCACCTCGTCGCAGCTCGGGCCGGCAGTGTTCTCTACACGACGAACCGCCGCAACGGCGTGGACTTCGACCTGGTCACCCATGACCTGGCCACCGGCCGCGAGACCGTCCTGTACGACGGCGGCGGTTGGGTGATGGGCGTCGACCCGTCGCCGGACGACAAGTGGGTCGTCCTCTCGAAGGCGAGCAGCCCGGCGAACTCGAGGCAACTGCTCCTGCTCGAGACATCGAGCCGCACCGTCACCGAGCCCACCGCGGAGGACGCGCACAACGACCAAGGGCCGGTCGCCTGGCTGCCCGACTCGTCCGCGTTCCTGGTGTCGAGCAACGCCGACCGCGACCGGATGGCGATCCGCCGGTACGACGTCAGCACCGCAGCGTGGAGCGAACTCCTGGCAGACGACGACCGCGACCTCGCCGGGTGGCCCTCACCGGACGGCGAGCACCTGTTGGTCGGCGTACTGGAGGACGGCGAGGTCGCCCTGGCGCTGCATCGGCTGGAGGACGGGTCGGCGATCGCTCCGGTCGGCCTGCCCGCCGGTGGCTGCGCGGGGCTGCAGTACGCCACCCCGGACCCGATCTGGTCGCCGGACGGCTCGTTCGCGGCGATCACCTACAACTCCCCGGTCGTCCCGCCGACCGTGTACCGGTTCGTGCCGGGCGGTGAATTGACTGCGCTACGCCCGGTGGAGGTTCCGGCTGAGCTGCAGCACCCGGAGAGCATGCGTGTTCCGTCGTTCGACGGAGAGCAGGTGCCGGTGTTCGTGTTCCGGCCGACCGGTCCGAGCCTGGGGTCCACCGTGGTCCATGTGCACGGCGGTCCAGAAGGCGCCGCGATGCGGATCTGGAGCCCGATCATCTCGGCGCTGGCCGGTGAGGGTCACACAGTCGTCGTACCGAACGTCCGCGGTTCGGCCGGCTACGGCAAGCGCTGGTACTCGCTGGACGACCGTGAGCTGCGGCTGGACTCGGTGAAGGACCTGGCCGCGATCAACGCGTGGCTGCCGACGATCGACGGCGACCCGCAGCGTGCAGCGCTCTGGGGCGGTTCGTACGGCGGGTACATGGTGCTGGCCGGTGTCGCGTTCCAGCCGGACCTGTGGGCGGCCGGCGTGGACATCGTCGGAATCGCTTCGCTGGTGACGTTCCTGGAGAACACCTCGGACTACCGCCGGGCGATGCGGGAGCGCGAGTACGGGTACCTGGCGACGGACCGGGAGTTCCTGGAGTCGGCGAGTCCGCTCAGCCGGGTCGACGACATCCGGGCGCCGCTGTTCGTCATCCACGGTGCCAACGACCCACGGGTCCCGTTGTCGGAGGCAGAGCAGATCACGGACGCTCTGACGAAGCGCGGCGTGCCGTGCCAGCTGCTGGTCTACCCGGACGAGGGCCACGGTCTGGCCAAGCTCACGAACCGCCTGGACGCGTACCCGCAGGCGTTCAGTTTCCTGCGAGACCACTTGGTATAAGGGACCCGGCGGTCGCGTCGAGCCGTACCGGCAGTCCCAGCGGTACGGCGAGGTTCAGCGCCTCATGTCCGATCGCCGCATCCTCCACCGTCGGTACGCCGAGTGGCTCGAGCCGCTCGCGGATGGTGTCGTCGAGTCCCTCGCCGCCCTTGCTGAAGTCACCGATGACCAGACCGGTCACCTGCTCGAACCACCCGGCACGCAGCAGCTGAGTGAGCAGCCGATCGGCTTGGTATGCCTCCGCGTTGACCTCTTCGAGTACGACGACACCCACCGGCGGCGCGTAGGTCGGCGTACCGATGCTTGCCGCCAGCAACGCCAGGTTGCCTCCGCGCAGCAGACCCTCGGCGACGCCGTTCACCACGGTGCGTGCCCCAGCTGGTGCGAGCAGGTCTGTGACGGTTTCTGGCTCGAACAGGAGCGCCCGCAGCCGTTCACGCCCTGCATCTGTGTCCAGCTGCTCCACAGCAGCAGCCATCGGCCCGTGCAGCGTCACGAGACCACGTGCGTTCAGCGGCTCGTGAAGCGCGGTGATGTCACTGAACCCGACGAACCACTTCGGTACGGCGACCAGCTCGTCGACGTCGACGTACTCGAGCATCCGCTGCACGCCGTACCCACCACGTGCGCAGAACACCGCGGCGTACCGCGGGTCCAGCCAGGCGTTCCGCAGGTCTTCTGCACGGGCCTTGTCGTCGGCCGCCAGGTACTTGAACCGCTCGTGCCCGGCCAGCACCGACGGCATCACGTCCACCTCGAGGCCCCAGGACCTGAGGTGGACCACTCCGGCGTCGAGCCGCGAAGCGTCCACCCGCCCCGACGGGGCCACTACAGCAACCCGGTCCCCGCTCCGCAGCCGCTGCGGCACCACCACGTCAGTCACGCCGCCGACGCTACCAACCGACCTGCAGCGTCGAGCTCTTGGAGACCCCGTTCACCGTTACACCCAGCTGGGCCGTGCCAGGGCGTAGTGCGGTCACCACGCCGGTGGACGGGTCATAGGAGGCGACCGCCCAGAACGGGGCCGTCTTCGCCGGACCGATGTGCAGGGTGGACGAGCCCCACCAGTCAGCCGACACCGGGAACGCGACCGGTACCCGACGGCTCTCCTGTACGACGGTTGCCGCGGCCGTGCCGGTCTCACCGCGACGCAGGGATGTCGGCGCGGTCAGCTCGAGGGAATCGACGTGTGGTCGCAGCTCGACCTGGAACCACGGGTGCGCCGACGAGCTGGGTGTCGTCGCGATTCCGACCAGTGCCCAGCCTGTGAAGCCGCCGGCGTCCGGTGCCGCCGCGGGGCTCTTGCCGGAGTTGCCGGTCAGCGGGAGCAGTACGCCGTCGGTCCGGGTCGCGGCGAACGTGCCCGCGTGCGCCGCCATGTACGCCGCGCCCTTGCCGGTCGAGGCGCGGAAATCGGCCAGCCACTTCACGATCATCGCGGCTTCCTTGCGGTCACCGAGCTGCGAGTTCTGGGTCGGCGACGGGTCGTCGATCGGGTGGTGCGCCATCACGACGACGTTCCGGATCGACTTGTTCGTCGCCGCGTCGTCGAGCTGCTTGCGGAGATCGAGGATCTGGTCGAATCCTCCGGCCCGCAGCGATCCGAGCGACGAGTCCCGCAGTACGAACCGGGTGCCCAAGTGGTCGAACGTGCTGGTCGCGTTGCCGAAGACCTTCTTCCACTCGGACAGGTCGCCCGGACCGTAGGTCTCGTGGTTGCCCGGCACGTAGTGCACCGGCACCTTGCCGGCCACCTCCTCGTCGATGATCTGCTTGGCCAGCGCGATGTCCGGTCCGAACGCCCGGTCCACGAAGTCGCCGTTGATCACCAGGAACTCGGGCTTCTGGGCGAGCGCCTCGCGGATCGTCCGGCGAGCCTGCTTCACGTAGTCCGAGTTCGGGTCGTCGGAGGTGAACTGCGCGTCGGACATCACCGCGAAGCGCCAGCGACCGCTCGTGGTCACGGTCCCGTCGGTCACGACCATCGGGTCGATCACCTTCGCCGGCGGGTCCATCGTCACCGGCGGCGCGCTGCGGACAGTCAGATCGTCGACCACGATCCGGCCCGCGTACTGCCGGGTCGGCGAGGTCTCGACAACGTAGATCCGCCAGAAGCGCAGCGGCATCGCCAGCCCGGGCGGGATGTCCGCCTCGACGTACTTCCACCCGGTCCAGTCGACGGTGGGAGCCAGGTTGAGGGTCTGCGCCGTACCACCGGCGGCGTCGTACGCGTTGGCGCGCAGCCAGGCGCCCTTGCCGTCGCCGTACACCCAGGCGCCGAGCTTCTGCGGCTGTCCCGGCAGCGTCTGCTGCGGAGTCTGCGAGAGGTACGCCGCGCGCGTGGCAGTGCTGCCCGTCAGCGAGTAGTCGAGCGCGATCGCCTGCCCGCCGTCATGCCCTTCCGCAGCGGACAGGGATGCCGTCGCCTTCCCGGCCGGTACGGCGTTCGCTGCCCACTTGGTGACGTCGTCGAGCTCGTCGACCACCGTGCTGGTCAGGCCGGCCGTGACGCTTAGCTGCGTGCTCAGCGTGCCGACGGTCGCGGTCACGACGGCCGAGACGGCCTCTCCGCTCACCGCGTTGACCTCGAAACCATTGCCCTTCGCAACGATCTTCACCAGTGCCGGGTCGTAGCTGAGCTTGACGTCGCGCGGCTCGATCCAGGTCGAGAACCCGTCGGCGTCGCACCCGTCGACCTCGAAGAAGCCCTTGGCGGCGGCGTCGGCGAGCGAGACCTGCCGGGTCGAGGGCGCCAGGCGGGTCGGCGTACCGAGGACTGTCATCGGGAACCTTCCGTTCGCCGCACCACGGGTCGCGGTGACGATCGCGTCACCGGCGCGGCGGCCGGTGACTACACCGTTCTGGTCGACGCGGACGTTGCTGCCGGCGTACCAGAACGGCGTACCGGTCGCGGGAGCGTAGGTCTCGTCGTGGCCCGTGGCGGTGAGGACTCGACTGAGTCCGGTGAGGACGCGGGAGCTGCGGGAGAGGTCGGTGTCGGGGCTCTCCTCGGACGTGCCGACGGCCTCGACACGGAAGCCCTTGAGCTGGCCGGAGCCCTTGACCGGGACCAGGCCGAGTCCGTTCGGGATCAGCCGCTCGCCGCCGTCGGACGGGTCGTTCACGACCTCCGGCGCGGCCTTGCCCGGGGTCCGCGCGAGCATCGTGGAGGAGCCGCCGCCGTCCAGGTTGAGCGCGTCGTCAGCCCCGAGGCTGATCATCAGCTGGCCCATTTCCTTCAGCGACAGACCCCGCGAACCGGTCGCGCGGCCATCGACGGTGAGCAGGATCATCCGGCTGCCGTCGGCGTCGAACCCGATCGCGGTGCGCGGCGCGAGGTCGGCGTCGGGCACCGTGTCCGGAACCTTGCCGTCCTTCGCGAGCTGGTAGTTGCCGCTGACGGCGGCAGCCACCTCACCCGCGTCCGGGCGCAGGCCGTACTCGACGCCGACCTTGTCGCCCACCTCGAACGCGGTGAGCGCGTCGGCGCCGGCCTCGCGGCCGATCAGCGCCTGCTCGTTGGCTGCCAACGGGGTAGTGGCCGGAGTGGTGACCGAGGAGACGACCACACCGTCGCGAAGGATCACCTCGCGCACGGTCGGCAGGCCGTCCACGGTCCGGGTCCGGGCCGCATCGCCCCACTCCGGGGTGTAGAGGCCGATGCCGCCGGCGTTGACGGTCGGCGAGTTGAGGTTGGTCAGCTCGAGCTTGGTGGCGTCGTCGGGTCGGCTGAGATCGGTCGCCGTACCTTGCAGGAAGAGCTCGGCGATCTTGCCGAGGCCGTCCTTGCCGATCACCGCGGTGTCGTTGTGGCCGGCGTCGGGCGCGTTCAGCAACTTGCCGGATTCGACCCCGACACCCAGTGGCGCTGTCGTGTCGTTGATGTCGAAGAAGTCGCCGTTGACGCCGGCGATCGCGCCCTTGCGGGCCAGTTGCTGACTGAGCGGCTGACCGCCGGAGACCTTGCCGGTGTTGACCAGGTCGACGGTCACACCGTGTTTGTCCAGGTCGGTGTCGAGGATGTCCCCGCGCTGCCAGCCCTTCGCGTCCAGACGCTCGAACGAGGTGTAGTTCACGCCTGGCGCGACCGGACTGTCGTCACGGGACGTCAGTACGCCGGTTTCGGCGATCGCGGCGTCCGGGATGCCTGCAGTCGTTTCGGCTGCAGCTGGACTGACCAGGACGCCGGCCAACAGGCCACCTACGCCGATCGCTGTGGTCAAGGGACGGATGAGCGACACAGGAGCCTCCCCACGGTGGACGGACGCGGTCATCCGACGCCGCGCGCGCTACCGCCTCATGAGCCGCAGGTGTACGCCGATCAACCGACCGGTGACAAAGTAACCCCTGCGATCACCGTGTGGAAGGTTTTCTTCTCAGTTCGTGCTGACCGGGCGGCCGGAGGTCTGCCAGGCGTGCATGCCGCCGTCGAGGTTGATCGCCTCGCGGCCGAGCTGGTTCAGGAACTGGGTGGCCATGCCGGAACGGCCGCCGACCGCGCACACGCAGAGCACCTTCTGGTCCAGCGGCACCTCGCCCACGCGCTCCTGGAGCTCGCCGAGCGGGATGTGCGTGGCGCCCTCGATGTGACCGCGGTCCCACTCGTCCGGCTCCCGCACGTCGAGCACGAACGCCTCCGCCAGCAGGTCGTCGTCGAGCTCGGCCACCACGACCGAAGGAATCTCCTGGTTCCGGAACATGCCCCAAGCATGTCAGACCCGGGGCGAGGCGGTTGCCCGGAGTCCGGATAAGGCGTTGACAGCGGACGGCGGATTTCGGACCGTGGCTCGAAGGAGGCTGCGGTGGCACTGATTCAGGGGATCCCGGGGGAGTTCGAGCCGCAACCCTGGGGCGAGGCGATCCTGCGGAGTCGCGAGCTGCTCCTGCTCCGCATCGCCTGCCGGCCACCGGACCACGAGGTACGTCTGCCCGGCCTCGCGACCACGCCACGGCACGTCGTCGAGGACCACACCGGGAAGGCGCTCACCTGGCGCCGCGACGGTGACGACCTGGTCGTCCGGCTGCCGGAGGCGGGTGAGCCACCGGTGGTCCGCGTCGCGCTGCAGGGCAAGCTGCGGATCGTCCCGCCCGACACCGTCACCGCCAACGCGGACGGCGTCTGGGACCTGACTCCGACCGGTACGCCGGCCCACCTCGTCGCCCGCCGCGCCACCGATGTCGCCGTACGGTTCTTCGGCCTGATCGATGCCGACACCCGGCACCAGATCCGGTTGGCCGGTCGCAGGTACAGCGTGACCGGTCACGACCTGACCCGGACCACGATCGGCCCGTTCCCGATGCCCGAACTCCGCGTCCTTCCGCTGCCTGTGCCGGCCGGCGTACGGCGGGTGCTCGTCGCACCGGTCGGCACAGTGCTGGCCTCGATCCACCCCGGCCGCGACGAACTCACCGTGGTCGTGACGAACTTCGGCCGGACCCCGGCACGTGGCGAAGTCGAGCTCCCCCTCCCGGCGGGCTGGTCCGCGAGCAAGCAGGCGTGGACGTTCGACGGTCTCGACCCGGGCCGGTCGATCGGATGGGCGACACGGATCGCCGGCCCGGCCGGTGCACGCGAACTGCGAGTGCGCCTGGACGCGGGCCGGCGCTCGGCGTCATCGCCGTACGTCGTGGACCTCTGAGAGGGACGCCTCCTCCTTGGCGGGCAGGCACTTGCCGAGGTTGACGAAGAAGAAGATCAGGCCGAGGGTGATGGTGATGTGGCCCAGGCCGGAGATGCCGTCGAGGGCGGCGCCGGGCTCGTGGCCGAGCACGGTCATCGAGCCGCGGACGATCATCAGCCCGACGGTGAGCGCGAGGCCCGCGTTGTAGACCCAGAAGAACGCGGTGAAGAGCTTGCCCGCGGTCAGGGTGAAGAGTTTCTCGAGCGCGAGCACGATCAGGAAGAACAGCATGCCCAACGCAAGGATGTGCGTGTGGACGACGCTGAGCTGCGAGTCGCCGGTGAAGTCGTTCAGCTTGGTGAACTCGCGGTAGAACAGCCCGCTGATCAGTCCGAGAATCATGTAGACGTGTGCTGCCACGTAGATCTTCCGCATGGGCGGGAACCTACTTGAGCAGCTTCGACAACCTCCGGTCGGCCAGCGGTTTGCCGCCGGTCTGACAGGTCGCGCAGTACTGCAGGGAGGAGTCGGCGAAGCTCACCTCGCGGACGATGTCTCCGCAGACCGGGCACTTCTGGCCCTTGCGGCCGTGCACCCGCAGACCGGACTTCTTCTCCGACTTCAGGTCCTGTACGGCGAGGCCGGCGGAGCGGTCGACCGCGTCCTTGAGGGTTTCGCGCATCGCGTCGTACAACGTCTCGAGCTCGTCGTCGGACAGGTTCGACGCCGGTTTGAACGGGCTCATCTTCGCGACGTGCAGGATCTCGTCGGAGTACGCGTTGCCGATGCCGGCGATCACGGACTGGTTCCGCAGGACGCCCTTGAGCTGGACGCGACCCTGGCCTTTCAGGATCTCGCCGAAGTCCTCGAGCGACAGCGTGAACGGGTCCGGGCCGAGGCGTGCGATCCCCGGGACCTCGGAGACGTCGCGGACGACGTACACCGCGAGTTTCTTCTGGGTCCCGGCCTCGGTCAGGTCGAACCCGGAGCCGTCGTCCAGGACCGTCCGGAGCGCGATCGGACCCTTGCCCGGGCGCACCAGGCCGGTCGACTGCTCGTCCTTCCACCGCAGCCAGCCCGCCCGGGCCAGGTGGATCACCAGGTGCACGCCCTGCGCGGAGATGTCCAGGAACTTGCCGTGCCGCTGCACGTCGTCGATCAGCAACCCGACCATCGCCGAGATCGGCGGGTCGTAGGTCTTCAGCGCACTGATCGCCGTGATGTCGGCCCGCACAAAGGCATGCCCAACCGCCCGCTCCCGCAAAAACACGGCCAGCGACTCAACCTCCGGCAACTCAGGCACCCTCCTAGTGTGCCTGATGCCAGGGACAGTTCCGGTGGATCACCCATGGGGATGGGTTGTGGGTACCGGTAGTTTCGGTGACAACAGAGTTGGGAGGCCCTGATGGGGTTTGTGAAGACGATGCTCAAGGGTGCTGTCGTGGCCAAGTTGGTTCAGGTCGCGCAGCGCGAGTTGAGCAAGCCGGAGAACCAGCAGAAGATCAAGCAGGCAGTGCAGAAGGTGCAGCAGCGCCGGGCTCACTGAGGCTTGTGGGCCTGAAGGGTGTAGGTGGCGGCCAGGCGGTGCGGGTTCTCCGTCAGGCGCCACTCACCTTCGGCGTCCTCGGTCATCAGGCCGGGGAGGGCGTTCCACGGTGCGCTGTCGTGCTCGGTGAGTGAGTCGAACACCAGACCCGCCGTCTGTACGGCGGTGATGGTCTCGCCGAGCCCGTGGTTCCACTCGTGTGTCTCGGTACTGCTGAACTCGGCGTCGGTCTCGACGTAGGTCCCACCTTCGTCGACGACGCTCGGCGCTGCGGTCTCGAAGTACGGGTATCGCACGTCGGCGTACCGCTCACCAGGCTCCAGGGTGCCCAGCATCGGGTGGCCCTCGCGGACGAACAGTCGGCCGCCCGGCTTCAGCAGGCCGGCCACGACCTGGGCCCAGCGCTCGATGTCCGGCAGCCAGCACAGCGCGCCGATCCCGGTGTAGACGAAGTCGTACGCCGACGCGCCCAGCACCGGCACCGCGTCGTAGGCATCTGCCACGTGGAAGTCGACCGACAACCCGAGCCGCGCTGCCAGCGATCGGCCGTGCTCGATGGCCGGCTCCGAGAAGTCCAGCGCACTCATCCGCGCACCGAGCCGCGCGAGCGACACGGTGTCGGTGCCGATGTGGCACTGCAGGTGTACGCCGCGCAGCCCACTGACGTCACCGAGCCGCGGCCGGTCGAACCGAACCACCGCACTGAGGTACGACGGGTCGGACAGGAAGTCGTCGACGTGGTAGCTGGGCGACGCCACGTGCGCCGGCACCCGCTCGTCCCAGTTGGCCCGGTTGACGTCGCGATAGTCGCTCACATGCTCGAGGGTAGAGCTACCTCCACCGTCGAGGAGGATTCAGCCTGACTGTGCACTCAGGGTTGCCCTGATGTGCTGGAGTACATGAGCCAGGTACTCGATCGAACGCGGATTCAGGACATCGACGCGCTGCGTGGTTTCGCCCTCCTGGGCATCTTGGTCGTGAACATCACCTTCGCCGCCTCCGGGTTCCCGATCCACCTGGCGCAGAATCCGGCGTACGACTCCTGGCTCGACCACTCGGTGCACTGGCTGTCGTCGGTGTTCGTGGACATGAAGTTCTACCTGCTGTTCTCGTTCCTGTTCGGGTACAGCTTCCAGTTGCAGATGCAGGCGGCGCAGCGAGCCGGTGCAGCGTTCAGACCACGGATGCTGCGGCGGCTCGGCGGTCTGTTCGTGCTCGGGGCACTGCACGGCGTCTTCCTGATCACGGGCGACATCCTGAGCGTCTACGCGATCATCGGCCTGGTCCTGCTCGCCATGCGCCGAGTGAAGGACCGTACGGCGCTCCTGGTCGCAGGAGGCATCTACGCGTACCTCTTCATCACCCTCGCGCTCGCCGCGCTCTTCGTCGACACCACGCAGCTCACCGACCCCACCACGGCAGTAGCAGCCGCACAGGAGACGACTGCGAACCTGGCGGGCTCGTTCAGCGACGTCATCGGCGAGCACGTCCGCGCGCTCCCGACGTACGGCCTGTCGCTGCTGACGGTGCAGGGCCCGACCACACTGGCCGCGTTCCTCGTCGGCATGGTGGCCGGTCGACGGCGCCTGCTGCAGAATACGCACGGGGCCGATGCGCTGCTGCGGCTGATCCAGCTGGTCGGGTTCGCGATCGGTATCACCGGCGGGCTCGTCTACGCGTCGGGCGGTAACGGCGACACCAGGGCAGTGCTGATGAGTGTGATGACAGCACCGTTCCTGACTGCGGCGTACGTCGCTTCACTGCTGCGAATCATGCACTCCGACCGCGGGGAGGAGATCCGCCAACTACTAGCACCGGCCGGCCAGATGGCCTTGTCGAACTACCTGGGGCAGTCGGTGGCGACCATGCTGATCTTCACCGGTGTCGGCTTCGGACTGTCGGGTCAGGTGTCTCCGCTGGAGACAGTGGGCCTCGCGGTCGGCATCTTCGTCCTGCAAGTGCTGCTGAGCCACGTCTGGCTCAGCAGCTTCCGCTACGGCCCGGTCGAAGGCCTGCTGCGGGCGGTCACCAATGGGACCACCCCCAGCTGGCGAAAACTCACTCAGGCCGCGTGACGGCCGTGGTGCAGGCGGGCCGTGCGGATGCTGTGCACGGTCCCGGTCGTGGAAGCAGGCTTGTGGTTGAAGGGCTTGGCCGCTGCGCCAAGGGCGAGCAGGTCGAGCTTGGTCCGGGCCACGTCACGGTCGTCGGCGATCCAGGTGCCCCGCGGTCCGGCAGCCGGACCGGTCGAGTTGCGCCTGTTGCTGATCTCCAGAGCCGCGATCACGGCCAGCACGGTGACTACGAGAACGATGTATCCGGTCATGGCAGTAATGATTCTATCTATCAGATCCTGCCACCAGTGGCACTATTGACATAGTCCGACAAATTACTGCCATACTGGCGAGATGCTGCAGAAGATCGCCGTCGTTCTGATGGAGGACGTTGCCCTGTTCGAGTTCGGCGTACTGGCCGAGGTCTTCGGAATCGACCGCACCGACGACGGTGTGCCGCCCTTCGACTTCAAGGTGTGCTCGACCACGCCGGGCGTGCCGATGGAGACCAGCAGCCACTCCCAGGTGGTCGCGCCGTACGGACTGGAGGAGCTCGAGGACGCCGACCTGATCGGCATCCCGGCCACCACCTGGCGGCACGCGTACGACGAGCGGATCCTGGACGCGCTCCGGCGGGCCGAGGCGCGTGGCGCGATCCTGCTCACGGTCTGCTCGGGAGCGTTCGTGCTCGGTGCCGCCGGCCTGCTCGAAGGCCGGGCCTGCACGACGCACTGGCGCTACATCGACAAGTTCCATGACCAGTTCCCGGCCGCGAAGCTCGACCCGGACGTGCTGTTCGTCGACGACGGCAACATCATCACCAGCGCCGGCACCGCGGCCGGGATCGACGCCGCCCTGCACCTGGTACGGCGTGAGCTCGGCAGCGCGGTCGCGACCCGGATCGCCCGCCGGATGGTGGTCCCGCCGCAGCGCGACGGCGGCCAGCGGCAGTACGTCGAGGTACCGGTGCCGGAGTCGTCCGGACAGAGCCTGCAGCCGGTCCTCGACTGGATGGTCGACAACCTGACCGTCGACCACACGGTGCCCGCGCTGGCCCGGCGCGCACAGATGTCCGAGCGCACCTTCGCCCGGCGCTTCGTCGCCGAGACCGGTACGACGCCACTCAAATGGGTCACGACCCAGCGCGTCCTGCGGGCCCGCACCCTGCTCGAACAGACCCGGATGGGCATCGAGCAGATCGCCACCGAGTCAGGATTTGGGACGGCCGCGCTGCTCCGGCACCACTTCCGTAGGGTGGTGGGCGTGCCACCACAGGATTACCGCCGCACCTTCCGGACCGCCGGCTGATGGTTGCCTACCGCAACGCTGCCGCGACCGACATCGACGCAGTACTGAGGTTCTGGGCGACCGCCGCCGAGGATTCGCACCGCCCGCCGGACTCGGCCGACGCCGTCCGGCGGCTGATCGAGCGTGATCCGGAGGCGCTGATCCTTGCCGTCGACGGTGACACGGTCGTCGGCTCGATCATCGTCGGCTGGGACGGGTGGCGCTGCCACCTGTACCGGCTGGCGGTCGCGCCGACCCATCGCCGCCAGGGCATCGGCCGCGAACTCGTCGCCCGCGCCGAGGCCCGCTTCCTGACGTACGGCGGAACCCGCGCAGACGCGATGGTGCTCGACGACAACGCCCCCGCGCACCGCGTCTGGTCCACCGCGGGCTACGCGCCGCAGCCCGAGTGGTCGCGCTGGGTCAAGCCGCTCTGACCCGCCCGATGTGAGCAAGGCATCACCGGGCGGATTTGCATCGCCACCCCACGCTCTGGCTAAGGTCACAGGGGGGTAACAGGCGAACGTAGATGGAGTGGTTGTGACGACGCCGGACCGCCCCCCGGGCAGGACCGCACGCCGACTGAGCTGGGATGTGGTGCGGGTCCTGGCGGTACTGGCAGTGATTTTCACGCACACGACGTACATGGGCCCGTTCCTGCACCCTGAGCTCGGCGCACCACTCGGGCCGTACCCGTTCCAGGTCGGTGCCAGCATTCTGCTGGTGATCAGCGCGTACTTCGTCTGCGTGACGGTCCGGAAGGGCTCGACGTACCGCTGGTTGTGGCGGCGGGTGTGTCGCGTGCTCCCGCCGTACTTGATCGCCGTGCTGTTCACCTATCTGGTCGTGGTGCGGTTCGGGCCCAGCAACTGGGTGCTGCCGACGCGGCGTGATCTCTGGAGCAACCTCACGCTGGCCGCCTCGTTCGACCCGGGCGTCCAGCTCATCGACGGCTCGTACTGGACGCTGCCGTTGCAGCTGATGGCGTTCGGCGCCGCGGCGCTGCTCTGGCCGCGCGGCCTCGGGCAGCGGATCACCACGCTGCTCTGGATCATGATCATCGCGCCGGTCGTGCTGCAGTGGAACGACCGCATCGGCCACAGCCCGTTCTGGGTGCAGCAGGCGTGGAACGGTCTCGGACTGCATCGCCTGCAACTGTTCGCGATCGGCATCGCGATCTGGCTCTGGGCCCAGCGGCGCATCGGTGTGGTGCATCTCGCCGCCCTGCTCGTGGCGACCGTCTTCGCGCAGCACGCGCACACGTCGGATCTGCCGTCGTCGCTGGGCATCGGGGTGCTGCTCGTGATCGTCGCGCTGGCCGCACGCGGTCCGGACTGGACGCTGCTCACCCGCTTCCGGCGGCCGATCCAGTTCCTGGCGCGGATCTCGTTCGGGCTGTACCTGCTCAACCAGGTGGTCGGCTATCTGATCGCGTACCGCCTGATGGAGCTCGGCGCGGGCCGGCTCACCCAGATCGCGGGCGCGGTGATCGGCGTGATCGGGCTCGCCTGGCTGCTGACGAAGTACGTCGAGGAGCCGGCGTACCGCGCCTTCGCCCACCTCCGCGTCCGCGGTCTCGGGGCCCGCGCGTTCGCCTGGCTGAATACTTGACATCGGATACTCACAAACTAATACTCGATTTCAAGTAATCGAGATCGAGGAGGGCGCATGGCGCGGCGCAAGGTGGCGAACCCGCTCGCGTTCGCGGTGCTCGGGAGTTTGAGCGAGCGGCCGATGCACCCGTACGAGATCTCGACGATGCTCCGGGCCCGTGGCAAGGACCAGAGCATCAAGGTGAACTACGGCTCGCTCTACTCGGTCGTCGCGGCGCTCGAGAGGCACGGGTTCGTCGAGGCGCTGGAGACGGTTCGGGAGGGCAACCGGCCGGAGCGGACGGTCTACCAGATCACCGAGGCGGGCTCCGCTGAGTTCCGCGACTGGCTGGCAGAGCTCGTCGGTACGCCGGCTCGGGAGTTCCACCCGCTGGAGGCCGGGCTTGCCTACCTGCCCGGTCTGCCGCCCGATCGCGCCGTCGAGTTGCTCGAGCAGCGGCTCAAGGCGGTCGACACGGAGATCTCGGAGATCACCGCGGCACACGACCACATGGCCTCGATGGAGTTCCCGCGGATCTTCTGGGTCGAGTCGGAGTTCCGGCTGGCGCTGCTCCAGGCGGAATCGGCGTACGTTCACCAGCTCGTCGAGGAGATTCGCACAGACGCGCTGGGCGGCTCCAGGTTCTGGCGTCAGGCCTGGAAGCTCTATCTGGAGGAGGGCATCAGTCCTGTCGAGCAACTGAAGGATCCCGTCAAGTACTTCGGGCAGGAGTTCGCCTGGATGCAGGCGATACCGCCGGAAGCCCGATAAGAGACGGCCCTCGACCCACGGTGCGGCAACACCAGGGTCGAAGGCCGCAGTTCCTCGAGTCGGTCCGAAGACCTGGCACCCAAGGGCACAACCATCAGGATAGCCAGCTCGGACCGACTCCCGATCCCTTAGGGAGTCATGTGATGGCTACGCATGCCGTCGAAGCGGTCGAGCTGGTCAAGACGTACCCGGCCGGCCGCAAGAACCCACCGCTTCGTGCGCTCGACGGTCTGACCGTCAGCGTCGGAGAAGGCGTCGTACTCGGTCTGCTCGGACCGAACGGCGCGGGCAAGTCCACCACCGTCAAGATCCTCACCACACTCTCCCGAGCCGACTCCGGGACCGCCGTGGTCGCCGGATACGACGTGAATCGTTCGCCGGACCAGGTACGACGCTCGATCGGCTATGTACCGCAGAAGTCCAGCTCGGACCCGATGGCGACCGGTCTCGAGAACCTGGTGCTGAGCGGGCGCATCTTCGGCCTGTCCCACCAGGAGTCCTTGCAGCGTGCTCGTGAACTGCTCGAGCGCTTCGGGCTGCGGGAGCATGGCAGTCGCCCGGTGAAGACGTACTCCGGCGGCATGCAGCGCAAGCTGGACGTCGCGCTCGGCCTGGTCCATCGGCCGAAGGTGCTGTTCCTCGACGAGCCCACCACGGGACTCGACCCCGAGGCCCGCGCCGACCTGTGGAACGAGGTAGTCCGGCTGTCCGGCCAAGAAGGTCTGACCGTGCTGCTGACCACGCATTACCTGGAAGAGGCTGATCGGCTCGCGGGGCAGCTCGCGATCGTCGACCACGGCCGGATCGTTGCCGAGGGCACCCCCGAGGCATTGAAGGCCTCGTTGCGTGGCGACTCCGTACATGTCGAGCTCGTCGATCCGGACACCGACGGGACGGTCCGGGCGTTGCTCGGGCAGCTGCCTGGCATCGGCGAGATCGTTGTCGAAGGCAACACGCTGCGTGCACGGGTCGATCGCGGCGCAACCGCCGTACCTGCTGTGCTGGGAGCCCTTGAGGACAAGGCGATTCCGGTTGTCGCGGTCACCGTGTCGCGGCCGTCGCTGGATGACGTGTATCTGCAGCACACCGGTCGTTCGTTCCGCGTGGCGGAGGAGGCGGCATGATTGCGCACACGGGTCTCGTCTTCGGGCGGTGGATGCGGGCGTCGTACCGGCAACCGGCGTTGATCGCGTTCACGTTGGTGCAGCCGGCGATCTGGTTGCTGTTGTTCGGGCAGCTGTTCCAGGGCGTCGTACGGCTCCCTGGGTTCGGCGACTCGTCGTACATCGCGTTCCTGACGCCGGGGATCGTGATGATGACGGCTCTGATGACGAGCGGCTGGAGCGGTACGTCGTTCGTGCAGGACATGGAGCGCGGCGTGATGGACCGGATGCTCGCGTCACCGGTCAGCCGCGGCGGGCTGATGGCGGGACAGTTGCTCAGCAACGCGACGACCACGTTGATCCAGACGATCCTCGTGTTCGCGATCGGGATCGCCGCGGGCGCACGGTACGACGGCGGGATCGTCGGCTATGTGGTCACGATCGTCGCGTCGATGCTCGTCGGTACGGCGTTCGGGTCGCTCTCGAACGCGGTCGCGCTGCTCACGCGTCAGCAGGAGGCGTTGATCGGGATCTCGCAGTTCGTGTCGCTGCCGCTGACGTTCATGTCGTCGATCATGATCGACCCGACGGTCGCACCGCACTGGGTGAACGTCGCGGCCCGCTTCAACCCGGTCGACTGGGCCACCATCGCAGCCCGCCAGTCCCTCGCCGCCGACCCGAACTGGTCGTCGGTATGGCGGCACTGCCTCTATCTACTGGCCTTCACACTGATAGTCGGCTGGCTGTCCACCCGAGCCTTCCGTACATATCAACGGTCAGTTTGAGGCGTACCAAGGCTTGATCACGTTGTCGATGATCGCGAGGCGTTCGTCGAAGGGGATGAAGGCTGACTTCATCGCGTTGATCGCGAACCAGCGCAGGTCGGGGAGGCCGTAGCCGAACGCTTCGGCGAGCAGGGCGAGCTCGCGGCTCATCGACGTACCGCTCATCAACCTGTTGTCGGTGTTGACGGTGACCCGGAATCGGAGCTTGGCGAGCAGGCCGATCGGGTGGTTCGCGATCGAGTCGGCCGCGCCGGTCTGCAGGTTGGAGCTCGGGCACATCTCCAGCGGGATCCGCCGGTCCCGGACGTACGCCGCGAGCCGCCCGAGCTCCGCCTTCTCACCTGCCTCGTCGTACGTGATGTCGTCGATGATCCGTACGCCGTGACCGAGCCGGTCCGCCCCGCACCACTGGATCGCCTGCCAGATCGACGGCAGCCCGAACGCCTCGCCCGCGTGGATGGTGAAGTGCGCGTTCTCGCGCTGCAGGTACTCGAACGCGTCCAGGTGCCGGGTGGGCGGGTACCCCGCCTCCGCGCCGGCGATGTCGAACCCGACCACGCCCGCGTCGCGGTACGCGACCGCCAACTCGGCGATCTCCATCGAGCGCGCCTTGTGCCGCATCGCGGTCAGCAACTGCCGCGCCACGATCGGCCGCTCGGCAACCGCCATCCCGTGCTCGAACCCTTCCCGGACCGCATCCACGACCTGCTCGAGCGTGAGCCCCTTGGTCAGGTGCTGCTCGGGGGCGTAGCGGACCTCGGCGTACACCACCCCGTCCGCCGCAAGGTCCTGCACGCACTCACTGGCCACCCGTTTGATCGCCTCGGCGGTCTGCATCACGGCAACCGTGTGATCGAACGTCTCCAGGTACCGCTCCAACGACCCCGAGTCCGCCGACTCCACGAACCAGGCCCCGAGCTCCCCCGCATCCGTCCGCGGCAGCACATGCCCGATCTCCCCCGCCAGCTCAACCACCGTCGCCGGCCGCAGCCCACCATCCAGATGGTCATGCAAAAGGACCTTGGGCGCCGCGTTGAGCTGCTCGGGACTGATCATCCAGCCATAGTGCCATCCGGCAAACGTTCAAGACTTGGGGCGGTGGGGGTGTCATCGTGAGGAGATGGTGAGGCGGTTGTGGGAGCGGGCTGAGTGGCGGTTCTTCGGTGTGCTGCCGCGGGCGGATCGAGGGCTGGCGATCGCCTGGTGGGGGTTGTTGGTGGCGCGGGGAGCGCTGCCGGCGGTGTTTGCGGTGGCGATGGGGTGGCTGGTGGGGGCGGTGCAGCACGGGGAGTCGTTGGCCGCGCCGTTGGGGTTGATGGGTACGACGTTCGTTCTGCTGCAGGTGCTGACGCCGGTGCATCAGGCTGTCAGCGCCAACCTGGGGAGTCGGGTGTCGGCGTACCTGAACGACGCGCTGGCGAAGGCTTGTGTCGGCCCGCCGGGGATCGGGCATCTCGAGGATCCGGAGCTGAGTGAGGACCTGACGGTGGCCCGGGAGTTCGACCACGGCCAGACCGGGCCGCCGATGTACCTGAACGTCGACTTCGTCGCGGGGAGTCTGGTCGAGCTGGTCGGCGGGATCGCGTCCGCGGTGGTGCTGTTCGGGTTCACCTGGTGGGCGCCGCTGGTGCTCGTCGCCGCCTGGTCCGCGACGCACTGGCTGCTCCGGGAGAGCGGCGTCTGGAAGGACCGGAACACCGCCGAGGTCCGTTCGGCGCAACGGCATGCGCACTACGCCTACGAGCTGGCGGTCGAGCCGGACGCGGCGAAGGAGCTGCGCCTGTTCGGCCTCGCCGACTGGACCGTACGGCGCTTTACCGAGCGACGCCGACGCCTGTTCGAGCTGCAGTACGCCGCCACGCGCCTGCGGGAACGCCCGATGATCTGGAGTCTCCTGATCGTGGTGATGGCCAACGGTCTCGTGTTCTGGGCGCTCGGGGCAGCCGCGATCGACGGGCGGCTGCCGCTCGACCGGCTGGTGGTGTTCGCACAGGTCGCGATCGGAGTCAGCATGATCGCGTTCGGCGGACTGAACTGGGCGTTGGACGGGGCAGCAGCCCCAGTAGCCGCCGTACAGCGACTGGAGCCCGCGATGGCACCGGCCGGCGCGTTGAGCGTCGGGAACGCTTCGGCCGGCCGGGGTCCCGTCGAGATCGAGCTTCGAGGGCTGAGCTTCAGCTATCCACAGTCCGATCGGCAGGTCTTCGACGGGCTGGACCTGACGATTCCGGCCGGGTCGTCGCTCGCGGTCGTCGGTCAGAACGGCGCGGGTAAAACCACGCTGGCCAAGCTTCTGTGCCGCCTGTACGACCCTGATTCCGGGACGATCCGGGTCGACGGCAGCGACCTGCGGGAACTCGACGTCGATGCCTGGCGGACACGCGTCGCCGCCGTCTTCCAGGACTTCCTCAAGCTCGAGCTGCCGTTGCGGGACAACGTCGCACCAGCCGGCGCGCCTGAGGCGGACGTCCGCGCCGCACTGGCGGACGCGGGCGCCGACGACTTGGCGGATCTCGATACCCGGTTGGCCACGGGGTACGGCGACGGCACCGACCTCTCGGGTGGACAGTGGCAACGGGTCGCGCTGGCGCGGGCACTGTGCGCGGTCCGCCAGGGCGCCGGCCTCGTTCTGCTCGACGAACCGACCGCCCAGCTGGATGTTCGCGGTGAGGCGGCGATCTTCGACCGAATCCTGACCGCGACCCGCGACGTCACCACGATCCTCATCTCGCACCGGTTCTCGACCGTCCGGCACGCCGACCGGATCTGCGTCCTGGAGCAGGGCCATGTCGTCGAACTCGGAAGCCACGACGAACTGATGGCGCTGGGCGGGCGCTACCGGACGATGTTCGATCTGCAGGCGCAGCGCTTCACCGCCGAGGTCAACGAGGAGGGGCTCAGCTATGACACGCTCTGACGACCTGCCGCGCGCACTGCCGGCGATGTGGCGCCTGTGCAAGCTCGGGTACCAGCACGAGCCCTGGCTGCTCGTTGCCGCGTTCCTGATGACGCTGCTGGCCGCCGTACCGGACGCGTTGCTCGCTCTGTGGCTGAAGATCCTCGCCGACGGCGTACTGGACGGCGATCGGCGGATCGCGCTGCTGGCGACAAGCGGTTTGGCGTTGTCGGTGACCGCGACCTGGTTCCTGCGGACGTTGTCGACACGGATCTCACGCCGGTTCCGAGACCGCGTGACGATCATGCTGGAGGCACATGTCGCCCGGCTGCAGGCGTCGGTCGCCACAATCGAGCACCACGAACGCCGTGACTACCTGGATCGGCTGGCCGTACTGCGCAAACAGGTCTTCGTGCTCGACCACATGTACATGTCGTTGTTCTCCACCTGCGGCTGGATCCTGCGTCTCGGCGTGACGGTCGCCCTGCTCATGTCGATCCATCCGGCTCTCGCGTTCCTCCTGCTCTTCGCGCTGCCGACGGTCCTCAGTTCCAGTTGGCGACCGGGCGTCGAACGCGAGGTGGAGGAGCAGCAGGCTCCACACAGCCGGCTGGCCGATCACCTCTTCAAGACCGCGACCACACCTGCCCCCGGCAAGGAGGTCCGAGTCATCGGCATCGGGCCCGACCTGGTCGCGGGACGTCGTCGCGAGTGGGAGCAGTGGTACGGACCGATCGCCGCCGCGCGCTGGACCAGTGCCGTGTGGCACGGGATCGCGTGGGCGATCTTCGGCGCGGCATACGTCGCCGCAGTGCTGTTCGTCGCCTCGGGATTGCATGGTTCAGTCGGTCAAGTGCTGCTCATCCTGGCGGCCGGTGCGCGGCTGTCGTCGTACATCGGAGCGACAGTCGGCGAGATCGGATTCCTGCGCGGGATCTGGCTGGACGGGTCGCGGCGGCTGGTCTGGCTGGAGAACTACGCGGCGTCGTTCGACAGCACAGCGGATCAGCCTGCGCCCGAACGGCTCGTCGACGGCATCCGCCTGGAGCACGTGTCGTTCTCGTACGCCGGAGCTTCGCGGCCCGCACTACAGGACGTCGACCTCACGCTGCCGGCCGGCAAGGTGATCGCAGTCGTCGGTGAGAACGGCGCGGGCAAGTCCACCTTGGTGAAGCTGATCTGCAAGCTGTACGAGCCGAGCAGTGGGCGGGTGCTGCTGGACGAGCAGCCACTGGACCGGATCCCGGCCGAGGCGTGGCGCTCGAAGATCGCGGGTGCGTTCCAGGACTTCTTCCGGTTCGAGTTCCGCGCGGCGCACAGCGTCGGAATCGGCGACCTGCCGCGGCTGGACGACGTACCGGCTGTCACCACTGCTGTCGGACGAGCCGGCGCGGAGGATGTGCTGGAGCGGCTCGAGTCGGGGCTGGACACCCAGCTCGGTTCGACCTGGCCGGACGGAGCCGAGATCAGCTTCGGGCAGTGGCAGAAGCTTGCGTTGGCTCGCGGGTTCATGCGGGATCGGCCGCTGCTACTGGTGCTCGACGAGCCGACCGCCGCCTTGGACGCCGAGACCGAGCACGCACTCTTCGAACGGTACGCAGCGGCGGCCAAGGAGAGTTCTGACGGGCGGATCACGATTCTCGTCTCACATCGGTTCTCGACAGTGCGGATGGCCGACCTGATCGTCGTACTGGACGGTGCTCACGTCGTCGAGACCGGGACGCACGAGGAACTGATGGCGCGCGACGGCCACTACGCGGACCTGTACCGGATCCAGGCGGCCGCCTACCACTAGTTGATCTTGAAGACGGGGACACCCGGGGCGACGTGGTGCAGGACCCCGTCGGGTGAGTTCTTCGAGACGTCGCCCTCGAAGAACGTGCCGACCTCCCAGGCCCACTTCTTCAGGTACGTCCGGAGCGCCGGGATCTTGTCCGCGTCGGCGAGCTCCTCGGCCCGGAACGTCTCGACCTTGCTCCCGAGCTGCAGCCGCCCGGTGCCGCTGGCGCGCAGGTTCTTCACCCACTGGGTGTGGCCGCGGGGCGCGACCAGGTAGCGCTGACCGTCGATGACCAGCAGGTTCACCGGCGTACTGCGCCATTCGCCGGACTTGCGCCCCTGGACCGAGAGCACCCGGCTGCCCATCAGGCTGAGACCGAGCTTCGTCAGCCGCGCGACGATCTTGTTGAAGACCCGCATGCTGCCCTCGTTGAGGGTGATCACGCGCTTGCTGTCGTAGGTCTGCTTGTACTCGGTCACAGTCGTTCCCTCACTGTTCTGCGAGAGCGGTGCTCTCTGTTGTGATCAGTGAACAGTAGATCGCCGCTCATTGTCAAGAGCACTGCTCTCGTTTCTGTGGCACACTGGTTCCATGAACGCCGGACGTACCGCCCGTGAACGAGCCCGGGCCGAGCTGACCGAGGAGATCAAGACCGCTGCCCGGCAGCAGTTGGCCACCGTCGGCGCCGAGGCGCTGTCGCTGCGCGCGATCTCCCGTGAGCTCGGGATGGTGTCGTCAGCGCTCTACCGGTACTTCGCAAGCCGCGACGAGCTGCTGACCGCGCTCATCATCGACGCGTACGACGCTCTGGGCGCGGCGGCCGAGGCGGCGCCGACCGGTGACGATCCGGTGGACGACTGGATCGCGGTCTATGCCGCCGTACGCGATTGGGCGCGGGCCAATCCGCAGGAGTACGCGCTGATCTACGGCTCCCCGATCAGCGGTTACCAGGCGCCTCAGACGACGGTGCAACCAGCGTCTCGGGTGCCGTTGCTGTTGCTGGGGTTGTTGCAGCGCGCCCAGGAGTCCGGGCGACTGGTGACGCCGGCGGACGCGCCGTCGCCGTCCGGAGCGCTGGCTCAGCAGACGGAGGTGCTGGTCGCGTTGGCCCCGGACGTTCCGCCGGCGGTGCTGGTGCGGACCGTGATCGTGTGGACGCAGTTGTTCGGGATGCTCAGCTTCGAACTGTTCGGTCAGCTGGTCGGATCGATGGATCCGGCGGACGAGTTCTTCGCGTCGGCCTCGCGGCAGATGGCGGCCTTCGTCGGGCTCAGCTGAACGCCTTCGGCAGCGGGACCTCGAGCGCCTTCGAGACACGGCGTACATAGGTCTCCCGCGGGATCGAGACCGCGCCGAGCGTGGCCAGATGATCGGTGACCCACTGGATGTCGAAGACCCGGTCGGCGGCGTACTCGTCGTTCAGCAGCTCGATCGCGCCGGCGACGGCCGCCTTCGAGCCGTCGGTCTTGTGGTGGAACATCGACTCGCCCGCGAACAGTCCGCCGATCGCGACGCCGTACAGCCCACCGGCCAGCTCGTCGCCGTCCCACGCCTCGACCGAGTGCACCCAGCCGAGCCGGTGCAGTTCGGTGTACGACGCGATGATCTCGGAATCGATCCACGAACCCGGGCGGCGTGGGTCCGCACACGCCCGAATGACACGGTCGAACGCGGTGTCGACCCGGATCTCGAACTTCGCTCGAGCCCGCCGCAGCGAGCGGGTCGGGCGGTACCCGGCGACCTCGATGACGCCGCGGTCGACCGGCGACCACCACAGCACCGAACCGCGATGGTCCGGCATCGGGAACAGCCCCCGCCGATACGCGGCGAGAATCGTTCCCGGCGCCAGATCGGCACCGCCCGCGACCACATCACTCGCCCCAGCCACACCGACCGGCGGGAAGTCCCACTGGGACGGAGCAGGTTCGATCGGCACGACACCATCCTGCACCAGGGCACATCTAGGGACCCTAAGGGTTTGTCCCGAGTGCCGAGAGCTGCGGAGCCACGTACAGTTGAAGCACGTCCGGGTTCTTACGCGTGGGGCCGGGCGGGAAGGAGCACCGTGGCCGGAGTAGCCAGGTTCGTCGCCAGTAGTCTCGCGCCCGCCGCGCAGCGGTTCGCCCCGACGGCAGCGGGCGGTGTGTTGCGCCAGATCCTCGAGATCGCGATCGACGGGTACCAGCGGTTCCCAGGCGCGGAGCGGATCGCGGACAACAAGCTCGAGCGGTGCGACGGCGACGTCACGGACGCGATCGAGGCAGTGATCGACCAGCACATCCGGCTCGCCGGCGTGCAGGGGTTCGTCACCAGCATCGGCGGTCTCGTCACCCTGCCCGTCGCGCTGCCCGCCAACCTGACCGGTCTCGCGGTCGTCCAGTGCCGGATGGTCGCGGCGATCGCGCACCTGCGCGGGTACGACCTCGACGACCCGCGGGTCCGTACGGCGGTCATCACCTGCCTGCTCGGTGAGGACGGCGTGACGGCCCGGCTACGGAAGTCGAGCCTGGTCTCGTCTCCGCTCGCGATCGCGACCGCGCCGGTGTTCGACCCGGAGCTGGACCGCCAGATCTCCGGCGAGGTCGTCGCGGAGCTGATCGGGCGGATCAGTGGTAAGCGGATGGCGGTGACCTTCACTCGCCGGATCCCGCTGCTCGGCGGTGCCGTGGGCGCCGGCGTCGACGGCTGGACGACGTACCGCGTCGGCCAGTTCGCGGACAAGAGCCTGGTACGGCGCATCCGCCGACCTATCGAGCCGTAGCCTCCCTGCGAGTGAGTTGGAGTTTGGCCCGGGTTTCGTCGTCGGCGGGGGTCTCGACGTAGAGGACCAGGTCGGGGTGCGCTGACACCGCTAGTTCGGTCACGGTGAGGTGCAGTTCGCCGGCGATCGGGTTGAGGATCCGACGCAGGCGCGGCGTACAGGCTGCGACCTCGTGGCGTGACCACAGCTGGGCGAACTCGGGGCAGATCGACTGCAGGCGCTCGAGGTCGGTCTCCCAGTCCGGGTCGCCGATGTGTTCGCCGTAGGCCGAGCGCAGGCGGCCGACGAGATACGGGACCTCGGTGTCGTAGTTCAGCAACTGCTCGCGGGCGGCGGGCTCGGTGATGATGCACCAGAGCAGGTTCTTGTGGATGCAGGGCAGCTGGTGCCAGTCGTGGAACAGGTCGTGGTACGCCTGGTTCGCGCGGATGATGTCGAACCGGGTGTTCGTGATCACCGCGGGCAGCGGGTCGAGCGCCGCCACGATCTCGTCGAACACGGCCTCGCTCGCGCAGTCCGTCGTACGCGGCAGCCGCACCGGCGTCGCCTCGGCCAGCCGGTACAGATGCTCGCGCTCGACCGGCGTCAGCCGCAGCGTCTTCGCGACCGCGTCCAGCACCTGCCCGCTGGCGTTGATCGGCCGGCCCTGCTCGAGCCACGTGTACCAAGTCACGCCGACACCGGCGAGCAGCGCCAACTCCTCCCGCCGCAACCCCGGCGTCCGCCGTCTTCCGCCGCTGGGCAGGCCAACATCCTCCGGCGCCACCCGGGCCCTCCGAGCCTTCAAGAACTCGCCGAGTTCAGCTCGCTGCGCACTCACCGAACCAGGGTCGCAGGCGCCACCGACATTTTCAGCCGGCCAGAGCCTGCACAACTCGGCTTGCGGAGGGTTTGCCCAGTTGTTCGGCCATCCAGGTGCTGGTGGAGACGAGTTTCTCCAGGTCGACGCCGGTTTCGATGCCGAGGCCGTTGAGTTGCCAGAGGAGGTCCTCCGTGGCGAGGTTGCCGGTCGCGCTCTCGGCGTACGGGCAGCCGCCCAGGCCGCCGGCGGAGCTGTCGACCGTGGTCACGCCGTCGCGCAGCGCGGTGAGCGTGTTGGCGAGCGCCTGCCCGTAGGTGTCGTGGAAATGCACCGCCAGCTTGTCCACACCCACGCCGGCCGCACCGAAGGCGGCGATCAGCGCACCGACCTGGCCCGGCGTCGCGACACCGATCGTGTCGCCGAGCGACAGCTCGTGGCACCCGAGGTCGACCAGCCGCGCGCCGACCTTGACCACCTGGTCGATCGGTACGTCGCCCTCCCACGGGTCGCCGTAACACATCGACACGTAGCCACGCACCGACAGACCCTCGGCGAGCGCACGCTGGATCGTCGGCGTGAACATCGCGAACTGGTCGTCGAGCGTGGAGTTGAGGTTCTTCGCCGCGAACGTCTCGGTCGCGCTCGCGAAGATCGCGATCTCACGGACACCGGCCGCGAGCGCACGGTCGAGACCGCGTTCGTTCGGGACGAGGACCGGGGCGCGTACCCCGGCCGGCAGCTCCAGCTGGTCGAGCAGCTCGGCCGCGTCGGCCAGCTGAGGGACCCATTTCGGGTGCACGAAACTCGTCGTCTCGACCGTCGTCAGACCCGCGTCGAGCAGTCGCCGGATGAACTCGGCCTTGACCGCGACGTCGACGATCGCCGACTCGTTCTGCAGCCCGTCACGGGGACCGACCTCGTAGATCGTGACCCGGTCGGGCAGTCCGTCGGCCTTCACCAGCTGCGGTTCGCGCATCGTGCTGCCTCCTCGTCGAGCATGACACGGGGTCTCCGTGACAATGCTCGTGATGACATCTCTTGCTGACATTCTGCGGGGCGTCGAGCGCGGCGTGTTCCCGCCCCCGGATCTCGGGCTCACCGTCGTACCCGCGCCGTCGGAGCGGGAGTCGTGCGTGGTCGCGTTCACCGGGCACATCGTGATCGCCGCGGACGTCGATCCGGCCTGGGTCACGGAGCGGGTCCCGGACGGCGATCCTTTCGCGCCGACGAACCCGCCGTTCCTGGCCGCGCTCGAGGAGTTCACCGGCCGCCAGGTCAACGCGATCGACGCGATGCTGCTCGCCCCGGCCCTCACCGACCCGGCTGCAGTTGCAGGGCTGACCGAGCTCGCCGACAACGACCACCCGCGGGTCGAACGCGCGCGGCGGTACCGCGACGACGTCCACGTGTACGGCGACGCACACGGCGGGCTCGTGGTGATCGGCCGCGGCCTGGCCGGGCGCCTGGAGTGCGCGATCGAGGTGCCACCGGACGCCCGCGGTCAAGGCAACGGCCGCCGGCTCGCGTTGGCAGCCCGGGCCTTGATTCCGCCGGAAACCTCGATCTGGGCCCAGATCACGCCGGGCAACGCGGCCTCCCTGCGCACCTTCCTGGCCGTCGGCTACAAACCAGTCGGCTCCGAGGCCCTCCTGGTCAAGTGACCAGCAGATGAACACCCAGCAGATGAACACCCAGCGGATCGTTGCCGACAGCCCCAATACACAGCTGTGGATAACCCTGGGGACAAGAGCGATCGCACCCATCCTCCTGTCTGCGAACCGGCTACCAGTTACCGGAGGGTCCGGTGTCTCCACCGGTTGTGGAACCGGCCGGAACCTTGGGGCTTGGACTGGTCCGCCCACCGGGGCTTCGGCTGTTCGTGCGGCCGCCGCTTGACCGGCTGCCGCTCGACCGAGGCATGGACGCCCCCGAACTGCCACCACCTGCCTCACCCGCCGAATGCGCCGCCGCCCCGGCGAACGCCCCCACAGCCTTGCGCGCCGCGGCCGCGGCGACACCCGCCGGCCCAAGCCCGGCAGCCTTGGCGCCGGTCGTCGCAGCACCACTCGCACCCGCACCCGATGCGCCGGCCCCCGATGCCCCGCCACCGGATGCCCCTGCGCTACTACCGCTGCGGGAGGACGGGCCGACGTTGACGGCGCCCGACGCCAACGACCCCATCTCGGGACCGGTGCTCCCCATGCCGGCCGAGCCACCCCCGACGGCCGCTGTGATCGGCACCGCGAGGCGCAGCAGCGCCGGCAAGGCGAAAATCGCGAGCATCATCATCATCACGCCGGTGAGGGACGGCAGCAGGCCCGAACTCCCCTGGGCGAACATCTTCTCCTGCTTGAGCTTGATCGCAGCCGCGTAGATCAGGGCCGCTGCAGGCTTGTAGGCGATGAAGCCCAGGGTCCACGCGCAGTACTTCTTGAACCACGCCTTGCCGACCTCGGTGTTGGTCGCCGCGGCTGCCAGCGGCAGCGTCGAGCCAAGGAGCACCAGCATCGCCGATCGAATCAGCATCAGCACGATCTGGATCAGCGAAGCCCAGGCCGACAACTGTCCGAGAAGCACGAGCATCAGTACTGACTTGACCACGTTCCCGACCCCGCCACCGGTATCGGAGGGCCCGGTGACCACATTCTTCATGGCGTCCACGAAGCTATGGCCTCCGATCGCGTCCTGTACCACGCTCAGGGCGAAGTCGTCCGACCACGCGATCAGGAGTTGCACAGCTGCGGTTCCTGCACCGCAGACGACCACAAATGTCAGCATCGCCTTCAGCAGGTCCTGGAGCGGTTTGGCCCGTTGCTCCCAAGCCATCCGCATTCCGGCGATGACGATCGCGAGAGCGAAGATCGTCAACGTCAATCCGAGCGTCTTCTCATGCACGAACGCGACCGTCTTGCTCTCCGTCCAGGTCTGCCCGTCGGCGCTGGAGGTCGCGAGGGCGACGGGGGTTTTCGGCTCGACCCAGAACGTCGCCAGCGAGTTCAGGATGGTCGAGAAGAAGTCCGAGGTCATCCGCTCGAAGGTCGCCATCCCGTTGTTGGCGGCGGACTGGACGCCCTCGACGACGTGGCACTTCATGTCCATTGGTGAGCACATCAGATACCACTCCACTTCACGAAGTCGCTCAGGTCGCGGTGCTGGGAGAAGGGGGCTCCGACAGCCTCGCCCGGAGGCGGCGGCTGGAGACGCCAGTCACCCTCGTGCCAGACCAGGGTCAGGTTGGCGCTCATGTACACGGACTCGACGGGCATGGCGAGCATGAGGGTCACTCGGTCCGGTCCGGCGTCGATGACCCGGTAACCGACGACCTGGACCGTCGAGGTGGCACTCGAGGACCCGTCCGCGGCGACCTGGCGGAGCAGGCTGTCGGTCGCCGAGCCGGGAACCATGAGCTTCTTGACGGTCGGGACGAGCTTGCTCTGGTCCGCGATCGCCGCGATCGCGCTGTACGCCGCGTACACCGCGCCGGTAGACGAGTGCGCGAAGCAATGCCGGAACCCGTCGGAGTCGGTCGTGCCCGGTCCGTACTTCGAGGAGCGCGGTACGACGACCCGCCGGCTGACCTCCCAACCGTCGACCGCCGGCGCCTGGGCGGGAACGGCCTGGTCACCGGCCGGAAGACCGCACGAACCCGTCCGCCCCTCGCTTCCGGAGCTGTTGGTGTTGCTGGTCTGCGCCGGACCACCCTCGGGGGTGCCAGGCGCGGAGGCCGGCTCGTCCGTGGGCGGAACCGAGGCGGCCGCGACCGGCTGCTGGGCCGCGGCGCTCGCGCGGGTCGAGCCGCCCCCGCCCGCGAAGATGATGACGATCCCGCAGATCAGGACCGCACCGACGACGATGCAGGCCGCGATGAATCCAGCGCCGTACGGCGAACTCTCGTCCTTGTCCTTGCTCATCCGACTCCCCGCCTCCGTTGATCCACAACCTCGCGGATCAAGGCTCGCAAAAATCGCCGGACCGCCGCGGAAGTTATCCACAGGCCCGAAGAGTCAGCTCCCGGGGCTGGTGTATCTCGGCATCATCTTGGTGAAGAAGGAGTAGCCGAGGGCGAGGACGACGGGGCCGGCGAGCGGGGAGAGGGTGGTCAGCCAGGTGGGGAGCGGGACGTCGGAAGTGCGGCCGAGGAGGACTGTTGCCGGGGGGAAGGAGATGAACGCCATCGGGAAGAGCGTGCAGAACGCGTAGAAGGTGGCCCGGCCGAACATGGTCAGCGGGTAGCCGGAGAACTGGGTGATCGAGCTGTCGGCGAAGATGCGAAGGGAGAAGGTGGACGTGGCGACGAAGGAAAGGCCGCAGAAGAACGTCTGGATGCCGGTTTCGACCAGACCGCCGCCGACGACCGCGAGGATCAGGTAGCCGATCTTCGCCGGGGTCCAGTCGACGGGCGCCTGCCAGCCGAAGATGACCAGCGCACCGAAGCCGAGCAGCGCGTCCCCGAGCGCCATCAGCTGGAACCTCCGCGTGACCAGTTGCAGGAACGGGTTCACCGGTCGCAACAGGACCCGGTCGAACTCACCGTCGCGGACCATCTCGTCGGTGAACATCAGCGCCCCGAACGGGACGACGTACAAGGCATGCGACGCCAGTCGCATCGCGAAAACGAACGCGACCTCGGAGAACCCCCAGCCGCCGATCAGTCCGAACTTCCCGAGGAGTACGCCGAGGAAGAGCAACTGCGTGCCCTGGTACGCGACACCGCCCATCAGAGTCGTCCAGAAGTTCACCCGGTACTGCAACTGCGCCCGCAACGCAGCGCGTTCGAGGATGACGTACTGACGCAGCCACGTCTGCTCAGCCACCCTGCACCACCACCCGGTACCGCGCCCGTCGCCAGACCAGTTCGAGGAGGCCAGTCACCCACACCAGCTGTACGCCGACCAGCGCGAGCGCCTGACCACCACGTGTCTGACCGAGATAGATCGAAACGGGCGTGTACACCTGCGCCTGGAACGGAAGCCACTCGACCGAAGCCCGCAACCACCCCGGCATGAACCACAACGGAATCAACGACCCCGAGAGGAACGCACTCCCGAACCGGTACACGATCAAAGGCCCGCCGACCTCGAACGTCCAGAACGTCACCATCGAAACGATCAGGTTGCACAGCATCGCGACCAGTACGCCGCCGACCGTCGCCACCAGCGAGAGGAGTCCCGCAGCCCACCCCGGCGGCAGCGTCAACGCACCGAGGACCGCGGCGGCCGCGAGCCCGAACGCGCCGAGCGGGAGCCGGCCGAGCAGTACGCCGAGGTTCTGCCCGAAGACCTGCCAGATGAGGCCCAGCGGCCGGGTCAGGTCCGTTGCGATCTGCCCGTTGCGGATCCGCATCGGTAACGACGAGAACTGCCACGGAAGGAGCACCGATTGCAGACACGCCGCGATCGCCGCGTACGCCACCGCGGTACGAGCGTCAACGCCGTCGACCGGCCCACGCCCGGAGTACACGATCCGCCAGACCGCGATCGCGAGGACGACCTGGATCACCAACGTCACCGCGCCGGTGATCAGATCGCCTCGGTAGATGAGGACGGATCGGGTGCCGGCACGGGTCATCCCGCGGAACGCCCTGACCTGCTCCGCCGTGCTCACGTCAGCAGTCCGTCGTACAGCTGGGAGATCACGTCGGTCAGCCGTGGATCGACGATCGACAACTCGTCGACCTGGTACACCTGCGACGCCCGCGCGATCAGCTCGGGCGTGGTGATCTCCCGCGGGTCGAAACGCAGGACGACGCTGCGGTCCGGGTACGGCAGGACCGTGCCGACCGCGCTGGTCTCCACCTCGGTCGCGAAGGGGATGTCCGCGACCCGGCGGATGCTGCGCTCGGCCAAGGTGAGGACGAGGAAGCGGTACGGCATGAAGCGTTCCTTCAACCGCGACAGGTCGCCGTCGTACAGGACCGTGCCCGAGTCGATCACGATGATGCGATGGCAGAGCCGCTCGACGTCTTCCATGTCGTGCGTGGTCAGGACCACCGTCGTACCGGCGGACCGGTTGGTCTCGGCGATGAACTCGGTCAGCCGCGCCTTCGCGACCACGTCCAGGCCGACAGTCGGCTCGTCCAGGAAGAGGATCGACGGTTCGTGCAGCATCGCGGCCACGAGATCGCCGCGCATCCGCTGGCCGAGTGACAGCGAGCGGACGGGCGTGTCCAGGAAGTCGGACAGGTCGAGCAGCTCGGTGAAGAGACCGACGCGGTTGCGGTACGTCGTTCGGTCGAGGTTGTAGAGGTCTGCGAGGACTTCGAACGAGTCGCGGAGCGGGAGGTCGTACCAGAGCTGGGTCCGCTGGCCGAAGACGACGCCGATGTTGCGGGCGTTGCGGGCGCGGTCCCGGGACGGCTCCAGCCCGGCGACCCGGCACACGCCGGACGTCGGGGTGAGGATCCCGGTCAGCATCTTGATCGTTGTCGACTTGCCGGCGCCGTTCGGGCCGAGGTAGCCGACGAGTTCACCGGGCTCGACCTCGAAGTTCACCCCGTTCACCGCGCGGTTGATGTCGCGTTTGGTGCTGAACAGCGCCCGCAGCCGCGGCAGCCGGCCTTCCAGCACGGCCGGCCGGCTGAATTCCTTGACGAGCTCAGCCGCCTCGATCACCGCCATGCGTACCCTCCCCAGCAAGAGCGAACGGTCATCCTCCCACCGATCCGCCGACACCGCAGTCCGAATTTCACCGTTCTAGACCGGATCTGTCGGAGAGTGCTCGGTTACGCTCAGGAGCACGCGGTTCTGGGTCGATCTGTAGCCGAAAGGTCACCCCGTGTAGCGAAGTGACCTAGTCAGCTAATAGAGTCCGCGCATGACCATCGCGCCTTCGCTTTGCTCGCCCCTAGCGCTCGCCGATGCAGAACCCACCCGCGCTGCCGAACCCTGGGAAAGCGACGTGCTGACGGCTTACGGCCTGCTGCGAGAAGCAGCAGCCGAGCTGGATCACCTGATGCGTCATTCCCTGAAGCGCAGTGGACTGCAAATGGCAATGTTCGAACTGTTGCTGCGGCTGGCCCGCAGCAACGGGGAGAAGCAGCGTCTTACCTCCCTCGCCCGGGAGTTGACCGTCACCACCGGCGGCATCACCCGGCTGGTCGACCGTGCCGAGAACCTCGGACTGGTCCGCCGGGAGCCTTGTCCTGACGACGCCCGCGGCTCGTTCGCGGTCCTGACCGAGGAGGGAAAGCGGCGGCTGCGCGAAGCACTGCCGGACCACCTCCTCGAAATCGACAGCCTCTGGATGTCCCAGTTGGCCGACGAGCAGGACGTCGTTCTCGGCAAGCTTCGCCGAGTGCGGGACAACGCCCGCCGCTGGCCGAACGGCCGCCCGGGGCTCGGGCCCATCACACCCGACCGGATCTGACCAACCTCACAACTACACAAGAGCATTACCCGCGACTAACGGATGGGGCGCCCGACTGGTGTCGGGCGCCTCATCGCGCAATGGTTGAGAAGTGAAACAACCCCCGGATCAGCTGCACCCCGGCACGGGTACGCCGGACACCACCGGCCGCGGACACCGCGGCGGTCCAGGAGCTTCGGGTGGAACCGGCGGTCCGGGAGCTTCGGGCGGAACCGGAGGCCCCAGAGGTTCCGGCGGACCCGGGAGCCCAGGCGGCCCTGATGGGCGGGCTATGGCAGGGCCGGTACGTCGGGCGATCCGTTGGCGCGCGGCAGCCGGTGGCGTACTCGCCGCCCTCGCCGGACTGGCAGTCGGCAGCGTGGCAGCCGGGATCCTCGGTACGCGGCAGACGCCCGTCGTCGCGATCGGATCCGCGTTCATCGACCGCGTGCCTCCGTGGCTGAAGGAGCTGGCGATCTCCTGGTTCGGGATCCACGACAAGACCGCGCTCCGAGCAGGCATCCTGATCGTCGTCGTGGCCCTCGCCGCGGTCGGCGGCATCCTCGCCGTACGACGCTATTGGGCAGGTGCCCTGATCACGATCGCCCTGACTGGCGTCGCCGTCGCCGCAGCCATGACGCGCGCCGACTCCGGCCAGACCGGGTTCCTCCCGTCGGCACTCGCCGGCGTGACCGCACTCATCATTCTTCGCCTGTTCAGCCGTCGGCTCGAGCCGCTACTCGACTTCCCGGACGACGGTGTCAGCCGCCGCGGCTTCCTGCAGTTGTCGGCCGGTGTCGCCCTCGGCGCGGCGGCGATCGGCGCACTGGGCAAGGTCGTCGGCGGGAATCGCGCCGCCGTGGCGGATGCCCGCAAACAGCTAAACCTCCCACTGCCGCCGACCCTCGCCCCGCCCGCCGGCGTCCAGGCCGACGGCGCCGTACCGTGGGCGACGTCAAACGACGACTTCTACCGCATCGACACCGCACTCTCGGTGCCGCAGATCGTGCCCGCGGACTGGAAGCTCCGCATCCACGGCATGGTCGACCACCAGCTCGAACTGTCCTTCGACGACCTCCTGAAACGCCAGGTCATCCACAAGTGGGTCACGCTCACCTGTGTGAGCAACGAGGTCGGCGGCGACCTGATCGGGAACGCCTTGTGGTCCGGCGTCCTGCTGAAGGACCTGCTCCTGGAGGCCGGCCCGTCGAAGGACGCGGATGCGATCCAGTCCACGTCGAAGGATGGATTCACCGCAGGTACGCCGCTGCCGACGTTGCTCGACGACCGGCAGGCGATGCTCGCGTTCGCGATGAACGGGCAGCCGTTGCCGGTGGAGCACGGGTTCCCGGTGCGCATCGTCGTACCCGGGCTGTACGGCTACGTGTCGGCGACGAAGTGGCTGGTGGACATCGAGGTGACGCGGTTCGACCGGTTCGAGGGGTACTGGACGCCGCGCGGCTGGTCGGCGCTCGGCCCGATCAAGTTGTCGTCGCGGATCGACACTCCGCTGGGGAAGAAGGTCGAACCGGGACGGGTGACGGTCGCCGGCGTGGCCTGGGACCAGCACGTCGGGGTGTCGAAGGTCGAGGTCCGGGTCGATGGGGGCCCTTGGCAACAAGCCACGCTGGCCGCGGATCCGTCGATCGACACCTGGCGGCAGTGGCACTGGACGTGGGAGGCGTCGCGCGGCACGCACGTGCTGCAGGTACGGGCGTTCGACGCGAAGGGCAATCCCCAGGTCGAGTCCTCGGCGCCGCCCGCTCCTAACGGTGCGACCGGCTTGCACACGGTCAACGTGAAGGTCGGCTGACCGCTTCCAGCACCATCGGCAGGAACGTGTGCTCGAGCGAACCGGCCGGGACCTCCAGCGGCTCGAGCAGGCTCTGTGAGCGCGCGCCCTCGTGCAGCGCCATCACCATGCGCACGAACTGCTCGGCCGGCACGGTGAGCTCCAGCCCGCCGGTCTCGGCGATCTGCTCGACCAGCCGGGTCAGACTCTCGCGGAACATCGCCCGTTGCCTGTTCAGCGCCTCCGCCGCTTCCGGATCGCGCAACGCGTGCAACGTGAACTCGGCGGAGATCAGATGCCACTGCCGCCGGTCCGGCGCGGTCTCGTCAAGCAGTCCCAGGACGGCGTCCAGCAGCGTGCCGGGCTGATTCGCCAGCTCGGGGAGCAGCGCCTCGATCTGCTCCAGGAGCCGGTCGGTCGTGGCCTGGAACAGGGCGAGCACCAGCTCGTCCTTGGAGCCGAAGTTCGAGTAGAAGGCGCCGCGGGTGAACCCGGCCCGCTCGCAGATGTCCTCCACCGACGCACCGTGGAACCCGCGCTCGGCGAACACCTCCAGTGCCCCCTCGAGAAGTCGGGCCCGGGTGTTGGAGCGGCGGCGCTTGGGCGTTTCCATAGGAGTAGGATACAGTTCTGTATTGAATACACAACCGTATTGAACGGGGATGCAGGATGGAGCTCGAGGCCGCCGGAATCAGTGTGCGTGGACCCCACGCACCGATGCTGCACACCACGTCGGTGTCGGTCGCGGATCATCAGGTGGTGCTCCTGACGGGATACCCCGGCGCGGGGCACGTCGCTGCGGCGCTGGGCCTGTCCGGTCGGCTGAAGCCCGACACCGGGCGAGTCCGGCTCGACGGCAAGACCGACCCGGGCCTGCTGCGACGACGCGTTGCCGTGGTCGACGCGCCCGGCATCACGGAGCCGGACGACGCACTACCTGTTCAGACGGTCGTGGGCGAGGAACTGGCCATCGCCGGCCGCAAGGCGGGGCGTAAGGCCGTGCTGGAGTGGCTGAACGAGCATGACGCCGCAGAGCACGCCGACAAGCGGTTCGAGCACCTGCCGGTCGCCGTACGGACCAGACTGCTCACGGAGCTCATTGTGGCGCGTCCCGACGTACAGGTGGTCATTCTGACAATGCCGGATCGACACGGTGGCGATCCGCATGGCTGGTACGAGCTGGGACGCGGGTTGGCGGCGCAGGGGTACGGCGTGATCATCACGTGTGCTGACGCGTCAGCACGGCTGCTGGACGTCAAGGCCGCGCGAATGGGCGAGACCGATCAGCCGGACCCGGTGCAGGTCACTCCTGTGGCTCCCGTCGAGCCAGTCACCCCGATCGACGAAGAAGACCCGATTGACCAGGAACAGGAGATAGAGGCGTGACCGCGCTGCGGATGGCTCTGAGTGAGTTGCGGCGTTTGACGGCCGGACGGCTGCCAAAGCTCGCTGTGGTCGCGCTACTGCTGGTGCCGGTGCTGTACGGCGGCCTGTACCTCTACGCGAACCACGACCCGTACGGGCGTCTGAACAAGATCCCGACCGCCGTCGTCGTCGAGGACGAGGGTACGACGCTTGCGACCGGCGAGAAGCTCGACGTCGGACCGCAGGTCGCGGACGAACTGGTGAAGTCGAAGAGCTTCGACTGGCATCAGGTGAAGCGCGCGGACGCGACGCAAGGCGTATCGGACGGGACGTACGAGTTCGCGCTGGTGCTGCCGAAGTCGTTCTCGTCCGACCTGGCGTCGAGTGCGGACTTCACACCGCGGCAGGCGGAGCTGGAACTCCTGACGAACGACGCCAACAACTACATCGCGCACACGATCGCCAACCAGGTCGTGGCGCAGGTGACGAAGACTGTCGCGTCGCAGGTGAGTGAGACCGCGGCCTCGCAGCTGCTGGCCGGGTACAACACCATCCACAAGCAGGTGGGTTCTGCGGCTGCTGGTGCTGCCCAGCTTCAGAGCGGTCTGACGTCGGCCGCTACCGGAGTCACGAAGCTGCAGTCCGGTGCTACGCAGCTCAACACTGCGCAGAAGCAGCTGTCAGCAGGAGCGACACAGTTGGCCACCGGCACCGCACAGGCGTCTCAGGGTGCGTCTTCGCTGGCGACGGGCGCTGCGAAGCTCGACAACGGTTTGGGCACGTTGAAGGAGAAGACTGCATCGCTGCCGAACCAGACGAAGCAGTTGGCATCCGGAGCGGATCAGGTAGCGGATGGCAACGAGAAGATCGCCAGCACAGGGCGGCAGGTAGCGACCGCGTCCAGCACATTGGTGAAGGATCTCAAGGCGTACGATGCGCAGCTGGCTGCGCGCTTGAAGCAGCAGGGGCTGAGCCAGCACCAGATCAGGGTGATTCTGCTCGAGACGGCGAAGTTGCGTGCTCCCGTCGTACAGGCGAACACCAAGATCCAGTCGACGTCCAAGCAGCTCAACCAGCTCGCGAGCGGTGCGCGGAAGGTGTCGAACGGTGCGTCGGCGCTGGCCAAGGCAACACCGGCTCTGACGAGTGGAATCAGTGAGGCGTCCAGTGGGGCGCATCAGCTCAGCACGGGCGCTGGGCAGCTGAAGACCGGGTTGGGCACGTTGCAGACTGGTGCGCAGAAGCTTGCTGCGGGCGAGAAGCAAGCTGTGACTGGGCAAGGGCAGTTGCTGACCGGTGTGAACAGCCTTGCGACCGGTGTGGGTCAGCTGAAGAGCGGAGCGACGCAGCTGAACACCGGTCTCCAGAACGGCGTGAAGCAGATCCCGAACCCTTCCGCCGACCAGCGCAAGGCGGTCGCCGAGACGCTGGGTGCACCTGTCACGCTGCAGAACGTCTCGCAGGCCACGGCCGACAGCTACGGCGCCGGCCTGGCCCCGTTCTTCCTCAGCCTGGCGTGCTGGATCGGGGCGTACGTCCTGTTCCTGCTGGTCCGGCCGCTGTCACCGCGCGCGCTCGCCGCACTGCAGTCGCCGTTCCGCGTCGCACTCGGCGGTTGGTTGCCTCCGGCGCTCTTCGGCGCGATCCAGGCCACGCTCGTCTTCGTCGCCGTGGTTCTGGGCCTCGGTATTCACGCCGCTCACCCTTGGCTGACCGTCGGCTTCCTGATCCTGACGTCGTTCACCTTCGTCGCGATCCTGCACGCACTGTCGGCGTGGTTCGGGGCCGTGGGCAAGTTCCTCGGTCTGGTCCTGATGGTCGTGCAACTGGTCAGCGCCGGCGGCACGTTCCCGTGGCAGACCATCCCCGAACCCCTGTACTTCTTCCACCACGCTCTCCCGATGAGCTACGCCATCGACGGCGTCCGCCACCTCATGTACGGCGGCCCCGGCACCTCCCTCGGCCGAGACCTCCTCGCACTGGCAGCCTGGTTCGCAGTAGCCCTGGCCGCCTCCACCCTCGCCGCCCGCAAACAACGCGTGTGGCCGGCCAAGAAGCTACAGCCAGAGCTCGCGCTCTAGCTGTTGACGAAGGTGGCGGTTTCGGTGAGGAGGGTGTTGGTGGTGGGTTGGTCGAAGAAGGTGATGAGGGCTTCGTAGGTGCCGGCTTCGGCGGCGGACGGGTCTACTACGTAGCCGTAGTAGCCGTCGGTGTAGCCGATGACGCGGGTGATGGGGTGCGTGCTGTCGGCCTGCAGGCAGACACCGTGGACGGCGAAGAGTTCTACCGGGAGGTTGATCCAGCAGACGTCGCCCATTGTCACCGTGCTGACCGGGAGGTCCAGCGCCGGTGGGAGGTTGGCTGCAGCCATCAGTGCCTGGCCGCGCGCGCCCTCCAGGCGGGTTTGCGAGATGCGGCCTGACGGGCCGCCGGCGTGCTCGGCGTTGACGCGGCTCTCCATGGCGGACACGAGTTTTTCGGACTCGTCAACGGGTGGGACGGACCGCACCGGCAAGGTGAGAGTGGTACGTCGGATACTCGGCGCGGACTGAGGTAGTTCCAGGCCAGGGGTCGCCAGCGCCTCACGGACTCGTGAAGCCAACAGACCGCCCAAGCGGGCGACCTCCGCGGCACCGCGACCCTGTCGAGTAAAGCGAGGACTGACGTCGCCCGCAGCCCCTTGCAGGAAGCCGACCACAGCGGGAGCGAGAGCGGCGCGTGCGGCTCCCGGCCAGTCGGCCGAGTACTGCAGGTTCTCCGGGCCGTAGGTCGTCGGGTGGCACGCGAAGTCCAGCAGCACCGCGTCGAGCGAACCGTCGAGCCCATGCAGCGCGAGGATGCCGGCGGTATTGTCGTGAGGACCGTTCTTACGATGCCGGTTCGTACCGACGCCGATCACCTCGACCGAGTGCCAGCTCGCCGTCACCGGGTGCCGCTCGAGTGCAGCCGCCCGTACGGAACCGACCAGCGGGTCGACCAGCGGCCGTTCCCGCTCGGCCGGAATGACGGGATGAATCTCACCGGTCCAGCCGGACGGCCCGGAGTGGGTGTGCGACGCGGACACCACGACATGCGACGGCGGGATGCCGGCGGCGGCTCCGGCGGCCTCGGCGAGCTCCGACGAGAGGGCGCTCCCGACGGCGATCGCGTCCAGCGTCAGCCACAACACGCCGGGATCGTCCTTCGTGGACAACCAGATCAGGGTCGCGCGGAGTGGGTCCGCGGTACCGGTCGAGAGCCCGGCGCGGGCGGCGTACCCGTCGAGCCGGTGGCCGGGCGGCGGGGTGACGTCGAGGGACGTCGCGGCCAGGAGAAGTTCGTTCACGTGAAGTCTCCAGCTGTCGTACCGGCACTGATCGGACGATGCATGGTCAAGATAACGGCCTACACCGTAATTATCGAGGTCGCGCCCGGCGGTGTGTGACGATCAGGTCGGCATACGTTTCGGCTGGTTCGGTGGCGAGGCGTTCCGCGCCGTCGAGCGAGTTGCCCGCCGCCGGCGTCAGCTTGGCTCGCGACGGCAGCGCCTCGCGGACAGGTGTCAGCAACTGGTCACCGGCACCGTCGAAGAGACCGCCGACACAGGCGACCGGGACGGGTCCCTCACCGGCCAGTTGGTCGACCGCGGCGCCGATCGTCTCGGCGATGTCGCCGGCCGCTTGGACCAGGAGCTCGACCGCGACAGGATCGCCTTCGGCCGCACAGCGCAGTACCTCGGGTGCGAAGCGAGCCACGTCGTCGACCAGCGTGGACGACCGGTACAGCGCGACCGGATCGAGAGCAGTGTCCGCGAGCTTCGTCACCGGACCACGGCCGTCCCGAGCACGCTGTACGGCGACCAGCCCGGCGCGGCCGATCGCAAAGGCACTCCCGGCGTCGCCGAAGAGGTACCCGTGCCCGTCGAGCTTTCGCCACGTGCCGTCGCGATCCACGGCAAGACACACGAGCCCAGTACCCGCGGCAACAACGACGCCGTACCCTTCCGGCAACGCGCCGGCGTGCGCGGTGACCATGTCCTGGGTGAGGCGTACTTCGTCGGCATTCAGCACCTCACCGACGTCGGCCGCGAATCGTTCCGCGGCGCCCTGCGCCTGTGGGTAACCGGTGAGGCCGAGAGCCACGACCTCGACCGGTCCGGTCAGCTCGGCCTCGGACGCGGCAGCGCGAATCGCCTCGAGGAGGTTGGAGACGGCGTCCGGTCCGTGCGTGTAGCCGGGACCGTTGCCGGTACGTCGGGACGGAAGGACGCGAAGACGGAGAGCGGACTGGCCGCCGTCGATGGCGATGCGGGTCATTGGGTGGTCCCGGGTAGATAGTCCTGACAATGATGACAGGCAGCGTACCCACAGGCTCCGGTTACCGGGGAAGGGCTGCCTCGAGGTCATTCAGGAGCACGTTCAACGGAACACCGGTCAGCCGGATGTTCGGCTGCATCCAGTCGTTGAGGATCGGGTCCTCGGTGGCCAGGTGGTCCGAGAACTCGGTCTGGCTCAGTTCGAAGACATGGGCCGGGTTCCCGGTGAGGTCGACGACTGTCTGCATCAGCCGGCCGACCTGGTCCTCCCACACCACGTCCTCGAAGTCATGCCGGTCAGGACGGATCAGCAACAGGTCGACATCACTGTCCAGATCACCGTCACCGCGGGCGACCGCGCCGTACACGCTCGTGTGCACCGGCGGGATCCGCCAGCCGCTGATCTCGTCGGCGAGCCGGGCGATCAACGTACTGCGGAGGTTCGCGAGCTGCTCGACGATCGAGGCAAGCAGGTGCTTGCGGTTGAGGCGATAGAGCAACGAATTGCCCAGATCGTCGACGTGCACCAGCCCGGTCGCCGCCAGTCGCTGCAGCACGAGCCGCACACCCGCGACGCTTCCGGAACCGGCGAGCTTGTGAATCTGCCGCCCCGACAGACCACCCTCGGCCTCAGCCAGCACCCGCAACACCGGCCCATCCAACGACGGCACCACCGTGCTGATCGGCGATCCCATATCCACCCACGCACCTTATTGACGCCCCGCCTCCCCCACCCAATCTCCATGACATGTCAGTCACCCACCCTCCCCGACCAGGTGGACGTCCACGCAGGCGCAAGTTCCGCAGCTGCCGGTTTCAGCGGCCAAAGGCGCAGTTGGGCCGTGCGTGGGGGTCCACCTCACCAAAACAAGCACGGTTGATTCTTTTTGTTGGGCGTGGGACGCTCGGGGGCACGAGTGCCTCGTGAGGGAGTGCGGCGTGCGACTGGACGAAGTGCTGGCGGATCTGTGGGCCGAGAGTGCGGAGTTGGATCGGTTGGTCGGTGGGTTGGCTGCTGGGGAGTGGTCGACGCCGACGCCGGCCGAGGGTTGGACGATCGCGCACCAGATCGCCCACCTGGCCTGGACCGACGAGGCGACGCAGCTGGCCGCGACCGATCCCGAAGCGTTCAAGGAGCTACTGCAGAAAGCAGCCGCGAGTCCGACGACGTACGTCGATGACGGCGCCGAGGAGACTGCCACACTGCCGCCTGACCAACTGCTGACGTACTGGCGGGAGACCCGGGCCGAGGTCGCCGAGGCGCTGAAGAAGGTGCCGGCCGGCGAGAAGGTGCTCTGGTACGGACCGCCGATGAGCCCGACCTCGATGGCGACCGCGCGGCTGATGGAGACGTGGGCGCACGGGCAGGATGTGTTCGACGCCCTCGGCGTACAACGGCAGCCGAGCAACCGTCTGCGGCACGTCGCCCATCTCGCGGTGCGCACGCGCGACTTCGCGTACCTGCTCAACGATCGCAAGCCGCCGGCCGAACCGTTCCGCGTCGAACTCACCGGACCGGACGGCGACGTGTGGACCTGGGGTCCGGAGGACGCCGCCCAGCGGGTGACTGCGCCGGCGGTCGACTTCTGCCTGCTCGCCACGCAACGCCGGCACCGCGACGACCTGGCCGTGACGGCTGAGGGCGCGGACGCCGAGGAGTGGCTGGGGATCATCCAGGCCTTCGCCGGCCTGCCCGGGAAGGGTCGTCAGGCAGGACAACATGACTGAGCCGATCCGCATCGGCAACGCGTCCGGCTTCTACGGGGACCGGTTCAGCGCGGTGCAGGAAATGCTGACCGGCGGGCCGTTGGATGTGCTGACGGGCGACTATCTGGCTGAGTTGACGATGCTCATCCTCGGGCGGGATCGGATGCGAGACCCAGGACTGGGTTATGCGAAGACGTTCCTGAAGCAGCTCGAGACGGGCCTTGGTGAGGCGCTGGATCGAGGCGTGAAGGTCGTCAGCAACGCGGGTGGGCTGAACCCGGCCGGGCTTGCGGAGGCGATCGGACAGTTGGCCGACAAGCTCGGGCTGCATCCGAAGGTCGCATACGTCGAAGGTGACGACCTGTTGGCTCGGGCCGATGAGTTGGGTCTCGGACAGCCGCTGACAGCTAATGCCTACTTGGGCGCCTGGGGTATCGCCGAAGCGCTTCAGGCCGGGGCCGACGTGGTGGTGACCGGTCGGGTCACGGACGCCTCGGTGATCGTCGGGCCGGCCGCGGCGCATCACGGCTGGAAGCGCACGCAGTACGACGAACTCGCCGGAGCCGTCGTCGCCGGGCATGTGATCGAGTGCGGCTGCCAGGCGACCGGCGGGAACTACGCGTTCTTCACCGAGATCCGCGACTTCGGGCGCCCCGGATTCCCGATCGCGGAGATCCACGCGGACGGCAGCAGCGTGATCACCAAGCACGACAACACCGGCGGCGCGGTCACGATCGACACGGTCAAGGCGCAGCTCCTGTACGAGATCACCGACGCCCGGTACGCCGGTCCGGACGTCACCACGCGCCTCGATTCGATCGAGCTCGACGACGACGGTCCCGACCGCGTCAGGATCTCCGGCGTCCGCGGTGAAGCCCCGCCGCCGACGTACAAGGTCTCGCTGAACAGTGTCGGCGGGTTCCGCAACGAGGTCGACTTCGTGCTCACCGGGCTGCAACTGGAGCAGAAGGCCGAGCTCGTGCAGCGGCAACTTGAGCAGGCGTTGCCGAAGCGGCCGGCCGAGCTGAAGTGGACGCTGGCGTGGACGGAGAAGCCGAACGCCGAGTCCGAGGAGGAGGCGAGCGTCTTCCTCCGGTGCGCGGTGAAGGATCCGGATCCGAAGGTCGTCGGCCGCACGTTCAGCAACGCCGCGATCGAACTGGCGCTCGCGAGCTACCCCGGATTCCACGTCACCGCGCCGCCCGGCGACAGTTCGCCGTACGGCGTCTTCCGTGCTGGGTACGTCGACATCCACGAGGTGGAGCACGTCGTCGTACTGCCGGACGGCTCCCGTCGCACGATTGAACCTGCGGTGGAGACGCAGCCGCTGCGGCCCGTCGACGACATCGAGGCGCCGATGCCGCTGCTGCAGCTCTCGAGCGGACCGCCGCGGACCCGCGAGGTACCGCTCGGCCGGATCGCCGGCGCCCGCTCGGGCGACAAGGGCGGCGACGCGAACGTCGGCGTGTGGGCTCGCGACGAGAAGGTATGGCGCTGGCTCGCGCACACCCTCACCGTCGAGCTCTTCCAAGTGCTCCTCCCGGAGACGCAGCCGCTGATCGTCACGCGGTACCTGCTGCCGAACCTGTGGGCGATGAACTTCGTCGTCGAGGGTCTGCTGGGTGAGGGCGTCGCGGCGCAGGCACGGTTCGATCCCCAGGCAAAGGCCCTCGGCGAATGGCTCCGGTCGCGGTACGTCGACGTACCGGAAGTGCTGTTGTGAACGCCTTCCGGGAGTCGGTACGGCGGTTCATGGCGGCTGAGGTGTTGCCGCATCTGGATCAGTGGGAGCGGGACGGCGAGCTGCCGCGGGAGCTGCACAAGAAGGCGGGCGCGCTGGGGTTGCTGGGCGTCGGATTCCCTGAGGCGGTCGGTGGTGGGGGCGGGTCGTTGCTCGATGCGCTCGGGGCAGTTGAGGAGATGCACTATGCGGGCGGGTCCGGCGGGCTGGTCGCGTCGCTGCTGACCTGCGGCATCGCACTTCCACACATCATTGCTGGCGGCAACGAGAGGCACATCGAGCGGTGGGTTCGCCCGACCCTGGACGGTGAGCTGATCGGTGCACTGGCGATCACGGAGCCTGGTGGTGGGTCCGATGTGGCGTCGATTCGTACGACGGCGCGTCGCGAGGGTGACGTGTTCGTCGTCAACGGCGCGAAGACGTACATCACGTCAGGTTGTCGCGCTGACTTCGTGACGACGGCTGTTCGTACTGGTGAGGCTGGGGCGCACGGGATCAGCTTGCTGGTGATCGAGCGTGGTACGCCGGGGTTCGCGGTGTCGCGGAAGCTGGAGAAGATGGGGTGGCTCTGCTCGGACACGGCTGAGCTGTCGTTCACCGATGTTCGCGTGCCGGTCGAGAACCTGGTGGGGGCGCAGGACTCCGGTTTCGTGCAGCTCGCGGTGAACTTCGTGGCCGAGCGGCTGACGTTGGCGGTGCAGGCGTACGCCGGTGCGCAGCGGGCGCTCGATCTGACGGTCGAGTGGTGCCGTCAGCGGGACACGTTCGGGCGGCCGTTGATTTCGCGGCAGAGCGTGCAGCACACGCTGACCGAGATGGCGCGGCGGATCTCCGTGGCGCGGGTCTACGTGCACTCGGTGGCGGAGCGAGCGATCCGAGGCGAAGACGTGATCGCCGAGACCTGTTTCGCCAAGAACACCGCGGTCGAAGCGGGGCAGTGGGTGTGCGACCAGGCGCTGCAGTTGCACGGCGGTCTCGGGTACATGCGGGAGGCCGAGGTGGAACGCCAGTACCGCGACCAGAAGATCCTCGCCATCGGCGGCGGCACCACCGAAATCCTGACCGGCCTTGCCTCCAAACGACTGGGGTTCACTACATGAGTAACCGTGAGGCGATGCTGGAGAAGCTTGCCGCGCTCGACGCCGAGCATGCGAAGGCGCTCGCCGGCGGCGGGCCGAAGTACGTCGAGCGGCATCACAAGCGGGGCAAGTTGCTGGTGCGGGAGCGGATCGAGCTGTTGCTGGACCCGGACTCATACTTCCTCGAACTGTCGCCGCTGGCCGGCTGGGGTTCGGACTTCACCGTCGGCGCCAGCCTGGTGACGGGGATCGGTGTGGTCGAGGGCGTCGAGTGCCTGATCACCGCGAACGACCCCACGGTCAAGGGCGGTGCGAGCAACCCGTGGACCTTGAAGAAGGCGTTGCGGGCCGACGAGATCGCCCGGGCGAACCGGCTGCCGGTGATCAGCCTGGTCGAGTCCGGCGGCGCGGACCTGCCGACCCAGAAGGAGATCTTCATCCCCGGCGGCGCGATGTTCCGGAACCTGACCCGGTTGTCGGCCGAGGGGATCCCGACGATCGCGCTCGTGTTCGGCAACTCGACCGCGGGCGGCGCGTACATCCCCGGCATGAGCGACTACGTGGTGATGGTCGACGGCGGCGCGAAGGTCTTCCTGGCCGGGCCGCCGCTGGTGAAGATGGCGACCGGTGAGGACGCGGACGACGAATCGCTCGGCGGCGCGTCGATGCACGCGCGGAAGTCCGGTCTGGCCGACTACTTCGCGGTGGACGAGCCGGACGCGATCCGGCTCGGGCGGCAGATCGTGTCGCGCCTGAACTGGCGCAAACAGGGTCCGGCCCCCAAGCCGGCGTACGACGAACCGCTGCTTGCCGCGGACGACCTGCTGGACATCGTGCCGGGCGACCTGAAGATCCCGTTCGATCCGCGGGACGTGGTCGCTCGCGTGGTGGACGGGTCGGTGTTCGACGAGTTCAAGCCGCTGTACGGGTCGTCGCTGGCGACCGGGTGGGCGTCGGTGCACGGGTACCCGGTGGGGATCCTCGCGAACGCGCGCGGGGTGCTGTTCAGCGAGGAGTCGCAGAAGGCGGCGCAGTTCATCCAGCTCGCGAACCGTGCGAACACACCGTTGATCTTCCTGCACAACACGACCGGCTACATGGTCGGGCAGGAGTACGAGCAGGGCGGGATCATCAAGCACGGCGCGCAGATGATCAACGCGGTCTCCAACTCTCGCGTGCCGCACCTTTCGATCCTGATGGGAGCGTCGTACGGTGCGGGGCACTACGGGATGTGCGGACGGGCGTTCGATCCGCGGTTCCTGTTCGCATGGCCGTCGGCGAAGTCGGCGGTGATGGGTCCGCAGCAGTTGGCCGGCGTACTGTCGATCGTCGCGCGGGCGGCGGCCGACGCGAAGGGGCAGCCGTACGACGAGCAGGCCGACCAGCAGATGCGTGCGTACGTCGAGGGACAGATCGAGGCGGAATCGCTGCCGATGTTCCTGTCCGGCCGCCTGTACGACGACGGCGTGATCGATCCCCGTGACACCCGGACCGTCCTCGGCATCTGCCTGTCCGCCATCCACTCCGCCCCGGTCGAAGGTACGTCGTCCTTCGGCGTCTTCAGGATGTGACGCGCATGATCACTTCGGTCCTGGTGGCCAACCGCGGCGAGATCGCCCGGCGCATCTTCCGCACCGGCCGGTCGCTCGGCCTGTCGACGGTCGCGGTGTACTCGAGCGCCGATGCCCGGATGCCGTTCGTCGACGAGGCGGACACCGCCGTACATCTGCCCGGGAACACCCCGGGCGAGACCTACCTGCGGTCCGACCTGATCATCGACGCGGCGCGGCGGGCCGGCGCGGACGCCGTACATCCGGGGTACGGATTCCTGTCGGAGAACGCGGCGTTCGCGCAGGCGGTGATCGACGCGGGGCTGACGTGGATCGGGCCGCCGGTGGATGCGATCTCGTCGATGGGGTCGAAGATCGAGGCGAAGAAGCTGATGGCAGCGGCCGGGGTGCCGGTCCTTGCCGAGCTGACTCCGGCCGAGGTGTCGACGGACGATCTCCCCGTGCTGGTGAAGGCGTCGGCCGGCGGTGGTGGGCGCGGGATGCGGGTGGTGTCGCGGCTGGAGGATCTTGCCGCCGAGATCGACGCGGCGTCGGCGGAGGCGTTGTCGGCGTTCGGCGACGGGACCGTGTTCTGCGAGCGGTACCTGGCGACCGGGCGGCACATCGAGGTGCAGGTGATGGCCGACCGGCACGGCACGATCTGGGCGGTCGGCGAACGCGAGTGCTCGATCCAGCGCCGCCATCAGAAGGTGGTCGAGGAGGCCCCGTCGCCGCTCGTCGAACGGATCCCGTCGATGCGGGCGGACCTGTTCGACGCGGCACGGAAGGCAGCGGCGGCGATCAACTACGTCGGCGCCGGGACGGTCGAGTTCCTCGCGGACGAGGACGGGAACTTCTACTTCCTGGAGATGAACACCCGCCTCCAGGTGGAGCACCCGGTGACGGAGGAGACGACGGGCCTGGACCTCGTCGCACTACAGTTCGCCGTCGCTGCGGGCGATCGCCTCACGCCCGAACCACATCCGACGGTCGGGCATGCGATCGAGGTGCGGCTGTACGCCGAGGATCCGCTCAACGACTGGCGCCCGCAAACCGGCCACCTCCACCGCTTCGCCATCGGCGACGACCCGCAGCGGGGAAACAAAGTTGCTCCTGGTGGCGAAAAGTTTCCCCTCAAGGTCCGCGTGGATTCGGGGGTGGAGGACGGGTCGGAGGTCTCGCCGTACTACGACCCGATGCTGGCCAAGGTCATCGCGTACGGGTCCGATCGGGCCGCAGTCGCGCGACGACTCGCCGGCGTACTGGAACGCGCGACGATCCACGGGGTGGGGACGAACCGCGACTTGCTGGCGTGGATCCTCCGGCACCCGGCGTTCCTCGCGGGCGACACCGATACCGCGTTCTTCGACAAGCACGGGGTGGGAGCGGGGCCTGACGACGCGGTGGTGCGGGTGTCGGCGTTGGCTGCCGCGTTGGCGGATGCGGCCGGGCGGGCGGCTCCGGTGCGGGTGCCGAGCGGGTGGCGGAACCTGGCGTCGCAGCCGCAGCGCAAGAGCTACCGCGTGGGCGACGTGGTGCACGAGGTTGCCTACCGACACAGCCGTGACGGCCTGATTGCCGACGGCAACATCACGCTTCTGGACAGCAGCCCCGAGCGGGTGGTGCTGGAGGTCGACGGCGTGCGGCGGTCCTTCGCCGTGGCGGCGTACGACGGGATCACGTGTGTGGACTCGTCGCTCGGCAGTGTCGCGCTGCATCCGGTGGAACGGTTCGTGGATCCGGCTGACCAGGTCGCGGCCGGGTCGTTGGTGGCGCCAATGCCCGGGACCGTGATCCGGGTCGGCGTCGCGGTCGGTGACGTGGTGAAACAAGGACAGCCGCTGCTGTGGCTGGAAGCGATGAAGATGGAGCACACGATCGCCGCCCCGGCAGACGGGGTCGTCGGTGAGTTGAAGGTGGAAGCAGGACAACAGGTCGAGGTCGGCGCCGTACTGGCCGTGGTTGGGGAGGACGCATGAGCTTCATTGAGTCCGAAGAGCGCCGGGAGCTGCGGAAAGTCGTCGGCGAGCTCGGGAAGAAGTACGGCTACAAGTGGTTCAACCAGCAAGCTCGGACCGGCGGTCACACCACCGAGCTGTGGCTGGAGGCGGGCAAACTCGGGTTCCTCGGCGTGAACCTCCCCGAGCAGTACGGCGGCGGAGGCGGCGGAATGGCCGACCTCTCGATCGTCCTCGAGGAACTCGGTGCGGCCGGCTGCCCGCTGCTGATGATGGTCGTGTCGCCGTCGATCTGCGGCACCGTGATCTCCCGGTTCGGCACCGACGAGCAGAAACAGCACTGGCTCCCAGGTCTCGCCGACGGCACGACGATCATGGCGTTCGCGATCACCGAACCCGACGCCGGCTCGAACTCGCACCAGATCATCACCACGGCCCGCCGTACCGAGGACGGCTGGTCGCTGACCGGGCGCAAGGTTTTCATCTCCGGACTCGACGTCGCCGAGGCGATCCTGGTCGTCGGCCGCACCGAGGACGCGAAGACCGGGAAGCTCAAGCCGGCGCTCTTCATCGTCCCGATCGACGCGCCGGGCGTGGAGTTCCGGCAGATCGAGATGGACCTGATCAGCCCGGACAAGCAGTACGCGTTGTTCCTGGACGACGTACAGCTGCCGCGTGAGGCGCTCGTCGGTTCCGAGGACGCGGCGCTGATGCAGTTGTTCGCCGGCCTCAACCCGGAGCGGATCATGGCGTCCGCGTTCGCGATCGGGATCGCGCGGCACGCCCTCGACAAGGCAACGGCGTACGTCAAGGAACGGCAGGTCTGGAAGGCTCCGATCGGCGCGCATCAGGGTCTCGCGCATCCGCTTGCCCAGATCAAGATCGAGCTCGAGCTGGCCCGGCTGATGATGCAGAAGGCCGCGGCGCTGTACGACGCGGGCGAGGATCTCGCAGCGGGTGAGACCGCGAACATGGCGAAGTACGCCGCCGGCGAGGTCGCCGTACGAGCCACCGATCAGGCAGTGCAATCGCTCGGTGGGAACGGTATGACGGTCGAGTACGGCGTGGCGTCGCTCGTCGCCGCGGCCCGGGCGACCCGGATCGCGCCGGTCAGCCGGGAGATGATCCTGAACTTCGTCGCCCAGCACAGCCTCGGGCTGCCCAAGTCGTACTAGGAGGAGTGGGGCAATGATCATCACCAGTGAGTTCCCGCCTGTCGAGGTGCTCGACGTACCGATCCACGACGCCGTCCTCGGCAGAGCGCAGGAGTACGGCGACCGGCCGGCGATGGTCGACGGTGTTACCGGTAAAGAGCTGAGCTACGCCCAGCTGGACCACCTGACCCGGCGGGTCGCGGCCGGACTGGCCGAGCTCGGCATCCGGCACGGTGACGTGATCGCGCTCTACAGCCCCAACACGATCCTGTACCCCGTCGTGTTCTATGGCGCCACCCGCGCCGGCGCGACCGTGACCACGGTGAACGCGCTCTACACCGCGGACGAGCTGCACAAGCAGTTGATCGACTCGAAGGCGAAGTTGCTGGTGACGATTTCGCTCTTCCTGCCGACCGCGACCGCGGCGATCGAGGGCACCGGGGTCGAGCAGATCTTCGTCTGCGACCGGGCCGAGGGGTACCGCTCGGTGCAGGAGCTGTTCGCGTCCACGGGTCCGGAGCCGGTGGTGACGATCGATCCAGCTGTGGACGTCGCAGTACTGCCCTACTCGAGCGGAACGACCGGCGCCGCCAAGGGCGTGATGCTGACGCACCGGAACATCGCGACGAACATCTCCCAGGCGGAGGTGATGATCCGGCTGGGCCAGGAGGAGCGGATCATCGCGATCCTGCCGTTCTTCCACATCTACGGGCTGTCGGTGTTGATGAACCTGCCGCTGCGACTCGGCGCGACGGTCGTCGTACTGCCGAAGTTCGACCTGCAGCAGTTCCTGACCACGCTGGACGAGCAGCGGATCACGCGGGCGTTCGTCGCGCCGCCGATCGTCCTGGCGTTGGCGAAACATCCGGCCGTCGACGGGGTGGACCTGTCGCGGCTCAAGTACGTGACCTCGGCCGCTGCTCCGCTCGACGGCGAGCTGGCCGAGGCATGTGCGAAGCGGCTCGGGTTGCACGCCGTACTGCAGGCCTACGGGATGACGGAGTTGTCGCCGGGCACACACGCCGTACCGCAGGACGACCGGGAGCCGCCGCCAGGTGCGGTCGGGAAGCTGTTCCCGTCGACCGAGATGCGGCTGGTCGGTGCCGATGGCAACGACGCCGACGAGGGCGAGATCTGGATCCGCGGGCCGCAGGTGATGAAGGGGTACCTCGGGCGGCAGGCGGAGACGGACGCGACGATCGACGCGGACGGCTGGCTGCACACCGGCGACATCGGGCGGATGGACGCGCGCGGCTACCTGTACGTCGTGGACCGGGTGAAGGAGCTGATCAAGTACCACGGGTACCAGGTGCCGCCCGCCGAACTGGAGGCCGTGCTGCTCACCGACGACCGGATCGCGGACGCGGCGGTCATCGGGATCGATGCGGACGGCAACGAAGTACCGAAGGCGTTCGTGGTGCCGATGCCGGGGGCTTCGCTGACGGCGGACGATGTCATGGAGTACGTCGCCGCGCGGGTGGCGCCGTACAAGAAGATCCGGCAGGTGGAGTTCATCGACGCCGTACCGAAGGCTGCGTCGGGGAAGATCCTGCGGCGGGAGCTGCGGGCGCGTGAGGCTGCGCGTGAGTGAGGTTCTGAAAGCACCCCAGCAGGACCGGTCGCGGGCGACGCGGCAGCGGCTGCTGGAGGCCTCGGTCGAGTCGCTGGCCGAGGTCGGGTACGCCGCGACGACGGTGTCGGTCGTCGCGGCCCGGGCCGGGGTGTCGCGGGGTGCGGCGCAGCATCACTTCCCGACGCGGGCGGATCTGTTCGCGGCGGCGGTCGAGTACATGACCGAGGTGCGGTTGGCGGAGATCCGCGCGCAGGCCGCAGCGCTGCCGAGCGGAGGTGGGCGCACTGAGGCGATCGTGGGAATGCTGGCGGACGTGTACACCGGGCCTCTCTTTCGCGCCGCACTACACCTATGGGTGGCGGCGTCGACAGAGGAGGCGTTGCGGCAGCAGATCGTGCGGCTGGAGTCACATGTGGGTCGGCAGGCGCACCGGGCGCTGCTCGAGGTGCTGGACATCAGTGAGCGGACTCCTGGGGTGAGGGAGACCGTGCAGGGGGTGTTGGACATGGCGCGCGGTCTTGGGCTGGCTGACCTGCTCACGGACGACAGTGCGCGCCGGCGCGGCATTGTCCGCCAGTGGAGCCGCATTCTCGATCAGGCCCTGCGTGAGCCGGGTGTGTGACCGAACGCGCGCCGAAACGTGTCAATGAACGCACTGGTCGACGCCCAGCCGCATGCGTGCGCTACCTGAGTTACAGAGTTCCCCTCTGCCAGCAACCTCAACGCCTCGTGCAACCTGAGCTGAGTCCGCCACTGCGGGAACGTCATACCGAGCTCGACCTTGCACAGCCGGCTCAGGGTCCGCTCACTCGCCCCGACCGCTCGCCCCAACTCCGTCAGGGTTCTGGCGTCCGCAGGATCCTCCCGCAATACGTCACAGGCTGCCGCGAGCCTGGCGTCACGTGGTGTGGGTAGATAGGTGGGCCGCTGAGGCGAACGCCGCAACTGGTCCAGCAGTACTGCACGCAGGCGCTGCGTCTCATCAGGTTGGTTCTCTGCGGGATCTGTGTAGGCCAGGATCAGCTCTCGGAGGAGGGGGCTTACTACCAGGGCTGACGGGGCGTCCAGATCTAGTGGGTTCTCCTCCAGGCCCACCGTGTGGAGTGTTGTCTCGCCGTACGCGCGGTGTTGGTGGAGGGTGCCTGCTGGGATCCAGATGGCTCTGGTCCCGGGGGCTACCCAGCTGCCGGCGTCGGTGGTGACGGACAGGACCCCGCGACCGGCGTACACGATCTGGTTCCGGTCGTGCCAGTGCGGGTCGATGCCGCCACCGGCCTGGATCGGCTGGTGGCCGGTGCTCGCGGGACGTTGGCGGGCTTCCGGCATGAATTGGCATTTTATCGGAAGCCGGACAGGCTGCCGAGCCGTGACGATCGAGTGGTGCGGAGACTCCGACCGATCGGACTGATGGCCACCGGCCACGCGTGCGTGGACATCTACCAGGGCTGCGTGCCGGCGCTCGTACCGTTCCTGGTCGCCGAGCGCGGCCTCGGGTACGTCGCGGTGTCCGGCATCACGCTCGCCGCGACACTGCTCTCCTCGGTCGTCCAGCCCGTGTTCGGCGTACTGACCGATCGCCGCCCGCTCACCTGGCTGATCCCGGTCGCGATGACCACCGCCGGACTCGGCATCGCCCTCATCGGCGTCGGACAGACCTACGGGCTCACGTGGTTGGCGGCCGCGCTGTCCGGGCTCGGCGTCGCGGCGTACCACCCGGAGGCCGCCCGGATGGCCCGCGTCGTGAGCGGCGGCAGTCACGTCGGGATGAGCTGGTTCTCGGTCGGCGGGAACGTCGGGTTCGCGCTGGCGCCGGTCCTGGTCACACCGATCGTCGCCGCGGGCGGGTTGTCGATGACGCCACTGCTCGTCGTACCCGCGCTCTTCGGTGCCGCGATCACCACCTGGGCGGTCCGCTCGCGCGCTCACGTGGTGATCGCCCGCGGCGGCGGTGGAGGGACGGACGACTGGCCGTCGTTCCTGCGGTTGTCGCTGATCATGATCTGCCGGTCGATCGTGTTCGTCGGCCTCGGTACCTTCATCGCGCTGTACGCCGGGCAGCGGGTCGGCGGCGGTACGACGACCGGCGGGATCGCCTTGTTCGTCCTCTTCGCAGCGGGCGCACTCGGCACGCTCCTCGGCGGCCGCCTCGCCACCCGCTACGGACGAGTCCGCACCCTACGGACGTCGTACGCCGTCGCCGTACCTGCGATCGCCTCCCTGGTATTCGTCCCCGGGCCGGCGTTCTTCGGCTTCCTCGCGGCGGCCGCGATCGCGATGTCGGTCCCCTTCTCGCTGCATGTGACCCTCGGCCAGGACTTCCTCCCCAGCCGCGTCGGCACGGCGGGCGGCATGACCCTCGGCCTCGCCGTCAGCATCGGCGGCGTCGCGACCCCGGTCCTAGGCACCATCGCCGAGCACACCTCTCTGCGCCTCGCCCTCAGCACACTGATCGCACTGGCCCTGTGCAGCACCCTGATCGGCTGCACCCTGAACGAACCAGCTTGAACGGCGGCTGACCGCGATTCGTCGCGGGTACCGGGAGATACAGCGGAAGCGCCGCGGAATGCGGCTGAAGTAGCTGGCAGCACACCGTCGTACGGCGGTCTTGTCAGGGAGTGACCATGATGCGTCAACGGGGCGCGGTCCACCGGGAACCCAAGGTCCTCGAGGTCGGACTGGACGAGTTGTTACAGGCGGGCTACGAGCGCGCGGAGCGCGATCCCGACCCTGACAACGATGAGGACGATGCTGATCAAGGCGTCGTCGACCAGTGGCGAGCGGACGAGGGCGTGTCGTTCGGCGTCGCCTTCTTCGGCTGGCTGGTTGCCGGCGGCATCGTCGTACTGCTGCTGGCGTCGGTCGGTGCTGCCGGCACCCTGATCGGCTGGGAAAGGCTTGCCGGCTGGGAATGGGTCTATGTCACCGCTTGGATCGTCGTCGTTGTGTCGCTGGGAATCGGTGCGTTCTCCGGCGGCTACGCCGGGGGACGGATGGTGCCGGCGCATGGTGGACGGCAAGGCCTGGACGTGTGGCTGCTCAGTTGGTGCGCCACCGCCCTGATCGTCGGTCTGGGGTACATCGCCGACCGCGAATACGACCTCGTCGCAAGGATCGACTGGACGTCCCTACCGATCGCCGAGACCGATCGTATGGCGGCGGCGCTGGTCGGACTCGCCGCGATTCTGCTCGTCACGTTGGTGAGCGCGGTGGTGGGCGGTGCTGCCGGCAGCCGCTGTTCCGCGCGGTTGAGCCGGCTCAACCAGCAGCACCAAGCTATGCCCTGAACGAACCGGCTTGAGTGCGGGCAGCGCGTTCTCCGATGCGACGGTCGACCTTTGCCGCGAGTTCGTCCGGTGTGCATTCGGCCAGGTGGTCGCGGACGAGGAGGTGGATGAACGAGTACTGCGCACGCCCGGTGCGAGCCAGTACGTGGCGGTCCGCGGCGTACTGCAAGAAGGCTCGGCGGTGCCACGGCAGGTACCCGCTCCAGCGGAGGAGCGAGTCGTGCAGCAGCCGGGACAGCGGGCCGGCCAGGACGGGTGGACGACGCCGCCAGGCCTTCGCCGCGACCGTGCCGACCACGATGCCAGCGACCGCTTCCAGTTGCGGCGACGCAAAGTCCGCTCCCAGGACCAGTGCAACCAGGAACGCGGCAACGGCTCCGCCAGCGACCCATGGGTCCATCCGCCACCCCTTGTCGGCTGTGGTGGGGAGGTGGTCCGTCGGCAGCGACTTCAGCATCCTGATCGCGTGAGCAATAAGGAGGCCGATTGCCACCCCACAGGCGAACGCTGTGGGGTCGCCGAGGCTCAGGGTGATCCAGCTCGCCGCCACAACCACAGCCAGCCGTACGCCGAGGAGCAGCCGCCGCCGGTTGTCGTGGAACACGATCAGCTCGACTACGTAGGATCCAGCGATCACAGCGCCCTCGACGACGAGTGCGGGCTTGGCGGTGAGCAGCTCGACCAGCCCGAGCGCGGCAACAGTCACCGCGACAGTAATCGCCGTACCTGCGAACAAGATGAGGGCGAAGAGCGGTACTCGGTCCGGCCCGTTCCCCTCGTGTTTCTGCCAGGGGTGCGGCAGGAGGTGGACGAGTAGCAGCGCAGCACCGGCCACAGCCAGTCCGGCGAGTACGCCGTACTGCGCGAGCATCACCAGCGTCACGCCGGCAGTCAGGGCAGCGAACAGTGCGGGCAGGCACACCGCGTGCGTCAGGTAGTCCACACCCGGCAGCGACAGCCCGTACCACCCGTCAGGCATCATCCACCGCGGTACGGCGGTCCGGTCACCGGCACGGCGTCGAGTCCACCAGGCCAGACACCACAGGCGCCGTACGGCGGTCTTCGCGTCGTACTGTCTCGCGGTCTGGCGGTTTCGGGCGAGGACTTCGCAGATGTAGGTGTCGAAGAGTTCACGGCGTAGGTCTGCGACGCCGCGGGCGTTCACCTCCTCCGGCGCTCGCCCCTGGTACGCCAGGACCATCACGTTGAGCATGAGCGGCGAATTGACCAGCTCCCAGAGTGCGTCGTCCTGCTCGATCGCAGCGCGCGCACCGTCGAGCGCCGGCCCGACGGTGGTGAAGTAGTCGAGGACCTGTTCTCTCGTGAGCGGTCTGATGTGTACGGCGCCGAACAGCCGGAGCTTGTGGGGGAGGCGTTCGTAGTCGTTCGTTCGGCACGTGACTGCGAGCTGGCCGATCCGGTAGTTGCGCCGGAGCTCCTCCAGGACCGGTGCGAGCTTGGCACGGCTCGGTTCGGCGATCTCGTCCAGTCCGTCGAGCAGAAGGGTCAGCTCGCCGTTGCTCAGCCAGGTGCGTCCGACAGCGGGCGGGATTCCGTAGCGGTCGTCCAGCTCGTACAACAGCCAGCGGACGAAGCCGGCGACCAGTGGGCTGTCACTCGGGTCGTCGTCGTTCTTGTACGACGACTGTGCGGTCCAGCCGGCCAGGTCGACCACGACAGGGAGGGGCTGGTCCTTGTCGACATGTGCTTTCTTGGCGAGGTTCCGGGCAAGGTCGAGGAGCAGGGTGGTCTTGCCGGCACCAGGTGCGCCGAGGATCAGCATCGAGTCCTGGAGCTCGTCGAAGACACCTGCGATGTCCGCCTCGTTCGGTACGCGCCGCGGTGCGCTGTCGAGCGGCTGGACGAACAGGTCGTACGGGCGGACCACGACGCCGGGGTGTTCGTCGAGGGCCAGGGCGACGCGGGTGCGGGCCGCGAGCGAGCCGGCACGACGTTCGGAGAAGTACCGGTCGATGCGGGCAAGGGCGTTGGGGCGGTTGCGCGGCTGGTCGGCACCGCGGTTGGAGATGATCGGCAGGCGGCGGTCGCGCAGCTCGAACAGTGCGGTCAGCACCGCGACGACCCAGAGCACCCCGATCGCCGGCCAGACCCAGCCGACGTACGGCGCGAGAAAGGCCGGTGCGGTGCCGCCGGTGCCGACGTTGATCGCGATCGGCAGCAGTACGAGCGCGAGCGAGACAGTCACCACGAGCACGACGCCACGCAGTACGGCCCGCATCCTCACCCCTCGGAGCGTAACGGCCCGTGAGCCCACCGTCCCGACCCAGGGCGCGTCGTACTCCGCTTGCACTGGGGCGTCCTGCTTCGTCGTACCCAGGGGACCGTCCGGTGGGCGGGCTGAGAGTGGGGAAGAGTTGCCGGTTCACATACATTGGTTGGTGATATGACTACGGAGCGGATCGACCGGACGGGCGTGGGGCTTCGGTCGGAGCGGGGCCCGATTCTGCTCGCGGTGATGCTGAGCGTCGGGCTGGTCGCGATCGACGCGACGATCCTCGCCACCGCCGTACCGTCCATCGTCGCCGACCTCGGCGGCTTCACCCAGTTCCCCTGGCTGTTCTCGATCTACCTGCTCGCGCAGGCCGTGTCGGTGCCGATCTACGGCAAGCTCGCGGACCAGCGCGGCCGGAAGCCGATCATGCTGCTCGGCGTCGGACTGTTCCTGCTCGGGTCGGTGCTGTGCGGGTTCGCCTGGAGCATGCCGGCGCTGATCGCGTTCCGGCTGATCCAGGGACTCGGCGCCGGTGCGATCCAGCCGATCGGGATGACGATCGTCGGCGACATCTACACGGTCGCGGAGCGGGCCAAGGTACAGGGCTACATCGCCAGCGTCTGGGGGATCTCGTCGTTCGTCGGACCGACGCTCGGCGGCGTGTTCTCGGACTTCATCTCCTGGCGGTGGATCTTCTTCGTGAACATCCCGCTCGGGATGGCCGCCGCCTGGGTGCTGGTCCGCCGGTTCGACGAGCAGGTGGCGGACAAGACCAGCCACCGGATCGACTACGCCGGCGCGATCCTGCTCTCGGTCGGCGGTTCGCTGCTGCTGCTCGGGTTGCTCGAGGGCGGCGTGATGTGGGCCTGGGACTCCCCGACGAGCATCGTGATCCTGGCCGCGGCCGTCGTACTGCTGACCGCGTTCGTGCTGGTCGAGCGCCGCGCGGCCGAGCCGATCCTGCCGCTGTGGGTGCTCGGCCATCGGGTCCTGAACTCGGCCAACTCGGCCGCGCTCCTGATCGGGTTGCTGATGATCGGGCTCTCGACGTACGTGCCGCTGTTCGCCCAGAGCGTCCTCGGTACGTCGGCCCTCGTCGCCGGGTTCACCCTCGCCGCGATGACCCTCGGCTGGCCGATCGCGGCGTCGCTCGCCGGGCGGCTCTACCTGCGCGTCGGCTTCCGCACGACGATGTCGATGGGCGCCCTCATCGTCGTCCTCGGATCCGGCGTCCTGCTCACAGTCAGCGCCACCAGCGCCGTACTGCACCTCGCCGCGGCCTGCTTCATCATCGGCATCGGGCTCGGCTTCTCCGCATCACCATCCGTCGTGGCGGCGCAGTCGTCCGTCGAATGGCAGACGCGCGGTGTGGTGACCGGTGCGAACATGTTCGCCCGCTCGGTCGGCAGCGCGGTCGGGGTCGCGGTCTTCGGCGCAGTGGCGAACGGCGTCGTCGCCGCCCGCCTGGGAGACGACCACGCGGACCTGGAGAAGGTACCCGCCGGCGTCCTGGCCCCCGCGATCCACGACGTCTACTACGGCGCCGCCGCAGCCGCCCTCCTCCTCGTAGTAGCCGTCCTCTTCATGCCCAACCGAATCACCGAACGCCCACCCCGCTAGCTCAGCTCATCAGCGCCAGCAGTTCGTCACGACCGCTGACGCCGGTCTTGCGGTAGGTCGAGCCGAGATGATCGTTGACGGTCAAGACGGACAGGCCGAGCCGCCGGGCGATCTGCTTCGCCGCAAGACCGGTCGCAGCAAGACCCAGTACTTCGGACTCGCGGTGGGACAGCCCACTCCATGCTGCGAAGGCCGGTATCACCTGGCCTGTGTCTGCGGGCTGAACGACGACAGTCACAGCGACCGGCTCCACGGGCGTTCGGCTCCCGCTGATCACCAACCAGCGGCCATCCGTGGTGCGAGCTCGACACAGCGCGTCGCGACGACCCGCTGCGGCCGCTCGAGCTACCTCATGCACCACCCGGCTCACGTCCTCCACGATGACGCCCTCAGACGTCAGATCACCCAGCCAGGTCTGCGCCTCCTGGCTCACGGTGAGGAAGCGGCCCTCGCGACCCACCAAGACGATGCCGGCTGATCGCGTGGCCTGCCGGCTGTCAGTACGTCGTACCTGATGGCGGCGGAGCGCTGTCGCGAGCGGACCGACCAGCTCGGCCGCTGTCGCCGCCTCGGCGTCGGAGAACGGCTGCCACCGGTCGTCGCGGAACAGCGACAGCGCGCCCCAATACCGGCCATCGTCGACCAGAGCCAGCCGAAGCTCGGACTGGTACCCCAGCGGGCGCAGGATCTCGTGCAGCCGAGGACTCGGCGGCTCCGGTGTCGTGTGCATCGCGAGTACTCCGGCATGACCGGGACGGCGGATCAGCTCGGCGTACCGGTTGAAGTCCCGTTCGACGGTCTCATTGAAGACCAGGCGTTCGGTCGGCACGACGAGTCCGTGCTCGGCGTACATCGCGCAGCGCAGGCCGGTGACCGGATCGACGGCGAACAGGCAGTACCCGTCGAATCCGACCGCTTGATTGACGGCCCGCATCACCCCGTCCGCGAACGGCAGGCCGCGCGACTCGTCCCGCGCGCTCGCCAGGATCGTCCGCCTGGCAGCGCGGACCCTATCCCCCATCTGCTCATCGTGACACCCGGACGGCATCCCGAGAAGTGGGGAGTGCAGGTCGCCGCGGCGGTCCCGGAGACTGCGGATAGTCGACAGAGGGGGACTCATGAACATTCGACGACTGCTCTGGTTGCCGTTGGCAGCCTTACTGGCGATCCCTGCTGTACCCGCGCAGGCGACCACTCCTGGTGACAACGGCCGGATCGTGTACTCCGCGGACACGGGCGCCGGGGTGCAACTGTTCACCGTGCGTCAGGACGGCAGCGGCCTACGCCAGCTCACCTCGGTGGCAGGCGAGGCCGTGAACGCGGACTGGTCGCCGGACGGCAAGCGGCTCGTGTTCGAGCTCAGCGACGAGACCCATGCCGGGATCGTGGTGATGAACCGGGACGGTTCCGGCGCGCACGACCTGACCCCGACCGGATTCCAGGGCAACCCGGCATTCACCGCCGACGGTCACCGGATCGTATTCGACTCGGAGGTCGGGATCGCCATCATGCGAACCGACGGCACCGGACGCCGGCAACTGACGGTGAACCCCTTCCCGGGCACCGGCCACGACACCGACGCGAACGTGTCGCCCGACGGCAGGTACATCACATTCGTCCGGGCCAGGGTCGACGCGGTCGAACAGGCGCTGTTCCGGATGCGCGTCGACGGGTCCGGTCTGCGGCAGTTGACGTCGTACTCGCTCGATGTCGGCGTCAAGCACGACTGGGCCCCGGACGGCTCGCGGATCGCGATCATCACGCATGCCGACCATCAGCCGGCCGGTACGTCGGCCAACGTGGCGACGATCCGCCCGGACGGCTCCGGGCTGCGGATGTTGACCCGCTTCAGCGGCGGTGCGGTCAACGCGCTGACCGGCTCGTACTCACCCGATGGACGTTGGATCGCCTACCGCCTCGAGGATCACGGGACGTTCGCCCTGAACAAGCTCCGCGCGCACGGTGGCCACCCGCACCAGATCCTGTCGCTGCCGACAGCACCGCGCTACATCGACTGGGGATCCCACTAGGTTGGTGGCATGCGTGCGGTCGACTGTGTTGGGGCATTGATCCGGGATTCCGAACATCGCGTTTATTTGCAGCGGCGTACGGCGGGGCGGCGGTTGTTGCCGGGGATCTGGGACATCGTCGGTGGGCATCTCGAGGCAGGGGAGACGCCTGAGGAGGCGCTGGCGCGGGAGGTCGAGGAGGAGACCGGCTGGAAGGTCCGCGACATCGTCAGGACCGTCGCGGACTGGGAATGGGAGTGGGAGGGCCGGGTACGGCGGGAGGTCGACTATCTCGTCACCGTCGACGGGGACCTCAGCCGGCCGCGTCTCGAGGCCGGCAAGCACGACGCGTCCGCGTGGGCCGGACCGGGTGACCTTGACCTGCTGATGGTGAACCGGACCGACGGCGACCGGCGGCTGCGGGACCTGGTGGCGCACGTGGTCCGGACGCGGTTCACGGACCGCCTCCGGTTGGAGCCGATCACTGGTCCGAACGGTGTCCTGCCCGGACATGGAGCGGACCTGGTGCGGCTGTACGCGGACCCATGGGTGGCCAGGTGGTACGACGGGTCGTGGTCACCGGAGGAAGCAGCCGCGCGAGCCGTCCAACAGCAGGAGGGCTGGGATCGCGACTCGGTGGGCAAGTGGATCGCGTACGAGCGGTCGAGTGGCGAGCTCGCCGGGCGGGGCGGAATGTCCCGGATGCCCGCCGGTACGCCGACTGCCGAGGCCATCGCCGCGCTGGTAGGACCCGAATGGACGGGCCTCGAACTCGGCTGGGCCCTCGTCGAGTCCGCCCGCGGCCGCGGCCTCGCCACGGAAATCGCCCGTGCGGGCCTGGACTACGCCTTCAACACCCTGAACGCTGCATCCGTGATCGCGTTCACGGAACAGGTCAACACCGCATCCCAGGCCGTGATGAAGCGCCTCGGAATGCAGTACGCCGGCGAGATCCGCGCAGAAGGCTGGTCCGCCGACGCCCCCGACGTACAACCAGACGCCCCCTTCGCCGTCTACGTCATCACCCGGTGACCAACCTGGTGTGAAAAGGCTCCGAGTGTGACCGCCCAGGCGCGGCGGTCACACTCGGAGCCAGCCACCTCAAGGGGGAGGTTCCCGGTGAGGTGTCGGGAGCCTCCGGTGTCCTACCGCCCAGGACACTCGGCCCTGCCTGGCCCGAGGTGTCGGCCAGGAGGTGGGTTGGAACGGCTGGGCGGCGGCGACACAGGGACTCAACCGCCAAGCCCAGCCGGGTCGGGAGGGCGGTGCGGTCCGGAGCTGAGGAGTGCTCCGGACCGCACCTCGGGTTTCGTCCGGAACTGAGGAGTGCTCCGGACCTTCCAAGCACTGCCCCTGGACGTGAGGAGACTCCAGGGAGCAGCCGACCGGGTCTGAGGAGGACCCGGAAGCGATCAGGTGTTTCAGTCGTTCGAGTCGAGCGGGCCGAGCAGGTCGTTGGTGACCTTGAGACCGGCGAAACGGCGCCGCATCGCTTGTTCGTAGCGGGCCGCGAGCGGCGCCTCCGCGACGTACTGCGCGATCACGTGCTCGCCGAACCAGACCCGGACTCGGCGCCGGTGCTGTCTCGACGTCATTTCCGCGATGGTCACAACCTCTCACCCCGTAACTCTCAGGCCTTGCAACCAGTTGGACTTACTGGTTGTCATGGCAGTAATGGTGCACGAGCCCAACGTGACCGCTCTAGGACCTGGACCGGACCTTTGCCGGACCTCTTCCGGTCCTCTCGCGGACATCTGGGGGACAGCACCTTGTCGTGGGGCACAAGTCGAGACAACGTCTGACTGACGTGAACGGGAGGAACGATGGCGAGTAGGTATGCGCCAAAGACGGTCCTGGCGCACCTGATCCAGCGCCGGAACCAGACCTACTCCGAGATCGTCGCCGAGTTCGTCGAGCTGGGTGGAACCATCACCGAGCGGCACCTGCGTCGCCTCGCATCGGGCGAGCGCGCGGGGACCACTCCTCAGACCCGGCGCACCCTGCAACGCCTGTTCGGCAAACCGGTCGAGGAACTCCTCGCGCCGTACGTGCCGGAACAGGCCGCCCAGGTGGTGCCGGCACCTGCCGCGAGTGGACGGATCACGACAGGTAATGAGATGGAGGTTCTCGACATGGCTGCCAGCCGCGCGAGGGCGTTTGCCCTCGCGGCCCAGTCCGGTCTCGGAAGCGAGGCCATGGAACAGGTGTACGACGACGTACGCCACGCCGCCCAGGCGTACCCCCAGCGTCCACTCCCGGAGATCCTCGGCCAACTGGTCGAGACGCAGGACCTGGTGTTCGGTCTGCTGGAGAGCCGCCAGCGCCCGGACCACCACCGCCAGCTGTACTTCCTGGCCGGCGTCACCGGCGGGCTGCTCGCCAAGGCCTCCCACGACCTCGGCAACCCGCACGCCGCGCTGACCCAGGCGCGGACCGCGTTCATGTGCGCCGACAACGCCGACCACCACGGCCTGCGCGCCTGGGTGCGCGGCCTGCAGTCCCTGGTCTCCTACTGGGCCGGCAACCCGCACGACTCGGTGCGGTACGCGCAGCTCGGGGCCGGATACGCCGAGCAGGCCAACAGCACCACCAGCGTCTGGCTCCCGGTCAGCGAGGCCCGTGCCTGGGCCGCGCTCGGCAACCCGGAGGCCACCCGGGCCGCCTTGGAGCGCGCCGAAGAGGCATGGAACTCGGTCCACAACGACGACCTGGACGACATGGGCGGCCTGTGCACGTTCGGCCGCAACCGCCAGCTGTATTACGCCGCCGACGCGCTCGCCCAACTGCCCGGTGAAGTCGAGCAGGCCCAGCGGTACTCGAGCCAGGCCGTCGACGCGTACACCGACGAGAACCACCCGGAGTGGGCCTTCGGCGACGCCGCCGGCAGCCACGCCGCGATGGCGATCACCCGGATCGCGAGCGGTGAGCTGGACGGTGCGGCGGACGCGCTGGCCCCGGTGCTGACGCTGCCGACCGAGCGCCGGATCAACGGCGTGGTGCACTCGGCCCGCCGGGTCCACCAGGCCCTGCGGCAGTCCGGTCGCGCCGACGACGCGCGGGAGCTCCAGGAGGAGATCGAGACCTTTACCCGGACCCCGATGCAGACCTACCCCCGGTAGCCTGCGCGGATGGAGGCACTCAGCGGACGGCTGACTGTACTGCGGGAATTTCGGACAACCGACCTCGACGACTATCTGGCGATCGCCGGTGACGACCGGGTCACCACCTGGATGGCGTTCGACAGCTACGACCGCGCCAAGGCCGAGCAGAGTCTGGCCGCCATCGTGGCGCGGTCCACGCAGGACAACCGTCCCGACTACATGCTCGCCGTGACCCGGCCGGACGACGATCGCGTGATCGGGTTCGGCCGGATCGCGCCGAGCGGGTCGTGGACCGCCAAGCTCGGCTACGCGATCGGTGCGGACCACTGGGGCCACGGGTACGCGACGGACGCGGCCCGGGTGCTGCTCGGCTTCGCGTTCGGCCCCCTCGGCCGGCACCGGGTCACGGCCGCGATCGGCCCCGAGAACGAGGCATCGATCGGCGTCGTGAAGCGCCTCGGCTTCACCTACGAGGGCCACCTCCGCGACCACGTCTTCACCAACGGCGCCTGGCGCGATTCCCTCCTCTACTCCATCCTCGAACCCGAACATTCACCCAGCAGTCACCCGGAGCCTTGACCTGGTTTGTCAGGACCAGCAAGGTTGCGCGTCATGACGCAACAGGTGCCGGAGTGGGCGGATCCGAGGATTCCCGAGCAGGAGCTGGATCCGCAGGGGGTGTCGCGGCGGACCCTGATGCGCGGAGCCGGTTTGCTCGGGGCAGGGTTCGCGGCGGCCGCTGTGACGTCGCAGGAGGCGGCTGCGGGTACGGCGTACTCGGACAGTGAGCCTGAGCTCGTCTATCTGGCGGGTGACCATCACGTCCACAGCAGGTACAGCCATGACGCGAAGTACGACTTCAGCCAGCTCGCGCAGCGTGGTGCGCAGTACGGGCTGGATTGGATGGCATTCACCGAGCACAGCAACTTCGGGCATGCCGACAAGGGTGCGGCGGCCGAGAACGCCGAGGTTCTGAAGGCTCGTGCTGAGAACCCGCGCATGCTGATCTTCCAGGGACTCGAGTGGTACATCCCCGCCGCCGAGCACGGCACCGTCCTCGTTGCCCCCGGAGTCAACAACGTCTCGTTGCTCCAGCAGTTCGAGCGCGAGTACGACGGCAAGCTGACGGGGCGCTCTGCCGACACACCGGAGAACGAACTGCACGCGGTCAAGGCCCTGCAGTGGCTGGCCGCGCAGAAGCAGGCGCGGTACGTCGACGACGTACTGGTGCTCGCCAACCACCCGATGCGCCTCGGCATCGACGCGCCGCACGAACTGCGCGCCTGGCGGGACAGCGGTGTCTGCATCGGGATGGAAGGCGCACCTGGTTCGCAGGGCGATGCAGACCCGGCGTGGGTCGCGTACCGCGGGTCGACGCACGCGCAGCGCGGTGAGTACGTCAACGCACCAGGCACCGGCAGCTATCTCGGATACCCAGCCGACGCGTACCGGACGTACGGCGGCTTCGACTGGGCGACCGCGACCGTCGGCGGGCTGTGGGACAGCATGCTCGCCGAAGGCCGACTGTTCTCGATCACCTCCAACAGCGACAACCACCGGACCATCTGGGACACCTGGAAGGACGGGGAGTTCCCGGCAGGGCAGAATTTCGACAGCCTCGGTTGGAAGCCGTCGCCGACGGACTCCGGCGTACCGCAGCCGGGCAGTGACTTCTGGCCCGGTCAGTTCAGCAGGACGCATGTCGGCGTCACCAGGTACGGCTACCTCGAGGTGATGGCCGCTCTGCGGGCCGGACGCGTCTGGGTGGACCACGGGCAGCTTGTGGATGGTATCGACGTACGACTTGCACCTGTGGGTTCACGGCAGCGTGGTGCGACGCTGGGCGGGCGGCTGCGCGTCCCGAGGTCGCAGCGGCTCGAACTGCGCGTCACCGTGACCAGTGCATCCCGCCCGAACTACCACGGCCTACTGCCGAAGCTGGCGCACGTAGACGTCATCCGCGGTGCGGTGACCGGTCCGAGCGCGGACCGGGACAGCTGGAAGGCTCCTGACACAAGGGTGGTCGAGCAGGTCGACGTACGGCGGAAGTCCGGGACGTACGAGGTCCGCATCCCACTGGGACGCGCGGAGCGGTCGCACTACGTCCGGGTGCGCGGCAGCGACGGGAGGCGGAGCGGGCCTGGGTACCTGGGCAGCCGGATCGACCCCGCGGGCCCGATTCAGCACCCGGACAACGACGGCGACCCGTGGCTCGACACCTGGCTCTACACCAACCCCATCTTCGTCGACGTGGTCCGGTAGTTGTGTTGTGGGGACACTGGTCGCATGACTGGCCAGTTGAGCCCGTTGCGCGATGGGCTCGCGCGGATGATTCTGACGAAGGTTGCGGGTCCGGATCCGCAGGCTGAGCGTGGGCGAGTGCACAACACACCCGGTCCGCGCTGGTTCGCGCCGGAGAGCCCGATCCGGCGGGTGCATGGGGATGCGTCGATGTTCACCGGGGGACTGCGGGCGTTGCTGCTGCAGTCGTTGCACCCGCTGGCGATGGCTGCCGTGGCGGCGCACTCCGGGTACCGGGGCGATCCGTGGGGGCGTCTGCGGCGTACCAGCTACTTCCTGGCGATCACGACGTACGGCGCGATCCCGGACGCCGAGGAGGCGATCGCACACGTCAGGTCCGTGCACGAGCGCGTCCGCGGGACCAGTCCGGACGGGGTGAAGTACCGGGCGTCGGACCCGCACCTGCTCAAGTGGGTGCACGTGGCCGAGGTGGACAGCTTCCTCGCCGCACACCAGCGGTACGGCGTGCATCCGCTCACCGTGGCGGAGCAGGACCAGTACGTCGAGGAGGCGGCGCTCGTGGCGGGCAAACTCGGGGTGATCGACCCGCCGACCACGGTGGCCGAGCTGCAAGACCTGCTGAAGCAGTACCAGCCCGAGCTACGCGGTACGACGGAAGCACGCCAGGCGGCCCGCTTCATGCTGATCCACCCGCCCGTGCCGTGGGCCGCGCGACCCGCGTACGGCGTACTGACGGCTGCTGCGGTCGGGCTGCTCCCGCGGTGGACCAGACTGCCGCTACGGCTTCCGTACCTCCCACTGGCCGAGCAGACCGTCGTACGGGCGGCAGGGGAAGGCCTGACCCGAACCATCCGCTGGGCCCTCGCCTCACCAACACTGACAGAAACCGGCGCGGAGGTATGACGCGCCGGTAGGTTGTTCTCGTGCCGCTGCGTCCTCATCGTCCACTCCCGTTGGCCACTCCAGCGGGAGTCGAGGTGTTGACCAAGATCCTGACCCAGGGGCCGATCCCGCGGGTGGAGATCGCGCGCCGGACCGGGCTGTCGCAGGCGGCTGTGACGAAGGCGGTCGCGCCGCTGATCGAGACCGGTTTCGTCACCGACCAGGCGGCCCCGGCCGACGGCGACAGCCAGCTCGGGATCGGACGACCGGTGAGCCCGCTGACCGTCGTACCGAGCAGCGTCTCGGTGATCGGGGTCAAGGTCACGCCGACGAGCCTGATCGGAGTCACCACCGACTTCACCGCGGGCATTCTCAACGTGCGGCACGACGAGCTGGACAGCACCGACCCGGACGCGGTGATCGAGCAGCTCGCCGGGCACGTGAAGGCGCTGATCGCCGCCCTCAAGTCCGGTACGGCGGTGGCCGGTCCGCTCGCCGGGATCGGGATCGCGGTGTCGGGCGATGTCGACGCGGCTCACGGCGTGGTGCGGGATTCACCGCTGATGGGCTGGCGCGGCGTCCCGGTCGCGGAGCTGCTCGGCAAACTGGTCCGCGTGCCGATCGTCGTGTCGAACGACGTCCGCGCGCTGACCGTGGCCGAGCACTGGTTCGGGGCCGGCGTGAACGCGGACTCGTTCGCCGTCGTGACGATCGGCTCCGGCATCGGGTGCGGGCTGTACGTCAACGGAGAGGTGGTGTCCGGCGCGTACGGCGTCTCGGGCGAGCTCGGCCACCTGCCGCTCGCGCCGGGCGACCTGGTGTGCACCTGCGGCCGCCGTGGTTGCGTGGAGACTGTGGCGTCGTCGGACGCGATCCTGACGCGGACGCGGGAGACCACCGGACAGGCGGACCTGGATCTGGCCGGTGCGATCAAGTTGGCGCACGAGGGCAACGCCCACGCGCGCGAGGCGTTCGACCGGGCCGGTGAGGTGATCGGCGCCGCGCTGGCCGCGATGGTGAACCTGGTCGGGCCGGAGTTGGTGATGATCGCCGGCGAGGGCGTCGCGGAGTACGACCTGTACGAGGAGCGGATGCGGCTCGCGTTCGCGGAGCACGCGTTCGGAGCGGCCGGGGACTGCCGGCTGATGCTCCGCTCCCACACCTTCGACGACTGGGCGCGCGGGGCGGCCGCCACGGTCATCCGTTCGTACGTCCGCGGCGAGCCACCCCTCGAGCGTGGCGCCTAGGACCTAACTGCGGGCCGCGGCCAGGATCTTGCGCCAGACCTTCTTGTAGGACTCGAGGCCGTCGGCCGCGAGCGGTCCGGTCGGCCCGGCGGTGATGGAGACCCGCTCGGGGATGGTGCCCCAGACCGGGATGTTCTCCTGCGCGTACTGCTGCATGGCTTCCTGGTACGACCGCGTGTAGGTCCGCGCCGAGCAGATCACCAGGCCGACCGGGATGTAGTCGGGGACCAGTTCCAGCACCGCCTTGACCCGAGGCGTCTCGACGCCGCCGACCCGCGTCGGAAGGATCACGATCCGGGCCCGTTCGAGCGCCTTGTTCAGCATCCGCTCGTGGGACGGCGGCATGTCGACGATGCCGATACCCTCCGGCGGAACCTTGTCCACCGCCTTGCTCAGCAGGCGCTCGGTCGGCGCCTCCGCGATCTCGATCCGGTTCAGGTGCTCGTCGTCGGACTCCGCGATCCAGTCCGCGGCGCTACCCTGCGGATCGGCGTCGATCAGAGTGGCTGTGCGACGGTTGGAAGATGCCAGCGCGGCCAAGTACACCGACGTGGTTGTCTTACCGACCCCGCCCTTCAGTGCAGCTGTCACGATGATCATGGGACAGAACTTACCCGGTTTTGTCCGAAATCCGGCGTGTCATCGGCGTTGCCCGTCAAGATCGTGATAGTTGCCCCCAGCCCGTGTGTACAAGCTCAACCCCACTTCAGCCGTGAATCCTTTTGCCCGGCCGCTGACTCTTACTCCCGAAATCGCATCCGATGAAGGAGCTCACCATGACCGTCACCCTGATCGTCGCGGCCGTCGCCGTCTCGCTGCTCGGCACCTGCAGCGTCGTCGTACTGCGCCGGAGGGCCCGTGGCTGACCTCGACGAACAACTGATCCGCGCCGCCCAGGACGGCGATGTCAACGCCCTCACCGCGCTCGTCGCGGACTCGCATCCAACCGTACGGCGGTTCGCCCGGACGCTGTGCGCGACGCCGGAGGACGCCGAGGACGCGGCACAGGAGGCCCTGATCATCCTGTACCGCAAGATCGGCATGTTGCGCGCGACGAGCGCCCTCACGTCGTGGATGTTCCGCATCATCCGCAACGAGTGCCTCCGCCGAGCGCGCGCCGTACTCCGGGACCAGCAACTGGCACCGGAAACAGCACCTTCGGCGGAGGACGAGGTACTGCGCCAACTGGAGGCGCAGGCAGTTGCCGCAGCCATCGCGCAACTGCCTGCCGACCAGCGCAGCGTCCTGATCCTCCGCGACGTCCAGGGCTACAGCGGCCCGATGGTCGCCAAGGCCCTCGGCCTCACCGTTCCCGCCATGAAGTCCCGCCTGCACCGCGCCCGCAGCACCGTGCGCGAATCCCTGGGAGCCCCCACATGACCTTCGCCAGCACCTCACTGCCCCGCCACCTGCTCCGGGGCGCACTCGGCTTCGGCAGCCTGATCGCCGCGTTCGCCCTACTGCCGGCAGTAGGGCCGGCCAGCCTCCTGCTCCTGCCCGTGACCCTCCTCGCCTTCCGCGGCTGCCCCACCTGCTGGGTCATCGGCCTACTCGAAACAATCTCCCGCGGCAAACTCCGACGCGACTGCGTCGACGGCCAATGCAAGCTGACCACCACCGCCTAGCTGGGCTTTCGGACCATTTCGACCAGCGCGCTCAGGCCGTCGGCGCCGTACCCTGCGGCGTCTGCGCGGGCGAAGAGTGCGGCCACCGCACCTGGCACGGTCACGTCGAGGCCTGCCTCGGTGAATGCCTGTACGGCGTGCTCGGCTCCGACGGCCTGCATGTGAAGGTTGTTCTCCGCGCCGGGGTGTTCACCGGATTCCAGTTCGGCGGTCAGGATGCGGAGGAAGCCCATCGGCCCGTCCTCGGTGAGATCGGTGAGCATCGTCGCGGCGTACGGGCGTAGCTTTTCGGCGCTGCCGACCAGCGTCGCCGAGTAGAAGTAGCTGATCAACGTGGTCCAGAAGATGTTCAGCATGGCCTGGTAGTAGAGCATCGCCTGCCCGGGGTCGGTGCCGACGTGGTCGACGCGGCCCAGCACCTCGAGCGTCGCCTGGTGTGCGGCGACAGCTTGCTCAGAGCCGGCGTAGAACACGTACGAACCGGGCCGCCCGATCCCCGGCGGTGGCACCATGATGCCGCCGGTCACCAGCGTCCCGCCGCGCCCGGCCACCCATTCGGTCGCCTTCCGCAACCGCTCCGGGCTGTCCGAGCTGAGGTTGAACAGGACCCGCCCCCGCAGGTCCGCGTCGGCCAGCGACTCGAACATCGCGGCGTAGTCGACCTGACTGATCACCACAACCTTGCTCGCGGCCACCGCCTCGGCCGCGGTCGCCGCCGGTACCGCTCCCAGACCGTCCGCCTTGCCGGGCGTCCGGTTCCAGACGGTGGTCGGATGGCCGGCCGCGACGAACGTCCGGGCCATCGTGGACCCCATCGAACCGAGCCCGATCACTGTCACTGCTTCACGTGAACTCATGCACCCGATGCTCGAAGAACGCGCTACGGGTTTACTACGGGTATGTACTTCGGGGTGCTCGGTCCGCTGCTCGTGCGGACGGACACCGGCGAACCGGTCGCCGTACCCGACACGAAGGTCCGGACGCTGCTCCTCGATCTGCTGGCGAACCAGGGCCGGCCGGTCAGCGCGGACCGGTTGATCGACGACCTGTGGGGCACCCGGCCGCCTCGCAACGCGACCGGCACGCTGCAGGCCCGCGTCTCCCAGCTGCGCAGCACACTGGACCGTGCCGAGCCTGGCGCGCGCAGCCTCGTCCAGTACGGCCCGGCCGGCTACACGCTGGCCGCAGACGTTGTCGACAGCAACATCTTCGAGCAGCACGTGCGGGCGGGCCGGCTGCCGGAAGCGCTCGCACTGTGGCGTGGACAGCCGTACGCCGACCACGAGTTCGCCCGAGCGACCCGCGAGCACCTGGAAGACCTCTACCTGACCGCGCTCGAGCAGCTGTCCGACCGCGGTGACGACGTACTGCAGCAGACGACCGCACTGGTCCAGCAGCGCCCGCTCGACGAGCGACTGCACGCTGTACACCTCAAGGCGCTCTACCGAGCAGGACGCCAGCACGAGGCGCTCGACCGGTACGCCGAGCTTCGCAAGGCATTGGCCGACGAGCTCGGCGTCGACCCCGGGCCGGAGCTGCAGGAGCTGCACCAGGCGATCCTGCGCCACGAGCTCCGCCGCCCGACCTCGCTCCCGGAGCCGCTGAACGATTTGATCGGCCGGGACGAGATACTGGCCGACGCACAAGAGCAGCTCGCTGCGAACCGTTTGCTGACGCTGGTCGGTCCCGGTGGAGTCGGAAAGACCCGTCTGGCGTTGGAGCTCGGCCGCGGCGCGACCAACGCGCGTCTGGTCGAGCTCGCTCCGCTGCAGCAGGACGACGTACTGGACGCGGTGGCCACCGCGGTAGGTCTCCGCGACGAGTCAACCGACCTCCTGCCGCGGCTGCTCGATTCACTCAGCAGCAGGCAGCTCCTGTTGATCCTCGACAACTGCGAGCACCTCGACCTGGCAGACCTGGTACGGCGTTTGCTCGCAGCAGCTCCCGGTCTACGCGTACTCGCGACCAGCCGGGAGCCGCTGGGCCTAACTGGTGAACGAGTCCTCGACGTACCGCCCCTGACGGCAGCAGCCGCGGGAGAGCTGTTCCGGGCCCGGGCCGGTGTCACCGACGACGTGACCGCGATCTGCGAACGGCTCGACGGCATTCCGCTCGCACTGGAGCTGGCGGCGACCCGTGTGCGCGCACTGGGGGTCCAGGGGCTCGCCGAGCGTCTGGACGACCGCTTCCGGTTGCTGACCGGTGGCAAGGGTGGTCCGGAACGCCAGCGCACGCTGCGGGCCACCATCGACTGGAGCTGGGACCTCCTGGACGAGCAGGAACGCCAGATGCTCCGGAGACTCGCGGTCCAGGCCGGCACGTTCTCAGCGGAGGCTGCGGTCGAGGTGAGCGCTCTGCCAGAGCACCACCTGCTGGCGCTGGTCGACAAGTCGCTGGTGGTGGCGAGCGACGGCCGGTACCGACTGCTCGAGTCGGTCGCTGCCTACAGTCTGGAACGGCTGCGCGAGGCCGGCGAGGAGACAGTCGTCCGGAACCGGCACTCGGCCTACTACCTCGCGCTCGCGCGACGGGCCGATCTGCACGGGCCCGGCCAGCGGAAGTGGCTTCGGCGGCTCGACCAGGAGGCGGCGAACTTCCGGGCCACCCCGCCCTCACTCGAGCTCGCGACAGCGCTCGCCTGGTACCGGTACCTGCGCGGCCGGCTCGGCGAAGCACGCCGTACGCTCACCGCCGCCCTCGCACTACCCGACCAGGAACCGGCGCTCCGTGCACAGGCCATGGTCTGGCTGGCGGGCATGGCCGCGACCGACGCCCAGGGCACGGATGTCGCAGAAGCCGGTGAGGCAGCGTTGCGAGCCGTCGGCGACGACCCGCACGCACTCTGGTTCCTGACCATGACCCGCTGGGCGTACGGCGACGCGGAGGTGCTGTTCACCCGGATCGACCGGGCGATCGAGGCGTTCACCGAGCGCGGCGACCGCTGGGGTCTCGCGGCGGCGCTGAGCACCCGGTCGCAGCTGAACATCGTGCGCGCGGATCTGGGCGCCATGCGCCGGGACAGCCTGCGCAGCCTCGAGCTGTTCGACGCCCTCGACGACGACTGGGGACGGCTGCAAGCGACGTACGCGCTGATCGTGGCCGCCGAGATCAGCGGTGACTATCCGACCGCCACGGCGTACCTGGAGGATGCGATCCGGCACGCGGAGGATCTCGGGCTGTGGACGGAGGTCTCGTTCCGGACCGCAGGCCTGGGCCGGATCGCGCTGCTGACCGGCGACTACGCACGGGCCGACGAACTGCACGAGCGGGCCCGGCAGTTGGCGGTCGAGCAGTCCAACAAGTCGGCCGAGGAGTACGCCGAGGTCGGTCTCGGCCTGACCGCCCGTCGCCAGGGCCGCCTCGACGACGCCGAGCGGTACTTCACCAAATGGCTCGACTGGCTGACCCGGATCGGCGGCACCCCCGGCATCGCCTTCATCACGAACCAACTCGGCTACATCGCCGAACAACGCGGCGACTACGCAACAGCCCGCACCCTGCACGCGCGCGGCCTCGAACTCGCGCAACAGATCGGCGACCAACGGGCGGTTGCCCTCGCGCTCGAAGGCCTGGCGGGCGCGACCGAGAACCCCGGTCGCGCCCTCGAGCTGCTCGCCGAAGCAGCAGCGCTACGTCAGCAGATCGGCGCCCCGCTGCCGCCAGGCGAACAGTTCGATGTAGAGAGAGCTACTTCCCGAGCCAGGCGTTGACCTTGGACTGGTTGTCCTTGACCCACTTCTCGGCGGCCTGGTCGGGAGTGAGCTTGTCCACGGCGATCATGCGGGCGACGGTGTTCTGGTCCTCGTTGGTCCACTGGAAGTTCTTGACCAGGTCGTACGCCGGGCTGCCGGAGTCGGCGAACTTCTTCGAGACGATCTTGTCCAGGTCGTACGGCGGGTAGTCGCAGGCGATCTTCGCCGGGACCGCGTCGCAGCCGGCCTTGTACGCGGGCAGGTCGATCTTCACCAGCTTGACCTCGTTGAAGAACCACTGCGGCTCGTAGAAGTACGCGAGCAGCGGCCGCTTGTTCTTCTCCGCGTCCCGGAACGCCTGGATCAGCGCGGTCTCGCTGCCGCTCTGCACGACCTTGTAGTTCAGCGCCAGGTTCTTCACCAGCGCCTCGTCGTTCGTCACGTACGACGGGTCGCCGTCGAGCAACTGCCCCTTGCCGCCGGACTCCGACGTCTTGAACACAGCGGCGTACTTGTTGAGGTTCTTCCAGTCGGTGATGTCCGGGTACTTGGCGGCCATCCACGGCGGCACGTACCAGCCGATCACGCCCTTGACCCCGGTGGAACCGGCCTCGACCGCGACCTTGTCGGTGGTGATGTACTTCTTCTTCAGGTCCTCGTGACCCCAGTTCTCCAGGTTCACGTCCACCTCGCCGGTGGAGAAGCCCTGCCAGGCGATCTCCTCCTTGAGGTTCTTCTTCACCACCTTGCAGCCGAGCTCCTTGGTCGCGACGTACGCCACGACGGCGGCGTTCGCCTCGTACCCGACCCACGGGCTCACGGTCAGGTTGAACGTGCCGCAGTCCTTCCCCCCGGCGGCCGGCTTCTCCGCGCCGACCTTCTCCCCACCGCACCCGGCCGTCGTCGTCAGGGCGAGCGCGACCGCCGTCAGCACACCGGCGTACCGGAGTTTCTTCACCGCTTGTCTCCTCTGTTTTGGAAGTTCTGAGTACGGCGGGCCGCCGCCTGCGTGATGCGGTCGAGCATGACGCCGAGCAGCACGATCGCCAGCCCGGCGGCCAGCCCCTTGCCGTACAGCTCGCTCTGCGCGAAGCCGGCGGCCACGTCGTACCCCAACGCGCCCGCTCCGACCAGTCCGCCGACGACCACCATCGACAACACGTAGATCAGCCCCTGGTTGACCGCAAGCGTGATCGCCCGCCGCGCCACCGGCAGCTGCACCTTGCTGATCACCTGCCAGGCGCTCGATCCGACCGAGTTCGCCGCCTCGACGGTCGCGACCGGCACCGCCTTGATGCCGTCCGCAACGATCTTGGTGGTCACCGGTACGGCGAACACCACCGCGGCCGCGATCGCGGTGAACCGACTCGTCCCGAACAAGGCGAGGAACGGCACGAGATACACGAACGGCGGCATCGTCTGGCCCGCGTCCAGCACCGGCCGGATCCAGGTGTCGACCCGACGGTTCCGCCCGGACCACACACCGAGCGCGAGCCCGACGGCCACGACCACGACCGTCGCGAGCAACGTCGAGGCCAGCGTGACCATGCTGTCCTGCCACACGCCGGTTGCCACCAGCAACACGAGGCACACGGCCGCGGGTACGGCGCCTCGCCAACCTCCGAGTACGGCGGCCAACGCGACGACGACCGCGCTGACGAGCCACCAAGGCGACCCGGTCAGGAGCGCTTCGAGCGGGTTGAGCAGTCCGATGGTGACCGCGTCCCGCACGCCGTACGTGAACCCGCCGAAAACGTCCTGCACCCAATTGGTCACGTCCGTGGCGACCACAGCGATCCGCGAGCCCACGTTTGCGTCCGACGGGAACTCTGCCGCCCACACGTAGGTGCGGGAGAACCAGACCGCGACGAGCACGGCGAGAGCGCCCGCACCGAGCAGGACCCGCCGCCGCACACTCGCCGTACGCCAAGGCCGGTCGCCCGCTGCCGTCGTGACCCGGTCGAGGACGATCGCGATCACCACGATCGCCAGCCCGGCGTTGAACGCGACGCCGACGTCGAGCGTCTGCAGCGCCTTCAGCACAGTCTGGCCGAGGCCCGGTGCGTCGATCAGCGCGGCGACGGTCACCATCGAGAGCGCGGCCATGATCGTCTGGTTGATGCCGACGACAACGGTCGATCGCGACATCGGCAGCAGTACCTTCAGCAACGTCTGGCCGCGGGTCGAGCCGAGCGAGCGCGCCGCCTCGACGCTCTCCGGCGGCACCGAGCGGATCGCGTGCGCGGTCAGCCGGACCGCGGGCGGCGCCGCATAGATGAGCGTGGCGATCGTCGCCGCGGCCGGCCCGATCGCGAAGAACAGCGTCAACGGCGCGAGGTACACGAACGTCGGCAGCGTCTGCATCAGGTCGAGCACCAGCGTCGCCACCCGGAACGCGCGGTTCGACAGGCCGGCCCAGATGCCGAGCGGGATCGCGAACAGCAACGACAGCAACACGGCCGCGACGGTCAACGCGAGCGTGTCCATGCTCTCCTGCCACAACCCCTGCAACCCGACGAAGCCGAGCCCGGCGGCGGTCAGTACGGCGACCTTCCAGTTGCCGAACGCCCACGCGCAGTACGCCGAGATCGCGACCACCCCGAGCCACCCGATCACCGGGACCGGGCGGTCGAACGACGGCTGCGAGATGACGTTCTGCAGCAGTACGACGAAGTGGTCGACGACGATCCGGATCGCCTCGAAGAACACGTTGCCCTGGCCGACGTCGTCGCGGTGTTCGGTCAGCCAGCGATGCAGCGGGGTGGTCTCCTGCCCGCCGAGGACGAGCGTGTCGATCCCGCGCAGGACGAAGTACGCCGCGACCCACACGACGAGCAGCACGCCGACGACCACGCTGCGCCGCGGCCGACGTACCTCGACCTCCACGTCACTGGTGATGGCGGCCATCAGTTGTCCGCGACGACGGCGAGGATCTCCTCGTCACCGATCACACCGAGCAGCGTGCCGTTCGAGACGACCTTGACCGGCCGGTCGGCCTCCAGCACGAGGCGGGTCGCCTCGCGGACCAGGACGTCCGGACCGAGCTCGGGTCCGTCCAACGGCTCGCCGTCGCGCGGTCGCCGGGCGATCCATCGCAGGGTGAGTACGTCGGCCCGCTGGACGTCGCGGACGAACTCGCGCACGTAGTCGTCGGCCGGTGCACCGACCAGCTCGTCGCCGGTGCCGAGCTGGACCGCGGCGCCGTCGCGCATCAACAGGATCCGGTCGCCCAGCTTCAGGGCCTCGGACAGGTCATGGGTGATGAACACCATCGTCTTGCCGACCTCGCGGTGCAGCCGCACGACCTCGGTCTGCATCTCGCGCCGGATCAGCGGGTCGAGCGCGGAGAACGGCTCGTCGAAGAGGAGTACGTCGGGATCGTTGGCGAGCGCCCGCGCCAGGCCGACCCGCTGCTGCATGCCGCCGGACAGCTGCTCGGGGTACAGGTGCTCGTTGCCGGCCAGGCCGACCAGGTCGATGACCTCCTGGGCGCGACGCCGCCGGTCCGGTTTGCTCTCGCCGCGGATCTCCAGGCCGTACGAGACGTTGTCGATCACCTTGCGGTGCGGCAGCAGCCCGAAGTGCTGGAACACCATCGAGAACTTGCTCCGCCGCAGCGCGCGCAGCCGCTTCTCGTCGGCCGCGCGCAGGTCCTCGCCCTCGAAGTACAGCCCACCGGCGGTCGGCTCGATCAAGCGGGTGAGACAGCGGACCAGCGTCGACTTGCCCGAACCGGACAGCCCCATCACCACGAACACCTCACCGGGCGCGACGTCGAAGCTCAGGTCGCGAACGGCCGCCGTACAGCCGGTCTTCGCGTACAGCTCGGTGCGGTCGAGGGCCGCGAGCTCCGGCCGGCGCGGAACCCGCTGGGCCTTCGGCCCGAACACTTTCCACAGGCCCTGCACGGACAGCAGCGCATCAGAATCCTGAATGTCGGGGTATTCGAGCTGAGCGGTCACAGGTAAACCCTCGCATCCCCGCTGGCAGACACAACGTGAACCGGGACTCTACCCAACCAGAAGACCGCCGACGCCTGTCAGGGTTGGTACGGCGGGGCCTCGCCCCAGCCCCAGTGCGGGACCGGGGCCTTCGGGGGCGGGGTTGCGCCGGGCTGGGAGTTGGCCAGGGCGATCCGTGTGCCCCACTCGACGTACGCGACGAAGGCCGAGCGGAACTCCGGGTCGTCCGGGAGGCCGGCGGGGTCGGCGCTGCTCGCGATCAGGGCGGCCCAACGCGACCGCTGTTCCTCGGTCAGGCCGAGGTTCAGGTGATGCGACAGCATCGCCGGGTAGCCGCCGAGCTCGTCGGTGTAGCGGCTGTGGCCGCGGAACACCTCGCCGAGCCAGATCGCCACGTGCTCACGGTGGTTCTCGCTCATGTGCGCGAAGACCGGTGCGAGGATCGGGTCCTCGAGCACCTTGTCGTAGAACACCTCGGTCAGCCGGCGCAGCGCCTCGTGCCCACCGGCCCATTCGTACAGCGTCGGGGTAGTCACGTAATCATGTAATCACACGTAGAGGGCATCGGACACCGCCTTCAACTCCGCTTCGATCCGGGTAGCGCCGTCGGCGGTGAACCACAGCACGTTCTGCAGGATCCGCCCTGCCGTCCACCCGAGCGCGCGATCCCGGTCGATGCCGGACACCTCGAGCATCAGGTCGAACCGACCGCGGATCGCCTGCGAGAGGTCGCCGGTCGCCACCAGATCGTCCCACCGGTTCCACACCGCCGGCATGAGCTCGAACGCCGGGTCGCCGGCCAGCGGCTTCGGGTCGATCACCAACCACGGCTGCCGCTTCGCCGCCATCACGTTGTAGTAGTGCAGGTCCCAGTGCAGCAGGCGGTCACCAGGTTCCGGCAGCAGCTCGGTCACCTGCGCGACATACCTCCAGGCCAACGCTTGTTCGGCCGGGTCCGCGAGCATCGGGATCACGCGGGGCGCGTCCTCGATCATCCCGGCGGCAATGTCCGAGAGGTGGCGGATGCCGGGCGGGGCGGGTACGGCGCTCAGGTGGTTGAGGAGCTCGGCGAGGATCCGGGTCGCCTCGACGTCGTCCGGCAGGTCGTCGAGGGTTCGCGGTTCGAGCCGTTCCAGCAGCAGCGTCGACGTCTCCGGGTCGTCCTCGTACACCTCGACGACGTCGTCGTGATTCCACGTCCGCAGCGCGAGCGCCTCACTCTCGGACTCGTCGTTGACGCTCTGCAGCTTGAGCATCGCCTCGGTGCCGTCACGCCGTACGACGGGGAGGATGAGCGACGCCTCGCCACTCAACGGGTCGCCGGACACGGTCAGCTGCCACTCATCGACGTACCGCTCGACCGCCGCGGGCAGCCCGGCCAACCAGTCGGAGGCCTTCGCACTGTGGTTCCGGACGAGCTTCGCGGGAATCTCGATCACCCTCGGCACAGTAGGTGATTCACCGGGGATGCGCCTGGATTTTCGTAGACTGGAGGCATGGCCGAGGAGCTGGATATCGAGGACCGCTGGCCCGAGCTGTTCGCCCCGCTCGACGACGTGCAACGCCGTGCCGTTCTGCAGTCCCTCGCCAATGCGTGGCACGAAGGCTGGGAGCCGAACCGCGAGGACGTCGAGAATCTCGCCGATCGCGCCCGCGGTGTCATCGACAAGGACGAGTACCTGCGCCGCGCCCAGGCCGCCGCCCGCCGCCGCGCCGCGGACCAGGGCTGAGCGATGGCACAAGACCCCTATGTGTATCCGCCGCCCCACCACGAGACACTGCAGAACAAGTTCGGCCAGCGTGACAAAGATCTGCTGAAGGACATGGAGTACACCGCGGTGGCGGACCGCCAGCGCGAGCTGGAGTCCGGCGAGGTGGAGATCCCGCGGACGTACGACGCTCAGCACGTGCAGGCGATCCACGCGCATCTCTTCCAGGACGTCTACGAGTGGGCCGGCCAGCGCCGTACGGTCGAGCTGAGCAAGAGTGGTCCGGGCGGGTTCGCACCTCTGGGTCAGATCGACCGCTACCTGGACGATGCCGCCACAATGATCGAGTCCGCCGACTGGGCGTCGATGGACCTGGACCAGTTCGCGCAGAAGGCGGCAGAGGTGCACGCCTACGTGAACCAGGCCCATCCGCACCGGGAGGGCAACGGGCGCGCGGCCAAGGTGTTCATGCAGCAGGTATCGGAGCTGTCCAACTACCAGCTCGACTTCACCAAGTGCCCGCCCGACGTGTGGAACCAGCGGTCGATGCTGACCGACCCGGATCTCGGCAAGTACGAACCGGTGCCCGACATGATGGTGCCGGTGTTCAAGCACATCGCCGAGCCACGACCGGGCGGACCGACCAGGACCATGATCTCGTCGGAGTTGAAGGAGGCCCGGCGGGTCGCCGGGCTCGATCTGACCGAGGCTGCGGCACGGACCACGAAGTCCCAGGGCGCTGCCGGCAGCCAGCGCCGGAGTACGACGCGCGGCCGGTCCGGGCAGTCGACCGAGCGGGGCTGACGCCCGGACAGTAGGTGCGTCGGCAGGGATGTGCTTGGGTTCTCCCGTGGAGAGCAGGCTTCGGCGGGTGCAGCGGATCGTGGCGGGGATTTACCTGGGGATCCCGGCGGTGCTGCTGGTGGTCGTCGCGGTGATCGCGTCGACGGGTACGCCGGCGGCGTGGATCGGCTGTGTCGTGCCGGTCGGGATGCTGGTGATCGGGTTCGTGCTGCGGCGGCGGCATCGGTACCAGCCGCGGTGGTGGCTGGGCGTCGCCGGGTTGTTCGGCGGTCTGACCGGTCTGACGGTGACCCTGTTCCCGTTGGCGGTCGGGGTCTGGTGGCCGGCGATCCTCGCGCTGCCCGGCCTGATCCTCGGGATCGTCGCCGGCCTGGCTCTGGCGCGCGCCGCCGACCGCGCGCTGCTGGTCCCGTTCGACCCCGAGCTCGCCGGTACGCCGTACGAACTGGTCTTCCGGCTCCGTGGCATCCCGCTCGCCGCCGTCCTCGTCGGCGCGGACTCGGTCACCGTCCAGTCGCACCCGGTCCCACGCGCCGCACACCAGTTCCGCACCTATCCGCTGACCGCGATCACCGGCACGTACGAGTTCTCGCTCTCCGGCTCGGAGCGGCTGCGCTTCCCGATCGCCGTGACCCACGCAGTTGCCAGCCAGGGCCCGGCCGTGATCCTGCAGGCGAACGGCGAGGACTGGGTTCTCCCCACGAATCAGGCCGGCACGCTGATCGACGTACTCACCGAACGCCGAGGTAGTTGAGGTCTAGTCAGCTTCGCCGCGGAGTGCCACCCTGCTTACATGTGGGGGCACAGAGTGGTTGCGGCGCTGGTGGCGTCGGCAGTGGTGGGGACCGGGATCACGGCGGCTGACGCTGCGGTGGACCCCAAATTGACGGTCACGAGCGTCACAGCTGACCGGACGACGATCGCGGTGTCGGGGCTGAACACCGTCCCGGTGAAGCTGACCGTCGCGGCTAAGTACGACACGGCCAATCCGGACGACAACAACCTGGTGCTGCTCGTGTACATCAAGCGGATCAGTGGGACCGGCCCGATGAGCCAGCTGCTCTCGACCGACCTGCCGCGCACCTCCGGCACGGTGCAGAACGGGGTCTGGTCCGGCCCGGTGCACATCCCGTCCACCGCGAACGGGACCTACAAGGTGTACGGCGTCTCGTACGGCCCCTACTTCACCTGGCAGGCAGGCGGGATGCTGCCCGACCCGACACCGGTCGACGGCCCGACGCTGACCATCACCGGCACGCATCAGCCGAAGGTCACCGCAAAGGTGACACCCGCAGTGGTGCCGTTCGGCCCGAACTACACGATCACCTGGGCGATCACCGACCGGACGACCGGTAAGCCCTACGGCACCCGCGTCCGGGCCCTGCTCGGCGTCGACAACCAATGCGCCGAGGAAGCCGGCGGGGCCAACGTGCTGACGACGACAGGCGGCCTGGTCTCGTACTCGTACCCGTCCAGTGCCGGCGAGTCGATCAATTGCCTGCGGATCAAGAGCACCCCGCTCGACATCACCGGTCTCGGTCTCGCGGTCATCCGGCCCGGCGTCGTGTCGGCCGTGCCGTCGAAGACGAGCGCGACCGTCGGCACGATCGTGCCGGTCAACGGCAGCGTGCTCGGGCCGGCGGCCTTCTGCCCGGTCCTGCTGCAGCGCTTGTACGGCGCTTCGCAGTGGCGCGGTGTCAGCACCGCCAAGACGCGCCAGAGTGGGCGCTACACGGTGAGCGCGCAACCGGCGTACAAGGGTCTGATCCCGTACCGGGTCTACTTCCCGAAGTGCGGCAGGTACCTTGTGGGCGTCAGCCGGGTGTTCTACATCCGAGGGGTCTAGGAGCGTTACCGGCGGGCGGTCTCGGCCTTTTCCGCCTGCCAGCCGTCCTCGTTCTTGCCGAGTCGCCAGTAGCCGGACAGCGAGACGTTGTCCCGGCTGAGTCCACGGTCCTGGAACAGGTTCTTGCGGATCCGGAACACGAATCCGGCCTCGCCGTGCACGAACACGTGCGGCGTACCTTCCGGGAAATCGAGGGCCTCGACGGCTGCGACCAGACCGTCGCCGCGTTCACCGTCGGAGGCCGAGCGGTGGAACCACTGCACGTCGGCCTCGCCCGGGCCGCCGAACTTCTGCTCCTCGGTCTCGTCCGCCACCTCGATCAGGACGGTCGCGCGCGCACCCGGCGGCAACTGCTCGACCGCGGCGCCGATCGCCGGCAGCGCGCTCTCGTCACCGACGAGCAGATGCCAGTCGGCCGCCTCGTCCGGCGCGTACGCTCCGCCGGGACCGTTGAACCACAGCACGTCGCCCGGCTGCGCCGACGCCGCCCACGGACCGGCGATGCCCTCGTCACCGTGGTGGACGAAGTCGATGGTCAGTTCCCGCGTCGCCTCGTCCCAGCCGCGGACGGTGTAGGTCCGCATGGTCGGCCAGTGCTCGGCCGGATACGTCTCCCGCACCAGGCCCATGTCCAGCGGCTCGGGGTACTCGACGCCGTCCTTGCAGAACAGCAGCTTCACGTAGTGGTCGGTGAAGCCGTTGTCGGCGAAGTCGTCGGAGGTGAACACGACCCGGATCATGTGCGGGGTGATCCGCTCGGTCCTCAGGACGACGGCGCGCTTGCAGACGCGGTTACGGCGGGGTGCGGGGCTGGTCACTCGACCACGGTCCTCTCGGGCGGATAAGTTAGGTCAACCTAACTCAGCCTAACTCACCCGCCCAACGAGGATCAGGCTCCGCGGATGGAGAAGGTCTTGCTGACGCCCGCGACGTACGGCCGGCACGCCGGGAAGTGGACGCGGTACGGGATCAGGCCCTTGTACGCCGGTTGCGCGTTGAGCGTGAAGCGACCGGACGCCCGGACCGCGCCGGAGCCGACGGTCCGCCACTGCGACGCGCCGTACAGCCGCTGCAGGTGGACCGGGCACTTGTACGGACCGCCCCTGACCGAACCGTTGACCGGAACGATCGTGCCGACCGGTGCGCTCGCCTTCGACGGTGCCGCGGACACGACCGCCGGCCGGGCCGGGACGAACGAGAGCCACCCGTTCTCGGCCGGATTGCCCGGCAGCAGCAGGCAGGTGATGGGTGTGATCGACACGCCCGGGTACGAGTTCGTCACGACGCCGTTGGTGTCGGTCAGGTGCGTGTAGCCGGGACCGAAGTACTCGACGCAACCGCTGTTGGTCTTCAGTGCGACCCTGACCCGGCTGCCGTACGGCTTGCCGGTCTGCGCGTCGGTGACCGCCCACCTGATCGAGTACGGCTGGTTGAACGGCACCACCTTCGGCGTCACCACCGCGGTGATCTTCGGCTGATGCGTACCGGTGACGGTGATCGACGGACCGGCGTACGGCGTCGGGTCGGTCATCGGCGGGTTGGGCGGGAAGAACGGCCCGGTCATCACGCCGGTCACCTTGAACGTGCCGTTCGCTGTCGACGGGACCTGCAGCGGCCCGGTCCAGGTGCCGCTCTGCGTGTTGCGGACGAGGTTCGTGGAGAACAGCACCGACGCCTGGCCGGAGCCGCCGGTGCGTTCGAGGATCACGTTGACCGGGACCTTCTCGTCGGTCGACGAGCCGGTGTCGAAGACGCCCTTGACCGTCACCGTGACAGGTGCGGTGTTGAGCCCGCTGACCGCGACGCTCGTCTTGTTCAGGGCGACCGACGTGATGTGCAGAGCCGGATCGGGCTCAGCCTGTGCCGCGAGCGGAAACGCAGCCATTGCAAGAGGTGCGGCGAGCAGTGCGGTGAGTGCTCGGCGCATGATTACAGCCCTCGGATGTAGAAGACCTTGCTGACACCGGCCTGGTAGTTGTAGCACTTCGGGAAGTAGACGCGGTACGGGATCAGACCCTTGTACGCCGGTTGCGCGTTCAGCGTGAACTTTCCGCTGTAGGACCGGATGCTGCCCGCGGGGCTGACCGTCTTCCATTGCGTGGCGCCGTACAGCCGCTGCAGATACACCTTGCACGCGGACGGCGCCCCCTGGACGACGCCGTTCACCGGGACGATCGTGCCGACCGGTGCGCTGGTCTTGGACGGCGTGGCGGTCACGATGCCGGGCCGTGCGACGCCGAGTCCCAGTCCGCCGATCGACGACGGGTTACCCGGCAGCAGCAGGCAGTTCACCCATTGGGCGTCCGAGGCCGGGTAGGCCTTGGTCACCACACCGCTCGTGTTGGTGAGGTTCGTGTACCCCGGGCCGAAGTACTCGGCGCAGGTGTTGTCGGTCCCGAGGACGACGCGGACCTTGCTGCCGTACGGCTTGCCTGTCTGCGCGTCGGTGACCGCCCACGTGATCGAGAAGCCGGAGCCGAACGGCACCACCTTCGGGGACACCGACGCGGTGATCTTCGGCTGGTGCGTCCCGGTGACCGCGAGCGAAGGACCGGCGTACGCCGTCGGGTCCGTCATGCTCCCGCTGCCCGGGAAGAACGGCCCGGTCAGTACGCCGGTCACCTTGAACGTGCCGTTCGCCGTCGACGGGACCTGCAGCGGTCCGCTCCAGGTGCCGTTCGCGAGCCGCGGCAGGTTCGTGGAGAACAGCGTCCGCTCCTGGCCGGTGCCGCCGGTCCGCTCGAGGATCACGTTCACCGGCGTGCCGGCGTCGGCGCCGTACGTTCCCTTCACCGTCACCGTGACCGGCACGGTGTTGAGTCCGCTGACCGCGACGCTGGTCTTGTTCAGTGTGATCGAGTCGATCTTGAGGTCGGGGTCGGGCGCGGCCTGGGCCGCCACGGCCGGGAAGACGGCCAGCAGCAGCGGTGCCGCGAGCAGCGCAGCGAGCACTCGTCCGGTTCTCATGCACTGAGGGTGACAGCGGTACAGGTCGCTTCCAAGCATTTCGGCTCAGGTGTGCGCGATCGGGTCGCGGTCTGTAGACCGGTTGCCGCCGACCCGGGATTCAACTTCCAGGAGGCGAGTGTTAACCGCCAGGTAACTCACCGACCGTGTCGGGGACCGCTACGGTCCGCACGCTGTCCCAATGAGCCAGGTCTTCGGAGCCGACGGGCGCCCGGCGTACTTGATCACGCGCAAGGACCAGCTCGGTACGCCGCTCTCGTTGAGCGGCGTACTGCCGGAGAGCAGAGCGATCCTCTTCCAGGGCGCACCCGGCATGGGCAAGACCACCGAACTGAACCGGGTGGAAGATCTGGCCGAACTCCACGGCTGGACCACGATCAGGGTGACCGCGTCCGAGAACATACCGCTCGAGCACCACCTCACCACCGCGTTCCGGAAGAAGCTCGAAGACCTGCAGGACCGGTTCGGCAAGCGCCGGGTACGCGGCCTCAGCAAGACGGTTCGTGACCTGACCGAGAGTGGCCGCAACACCCGCTGGGGCTGGGAGGCGCGGCTCGGTGGCGGCCCGGTCCCGGTCGAGTTCGTCGGCAAGCGCGAGAAGGACACCACCGCGCACGACAAGCTCGGCACCACGCTGAACGACTTCGCCGACGAACTCGGCCGGATCGCCGGCCACGAGAACGAGCCGATCCTGCTGCTGATCGACAAGATCGACGCGGCGTCGGAGCACGACCAGGCGGGCGTCAACGACCTGGCGATCCATCTCGAGGAAATGGATCGCCCGGTGTGGCTGGTCGTCGCCGGCGGCACGAAGTCGACGAGTTCGCTGATGCACGCGTCCCGGCGGATGTCCGGCATCGCCACCACGATCACCAACCAGTTCAGTCTCCGCGAGCTCGAGCCGCTGCCCGACGCGGATCTCGCGATGTCCCTGACCGCACCGCTCGACGCCGCGGAGATCCCGTACGAGCACGACGGCATCGACGTACTGGTCCGCGCCGCCAACGGCAACCCGAGCCAGTTGCGGAAGTTCGCCCTGGCCGCTGTCGCGATCCGGGACCCGGAGCGCGGGATCACGGTGGCGGCCGCGGAAGCGGCGACCGTCAGGGTCTGGACGGACTCGGAACACAGCTACCAGAGCAAATGGAACCAGCCGGAGACCACGCACGCCCAGAAGGATCTCCTCGCCAGAGTCGCGGCGCAGGGAACGAACGGTCTGTACATGCCGCCCGAGACCCGTCCCGATCTGCCGGACGAGTGGCAGCAGGTCGACAGGGCGCGCCAGGAACTCGTCGCCCGCGGAATGCTCAGGGAGCACGACGGCCAGCTCGTGACGATCCCCGACAAGGGGTTCCGGGACTGGGTCAACACACACCTCGACCAGACGCCGGCGCCTGCCCGCGGCCCGGAAGCCGGCCGACCCGCCGCCAACCTGGCACCGGTACACCTCGCCGGGGACCGCGCTGCGGTCAACAGAGTGTTCGGCGCGTCCGGTCAGCTCGTCGAGCAGATCGACCGCAAGGACAAGAACGGCCGGCCGATCTCGCTCGAACAGGCACTCCCGATCGGAACAACGGTGCTGTTCACCGGCCCTCCCGGCATCGGGACCAGTCACGAGTTGACCCGGACCAAGGCGCTGGCCGACCGGGAAGGCTGGATCTCGATCCGCTTCAGCGCCTCGCGCCGCGAGTCGGTGGAGTCCAGGATCATTCGCGCCGTTCAGAACGAGCTGGACACCTTCAAGCGGCGGTACCCGGCCGACCAGGTCAAGGAGCTGAAAGAGATCCTGAACCGGATGGCCGTCCGGACCAAGAACTCGATGAACACCGCGCAGCTCCGCGCCGGTCTCGCGCCCGGGCCGAAGATCGGCGTCCACCGGGCCTGGGAAGGCGTCACGAAGGACTCGGTCGGTCGCACCTTGAGCGAGCTCGGCGAACAGCTCGGCAAGATGGCCGGGCCACGCCGCGAGCCGATCCTGCTGATGGTCGACAACCTCGATGCCGCGTCGGACACCGACCTCGTCGCCCTGACCGGGCTGTCGGCCACCCTGCACGAGAACCGGAAGCCGGCCTTCCTGATCGCAGCGGGCGGCAACCAGATGGAGTCCCGGCTGCTGTCGGCATCGGGTGGCCGCTCCGGGACGGAGACCGAGCTGAAGCTCGACGTCCGCGAACTGGTGCCGATGAACGCCGACGAGATGCGCACGGCACTTGTCCGGCCGCTGTCCAAGGCCGGTATCCGGTGTGAGCCGGGTGCTGTGGACAAACTGGTGGAGGGCGCACAGGGCCACCCGAGCAGGCTGCGGACGCTGGCCGGCGCGGCCCTCGAGCTCGTTCAGCCCGGCCAGAATACCATCACCACCGAGATCGCCGTGACAGCGGCCTCTCGGCTGAACACGCGATCCCAGTCGCTGTACGCCGCTGCCTGGGCCAACTGCTCGAACCACGAGATGGCGTTGCTCGCGAAGACCGCGGCGCACGGGACCCACGGCGTACCGATCCCGTCCCGGACCGACAGTCCGGATCGCTGGGACCTCGACAACGCGTCCAAGACGCTGATCTCACGCGGCTTGCTGACCCGCACCGACTTCCGGATCCACGTCACCGACCCAGGCTTCCAGGACTGGGTACAGACCCGGCTCGGCACGTCTACTGCGCTGTCCGGCATCGCAGCACCGGTCAGGCCCCAGGCGCAGCTCACGACGAACGGAGGGCGGACCGTAGACCACCGGCCCGCCCTCGGCGCGAAACAAGACGTTCAGCAGAACCGCTGACCCCTACGGCCAGATCGACGCGACCCACTCCGGGTGATCGATGAACGGGTTCCGGTTGTGCTGGAACTGGCTGTAGATGACTTCGTTGCGGTTCTTCTCGAAGGCGTCCGGCGGGTCGGCCGCGGCCCAGGCCTTCAGCACCGAGACCTTGCCGATGTACGGCGCGGTGCCGTTGCTGACGGAGTCGTTCAGCTCGAGGTTCGCGAACCCGTCGTCGCCCTCGTAGCGCACGGCCATGTAGAAGATCATCCGCGCGACGTCACCGCGGACCGCCGCACGGGGCGCGAACGAGTCCGAGTCCGCCGTGCAGCCGGAGCACTGGGCGACCGACGTACCGCCGTTGTCGAAGTCGAGGTTGCCGCGGGCCGAGTTCACCGTCACGTCCTCGGGGCGGAGGTGGTGGACGTCGGTGCCCGGGCCGGTCGCGGTCCCGAAGTCGCCGTGCGACTTGGCCCAGACGTGCTCGCGGTTCCAGTCGTCGGCGTCGCCGCCGTTGAGGGTCTTGCTGATCGAGCGGCCGGAGTAGATCTCGATGACGTTGCTGCTGTTGTTCGGGTCCTGGTCGGTGACCTTCAGCGCGTCCCAGACCTGGTCGTAGGTGAGCTTGGTCTGGCTCGAGATGATCGTGTGCAGCGCGGACTTCAGCGCCGACCCGGTCTTGCCCTCGGCGCCGGCGTAGTAGTCACCCGGATCCGGGCCAGGGTCCGTGCCGCCACCGCCGGTGACGGCGGTCGCGTTCTTCAGGCCGGGGTGCGAGAAGTACGCCGCCAGCGTGCCGGTGACGGTGATCTGCTTGCCGAGCAGGCTCGGGTTGCTCTGCAGTCCGTACGACGCGCGGAACGCGGTCGGGATCTGGACGTAGAGCATCGACGACGTACTGGTCTGGGACGCCGAATCGGCCAGCGCCAGCGCGTAGTCGTTCGGGAAGTTGCTGCGGACAACGGTGCTGGTGGCGGTCGGCTGACCGACCACGTACCCGGTGACCGAAGCGGTCGAACCGTCTTGGCGGCCGATCGCCGTGGCGACCGTGATCGAGGTGGCGGCACCGGCCGGCGTGATGCCGAATCCGAGCAGGGCCAGTACGGCGGTGACGAGCAGCGCCGGACGCAAGAGTCGGGACACGGCTACTCCCAGGGGCGGTTGGGGACCGGACGCAGGTCAGTCTGCCCAGGATGCCGAGCCGCCGAACATCCGGCATGCAAACACTTGATGAAGAGTTGAACCGGTGGGGCGGTGAACGGGTGAGTGCCGCTCACCACCCCACCTGGGTGAATGGGCCCCCATCAGGCCGAGACGCACAGCCGCAGCCCGCTCTGCCCACACACCAGCGAGGCGCCACTGGCGGGCGGCACCTCACCGTCGAGGTCGGCGTGGGACGGACGCCGTTTACGGACCGTACTCACTTCAGCACGCATTGTCCATGCCTTCGCCGGAGCCATCTCACACTCCGACCGGTAGCATCGCGCGGGTGACCGTGCCGTTGCGACTTTTCAATTCACTCGGACGCCGGGTCGAGGACTTCACCCCCGGCACAGACGGCATCGTGCGGCTGTACAGCTGTGGCCCGACGGTCTACAGCTACGCGCACATCGGCAACCTGCGTGCCTACACGTTCGCGGACACCTTGCGCCGGGCCCTGCTCTGGAAGGGCCTGCAGGTCGAGCACGTCATCAACATCACCGACGTCGGTCACGCGGTCGCGGAGGCCGAGCTCGGCGAGGACAAGCTCGAGGTCGCGGCCGCCCGGGAACGCCGGTCGGTCGAGGAGATCGCGGCGATGTACACCGAGGCGTTCTTCGCCGACCTGACCGCGCTGAACATCCTGCCCGCACACCACTATCCGCGTGCCACCCAGTACGTCGAGCAGATGATCGCGTTCGCGGAACGCCTCGTCGAGCGCGGCTTCACCTACGAGATCGAGTCCGGACTGTACTTCGACACGTCGAAGGATCCGACGTACGGGCAGCTCGGTCTGATCGACGTCAGCGGTCAGCTCGAGGGCGCGCGTGTCGAGGAGGTGCCCGGCCGTAGGGCGAAGACCGACTTCGCGCTGTGGCGCGCGGAGGCCCCGGGACAGCTGCGGGCGATGCGCTGGAACTCGCCGTGGGGCTGGGGAGCACCCGGCTGGCATCTCGAGTGCTCGGTGATGAGCATGCTGCTGCTCGGCGAGCACTTCGACATCCACACCGGCGGCGTGGACCACCGGCAGTTGCACCACGTCAACGAGATCGCCCAGAGCGAGGCGTACCTCGGCGACGCGCAGCCGTGGGTGAAGTTCTGGCTGCACAACGAGTTCCTGCAGCTCGGCTCGGCGAAGATCTCGAAGTCGGCCGGTCACATCCTCACGGTCAGCGACCTGGCCGAGCAGGGATTCCATCCGCTCGCGTATCGGCTGTTCCTGCTCGGTGGTCACTATCGCGCTCAGCTCGAGTTCACCATGGCCGGACTCGACAGCGCCCAATCCACACTGCGCCGGTTGGTCCGCCGTACGTCGTCACTCGGTCAGCTGCCGTCCGTGACCACAGCGGACGAGGCTCGCGCGGCGGCCGGTGACGACGCGGCGGCCATCGCCGTGATCGACCAGATCGACGATGCGATCAGCTCGGACCTCAACACACCGCGCGTGCTCGCGTTGCTGCAGGAGTCGCTGCGCGATCAGGCGCTGTCCGAGGCGGGTCAGCGGGCGGTCGTGGCCGCGTGCGCCGCCGTACTCGGGCTGCCCTTCGGCCAGCTCACCCCGGCTGACGTCGAGCCGGTCGCGACCGGGCTGCCGGAGCTCGACGAGGCTGCGGTCGATCAACTGGTCGCGGACCGCGAGGCCGCTCGGGCCGCTCGGGACTGGGCCCGCGCCGACGCCCTGCGTGCGGAGCTGACCGAGCTGGGCGTTCAGGTCACCGACACCGCCGACGGCCCGACCTGGACCCGCATCAGCTGAGCAGCCAACCTTCACCGCCGCTTTTCCAGCCAGTCGGACCAGACCGCCAGAGCTTCGTCCGGCCCGCTCCGACCGAGCCCGACCCGGAAGCGATCCGTCGGCGTCGCGGTCAGCTCGGACGAGTAGATGCTTGCCGGCAGCAGCAGTACGCCGGTCTGCTCGACCAGCTCACTGCACAGGGATTCGACACCGTCAGCGCCGAGGTAGCGCGGATAACAAACGCATCCGCCGTCCGGGGCGATGAACTCGAACAGCTCCGGGTACCGCCCGAAGAACTCGCCGAACAGCGGCAGATTCCGCGCGACTATGCCCCGGTTGCGCTCCAGGATTCGGTCCCGGGCGCGCAGTGCGATCAACGCGAGGACCTCACTCGGCCCCGCGTTGCAGATCGTCGTGTAGTGCTTCGCCCGTTCGAGCCGATCCAGGACGGTACGGTCGCGGCAGGCGACCCACCCGATCCGCAGGCCCGGCAGCCCGTACGCCTTGGACATCACGTTGAGAGAGATCGCCGTACCCGAAAGATCTGTTGCCTGGGGCAAAGGATCCGCTTCGAGGCCGCGGTAGACCTCGTCGGAGAACAAGATGATGCCCCGCTCGTCGCACAGCTGGACGAGTCGCGACCAGGCGTCCGGTGAGGGGAGTGCACCTGTCGGGTTGTTGGGGAAGTTGACCGACACGAGCCGGGTGTTGGGGCGTAGGGCAGCTGCTGTCGCGTCGACGTCGAGTGCCCAACCTTCACCGGACTGCAGTGATACCCCAGTCACCTCACAGACGGACAGTGGGATGGTTTCTGCTGCCTGGTAATTGGGGGTGAGGACGACGGCGTGGTCCGTGGGGTCGAGGAGGGTGCGCATCGCCAGATAGATCGCCTCTTCGGCGCCTGCGAAGCACAGGACGTCTTCGGGCTCGACCTCGGCGTACGTCGACGCGATCGCTTCGCGCAGCGCCGGCAGACCGCGGGTTTCCGTGTAGCCGAGGTCCAGCGACTCCCACCGCTCGCGACCGTCGTCGTCGGCCATCGCCAGCAGTTCGGACATCGGCAGCGTCTGCGCGTCCGACGCGGTCAGGTGGTAGCGCGCGCTGAACTCCCAGCGCGCGAAGTACGTCTCCAGGCGGAAATCAGGCAGGGTCGGCATGCGGTTCCTTCCGGGCTTGACCGAGCAGCTGGTAGAGCGCGGAGCGAGAGATCCGCAAGGGGCGAGCGACCGCGCTCACGCTGGAGCCGGGACTTCGGCGCGCTGGGCGCGCTTGAGGCCGTAGAGCAGGAGGCCGATCGAGATCGCGCCGACGACGGCGTAGGTGATGCGGCCGCCGATACCGTCCCAGGTGGAGTGCAGCGCGACGGCCAGTGCGTACATTCCGAGGAAGCCTGCGAACCGCTTGCGGGTCGGCTCGAGCACGAACCGCCACAGGCCCCAGCAGGTCAGACCGGTCCAGGCCGCGTGCCCCGCCGGTGAGAGCAGGCCGCGGATGAACAGCGTCTGCTCGGCCGCGCCGACGTTCCCGTTCGACTGCAGCAGCGCGACGAACGCGTAGCCCATCGTCTCCAGTACGGCGAACCCGGTGCCGACCGCGACCCCGATGACGATCCCGCGCCCGATCGACGTCCGGTACCGGTGCCCGAAGAACACCACGAGGATCGCCGGTACGACGAGCTTGGCCGCCTCCTCGATCAGCCCGACACCGACCATCGGCAGCGTCCCGAGCCGGCGCATCGCGTCGTACTCGAGCAGGCCCGCGACAACGACCCCGACCACCCCGCCGAACAGCAGGCAACCGCCGAGCGTCGGCCCGTCGATCAGCCACCGCCCGGACCGGCCGGCGGCGAACGTCACGAAGGTCAGCGGTACGACGAGTGCCCCGAGCAAGATCATCGTCGGGAACAGATTCGGATTCCCGGTATCGGTCAGCACAGCCAGCACGGCCAGATACAGCCCCGCCCCGATCAGAAACGTCCCCACCCAGGCCCACCGGCGTACCAGCTGTTGTGTCATGCACTGAATGGTGCCGGTTGCTGTCCTCATTGCGCCATGTCGCAGGGACGGCAGTGGTGGACAGGGCGGATTGCTGTGACCTGATTGCAAACTCTCACTGAAGAAGAGGTGTGCCTGCCCCAAACCTCTCGAAGGAGAATTCCGCCTATGTCCTCCCCCCGACGTGCCGCCGCGCTCACCACCGCGGCGGTGCTTGCTCTCGGTGCGGCGACGGTGATCCCGTCCGCCGCTGCCCCTCCCACGGGATCCACAGCGATCAAGACGTCCTCGGTCACGCTGATCACCGGTGACGTCGTCGAACTGACGGATGCCGGTGCCGGCAAGAAGGCCGCCACGGTCCGCCCGGCGGCCGGCCGCGAAGGCGTCTCGTTCCACACGATCGAGGCCGACGGCGGACTCCGCGTGCTGCCGAGCGACGCCGTACCGTTCGTGTCGAGCGGCGTCCTGGACGTGGACCTGTTCGACGTCGACGAGCTGATCGCCGACGGGTACGGCACCGCCGCGAGCCTCCCGCTCATCGTCAAGGACACCCCTGGCGTCCGGTCGGCGCAGAACCTCGCCGGTACGACGACGACGCGACAGCTCCCGTCGATCGGCGGCCGCGCCCTGACCGCCGCGAAGGACCAACTGCCGGAGCTGTGGAAGTCTCTCAAGCCCGGCGTCGGCACCCGCTCGCTGAACGGCGGCGTCACCAAGATCTGGCTCGACGGCAAGGTCCGTCCGGTGCTCGACAAGAGCGTCCCGCAGATCGGTGCGCCGGACGCGTGGAAGGCCGGGTACGAGGGTTCCGGAGTCCAGGTCGCCGTACTGGACACCGGTGTCGACGCGACGCACCCGGACCTGGACGGCAAGGTCAAGGAGAGCCAGGACTTCTCCGGCAGCCCGAGCGGCACCGAGGACCACTTCGGCCACGGCACGCACGTCGCCGCGACCATCGCCGGCACCGGCGCGGGAGCCGGCGGCACCCGGAAGGGTGTGGCGCCGAAGGCCGACCTGCTCGTTGGCAAGGTGCTCGGCGACGACGGGTACGGGTACGACTCCTGGATCATCGCCGGGATGGAGTGGGCCGCGTCCGAGGGCGCGAAGGTCGTGAACATGAGCCTCGGCGGCGAGGCCACCGACGGCACCGACCCGCTCAGCCAGGCGGTCAACGACATCACCGCGCAGACCGGCACGCTGTTCGTGGTTGCGGCCGGCAACGAGGGCCAGGACGAGACGGTCGGTACGCCGGGCGCCGCGGCGTCCGCGCTGACGGTCGGAGCCGTGGACCGCGAGGACAAGCTCGCCGACTTCTCCAGTCGCGGACCGCGGCTCGGTGACGCGGGTCTGAAGCCGGAGATCACCGCCCCCGGCGTCGGCATCATCGCCGCCCGCGCGACGGGCACGGTCATGGGCGACCCGGTCGACGAGCTCTACACGGCAGCCTCCGGTACGTCGATGGCGACGCCGCACGTCGCCGGTGCAGCGGCCCTGCTCGCGCAGCAGCACCCGGACTGGAAGGCCGACCAACTGAAGAACGCGCTGGTCAGCACCGCGAAGACCCAGCCGGAGCAGACCGTGTACGCACAGGGCGCCGGTCGGGTCGACCTGCCCCGGGCCGTCGCGCAGAAGGTGACCGCCAGCGGCGTCGCGGACTTCGGCGTACAGACGGCGGAGGCGGGCACGCGGACCATCACCTACCGGAACGACTCCGGCAGCGCGGTCACGCTGAACCTGTCCGTCCAGGTGACGAACCTCGACGACAAGCAGCCGGAAACCGACGGTTTCGGTCTGCCCGCGACCGTCACGGTCCCGGCCAACGGCACCGCTGACGTACCGCTCACCCTGGACCCGGCCAAGCTCGGCCGCGGCCAGTACAGCGGCTGGATCGTTGCCACCGGCCCCGACGGTGTCGTCACGCACACCGCGGTCGGCGCGCTCCGGTCCGGCCCGAAGCACAAGGTCACACTGCGGGCGGTCGGCCTGGACGGTCAGCCCACCGGCGTCCCGGTGATCTCGCTGTACGGCGACAACTCGCGGTCCGACGTACTGGCGTGGATCGGAGACGGCGAGACGTTCACCGCCGAGGTCGAGGAGGGCACGTACCTGCTGCACTCGCTGGTGGAGAACTACGATCCGCAGGACGAGCAGGTCAGCCTCTTCACCGACCCGAACATCGTGGTCAGCAAGGACACCGAGATCGTCATCGACGCGCGGAAGGCGGTTCCGATCAAGATCGAGACGCCGAAGCCGTCGGAGCAGCAGGCAGTGCTCAGCTACTACGTGCACCGCGAGTACGGCAACGGGCGGTCGATCAGCCACGGCGTGATGCACTTCAGCACCGTCCAGCAGGTCAACGTGACCCCGACGAAGCCGGTCAAGGACGGCAGCTTCGAGTTCTCGTCCCGCTGGCAGCTGGTCGCGCCGCTGGTCCAGGCGTCGGTCCCCGGAGTGTCCGGTCCGCTCGACATCAACCTGCTGCACCAGTCGCCGTCGTACGAGGGCAAGAGGCGGTTCCCACTGGTGCATGCCGACTCCTCGCTGCAGGGCGTCAAGGGCGCGCTGGCGGTGCTGGACTCCAGCGAGGACGGTTGGGGCAACGGCAGCGAGCAGGACCAGATCGCAGCAGCCGCGAAGGCCGGTGCCGCCGCGGTCATCCTGGTCCGGCCCGCCGACTGGTCCGCCTGGACGGTCTGGCGTCCGGTCGGCGACCGCGAGCCGATCCCCGCCATGGTGACGACGTACCAGGACGGTCAGAAGCTGATCGCCCGGGCGCGTCAGGGCCACGCGACCATCGACCTGACGCTCACCACGTCCAGCCCGTACCTGTACGACGTACAGCAGGTCTCGACCGGGTTCATCCCGGCGCAGATCGTCTACAAGGTGACGGCGGCGAACAGCGCCCGCATCACCACGCGGTACGCCGACAACGGCGGGTTCAACTGGGCCAAGGAGCAGCGGTTCGGGTGGCGTCCGTGGCAGGAGTACTCGTGGAACGACTCCCAGCGGTTCGTCGAGACGCCGAAGGTCCGGGAGGAGTGGGTGACGTCGGGTGACTCGCTCTGGCAGCACCGGGTGCACCACCTGTACACGTGGGACATCATGAACCCGCTGGCCGGCGGTATGACGTCCGTACCGCGTAGCTACCGGACCGGGTCGTCGGACGAAACGTGGTTCGGTCCGGTCGTACGTCCCGCGGCTGCGCCGGGCATCCAGTCCACGCGCACAGGTGACCGGCTCTCGCTCCGCATCCCGTCGTTCGTGGACGCAGCCGGGCACTACACGATCGGTGAGGCCACGAAGGACTCCGCGACGCTGTCCCGCAACGGTCAGGTCGTGGCCGAGCTTCCGGACGCGTGGGAGGACGTGATCACCTCCAGCGACAACGCGGCGTACAAGCTGGACGTGTCCACCGAGCGCATCGACTCCGAAGGCGAGTGGAACTGGGGGACGCGCACGCAGACCTCCTGGGAGTTCCGCTCGGCCAAGCAGGCGGACGACAAGGCAACGCCGCTCGCACTGCAGCAGGTGGACTACAAGGTCCCGGTCGACCTGACCGGCCGGGTGAGCGCCCGGACGCACGTAGTCGGCTTCGAGTCGCCCCGGGCGACCGGACTGCAGGCCTGGTCCTCGTTCGACGAGGGCAAGACCTGGCAGCGCCTCGTGGTACTCGGTGCCGCCGGCCACTACCTGGCCGTCGTCCCCAACGCCCACGACACGGTCTCGCTCAAGGTCGCGGCAACCGGCCCGAACGGCACGAAGGTCACCCAGACGGTGATCCGCGCGTACGGCGTCAAGTAGTAGGGCAGCGCACCGGCCTGGCTAGAGCCAGTCGCGTTTTGCGGCTTGGAAGGCCAGGCCGGTGCGGGTGTCCACACCGGCCAGCGCCATGAGGCGGTCGAGACGGCGCTGAACCGTACGGCGGCTGATACCCAACTGGTTGGCGATGGACTTGTCCGGTACGCCGCCTACGAGCAGGGAGAGCAGGAGCCGCTCGGAGTCGTCCAGACCCTCGTCTTCGTGCTTCTCCTCGGAGTGGAGGCGCACGGGTGTCGCCAACTCCCAGTAGCTCTCGAAGAGCGCCAGCAACGCGTCTAGAAGCTGGCCGCGGCTGATGATCGCGGCGGACGGCTCTCCGATGCTCTGCTCGTCGTCACGGACCAGAGGGCAGATCGCCGTCGACCGGTCCACGATCGCGATCCGGACCGGCAGTGTCGGCACCACCCGGGCCTCCTCGCCCCAGCTGACGCCTTCGGCGATCGAGTCGAGCTCACCGGGTGTCTCGATCAGTGCGCGCTCGTAGATCGCGCGGTACCGGACGCCGCGGGACAAAGCGCCGTACTCCTCGGTGTTCTCGGCGCCCTGCATCGCCAGCGGGTTCGCGCGGCAGAACCAGAGGATCTCCTCGCGGGCCGAGTTCTGCAGGTCCCGCAGCCGCTCGCGGAGCGTGGCGGCGCCGACGATCACCTCGACCAGGTGGTGCGCGTCGCGCCGGCTGACGCTGGCCCTGAACTCCTCGCTGAGTGCGCTCACCGTCTTGCGGGCCGCCTCGAGCGACTCCTGGCGGCGCAGCAACGTCGTACCGAAAGCGACGTCCGGCGGCAACGGCCGGAACACCGGATCGTCGGCCGCCTGCGCCGTCACCAGCCCCTTGGCCTGCAACCGCTGCAGCACTTCGTCGGCCTCCGGCTGCGTGAACTTGGCGACCTCGGCCAGGTCGGCCGCCTTGGCCGCCGACAGCCCGACGAGCAGTCGGTACGCCTGTTCTTCCCGTTCGTCCAGCAACATTCCGTCCTGCATCCGCCCCACCTCCCGGGCACCACCTAAGCAGGCATTCCAACGTGGAAGCGAGCATTTTCCATCTGGCACTCATCAGCCACGGCACGGTTGTGCCATCACGAAGCAGGCGAACTCCCGTCACCTTCCGGTCAGACACCCGCGGAACTCGCCAGCCGCCCGCCCTGGAGAAGAGAACGCATGATGAGCTTCACCGACTACGCCGGCGTCGCCGGCCTGATCGCGGCCACCGCCGTAGCAATCTGGATGCTCCGCAACCACCGCACTATCGCCCCGACCGCGCGACACCGCGGCGCCCCTACCCTGCGACTACCGCGACCGACCCGCCCGGAACGCGCTTCCTCGCGCGGTAGTAGGTAAGCCCGCCGGATCGTCAGGGGCCGTAGTGGTAGCTGCAGGCGATGATGTGGATTCCGTCGTCAGCGATCCGGTAGACGAGACGGTGCTCCGTATTGATGCGCCTCGACCAGTAACCGGCGAACTCGTGCCGTAGTGGCTCCGGCTTGCCGATGCCTTCATGGCCATTGCGGTCGATGTCCTCGATCAACTGGTTGATCCGTTTGAGGAGCTTCCGATCGTTGGCTTGCCACCACAGATAGTCCTCCCAACCGCGGTCGAGGAAGACGACCGTCACGCTGCGCCGCCCGCCGTTCCTCTGTCATCGGCGGCGTCGGGGTCGGCCAGTTCGCGCACCGTGCCGTCGCCCGCCCGGTCCTGCTCGATCGCCTCGCGCAAGCGCCTCGCGTTGGCCGGCGACCGCATCAGGTAGTCGGTTTCCTTCAGCGATTCGTACTCCGCCAGCGTGACTACGACGACGGGCTCGTGCCCGGCGCGGGTGATCACCAACTCCTCCGCGTCGTTCTCGACCGCGTCGAGGGCCGCGGCCAGGTTCGCGCGCGTCTCGGTAAAACTCATCGTCTTCACGATGTACAGAATAACGTACATCGGCCACAGACTCGTAGAGATGAGTTCTGGATCCTCCGAAAGGACGAAAGCTGGCCGGAGAACGCAAAAGTCCCGGTCTGGTCGACCGGGACTTTGTTGTGCGCGAGGGGGGAGTTGAACCCCCACGCCCTTTCGGGCACACGGACCTGAACCGTGCGCGTCTGCCTATTCCGCCACCCGCGCGCAGCCGCCTGATACATCTCCTGGCGACGAGAAGGAACAGTAGCACGGGTTCTGCCGGTGCTTCACATTGCGGGTTCGGTCGAACCTCCCGATACGATCGATCGTCGTACCCGGTGTGTCCGCCTGACCGGTGGACATCTGTTGGCGTACCGACCGTGGAGGAGGAGGCGTGCGACCGCTACAGCGCTTCGAGCGACGCCTGGAAGGCATTGTGAGCGGTGTCTTCGCGCGCGCTTTCAAGGGTGACGTCGAGCCGATCGAACTGGCCGCCGCGCTCAAGCGTGAGATCGACAACACCGCGCGGATCCTGTCCCGGGACCGCCGGCTGGTGCCGAACCACTTCACCATCGAGCTCGGTCCGGACGACTTCGAGCGGCTGAACGCGTACGGCCGGACCCTCAACCACGAGCTCGCCAACGAACTGCGGGACCACGCCGACATCCAGCGCTACACCTTCTCCGGGCCCATCGACATCGAGCTGGTCCAGCAGGATGATCTCCCGACCGGTAAGTTCCGGGTGGTCAGCGCCACGGTCGGGACGCCCCAGCGGCGCCCGCCCTACGAGCCCCAGCCCTATCAGCAGGAGCCCTACGTGCCGCCGAACGAGCCGGTCGTGCAGACCCCGCCGCCAGCGCAGCAGTTCCAGCAGCCGCCGCCGCAGCAGGCGCCGCGCCGCGGGCACCCGCAGGTGATGCTCGAGGTGAACGGCCGCCGCCGCCCGGTGAACCCGCCCGGCGTGGTGCTCGGCCGCGGCACCGACGCCGACATCCAGATCAACGACCCGGGCGTCTCCCGGCGGCACGCCGAGATCCGCCTGATGCCGGAAGGCCCGGGCGGTATCCGGGTGGTGATGGTCGACCTCGGCTCCACCAACGGCACGCTGGTGAACGGCCGCCGGACCACCGAGGCCGAACTGGTGGACGGCTCGACGGTCCGGATCGGCAACACGACCATGACGCTGCGTCTCGCGGACGAGCCGATGGCCCAGCCGCCGAGCAGCGGGTGGTGACTGACCTTCCATGTCGGAACTGACCCTGACCCTGATCAAACTGGGGTTCCTGGCCCTGTTGTGGATGTTCGTCCTCGCGGTGCTGTCCGTGATCAGGTCCGACCTGTTCGGCGCGAAGGTGGACAGCCGGGCCGCGGCTGCCGTCGTACCGCAGAACTCCCGTACGCCGAAGCCCTCGAAGCCGGTCAAGAAGCGCAAGGGTCTGCCCGGATCGGTGACGATCGCGGACGGCCCGCAGGCCGGGGTCGGTGCCTCACTGGGTGACGAGCCGGTGATCATCGGACGCGGGTCGGACTGCCAGATCCGGCTCGACGACGACTACTCCTCCACCCGGCACGCCCGGCTGTTCCTGTCCGAGGGCCAGTGGTGGGTCGAGGACCTCGGCTCCACCAACGGCACGTACCTGGACGGCCAGCGGGTCACCCGCCCGGTCCCGGCCGAGATCGGCGGTTCGATCCGGATCGGCCGGACGACGCTGAACATCGCGAAGTAGGCCTGCCTCGATGACCCTGTCGCTCGACTACGCAACCCTCTCCGACGTCGGACGAGTACGCCGCAACAACGAGGACTCGGCGTACGCTGGTCCGCACCTGCTGCTGCTCGCCGACGGGATGGGCGGTGCGGCAGCCGGTGAGGTGGCCAGCGCGGCGGCAGTCCAGGTGATGCGGCGGCTGGACACCGCCGACATCACCGGCGAAGACATGATCGAGGCGCTGGCCGGCGCGGTGCACCGGGCCAACGAGCGCCTGTCCGAGCTGGTCGAGGAGGACCCCGAGCGCGAAGGCATGGGCTCGACGGTCACCGCGCTGATGTTCGACGGCAAGCGGCTCGGCCTGGCCCATCTGGGCGACTCCCGCGCGTACCGGCTGCGGGACGGGCAGCTGTACCAGCTGAGCCACGACCACACCTTCGTGCAGTCGCTGGTCGACGAGGGCCGGATCTCCCAGGAGGAGGCCTTCACCCACCCGCACCGGAACCTGATCCTGCGTGTCCTCGACGGCCGCCCGGATTCCGACCCCGACCTGGAGATGCTCGACGTCCAGGCCGGCGACCGACTGATGCTGTGCAGCGACGGCCTGCCCGACTACGTGAGCGACGAGGTGATCGCGGCCTCGATGGCCTCCGGTACGCCGGACTCGGTCGTCGTCGACCTGATCACGCACGCGCTGGAGGCGGGCTCGAACGACAACGTCACCGTCCTGGTCGCGGACGTCGTCGAGACCGAGCCCGCGAGTGGCGTCCAGCCGCAACTGGTCGGTGCCGCCGCCGAGCTGGCGCAAGGCAGCACCGGGCGCGGCGAGCCGACGGTCGCGGTCCGCACTGCCGGTGGTGACGGTCACGGCGGCGGTGGTCACGGCGGTGCGCTCGACCCGGAGGAACTGCGGTATGCGCCGCGTCCGCCGAAGCGGTTCGCGTGGCTGCGGCGGATCGCCGTACTGCTCGTCGTCCTCGGCCTGATCGGTGGCGGCGGCTGGTTCGCGTACAGCTGGACCCAGAAGCAGTACTACGTCGGCACCGACGGCGACTACGTGGCGATCTTCAAGGGCGTCGAGGCGGATCTCCCCGGCTTGACACTGTCGAAGGTGTACGAGCGGCAGGCGCTGCAGGTCGACAAGCTCCCGACGTACAGCCGGCAGCAGGTCGAGGCCAACATCCAGGCGGACAACCTGGCCGGCGCCCGCTCGATCGTCGCGGAGCTGCAGCACACCGCTGCCGAGTGCGCCGCCAGAGTCAAGCCGACCCCGTCCCCGACGCCGAAGCCGTCGACCCCGCCCGTCTCGAAGCCCGCGGTCTCGACACCTCCGGTCTCGAAGCCTCCGGTTTCCTCGCCGCCCGCGTCGACGGCCCCGACCGGTACGACGTCGCCGAGCACGCCGGTCGACCCCGACGACTGCGACGGGGTCCGATGAGCATCGCTTCGACGTCCGTCATTCAGATCATCCCGCGTACCCGGCGTGGGGTGGAGCTGCTGCTGCTCGTGATCGCGATCGCGGTCTCGGTCGGCGCCTACGTGAACATCGGCATCACCGTGCAGAACGCCGTACCGGCCAGCACCGGGTACTACGCGGCCGGGATCGGGCTGCTCGCCCTGATCGCCCACCTCGCGCTCCGCTACCGGGCGCCGTACGCCGACCCGGTGCTACTGCCCTGCGCCGTGCTGCTGAACGGCCTCGGCGTCGCGATGATCCACCGGATCGACCTCGGCCTGGCCATCGTCGCCGAGGCGAAGGGAAAGGTCCCGAAGGCGCCCGCTGCGCCGCAGCAGATCACCTGGACCGCGGTCGGCATCGTGTTGTTCCTGGTCGTCATCCTCGTGATCAGAGATCACCGTCGGTTGCAGGCGCTCACCTACACCGCCGGCCTGGTCGGTCTGCTGCTGCTCGTGCTGCCGCTGATCCCCGGCCTCGGCGTGAACCTGAACGGCGCCCGGATCTGGATCCGGCTCGCCGGCATGTCCTTCCAGCCCGGTGAGTTCGCAAAGATCTGTCTGGTCGTGTTCTTCGCCGGCTACCTGGTGGTGAAACGCGACGTCCTGACGCTGGCCGGGCACCGCTTCCTCGGGCTCGACCTGCCGCGGGCCCGCGACCTCGGCCCGATCGGGATCGCCTGGGCGGTCAGCCTCGGCGTCCTGGTGTTCGAGAGCGACCTCGGCTCGTCGCTGCTGTTCTTCGGCCTGTTCCTGTTCCTGCTGTACGTGTCGACCGAGCGGGCCGGCTGGCTGATCATCGGCGGCCTGCTGTTCGTCGGCGGCGCGTACTTCGCGTACATGACGTTCGGCCACGTGCACCGCCGCGTCACCGACTGGCTGAACCCGTGGGCGATCGACGGCGGCCAGGTGAAGCTCGGGCTGATGGGTCAGGCCTGGGGCGGCATCCTCGGCCGCGGTCTCGGCCAGGGCCACCCGGAGGCCACTCTGTACGCCAACAGCGACATGATCATCTCGTCGTTCGCCGAGGAGCTCGGGCTGACCGGGCTGATCGCGATCCTGCTGGTCTACACCCTCATCATCGAGCGCGGCCTGCGGACCGCGCTCGGCTGCCGGGACATCTTCGGCAAGCTGATCGCGACCGGTCTGGCGATGTCGTTCGCGCTGCAGGTGTTCGTGATCGTCGGCGGCGTCACCGGGCTGATCCCGCTGACCGGTCTGGCCACCCCGTTCATGGCACTCGGCGGTACGTCGCTGGTCGCCAACTGGGCGATCATCGCGCTGCTGCTGCGGATCAGCGACCAGGCCCGGCGTCCGCAGACCCCGGCCGCCCCGGTTTCCGACGAAACGATCGCGATGGCGGTGCAGAAGGCATGAACTCAGCGATCCGGCGACTGGCCGTGGCGGCGATCATCCTGATGCTCGCGCTGATGGCGAACTCGACGTACCTGCAGGCCTTCCGGGCGAACGAGATCAACGGCCGTAACGACAACAACCGGGTCCGCGACTCGCAGTTCTCGGTCAACCGCGGCCCGATCCTGATCGGCAGTACGCCGGTCGCGCAGAGCAAGCCGTCCGGAGACCGGTTCAAGTACCAGCGGACGTACGCGGGAGGCCAGGTCTACGCGCCCGTGACCGGGTTCTACTCGTACCTGTTCGGTCGCGGCGGTATCGAGCTGACGATGAACGCCGAGCTGAACGGCTCGGACCCCTCGATGGCGTTCCGCCGGATCATCGACGTGATCAGCAACCGCCCGCAGCAAGGCGGCAGCGTGACCCTGACCCTGAACGCCGCGGCCCAGCAGGCGGCGTACAACGGCCTGGCCGGGAAGACCGGTGCGGTGGTCGCGATCGAGCCGAAGACCGGGCGGATCCTGGCGATGGCCAGCAGGCCGTCGTACGACCCGAACCTGCTCGCCTCGCACGACACCGAGAAGGTCGGCTCGGCCTGGAAGAACCTGAACGCCGACAAGGACAAACCGCTGTCGAACCGCGCGGTGCAGGAGCTGTACCCGCCCGGGTCGACCTTCAAGCTGGTCACCGCGGCGGCCGCGCTGTCCAGCGGCAAGTACACGCCGGAGAGCAAGGTGAACTCGCCGGCCGAGCTGCCGCTCCCGCAGACCACGGTCCCGCTGGTCAACGAGGACGGCAAGAACTGCGGCGGCAGCAACAGCGCGACGCTGACGATCGCGCTGCGCTACTCCTGCAACACCGCGTTCGGCACCGTCGGCATGGCCCTCGGCGCGGACGCGCTCAACGAGCAGGCCGCGAAGTTCGGCTTCGGCGCCCGGCCGCTGACCGAGCTGCCGAGCGTGGCCACCAGCCAGTTCCCCGGCGACCCGAACGAGCCGCAGACCGCGCAGTCCGCGATCGGCCAGTTCGACGTCCGCGCCACCCCGCTGCAGATGGCGATGGTGGCGGCCGGGATCGCGAACAAGGGCGAGGTGATGAAGCCGTACCTGGTCCAGAACGTGAAGACCCCGGACCTGAAGACGGTCTCGGAGACCAAGCCGGAGTCGCTGCACCAGGCGGTCACCCCGCAGGTCGCGGCCCAGCTGACCGCGATGATGGTCGACGTCGTCAACAACGGCACCGGCAAGCCGGGACGGATCGACGGAGTCCAGGTGGCCGGCAAGACAGGTACGGCGCAGACCTCGAAGGACCGCCCGCCGTTCGCGTGGTTCACCGCGTTCGCGCCGGCCAACGACCCGAAGGTGGCCGTGGCGGTCTTGATCGAGGACGCGAACATCGCGCGCAACGACATCGCGGGCGGCACCTTGGCGGCTCCGATCGCCAAGAAGGTGATGGAGGCGGTGCTGGGCCAATGAGCATCCGATGAGCACCATACGGAATGATGCGATGACAGCGCGTCTTTCCAACGGGGATCCGCGTGTGGCGGCCGCTACCGTGGGCAAGTTGACTGATTTACCGCAGACAGGTTGGAAGGCTGAGTCATGACATCGCAGGCACGTCTCGTCGGCGGCCGGTACGAAGAAGGCGAACCGCTCGGCCGCGGCGGCATGGCGGAGGTCCGCAAGGGCCTCGACAACCGGCTCGGCCGGAGCGTCGCGATCAAGCGGCTGCGCGTCGACCTCGCGAGTGACGCCACCTTCCAGGCGCGGTTCCGGCGCGAGGCCCAGTCGGCCGCGTCGCTGAACCACCCGACGATCGTGTCGGTGTACGACACCGGCGAGGAGCCGGACCCGAACGGCTCCGGCGTCACCATTCCGTACATCGTGATGGAGCTGGTGACCGGCAAGACGCTGCGGGACCTGATCCGCGAGGGCCGCAAGATCATGCCGGAGCGGGCGCTGGAGATCACCTCCGGTGTGCTCGAGGCGCTCGACTACAGCCACCGGGCCGGCATCGTGCACCGCGACATCAAGCCCGGGAACGTGATGCTGACCCCGCAGGGCCAGGTCAAGGTGATGGACTTCGGTATCGCCCGTGCGGTCGCCGACACGTCCTCCACGATGACCCAGACCGCGGCCGTGATCGGCACCGCGCAGTACCTGTCCCCGGAGCAGGCCCGCGGCGAGACCGTGGACGCCCGCTCCGACCTGTACTCGACCGGCTGCCTGCTGTACGAACTGCTCACCGGCCGCCCGCCGTTCGTCGGTGAGTCGCCGGTGTCGGTGGCCTACCAGCACGTCCGTGAGCAGCCGCTGCCGCCGTCCTCGTTCGACCCGGACATCCCGCCGGAGGTCGACGCGGTCGTCCTGAAGGCGCTGGCGAAGAGCCGCGAGGAGCGGTACCAGAGCGCGTCCGAGATGCGCGCCGACATCCACCGGGTGCTGGCCGGCCAGCAGGTGACCGCGCCGATGGCGGCAGTCGCCGAGACCCGGTCGATGGCGCCGACCGCGGTGGCGGCGGCCGCGACCCAGCAGTACCAGCAGACCTCGGCGAACGACCTGCTCCCGCCCGGCGGCGACGACCTGGACGAGGCGCAGGACGCCCGGTCCCGCCGCAACCGCGGCCTGGCCTACTTCCTGCTCGGCCTCGCGATCGTCGCGGTCGCGGTCGGCGCGTACGCGCTGTTCTCGAACATGAACAAGGACAACAACGCCGGCGGCGGCGGGACGACCGCCACCCCGGTGGCGAAGGTTGCCGTGCCGGACGTCAGCGGCAAGTCGGTCGCCGACGCGACCGCGTTGCTCGCCGACAAGGGCCTGAAGTTCGCGCAGGGACCGTCCGAGACCAGCGACACGGTCGGTCGCGGCTCCGCGATCCGGCAGACCCCGCCGGCGGGGACCGAGGCCGAGCAGGGCTCGACGGTCACCGTGGTGTTCTCGTCCGGGCGAAGTGCGTTCCCGGTGCCGGATGTGATCGGCAAGTCGGAGTCCGCGGCCCGCAAGGCGCTCGAAGGCACGTCCGCGAACTTCAAGGTCAAGGACAAGACGATCGAGCAGGACAGCGACCAGAAGAAGGGCATCGTGCTCGCGGTCAGCCCGGACCCGACCGGGAAGTATCCGTCAGGTCAGGAGTTCACCCTGACCGTCTCCACCGGCAAGACCGACGTCGACGTACCGAATGTGGTCACTCAGACGTTCGACGACGCGAAGCTGACGCTGGAGCAGGCCGGCTTCCGGGTCGGGCAGACGTTCGGCAACGACCAGAACCAGGCAGAGGGGACCGTCCTCAAGCAGTCCGTGAAGGCCGGCAGCAAGGCGGCGAAGGGCACGCTGATCACGCTGACGGTGAACAAACTGCAGGAAGAGACGCCACCGCCGAGCACTCCGACCGAGTCGGAGACACCACCGCCGTCGACACCGACGAGCCCCGCCATCACGATCCCTGGCGGCTGAGACGACAGAACCCCCGGAGCGCGTCGCGCTCCGGGGGTTCTTCAGTTCTACGGACTAACTGACGACCGGGGCCAGGCCGGCGGAGCGGGCGACCGCGTCCGGGTCGCCGCAGATCTCGAGCCAGTTGGCGAGCATCCGGTGGCCGCCCTCGGTCAGCACCGACTCCGGGTGGAACTGCACGCCCTCGACCGCGAAGTCACGGTGCCGGGCCGCCATGATCACGCCGGCCTCGGTCCGCGCGGTCACCTGCAGCTCGTCCGGCACGCTGTCCTGCGCGATCGCCAGCGAGTGGTACCGGGTCGCGGTGAACGGCGACGGGAGCCCGGACAGTACGCCGGCGCCGTCGTGGAACACCTGGCTGGTCTTGCCGTGCAGCAACTCGTCCGCGCGGCCGACGACCCCGCCGTACGCGACGCCGATCGCCTGCAGGCCGAGGCACACACCGAAGATCGGGACCTCGCGGCCCTTCTCCTTCACGATGTCGACACAGGCGCCGGCCTCTTCCGGCGTACCGGGACCGGGGGAGAGCAGCACGCCGTCGTACTCACCGGCCTGCTCAGGGGTGACCTCGTCGTTGCGCAGCACGGTGGTGTCGGCCTGCAGTTGCTGCAGGTACTGCACCAGGTTGTAGACGAAGGAGTCGTAGTTGTCGACGACAAGGATCCGCGGCATGCGGTCCATTATCGCCCGCTGGCGGTCGGGCTTGTCGAGGGAGTCCGCGGGAACCCGGGGACCGTCGCGCTCTGCAGATCCAGGGTGCCCTCGTACGCCGGCATCGAGATCGACGACTCGTTCTTCACGTCGTACCCGAGCTGGAACTTCACGACGTAGTCCTGCAGGTTCTCGATGTACTGCGAGTCGTCGAGCGCCTTCTGCAACTTCCGCCGGTCCCCGATCGCGGTGATCTTGTACGGCGGGAGGTACGGGACGCCGTGCAGTACGACGGAGTTGCCGACGCACTTGATCCCGGTGGTGGAGATGACCCGGTGGTTCTGGATCGAGATCGCGTCCGCGCCGCCGGCCCAGAGAGCATTCACCACCGCCTGGATGTCCTGCTGGTGGATCACAAGCCAGTCGGCGTCGACGTCCGGGTTGTCCTTGACGACCTGGGACGGCGCGTCCTTGAGCGTCACGGTCAGCCCCGGCCCGGTGACCGGCGTGGTGCCGACGGCGTCGGCCAGGTCCTTGAGCTGCTTGGCCAGCGCGGGGTCGATCGAGCCCTGCTGCTCCTGGAGCTTCTCGATGTCCTGGGTCAGGGCCGCGTGCTGCCGGACCAGGCTGGCGCTGCGCCGGCTCTGTTCCTCCACGAGGCCCGCGAGCGTAGTGTTACGGCTGGGCCGGAGGTCGGTGCCCCGGGCGTTGGTCGCGCTGGTCGCGAACAGCAGACCGGCGCACAGCAGCGCCAGCGGCGCGACCGCACGCCACAGCGAAATCCGCCTCAACCTACGCACCCGTGATCTCCATATTGCTCTCTGCACTACGCTAACCCGGACCGGACCCCTACCAGGTCCTCGCGGTCAGCTTATGCGTCCGTCCTTACAAGGAGTTCAGTCGTGCCCGAGTCGAGCAGTCGCCCCAAGAAGAAGACCGAGAAGGTCAAGGCCGAGAAGACCCCGAAGAAGCCGCGTACCACCAGTCGCGTGTGGGTCGCGCCGCTGATGCTGGCGTGCTGGCTGCTCGGACTCGCCTGGCTGGTCGTCTTCTACGTGGCCGGCCAGGACATCCCGGTGATGAAGGACCTCAACAACTGGAACCTGCTGATCGGCATGGGCCTGATCGCGGTCGGCTTCGTCGTCTCCACCCAGTGGGTCTGACCAGGCCACCCACCTGTGCGTCACATGAGGTGGAGTGCCGGAGTTATCCACACCGGTATCCCCAGTTGTGCACACCGATTCGTTGGAGTTATCCCCAGGTTCAGTAATGGTTCTCCACTGAATGTGGTCAAAACTGGCTCAAATCTGTGGATAACTCAGGTTTGAGCCGACGAGTTTCCACACCGTTCACGTCGGCAGCGGCCGGTTGTCCACGACCTTCTTCATCACAATGGTGGATGTCAGCCGTTGCACACCGGGTAGTCGCGCCAGGCGCTCGTCGCGCAGCTTCTGGAACGCAGCGATGTCCGCGGTCACGACTCTGACGAAGTAGTCCGGCTCCCCGAACAGCCGCTCGGCCTGCACCACCTCGGGAATCTCGGCCAGCCCGGCCTCGAACCCGGCGACCGATTCCTCCCGGTCCATCGTCACCGCCAGCAGCACCTCGAACCCGTGCCCGACGGCCGCTCCGTCGACGACCGCGCGGTACCCGCGGATCACCCCGGCCCGCTCGAGCTCCCGCAACCGCCGATGACACGGCGCGGCACTCAACCCGACCCGCTGCGCAAGTTCGGTGACGGTCAGCCGACCGTCTTCCTGGAGCACAGCAAGGATATTGCGATCAATGGTGTCCACGGCAAACATCTTATCCCTCAGAGCCGTTGACTGGCATGAATTCGCACGAATCTGTCGATGATTCGGCAGTAATCTTGCGCCATGCTCGACCTCCTGCCCGTCATCGCCGCCGCGTTCGGCATCCCGCAGTACCTTCCGCAGCTCCTCAAGCTGCGCCGGACCGGCGACACGGCCGGCGTCTCCTGGTCCTGGGCGACGCTGACGAGCATCAACAACGCGGCCTGGTTCGGCTACTTCATGGCGTCGGGCTACTGGACCGCGAGCCTGCCCTCCACCGCGGCGGCGTCGCTCGCCGGCACCCTCTCGGTGATGCTGGTACGCCGTGGTGCGCTGAACGCACGCGCCGTCGGGTGGATCGCGGGCTGGGCGGCGCTGCTCGTGGTCGGCGCGATCGTCGGCGGACGCATCGGACTGGGCAGCCTGCTCGCCGCAGCCTCGATCGTCCAGGTGACGCCTTCGCTGTGGACGGCGTACCGGACCGCGCACCCGACCGGGATCTCGGCGGGCACCTGGGCATTGGTCCTCGGCGAGCTGTCCTGCTGGCTCATGTTCGGCCTGTGGAACGCCGACGTACGCCTGACCACCCTCGGCGCGACCGGTGTGCTCGCGAGTCTGCTGATGCTCGCCCGAGCTCGGGCTACGAATCGTCGGCGAGTTGTCACGGGTGACGCCGTCGACGCCGGGAACGGGCGGGCGTAACGTCGAAATCGCCAGTGAACGATCCGCGAGACCAGGGAGGGCTCTCAGATGTTCGTTCAGGTCATTCAGGGGCAGGTCACCGATGCCGAGCAGGCTCACACGGCGATGGATCGGTGGATGGAAGAACTGGCGCCCGGGGCGTCCGGCTGGCTGGGGACCACCGCCGGTGTCACCGCGGACGGCAAGTTCATCGCGCTGGCTCGTTTCGACTCCGCCGACGCCGCGCGGCGGAACAGCGAGAGCCCGGCACAGGACAAGTGGTGGCACGAGTTCTCGTCGCTGCTCAGCGACGGAGCCACCTTCCACGACACGGAGGACGTGGTGATCGACACCCACGGCGACCCGGACGCCGCCGGATTCGTCCAGGTGATGCAGGGCGCCGGCAGCAACCCGGAGCGCGCGCGGGAACTGATGGGTCAGCACCGCGACGAATGGGCCGAGTTCCGGCCCGAGATCCTCGGGAGTGAGGTCGCCATGTACGACGACGGCGACTACACGATGGCGATGTACTTCACCTCCGAGACCGAGGCCCGCGAAGGCGAGCAGAAAGAGGTGCCATCGGAACTCAAGGCGGAAATGGACGAGATGAACAGTCTCTCCTCCGGTCCGCCGACGTTCTACGACATCGAGCACCCCTGGCTGTACTCACCCAAGTAGACAGCCACCCGAGGCGGCCGCGACGGATCCCGTCGCGGCCGCCTCCTTCTACGTAGGGATATACGTAGACATGTGCGCACCTGTGTGCGTATAGTTCTACGTAGGAGGAGACAAGCGATGCCGAACAAGACGATCTACGTGTCCGACGACGACCTGCCGCTGTACAAGCGGGCCGGGGAGCTGGCCGGGAACCTGTCCTCGGCGATCTCGATCGCACTGCGCAAGTACGTCGAGATGGAGGAGGGCCGGTTCGAGGGGTACGAGGAGATCACCGTGCGGGTGGGCCGGGGCACCGGCCGCAAGCAACGGTTCTCCGGCGTACTGCTCGCTGAAGGCGGCCGGTCGAGCAGTACCGGGTACGAGGCCTTCAAGGTCTACCGCAGCCGCACCGGCAAGTTCGTCCTGCACGCGGACCGCCGCAGCCAGTTCAAGCAGAACGCCGACGACGAGCGCTTCCTCACCGGGTGGCGCTCCTGGGTCGGCAACTGGAGCACCGACCAGTCCTGGAGCATGGCGCAGGGCGAGGCCACCCTGCATGTCGTGGACACGGTCGACGAGCTCCGTGAACTGATCCCCGAGGACCTCTATCAACTCGTCGAGGAGGCCGCCGATCAGCCGGCGGTCGAGGATCTCGACATCTAACTGAACCCACACCACCACCGGACGCCGACTGCCGGCCGTCCGGCCGGTGAGGCACGCCCAAATCCTCCTCCAGCAGACCCGTCAACCACCCCGGGTCAGGAACACCTGCCCGAAATCACCCAAGGATCCCTCATGTCAGCAGCGATCGACGTCCGTGGACTGCGCAAGTCCTACGGCGAGAAACTCGTGCTCGACGGCATCGACCTGAACGTTGCCGAAGGCACCATCTTTTCCCTGCTCGGCCCGAACGGCGCCGGCAAGACCACCGCGGTGCAGATCCTGTCCACCCTGGTCGCCGCCGACGCCGGCGAGATCAGGGTGGCCGGCCACGACCTGCACCAGTCGCCCGAAGCGGTCCGTGCCGCGATCGGCGTCACCGGTCAGTTCTCCGCGGTCGACGGCCTGATGACCGGGCGCGAGAACCTCATCCTGATGGCCGATCTGCACCACCTCGGCAGGCAGGAGGCCCGCCGCCGGGCGGACGAGCTGCTCGAACAGTTCGACCTGGCCGATGCCGGCAAGAAGCTCGCATCGACGTACTCCGGCGGTATGAAGCGCCGGCTCGATCTGGCCATGACGCTGGTCGGCCGCCCGCAGATCATCTTCCTGGACGAGCCGACGACCGGTCTCGACCCGCGCAGCCGGCACCGCATGTGGACGTTGATCCGCGAACTCGTCGCCGGCGGCGTCACGGTCCTGCTCACCACGCAGTACCTGGAGGAGGCCGATCAGCTCGCAGACCGGATCGCCGTCCTCGACCACGGGCGACTGGTCGCCCAAGGTACGGCGGAAGAACTCAAGCGACTCGCGCCGGGCGGGCACATCCGCTTGCGCTTCACGTCGCCGGAGGAGTTCACGCTCGCCGGTCAGGTGCTGCCGACCGCCGTACCGAATCCCGAAGCACTGGTTCTGCAGGTGCCGAACGACGGCAGCGTGCACGCGCTGCGCGACCTGCTGGCCCGGATCGACGACGCCTCGCTCGAGGTCGACGAACTGACTGTCCACACCCCTGACCTGGACGACGTGTTCTTCGCCGTCACCGGTCAGCCCAAGTCCGAAGAGGTGACCGCACGATGAGCACTACCGCAACCGTCCGCCCGATGGCCGACATCGGCACCATGCTGCGCCGCAACCTGCGGCACGCCCAGCGGTACCCGGGCCTGTCGCTCGGCGCCCTCGGGATGCCGGTGATCATGATCCTGCTGTTCGGTCTGGTCTTCGGCGACACGTTCTCGGCCGGGCTCGGCGGGGGCGCAAACGGCTTCGACTACATCGACTTCCTGACCCCGGGCATCCTGCTGATGTCGATCGCGTCCGGGACGATGTCGCCAGCGGTCGCCGTCTGCATGGACATGTCCGAGGGCATCGTGGCCAGGTTCCGGACGATGGCGATCTTCCGGCCGGCCGTGCTGACCGGACACGTGCTGGGCAACGTGCTCGTGACGATCGTCAGCCTGGCCCTGGTGGTCGGCTTCGCGATCCTGATCGGGTTCCGGCCGAACGCGTCGGTCGGGGACTGGCTGCTGGCGGCGGTGCTGCTGATCGGGCTGACCATCGGCCTGACCTGGTTCGCGATCGCGCTGGGGCTGACCAGTAAGACGCCGGAAGGCGCGAGCAACGTCGTACTGCCGATCAGCCTGTTGCTGCCGTTCCTCAGCAACACGTTCATCCCGCTGGAGGCGATGCCGAGCGGCATCCGCTGGTTCGCCGAGTACCAGCCGTTCACCCCGATCATCGACAGCCTGCGCCATTTGCTGCTGGGGACGCCGATGGACTCCAGCAGCGGCTGGCTCGCCGCCGCCTGGTGCGTGGCGATCGCGGTGGTCGGGTACTTCTGGGCCCAGTCCAGCTACAACAAGGGGACCGTGGCCTAGGAGGGTGCGCCCAGGACGTTCGCCCGGCTGCGGATGTGGGCGGGGACCAGCAGGTCGCAGTCGGGGTTGTTCTCCGGTGCGCCGGCGACGACGTGGAGGGGGATCACGCCTGTCCAGTAGGGCAGGTCGAGGTCCTCCTCGTCGTCGTTGGCGGGTCCGGAGCGGGTCTTCACCGACGCCTCGGTGAGGGAGAGCGCCAGCACCGAGGTCTTCGCCAGCTCCTTGCGGTTCGGTGGGCGGACGGCGGTCGACCGGCCGGGGACGAGGTGGTCGACGATCCGGTTGAGAGCGTGCAGTTTCTCGTCCGGGTCGGTGACCAGCCGCGGTACGCCGAAGATCACCGCGGACCGGTAGTTCACCGAGTGGTGGAACGCCGACCGGGCCAGCACCAGACCGTCGGTGTGCGTGACGGTGACGCACACGGTCTGCTGCGGAGCCGCGACCACGCTCCGGGCCGCGACCGAGCCGTGCAGGTACAGCTCCCCGTCCGGTCCGCGGTCCAGGTCCACGCCGTACGCCGTCGGCAGCACGAGCGGATCGCCGTCGACCACTACGCCGAGGTGGCAGAACATGCCGTCGAGCAGTACGTCGTACAGCACCTGCCGCTCGGTGGCGGCACGTTCCTTCGAGCGACGCAACGAGGTCCGGGCGGTCGGCTGCAACGGCGTAGTGGTCATGTAACTAGGTTCGACTCTGAGTGGACTGGCTGCACGGGCCATTCCGGCTCGAATCAGCTAGTCCATTCGTGCAGCGGGACGGCCTGGCTGATCACGTGGCGCCGCCGCGTCGGCAGGCCCATCGTCGGGTTCTCCGTGCCCCACGCGGCGCCCTTGCAGATCAGCTCCTTGTAGACGGCTGCCACCCGGCCGGTCAGGGTCGCGTTGACGGCGCAGTCGTCGGTGGTGACGTACTGGATCAGCCCGTCCTTGCGCCCCAGCGAGATGCACTGGTTGAAGTAGAACAGCGGCGCGTGCCCGAGCTTGCCGCCGGTCAACCGGGCTGCGATGGAGTCGGCGGCCTGCCACGCCATCGGCTGCCCCGATGCGCACGACATCCGCAGCGGCTTGTTCTTCGAGCCCATCGCGTACGCCGCGTCGCCGACGGCGTACACGTCCGGATGTGAGACGGACCGCATGGTCTCGTCGACCACGATCCGGCCGGTGTCGCTGACCTCCAGCGACGTCGCCTCCACGATCGGGTGTACGGCGAATCCAGCCGTCCACACCGTGACCGCGGCGGGGATCGTTCCACCGTCGGCCGTCGTCAGCTGATCCGCGTCGACCCGCGTCACCGCCGCCTTCTCGTGCACGGTGATGCCCAGCCGGTCGACGACCTTCCGGAGGTGCCGGCGTCCCTTGGGGGACAGCCAATCGCCCAGCTCTCCGCGGACGGCGAACGCCACGTCGAGATCCGGTCGCGACTCGGCGAGCTCGGTCACGAACTCCACGCCCGTGAGGCCGCCGCCGACAACCGTCACGGTCTGGCCGGCAGTCAGTGACGCCAGACGCTCACGCAGTCGAAGTGCACCGGGACGACTCGCGATCTCGTAGGCGTGCTCCGCGACACCCGGAACGCCCTGCGGGTTCCACCGGCTGCCGAGCGCGTACACGAGCGTGTCGTATTCCAGCTCCTCCGACTCCAGCGCGACCGTCTTGCGGTCGACGTCCACCGCGGTGACCTTCGCGAACTTCAGCTCGACGCCGGTCCCGGCGTACATCTGCTCGAACGGACGGAACTTGAGGTCCCGGCCGGTGGCCACCTCGTGCATCCGGACCCGCTCCACGAAGTCGGTCTCGCCGTTCACGAGCGTGACGCTGACCTCGTCGCGGTACAGCCGGGCGGCGAGACGGCCGGCGGCGACGGCTCCGGAGTACCCGGCGCCGAGAACTACGATGCGGTGCTTCATATCCGTACTCCTGTCTGATGCGGTGTCTCCCCTTGAACCGGGCAGCCCGCCGTTTCATGACAGGTGTTCGATGTGAAGCAGGTCACAGGATGGTCGTCAGCGGTTCCCCGTGGTCGGAGGCGGCGAACAGTTCGGTCGCACGCGCCAGCTTGTCCGGGTTCGCCTGGGTGCGGACGGCAGTCACACCGTCGGCGGTGATGTCGAGGCAGATGACACCGATGACCTCGCCGTTCACGACCACCACGAGGGCGGGTTCGCTGTTGGCCGGCCAGGCGTAGACCTCTGCCGGACCGCCGACGTACAGGCGCTTCGCATCGGTCGGTTTGAACAGTCCGCGCAGGAAGCGGGCGACCGCGAGCGCGCCTTCGACCGCGGTGGTCCGGGCCGGGACCTTGCCGCCACCGTCGCCGACCGAGACGGCGTCGGCGGTGAGCAGCCGCACGATCGAGTCGGTCTGGCCGCTGGTGGCGGCGGCCAGGAACTCGTCCACGATCCGCCGCGCCACGGCCTCGTCGACCTCGGTGCGCGCCCGGCCGTCCGCGAGATGCTGCTTGGCCCGGCGGAAGATCTGCTGGCTGGAGGATTCGCTGATCTCGAGGATCTCGGCGATCTCCCGGTGCGCGTAGTCGAACGCCTCCCGCAGTACGTAGACCGCCCGCTCGTTCGGCGAGAGGCGCTCCATCAGCGTGAGTACGGCGTACGACACCGACTCGCGCTGCTCCACGGTGTCCGCCGGGCCGAGCATCGGGTCGCCGTCGAGCAGCGGCTCGGGCAGCCACTGGCCGACGTACGTCTCCCGCCGCGCGCGAGCGGAGGCGAGCTGGTTGAGGCAGAGGTTGGTGAGCACCTTCGTCAGCCACGCCTCGGGGACCTCGATGCGGGCGGTGTCGGTGGCCTGCCAGCGCAGGAACGTCTCCTGTACGGCGTCCTCCGCCTCGCTCGCCGAACCGAGCATCCGGTACGCGATCGCCTCCAGCCGACCTCTGGACTGCTCGAAACGAGACACGTCCTCCGCGGTCATGGTCATGCTGCGATCCTAGTTGGCGTGCAGAGCTCGCTGCCGCTGACGATCGACCGAGCCGCCGGACTGCCGTTGCACCTGCAGCTCGCGGAACAGTTCCGTGCGGCGGTGCTGGACGGGCGGCTCCAGGCCGGTCATCGGCTGCCGTCCACGCGCGATCTCGCGCGGGAGCTCGGGGTCTCGCGGTCCGTGACGCAGGCGGCATACGACCAACTGCATGCCGAGGGCTGGATCGAGGGGCGCACCGGCGCCGGCACCTTCGTCACGGACGTCGTGCCGTTGCAACCCGCCGTACGACGACGCCCAGCCCATCGGCCCGATGCCGACGCGAAACTCCTGACACTGCGCCCCGGCATCCCGTACATCGCACCGACGCCTGATCCGGGCTGGCGGCGAGCGTGGCGGGAGGTGTCCACCCAGTCACCGCCGCGCGGGTACGACGACGCGGCCGGGCTTCCCGCACTGCGCGCCGCTCTGGCGGACCACGTCGCCCGGGTCCGCGGAATCGCCTGTGGACCGGAGAACGTGCTCGTCACCAACGGCACCGTCCACGGGCTGCGGCTGCTGCTCACGGTCACGCGGCAGCCCGGCGACCGGATCGCGATCGAGGACCCTGGTTACCTGAACGCGGTCGTCGCCGCGCGCGACCACCGGCTCGAGATCGTCGACGTCCCCGTCGACGAGGACGGCCTGCAGGTCGACGCGCTCACCGAGGCCGCCGCCGTCTACGTCACGCCGTCGCACCAGTACCCGCTCGGCGGCCGGTTGCCCGTTGCCCGACGCAACGAACTGGTCCGCTGGGCACGCCGCACCGGCAGCCTGCTGATCGAGGACGACTACGACAGCGAGTTCCGGTACGACGTCGCGCCGCTGCCCGCCCTCGCGCAGCTCGATCTGGAGCGGGTCGTCCACCTCGGGACACTGTCGAAGACGCTGAGTCCCGCGCTCCGCCTGGGCTGGCTGGTGGCGTCCGAGGCGATGGTGGATCGGCTCGCCACGTTCCGGGCCGACTCCGGCGACTGGCCCGGCTGGCCGATGCAGGCCGCGATGCTCGCCATGCTCCGCGACGGCTACCTCGACCAGGCCGTTCGCCGCGGGCGCCGGATGTACGCGGACCGTCGTACCCACACGTGCGCGGTGCTGTCGCCGTACGGTCAGATCGTCGGCCAGGACGCGGGGCTGCACATCACGCTCTTGCTTCCCGACGACGCGGACGATCTGCGGATCGCCGCCGCGGCCCGGGAGGCCGGCGTCGTGGTCGCGCCGCTGTCCGAGTACCGCCGTACCGTGCCGGGACCGCCAGGGCTCGTGATCGGGTACGCGACCCCGTCGACCTCCGACCTGCACCGCGCCCTGACGATCCTGACCGAAATCCTCAGTCGCCGTTGAGCGGGTCGAGGTAGAAGACCGCGCCCCAGCGGTAGTAGGGGGCATTCGGGAAGGTCCCATCGACCTTGCCCAGGGCGTTGATCACCGTCGCCGCGCCGTTCGCGTGGCCGACGGCGTACAGGTAGCCGCTGTTGGTGTCCTTGTCGATGCCGAGCAACAAGGTGCCGTAGTTGCCGCACTTGCTCGCGACCAGCGCCTCGAAGCCCTGCCAGGTACTCGTCCGCACCCGCGTCACGATCGGCTTCAGCGGCGACGTGACCGGGATCCGGATCGTGTAGAGGGCACCGCCGCGGGTGTTCGCGAGGAAGGTGTCGTACGTCGCCGTCTTGCTGATCAGCGCCATCGACTTCACCGACGAGAACCCGGGCACCGACTGGGCCCTGCCCCACCCGCCGTTCCAGCGGAACAGCGTGCCGTCGCTGCGCAGCCCGTACGCCATCCAGTGGAAGATCTTGCGCTTGGTGTCCTCGAAGTGGGAGACCTCGAGCGCGGTGAAGTTCGACCAGCCGCCGCCGATCCGCTTGACAATGTCGTCGCCGAAACTGCGGTTGTAGAAATAGCGGTACAGCGCATCGCCCTGCACGACGTAGCCGGACCGGTCGAAGCCGGCGACGTTGGGTTCGATCTCCCACACGGAACTCAGCCGGACCTGGCCGGGCGGGAAGACGGGCTCGTCGACCGCTGTGGGACCTTTCATCGTCGGCGGCGTACCGGCGGTCACGCCGGACGAGGTCTGGGCACCGGCGGCGTCGACCGACCCGAGCCCCACCGCGCAGGCCTCGGTCGCGGACTGCGGCGCGGCGTGGGCTGTCGGCACGAAGGCCGCCGCGGTCAGTGCGAGCGTCCCGGCCAGGCAGGCGAAGGTGCTGCGTCGTTTCATGTTCTCTCCCGGATCTCGATCTTCCACAGACCTTGATGCGGGAGGGGCTGGACAAGTTATGGCCTGGTGCGGGGCGGCTCGACGACCGGGCGATCGCCGTCCCAGGTCAGCCGCGACAGCCACATGGTGCGGCCCTTCGGGTCGGTGCCGACCTGCGCGGGGTCCCACGCGTGGTAGACGAACCAGTCGCCGAGCACCATGTTGTGCCCCGGCCCGGCAGCATCCGGGCTCGACTTCAGGATGGGATCGCCGGTCTTCACGCAAGGACCGGTCGGTGACTCGCACAGTGCATGGCCGACGGCGTACGTCGCCTTGTCGAACGCGTTGCCGGAGTAGAACAGGTGGAACTTCCCGTTCCGCTCGACCATGTACGGCGCCTCGACCAGATCGCCCTCCCACGGCAGGTCCTGCTTGATCAGCCGATGCACCGGACCGGTCAGCGTGAGACCGTCCGCGGACAGCTCGGACACGTAGATCCAGGTGTCGACGCCGATCGCGTTGCCGTCGTTCTTCCAGTACAGCCAGCGCCGGCCGGTCGAGTCCTGGAACGGCGACGCATCGATCGAGCCGCCCTCCTCGGCCTGACTGATCAGCGGCTTCATCGATTTGTCGACATATGGACCTGTGGGGATGGACGCCACCGCGACGCCGACGGCCTGCCGATCCGCCGCGGTGTCCCGCGACGTGTAATACATGACGTACCGGTCGGGCGCGTGCGCCGCGATCTCCGGCGCCCACACCCGTCCGGGAGCGGTCCAATCCGGCAACGACGGCAGCGCGTCACCCACCGCCTCCCACGACACCAGGTCACGGGAGGTCAGCGTCTGCACGTTGCCCAGCGGGCCGTTGGTCGCGAAGGCGTAGTAGTCGTTGCCGACCGCAATGATCTGCGGATCGGCGAAGCTGCCGTCGTACACCGGATTGGAGAATCGCATTTATCTGCTCTCGTAGAACTTCAGGTAGTCGAAGGTGGCGACCGGCGGCGGGTTCGCGCCGGTGAACTCGCCGTGTGCATACAGACCAATGCGAGCCGCGGCCGGCAGCACCCACGACGCGCCCCAGGTCCAGTTCTTCCCGTCCACCGACGTACCTGCGCGGTAGACGTGCTCGCCGGCGGCGTTCTGGTGGTACGCGAGCCGCATCCACAACGTCGGCGCCGAGCGCCCGATCGCGGCCGCGCCGTACGACGTCGCGCCGTCCGACGGCCGTGCCACGAGCTCCCGCCCGTACTCCGTCTGGCGGGTCTTCCAGATCGCCACACTGCCGAGACGGGCGAAGTCGCTGTCGTTCAGGTACGCGATCATGCCGGCCTGCTGGTAGTTGCGGACGTCGCCCTCCCCGGTGTCGAGGTGGAGCTTGGTCTCCGCGATCCAGCTGTTCCCGGCCGGTGTCGCGTGCAGCAGCAACCCGGCGTTGTTGGACGAGCCGGTCAGGTCGGCGTTCTCCAGCGGCCAGGACAACTTGCCGTCGGCAACAGTCGCCTTGTCGTCCTGACGGACCCACGACCAGTCCGCACCGAGCGGACCGCTGAAGTCGTCGCCGGACAGCAGGTCACCGGTCCGCGGTACGTCGGCCAACTTCGTCACCGGGCGCGCTACCGGGCGGACCGTCAGGTTGTCCACCTCCGCCGATCCGAGCCACCGCACCGGCGCCGCCTTCAGCGAAAGCCCAGGAACCTCCAACCGTGCCTCCGCATAGAGATCTCCGAGGCCGGCGTCGTTGAGGCGAGCCGTCACGGTTGATCCGGAGACCTGCACGGACAGCTTGTTCCACTGGGTGCGGTCGAAATCGGGCGGCAGGTTCGCCGACGTCGTACGGCGACCGACCGTGAGCGTCACCCGATTGTTCGCGACAGTCGCCACCACCTGGTTGCCGAGGACCGTGGTGAAGGAGGTGCCGAGTCGGGCATCCGCTTCTACCCGGAGCGATCCTGCAGGTGCAGCCGCTCGGGTTTGGGCTCCGCCGTTGATGGTCGCGGTCGGTCCGCCGAGTGAGTCACCCGGTTGTCTGGTGGCGCCTTGGATGCCCGACGCCGGGTCGGTGGAGTCGATGCCGAGGGACGAGCCGGTGGTCGGCGCGGGGACCGGGCCCTCGGACGGGCCGAGGCCGGCGCGAGTGCGGGGCCAGCTGTTGATCCAGTCGATCTTGTCGATCAGCATCGGCCGCCGGTTGATCCCGAACGGGTTGGTGAGCCACGGCGTACCGCGGTCGATCGCGTGGTAGACGATGTGGTCCTGCCCGGCCGCGTCGGTGATGAACGCGTGGTGGCCGGGGCCGATCCACTTGTTACCGTTCTGCGTGACGACCGTCGTACCGCCGACCCGGGAGTCGGTGAGCGCGGCGCCGTCGGCGTCGACGAACGGGCCGCGCGGGGAGCGGGAGCGTCCGGCGAACACGGAGTACCCGGTGGTCGGGCCGGCGCAGCAGTTCATCGACGAGCCCATGAAGTAGTACCAGCCGTCGCGGTAGACGACGTACGAGCCCTCGTAGCGGTCGCCGATCGTGATCTGCGTCGGCTCACCGACCGCGTGCATGCCGTCGGCGCTCAGTTCGGTGACGGAGATGCCGCCGTAGAAGCCTCCGTAGTACAGGTACCGCTTGCCGTCCGCGGCGGTGAGCATCGCCGGGTCGATGGTGCCGAAGAAGCCGCCGTTGCCGTCCGGTTTCGGGGCGACGACCGGGCCGTCGGTGGCGGTCCACGGTCCCGCTGGGGTCGGGGCGGTGGCTACGCCGATTGCGGGATCGCCACCCGGGTTGGCCGCGGTGTCGGTGACAGTGAAGTACATGACGTAGTGACCGTGGAAGTACCGGATGTCCGGCGCCCAGAAGAACGAGCCGGGCGCGGCCCAGGCCGGCTTGGTCTGGTCGTTGAAGACCGTGCCGAGGTACTCCCAGGAGCTGAAGTCCTTGGTCCGGGCCATGTGCATCAAGCCGAACGGGCCGTTCGCCACCAGTGGATCGGAGGTGGCGTACGCGTACCAGTAGCCGTCGCGGCCCTGGATGATCGACGGGTCGGCGAAGGTGTCGGCGAAGCTGGAGCTGATCGCGTTGGTCGTGGTCACCGGTGGTGCGGCGGTCGCAGCCGAGATGCCGGCTGCGACGGCAGCCACAGTCAGGACTGCGGCAAGGAGTCGTTTCGAAGGCACGGGCGGGGTCCCCTCTCGAATCAACTGCTGAGCTGGATCACGTGCCACGATGCGGGTGGCAGGGTGGCACGGCAGAAACCGTCGGCGACCTCGGTGGTGTCGACGGCCCGGGGCTGGACCCGGTCCGGATCGTCCGCCGTGTTCACGGCGGACCGGTCCTCGTCATAGAGAGCCAGGTGCCGGATCACACTTCCGGTCACCGGGATTTCCAGGTCGATCTTGTCGGTCTCGCTCCGGTTCACCACGAAGATCGCGGTCTCCCCGGTGTTCTCGTCGTACGTCGCTGTGCTCCAGAGGGCCGGGACGCGGCCGAAGGCCGAGGTGTGGAGCTCCGGGCCTCCGGTGATCGCGGTCCGCAGCACGGTCGGGCCGGCGTACTGCGCGGTCAGGGCGAACGGGTAGAAGATCGTCTGCCGCCACGCGCGCCCACCGGGCTCGGTACGGATCGGGCCGATCACGTTCACCAGTTGCGCGAGGCAAGCGATCTTCACCCGGTCGGCGTGCCGGAGCAACGTGATCAGCAGGCTGCCGACGACCACCGCGTCGTCGACGGTGTAGGTGTCCTCGATCAGTGGGCCGACCTCGCGGATCGGCAGGCCGAGCTCGCCGGGGAAGTGCTGCTGGTACCAGACGTTCCACTCGTCGAAGGACAGCGTCAGCTCCTTGTCGCTGCGCTTGAGCGCCTTCACGTGGTCGGCGGTCGCGACCACCGCGGAGATCATCCGGTCCATCTCCTCGGCGGCCGCCAGGAAACTCGCCTGGTCGCCGTCGCGCGGCTCGTAGTACGCGTGCAGGCTGATGTGGTCGACCAGGTCGTAGGTGCGCTCCAGGACGACGCGTTCCCAGTCGCCGAACGTCGGCATCCCGGCGTTGCTCGATCCGCAGGCGACCAGTTCGAGCCCGGGATCGACGCGCCGCAGCGCGTTCGCAGTCTCCTCGGCGAGCCGCGCGTACTCCTCGGCGGTCTTGTGGCCGATCTGCCAGGGGCCGTCCATTTCGTTGCCCAGGCACCAGATCCGGATGTCGTGCGGCTCCGGGCTGCCGTTCGCGACCCGGCGATCGCCGAGCGCGGTGCCCGCCGGGAGGTTGCAGTACTCGAGCAGGTCGACGGCCTCGCGGATCCCGCGGGTGCCGAGATTGACCGCCCAGATGGGTTGTACGCCGGCCTTGCGCGACCAGGTGACGAACTCGTCGGTGCCGAACTGGTTCGGCTCGATCGCCCGCCAGGCCAGGTCGAGCCGCCGCGGCCGCTCGTCCTTCGGCCCGACGCCGTCCTCCCAGTCGTAGTTCGAGACGAAGTTGCCGCCGGGGTAGCGGATCGCGGTCACGCCGAGCTCGCGGACCAGCGCGAGCACGTCCTGCCGGAACCCGTCCGCGTCGGCGGTGGGATGCCCCGGCTCGTAGATCCCGGTGTAGACGCAGCGCCCCATGTGCTCGACGAACGAGCCGAACACCCGCCGGTCCAGCGCCCCGACCACGAACGCCGGATCCACCACTAGGCGCGCCACAAGACCTCCCGGGGAACGGTTACAACGATTACCGTGGATGTCTACAACGATTGACAATCGGTGTAAAGACCTCACCACCCGAACCTCATTTGACTGGCAGACCCACCAATTTCGCTGGCCGACCCACCAGGTCGGGGGTTCCACACCCTGAATCTGGGTCACAAACCCCTCACCTGGTGGGTCAGCCAGGCAAATGCGGAGAGGGCGGTGGCGGGGGTAGAGCGGGCTGCCGACGTGGCACACTCGGGCGACGGGACGGTGACAGGAGGGTGCTCCGATGGCGACCAGGCTGAGCGACGTGGCCGCGCGGGCCGGTGTGTCGGTGAAGACCGTCTCGAACGTGATCAACGACTACCCGCACATCACGGCGCGCACCCGGGCCAAGGTCGAGGCCGCGATCGCCGCCCTGGACTACAAGCCGAACGTCAGCGCCCGGTCGCTGCGCAAGGGCCGCTCGGACTTCATCGCGCTGGCCATCCCGGAGATGGGTTCGCCGTACTTCGCCGAACTCGGAGCGGAGATCAGCCGGGCCGCGAAGCGTCGCGGGATCACCGTCCTGATCGACCAGACCGAGGGCGAGTCCGCCGCCGAGCGATTCGTCCTGGACGGCATGCGCGGGCAGCTGATCGACGGCATCATCTTCTCCCCGCTGGCCACCGCCCCCGCCAAGCTCACCTCGGCGGACACCGGGAAGCCGCTGGTCCTGCTCGGTGAACGACCTGCCGGCGGTCAGTTCGACCGCGTCGCGGTCGACTCGGTGCAGGCGTCGTACGACGCAACCGCCCACCTGATCTCACTGGGCCGGCACCGGATCGCGGCGATCGGGGTCGGCGGGACCAGCACCGGCGCAGTCCGGCGGAAGGGGTACCGCAAGGCGCTCAAAGCTGCCGGGATGCCGCACGACGCCGCGCTCGAGTTGGCCGCGTCGGGGTACCACCGACTCGACGGGGCCACGGCAATGCGGGAACTGCTGGCGCTGCCAGAGCCGCCGGACGCGGTGTTCTGTTTCAACGACCTGCTCGCCCTGGGCGCCCTGCGGACGCTGGCCGAGGCGGGCCTGCGGGTGCCGGAGGACGTGGCCGTGGTGGGCTTCGACGACATCGAGGACGGCCGGTACCACTCGCCGTCACTGACCACGATCTCGCAGGACACGGAATGGCTGGCCGACAACGCGGTCGCGCTGCTCCTCGACCGCATCGCCGGGAACGGTGGATCCACCCATCGCGACCTCACCGTCCCGTACACGTTGAAGATCCGCGAGTCGACCGGGGGTTAACGCTCCGGGAAGCCGGCCAACTGCTTGGCAAGGCCGTTCTGGGTCTTGCTCACTCGACCGACCAGGCTGAGTACGGCGTTGCGCACCGGGCGGATCGCGCGCGGGACGTTCGCGAGGCGGGTCAGGCGGTGCACCAGCCCGATCACCCGGACCGCCTCCTCACGGCTGTTCGCGGCGTAGGCGTCGAGGCCGGAGTCGTCTCCTGCCAGGGCAGCCGACAGGGCGTCTGCCAGGGTGACCGCGTCGCGCAGGCCGAGGTTCATGCCCTGGCCGCCGGCCGGACTGTGCGTGTGAGCGGCGTCGCCGGCCAGTAGCACCCGGCCCGCACGGTACGCGTCGGCGACCCGCTCGTGGATCCGGAACCGCGAACCCCAGACGACCTCGGTGACCTTCGGGTGCGCCTTGCGCGGACCGCGATCGGCCAGCAACCGCTGCGCGTAGGCAAGATCGGGGTGCTCCGGCGCGTCATGCACTTCGGCGACGAGCCGGAAGCTTCCGTCCGGCAGCGGCGCCACGACGAGCAGTCCGGCGGAGGCGAAGTACAGGGCGACCTCGTCGACCGGCAGGCCACTGTCGACGCGGACGTCGACCAGGCTGCACGAGATCTGCAGGGTGTTGCCCGGCATCCGAAGGCCGGCGAGTTCGCGGATCGTGCTGTTCATGCCGTCGGCTGCCACGACGTACTGCGCCTTGATCACGTCGCCGCTGTCGAGCGTGACCTCGGCACCGTCGGCGGTCTGGGTCAGGCCGGTCGCGGCGTACGGACGGAGCACCGAGCCGCCGAGCTCCTCGAGCCGTTCGAGCAGCACCTGCTCGGTGACCGGCTGGGGGATCATCGTCACGAACGGGTACTCGGTCGGCAGGTCCGCGAAGCCGACCGGGATCAGCTTGCGGTCGCCGGCGCGGATCGCGAAGTCGTCGAGCTCCAGGCCGAGGTCGACGAGCCGCTTGGTGACGCCGAGCTCCTCGAGCACCTCCAGCGTCCGCGGGTGGATCACGCAGGCCCGCGAGGTGTTCGCACCCTCGGCTTGCTGATCGACGACCACGACGTCATGTCCGTGCAGCCGGAGCCCGACCGCCACGGCGAGCCCGACCGGACCGGCACCAACCACCACGATTTCTGCCTGCTGGGGAATCATCGTCGCTCCTTTTATCAACACCTGTTGACTTTCACGCTAGGCCTGGGGATGGCAAAAGTCAACAGGCGTTGGCATATGCTGGGGGCATGGCGGAGAAGAAGTCCGATCGGACCCGGGCGGCGATCCTCGCGGCGGCCCGCGAGCGGTTCGGCGCGGACGGGTACGAGCGGGCGACGATCCGGGCGATCGCGGCGGACGCGGCGATCGACCCCGCGATGGTGATGCGGTACTACGGCAGCAAGGAGAAGCTGTTCGCGGCGGCAGCCGAGTTCGACATCCGGTTGCCGGACTTCGGCGACGTACCGCTGGAATCGCTGGGGGAGGCACTCGCGCGGCACTTCCTGGAGCGCTGGGAGGCCGACGACTCACTGCGGGTGCTACTGCGGACCGCGGTCACCAACGAGGTCGCGGTCGAGCGCATGCGTTCGATCTTCGCGGCGCAGCTCGCGCCCACGCTGCGGGTGCAGGCAGTCGACCAACCCGACGTACGGGCAGGTCTGGTCGCGAGTCAGGTGCTCGGCTTCGCACTCTGCCGGTACATCCTCGGCTTCCCACCGATCGCGACGATGCCCGACGACCAGGTGGTCGCCTGGCTCGGGCCGACGTTGGCCCGCTACTTGACCTCGCCGGCTCCAACACTCAACCAGGCGTGAACGGCCGGCAGGGTCTCAGCCAATGACGGGAGCTGCGGGTGCCACTTGAGCTCCCACTCGAGGGAGAGCGGGTAATCGGTGCCGTCGAGAACCGTCAGCAGCTCGCCGATCGGGAAGTCGCCGGCGTCGATCGCGACCGGGCGGTACTCCTGCTGTGAGTCGGCCTGCTTGAACTGGACCAACTCGAGCCACGGCTGCACCAGGGCGAACGACTCGGCCAGGGTCTCGCCGTGCGACCACGTGTGCGAGGTGTCCCAGAGTGCCTTCACGTTGTGGCCGGGGACGTCGGTGTCGAGCAGCGCGCAGAACGCGGCGACCTGCCGGGCCGTCGAGTGCGAGTCGTGCGTCTCCAGCAGGATCGGGACGTCCTTCGGTGCGGTCGTCACCCGGTCGAGCGCGCGGATCTCACCGGCGCTCGGGCCGTCCGGCGTACCCTCACCGGGATCGTCACCGGGGAACACGCGGACACCTCGGGCGCCGAGGTCCGCGGCGAGTTCGAGGTGTTCCTCGAGCGGCTGCTCCTCGACCGCGCAGAGCTTCACGTAGCTGCTGACCGCGAAGATCTCCAGGCCGGCGTCCTCGATCCGGGTCCGCAGCTCACGGCGCTGCGTCGCCGACAGACCCGTGTTCGTGAACTCGTCCGGCGCGGCCCGTAGCTCCAGACCGACGAAGTTGTTGCCCTGGGCAAGTGCCAGGACGTCGTCGAGGGCAGCTCCGGGACAACCGAGGGTGGCGAAACCTAAACGCATACTGCTATCTGATCAGATCCAGCGGCCACGGCGCGGCAGGGTCCGGGGACTGGGCGGCTGCTCGGGGTCGGTCGGCTGCTGCTGCTCGTAGGCGTACGGCGAGTGCTGCTGGTGCTCGGTCTGCTCCGGCTCCGGCTCCGGCGAGTACTGCGACCCGTACGACTCGGTCGCGTAGTTCGGGCTGTAGGTCTCGTAGGACTCGGTGCTCGTGTACTCCGAGCCGCCGTTGCTGCCGTACGCGTCGTAGTTGCTCGAACCGTAGGACTCGGAGTTGTACGACGAGGAGTAGTCCGAGGTGTACGACGTCTCCTGGTCGGAGTACCCGCCGGAGGAGTACGTCGGCTCCGGGCCGTACGACGGCACCGGCGGGAGCGGCTTCGACGGGGTCAGGAAGTCGTCCTGCTCCTGGTAGCTCGGGGCCGGCGCCGGCTCGTAGTACCCGGACGAGGCGGACACGTGCGACGACGGCTGCGTGTGCTCGGACGGCCCGTAGACGTTGTGGTCCGAGTACGACGAGTACGTCTCGGTCTGGGAGACGTGCGGCGAGTGGTTCGGCACCGCCGGCTGAATCGCCGAGGGGCTGTCGACCGCGACCCGAGCGGCCCGGCGGCCGGCGCGCGCAACAGGCGCGGGCTCAGGCTCGGGTGCGGTCTGCGCCTCCACGGGGGAGGCCGTCGAGGTGAGGTAGTCGGGCTCGTACGAGTACGGCTCGGAGTAGCGCGCCGCCCACGGCTCCTCGGCGGGCTGCGGCTGAGGTTCCGGCTCGGGCTGGTAGCCGTACGGGTCGGGCTGTACGACGGTCATCGGCGCAGCCTCGTCACGCCAGCTGCTCGTCGTACCGAGCAGGTCCGCGGTGAGCGAGCTGCGGTAGTCCTCCCAGCTCTGCTGCGGCGTGTCGTACGTCGTCTGCTCGACCGGCTTCTCGTCCCGCCAGGTCTCGATCGGGTTGAACTGCTCGGTGGCCGGACCGGCGTCGGCGTCCTGCCAGTTCCCGGCGACCGGGGCGAACGGGCTCCACTTCGGCGCGTCGTCGGCCGAAGGACCGCCGGCGAACGCGGCCGGGGCGGCAGCGCCGTCGCCCGGGAAGCTCTGCGGTGCCGGAGTTGGGGCGAACGGGTTCTGCACGGGGGCCTGCGAAGGACCGGCCATCTGCAACTGCGGCTCGCGGACCAGACCCAGCGCGGGCCCGGCGGCGATCGGCTCGGAGATCGCGGGCTGCTCGTCGGTGTCGTCGTTCGCGTACGACGGAACCTGCGTCACCTCGTACGACGGAACGGCGCTGAGCTTCGGGCCCTGGTCCCACCACGGCACCCACTCACGCGTGGTCTGCATGTGGTTGATCTTGCGGATCACCATCGTCGCGGCGACCGCGGAGACGACCGTCAGCACGAGGGACGCCGTACCGGCCAGTGCGATACCGCGGAGCGAGCCGACGGTGGCTTCCATCCACATCAGGAACCGGCGGACCACCACGTCGAACGCGAGAGCGCCGATCCAGGCGACCCACCACACGGAGGTGAGGGTCGGTGTCCTGAACCGGCGCAGGTCGTCGGTGTACACGGGGGTCTTCGGGTCGCTGGCGATCCAGACGTCGTCGACGATCTGTTTCGGGTACCAGAGGTTGGGTCCGGGGACGAACCAGCTGGCCAGTACCCAGCCGTGGCTGCGGCGGTGGTCGGCCTGCGAGAAGACCTCGGAGTTGACCCGGGCCCGCCACAACCAGATGACGAAGACGACCGCGGCGGCGACCGAGACGATCACGTTCGGGATCGCTGTGACCTTGGCGATCGCGTCGGCGCGGTTCAGGTCCGCGTCGTCGACGTTCGGCATGCCGCCGAGGTAGCGATGCACCACGGAGTACGTGTTCCAGTCGGACCAGGTGGACAGCAGGTGGGTGACCGTTGATGCGCCCAGCAGTCCGATCGCGATCTTGCCGACCGTCCCGACCTGCTGGAACTCTTCAGCCGCGTGCGGCTGCCACTCTTCCTGATCCTCGACAGCAGTCATCAATGCCTGCGGGTGGCTCACGTCTCGCGTCCCTCGCGTTGCTGGAACTCCGTCGTCTGTCCGGCGTATCTGCCTGGCCCTACCCCCGCGTGACCGAGCCACATTGATACCACGAAGTAGGTACGCCAGGGCAGTCGGCCCCAGCACAGAGGGTGTCGACTTAACGTGTTCTTTTCGTACGCCCATCACCAGTGGTAACGACCGACAAGACGGGGCGTGACGGTTTGGTTTACCGCGCAGGTGGTTGGAAGCCACTCTGCGGGGTCCCGACCGCCCACCACGGCACCCACGGACGGCTGCTCTGAAGCTCGTCGATCCGCTGGATCAGGATGACTGCGAGCACGGCCGCGCCGGTGGTGAACAGCGCCGAGACGGAGGACAGTATGACGTTCGTCCGCAGATCTCCCAGCTCCGACGCGCCGACGAGAACACCTCTTTGCACGATGTTCCCGGTGACCAGGCCGGCCACCCAGGTCAGCCACCAGGCCCAGACGAGATGCGTGCCCGGAACGTCCTTGAGCATCGGGGTCAGCGGATCGGTGCGCGGGTCGCTGGCCGCGACGACGTCGTCGACGACCTGCTTCGGGTACCAGAGGTTCACCACCGGGACCAGCCAGCACCCGAGCACCCAGCCGCGGGTGAACCGGTGCTCGCCGCGGCAGAACATCTCCGCGTTCCAGCGGACCCGCCACAGCCAGACGATGAACACCACCGCGGCCGCGAGCAGCGCCAGCGCGGCGACGATCCCGAGCGAGCCGGAGATCAGGTCGGCCTCGGCCAGTTTGTCCGGGTCACCGCCGTACACCTTGCGGGTCCGGTACAGGTTCCAGTCCGACCACGCGGTCGACCACGTGGTGACGGTGACGACCCCGATCAGGATCGACGCACCGATACCCATGGCCCGCTCGGAACTGAACCACCGGTCCTGCGGTACTTGCGACGCCCGGCTCGGCATGGATCAGACATAGCACAACAGGGCGTGACCGAGCGAGAACATCACGTTGCGGCCTCTCCGTGGCGCATTTCTGCCAGAAACTGTCGGTGGCCGCGGGAAAGATGGTCGTATGCACTGGTCCGTGGTCGACTCACCGATCGGCGACCTCACGCTCGCAGTCGACGAGACCGGGCTCTGCCGGTTGCACTTCGGGGCGACCGACCGGCCGCTCGGTGCCGATCCGCTGCTGACCGAGGCCGCCGAGCAACTGAAGGCGTACTTCGCCGGCGAACTCCAGGAGTTCACGCTGCCGCTCTCGGTCCGCAGCGGCTCCGACTTCGAGCGCGCGGTCTGGACCCAGCTCACCCGGATCCCGTACGGCGAGATGCAGACGTACGGCGACGTTGCCAAGATCGTCGGCGACGCCGGTGCCGCCCGCGCCGTCGGTACGGCGTGCAACCGGAACCCGATCGCGATCGTCGTGCCCTGCCACCGGGTGGTCGGCGCCGGCGGCAAGATGGTCGGCTTCGGCGGCGGCATCCCGACCAAACGGCACCTGCTCGAGCTCGAGGCCAGGGTCACCCTCGAGACGCTCTGGACCTGAGACCTGACGAAGATCTGACACTCGGTCGGCGCTGATCGAGGCGCGGTGGCCACGCAGGGGCACTAACGTTTGAAGCGAGTGATTCAGTGCTAGTCGCAAACCCACCCCACCACCCGATTCAGGCGTCCTCCCACCTGCCTTGGAAGACACATATAAATGAACAAAGCCCGCACCACTGACCACCTCCACCCCGACCTCAGTGCCCTGATGGACAAGAGCGCCGAGGAATGGTCGGCCCCCGAGATCCAGCACGCGGCCCGCACGGCGCTCCGGATGCACGCCCCCGATCGGGAGCCACTGACCTGGACCAGGCGGCTCAAGGTCGTCCCCTGGCTGCACCGCAACGACGCGGTCTGCCTGAGCTGCGGCGGCACCTACCCGTGCATCACGCATCGGTACGCCACCCAGCTGCTGTCAGCAGGCCGGTACACGATGGCGAAGTCCGACGACCCGGAGCCAGAGGTCAACTGACGTCGTACGCGCAAGGCGACGTCCGGACAGACGAAGGTCCCGAACCCCAGCCGGGGTTCGGGACCTTCGCCGTTGCGGTGGTGTCAGGAGTCGCTGGGCTTGGACTCGCCCGAGCCCGTCGACTTCCTGGTGGTCCTCTTCGTGGCGCCGTTCGATGCGGCCTTCACCTCGTCCGTGGCCGCTTCCGGCTTGGCCTCCGCCTTCGGTGCCTCGGGCTTGGAACCGTCGGACTTGGTGCCGTCCGCCTGGCCGTCGGTCTTCGGGCCTTCGGTCCCGGACGCGTCGGTCTTGGTCGTGTCGGCCTCCGGCGTGGCGTCGGTCTTGCCGTTGGACGACGGGGTGTCTGTCGGGCGCGACGACGTACCCGCCGGGGCGGAGCTGTAGTCGCGACCGCTGGTCGGCGTGGACTGCCAGGCCGGCTCCGGCGGCGTCAGCAGCTTCTTCACCGCTGCCGCGGCCAGCGCGCCGAGGCCCAGGAACAGCACCACGTTGCGGAGCTTGTGGCTCTTCTTCGGCACCTCGAGCTCGCCCTTCAGCGCAGCCTTGGTGGCCTTGCCGCGGCGGGCGGTCTCCTCGACGACCGGTTCGGCGGCGGCTGCCATGGCCGCCAGCGCGGCGGTCACCTTCGGCAGTACGTCGTCGTTCAGCCGCTCGCGGGCCTTCTCGGCCGCGTGCTCGGTGGCCGGACCGACCTTGGCGAGCGCGTCGTCGAGCACCGGACCGGCCTTCTCGACCGCCTGGTGAGCAAGGTGTGCGCCCCGCTCGACAGCCTTCTCGGCGTACGGCGACACCTTCTCCCGTGCGGTGCCCACAGCCGGGCCGAGGTGGTCACGGACCTGGCCGACGGCCGGTCCGAACTTCTCCGACGCCGACTCGGCGAGTGGCCTGACCCGGTCCTTGGCGACCTCGACCCGGCCCTTGGACTTCCTCAAACCCACGGTTCCCTCCTCGGTGCCGCCCGACCCGCGGACAGCTCTCCCGCCCATCGGCGACATGGACGCTTTCTGGTGACGACTCTGGACAAACCCGGCTTCATCTGCATCGTACGACGTTTCCAGCCGATAACCCGGTGCCCCCACGGCACTGTCCGTACACATCCGCGTCGATGCCGGAGTTCTTGGAGTGACATGACAGGATCGAGGGGTAAGCCGTAGTGATCCGACTAGGAGTGACTCCCGTGGCCGAAGAGCTGTACGCGACCCTGCAGACGAACAAGGGCGACGTCGTCATCAGGTTGTTCCCCAACCACGCGCCGAAGACGGTGAGCAACTTCGTCGGCCTGGCCGAGGGCACCAAGGAGTGGACCGACCCGGAGACCGGGCAGCAGGTCACCAAGCCGTTCTACGACGGCCTCGGCTTCCACCGGGTGATCGACGGGTTCATGATCCAGGGCGGCTGCCCGCTCGGCACCGGAACCGGCACGCCCGGGTACCAGTTCGACGACGAGATCCACCCGGAGCTCCAGTTCGACCGTCCGTACCTGCTCGCGATGGCGAACGCCGGCATCCAGTTCGGGCACGGCACCAACGGTTCGCAGTTCTTCGTGACCGTGGTCCCGACGCCGCACCTGAACCGCAAGCACACGATCTTCGGTGAGGTCGTCGACGACGACTCGAAGAAGGTCGTGGACGCGATCGCCTCCGCCGACACCGCGCCCGGCGACCGGCCGCTCGAGCCGATCGTGATCAACAAGGTCGTCGTCGAGCGCAAGAACGCCTGACTTTCCGGAGCGGGACCGGGGCGCGCCCGGTCCCGCTCTTTCACAGGAGGACCCAACCCGCGTGACCGAGACCGTCTGCTACCGGCACCCGGATCGGCCCGCCGGGGTGCGCTGCCAGCGCTGCGACCGGCCGATCTGCCCGGCGTGCATGAACAGCGCCGCCGTCGGCTTCCAGTGTCCGAACTGTTTCAACGAGGGCGTCCGCTCGGTTCCGCGGACCCGCACATCGCTGGGCGGCATCCAGCGCGCCGGCAGCCAGCAGGTCGTCACCTACACGCTGCTGGCGCTGAACGTCCTGGTCTTCATCGCGGTCCGCACCGGCAGCCCGCGGCTCCTCGGCGACCTGGTGATGGTCCCGGTGCTGACCGAGAGCGAGCCGTGGCGACTGCTCACGTCGGCGTTCACCCACGTGCAGATCTTCCACATCTTCTCGAACCTGTTCATGCTCTGGCAGCTCGGTCCGCCCCTGGAGCAGATGCTCGGCCGGCTCCGCTTCACGGTCCTCTACCTGCTGTCCGCGCTGGGCGGCAGCGTCGCGGTCTGGTTCCTGTCGGCCCCCGGCGGCGCAACCCTCGGCGCCTCCGGCGCAGTCCTCGGCCTGGTCGGCGCCCTCCTGGTGATCAGCCGCGCCCGCGGCCAGGACATCACCTGGATCATCATGTACGTCGCGGTCACCGCCTTCCTGTCCTTCGCCATCCCCAACGTCTCCTGGCAAGGCCACCTGGGCGGCTTCGTAGTAGGCGCCGCAGTCGCCTGGATCTACCTCCAACTCGCAAACCACCACCGCAACAAACAATCCGCCTAGCTGCCCCCCGCGGGCCGGTGCTCAGCCCAATCCGGGATCTTGGGACAGGCAATGGTGGGTCGGCACCTGCTATTGCCTGTTCCCAGTCCCCACTGCCGGTGCCCACTCCCCACTTCCCCCGCCGGTCGGACGCCGGTAAATGGTTCGTCTGGTGGTGCATCAGGGGGTGAGGATGTGGGGGATGACTACTACCTCCGCTCCGGCGATTCGTTTTGTTGAGATGACTGGGGCTGCGCTGAGTGCGTTGCTGGCGGATGACCGTGCCGCGGCGCAGGCTGAGCTCGGCTTCGCGCTCGGCGACGAGTTCCTCACTGACAGGGCCAAGTGGCTGTGGCAGTACCGCCTGGATCAGTTGAACCGGGATCCCGCCACCTTCGGGTGGCTCGTCAAGCTCGCCGTGGCCGACGGGATCGTGGTGGGCTACGCCGGTTTCCACGGTCCGCCCGACGAGGCCGGCATGGTGGAGATCGGGTACACGGTCGATCCGCCGTACCGGCGCCAGGGTTTCGCCAAGGCGATCCTGACCGCGCTCCTCGAGCGTGCGGCGGCAGAACCCGCCGTACGGACCGTCCGGGCCACGATCAGCCCCACCAACCAGGCATCGCTGGCCACCATCGCCGGCTTCGGGTTCGTCCAGAACGGCGAACAGTGGGACGAAGAAGACGGCCTGGAGCTCATCTTCGAACGCCCCAGCCGCTGACACACGCGCACCTCGGTCCTCGGACATCATGCGTTCGTGATGCAACCGGATCCTCCTGCCAGGACTCGTGCAGGCAAAGGGTCCGATCTGGGGAGTGGTGATGGCTGACGGCGACACGGTGCGCGAGCTGTACGAGGGGTGTTACCGGCGGCTGGTCGGGCAACTGTTCGCGATCTGCGGGAATCTGGGCGAGGCCGAGGACGCCGTGCAGGAGGCGTTCGTCCGCGCCGTCGAGAAGCCCCAACGGCTCGCCCAGCTCGACAACCCGGAGGCGTGGCTGCGCACAGTCGCGCTGAACGCCGTACGTCGGCGCTACCGCCGCGCGACCCGATTCCACGGGTTGCTCTCGCGAGCAGGTGTCCCCGAGACCACGACGACCGGACTGTCCGCGGACCGGGTCGCTCTGGTCGAGGCCCTGCGGCGGGTCCCCTACGAGCAGCGCGAGGCGATCGTGCTGCACCACATCGTCGATCTGCCGGTGAGTGAGATCGCCGTACAGCTGTGTGTACCGGAGGGGACGGTCAAGGCTCGCCTCTCCCGGGGCAGGTCCCGTCTGGCCCCGCTGGTCCACGAATTCGCTGACGACGTCGAGGAGGTCAACCATGTCTGAGCTGAAAGAACTGTCCTGGGAGGTCCAGGAGTCCGTCCAGCCGTTGCCCTTCGAGGCTCTGGAGCGTCGTGGCGTCCGCCGCCGGCACCGTCGCCAGGCCCTGACCGGCGCGGGAGTCGTTGCGGCGGTGACGATCGGAGTACTGGCCTCCGTACTGCCGCTCGGGAACGTGACCGGCACCGAGAAGCCGCCGGCCGCCGGCACGCCGGCGTCGATCCCGGTCGACCAGGCGGCCGAGAAGCTGATCGGTGACAAGAAGTCGGGCATGGCCGGTGTCGCGTTCGCCACACCGACGCGGTGGGCCTCGGCGTGGACTTCACCACACCCGGGAAACACCTGGAACTACGCCGCGGTGCTGAGCCGTGACGGAGTACGGACCACCGCACCGGTCCGCAAGAACCAGTACGTCGTGCTGCAGACCGGTCACGAGGCGCTGGCATTGTCGATGCCGACGAGCATGAAGGGAAGCGATCCGACCTGGGCCCAGTCCGTGATGGTTCGCCTGACGGACCAGGGCCGGGTCGAGAAGAGGCTGCGCTGGGCTGCGCCGACCAGCGAGTTCGCCGACGGCGACGTGCTGCTGGCTTACGGCACCCTACGGGCGCTGAATCTGGAAACCGGCACCCTGCGGGAGGTGAAGGTCCCCGGGATCGACAACGCCTACGAGCCCCAGCGCGACAGCACCGGACGGTGGTGGCTGGTCGGCGCCAGGAACAGCGGCGTCAGCAACATCTACTGGACCGACGACCGCGGCAAGACCTGGGGCCACTCCGTCATCAGCCCCGGCCGGAGAGGTGGCCAGCTGGGTGTCAGCCCCGACGGCAGGACGATCGTGGCGATCCCGGGCGGCAAGCCTGGTACGCCGGGTGACCTGGTGCCGCTGCGGTTGTCCACCGACCGGGGCGAACACTGGACGACGGTGGCCACCCGGGACGCGCCGTACCTGTCGTCTCCCGTTGCTTTCGACAACGGAACGGGGCTCGCGCTCTATCAAGGCAAGCAACGCGAACTCCTCCGGCCCGGCGCCGGTACGCCGTTGACCCCGCCGGCCGACCTGGGCCAGCTGAACGCGGTAGGCGAGTTCGTCTACGGGCTGCAGTACAACGGCGACCACGCCATCACCAGCACCGATCACGGCAAGACCTGGAAGTACTTCGACCCTCGCTAGGGGCTCCGGAGATTCAAAAGGCAACTAATCGGCCTAGGCCACAATTTCTGCTCAGTTGGATAAAAGGACATGACAGGTGAGGGCTTGTGCTCGTCTAATCAAGTGACGTCCCGACGGGGGACCGAACGGTTAGGACATCGGTATGAGCCCACGTGCTGTGGACAAGCGAGCCCGGCCCGGTAACGAGCATCAGGTTGTGCGGCCGGCCGCGCCGGAGTCTCCGAACGCGGTGACCGCCTTGCAGACCAACCGCATCTCCCAGCAGAAGCAGCAGGCCAAGGCCTCCTGACATCCCCGCAGCCGGATGGTCAGCGCAGGATGAGGCAGCTGTCGCCGAACTCGTGCCAGAGGTAGTGCTCTTGGACGGCGGCGTCGTAGGCGCGTTGCACCTGGTCGGGGCCGGCCACGGACTCGAGGAGAAGTAGGTGGGAGGCCTCGGGAGCGTGCCAGCCTGTGATGAGTCCGTCGACTACGTATGGCTGGCGTTCCGGACCGAGGATCAGGTCGGTCCAGCCGTGCGCCGGCGTGACGGTGCCGTCGGGGGTTGTAGCTGATTCGATGGCGCGTACGGCGGTGGTGCCGACTGCGATCACCCGGCCGCCGTTGGCCTTGACCCAGTTGACGAGGCGGGCCGTGTGCGCGGGCACGTCGTACCTCTCGGGTTGAGGTGGCTCGTGGCTCTCCAGTGAGGACACGCCGCAGTGCAGCAGGATCGGTGCGATCAGCACGCCCTGCGACGCCAGGTGGCTCACCAGCACGAAGCTGAACGGTCTGGCGGCGCTAGGCATCTCCGCACTGCCCGGGTCGCGAGCGAAGACGGTCTGGTACGACGCCAACGGCCACCGCTTGCCGACGTAGTTGTAGGTGATCGGTCGCCCGTGCCGCTGCAGGTATCCGAGGACGTCGGCCACCGGTGGCTTGGCGATCCACAGGCGGTTCGAGCCTTGGTACGGCGCCAGCAACGTCAATGCGCCTTCCGGCAGCTCCACGCGCTCGCCCACCGTACCGTCGAAAATGGGTGCGCCGCCGTCGCGTAGCTCGACGACCCAGGTGCCGTCGTCGAGCGGTGTCGAGAAGTGCACGGTGTACGACGTGCTGTCGACGGCAGCAGGCAACGTGCCGGACGTGTTCACCAGCAGCAGGTCGCCGGGCCGCAGGTGTTCACCGATGCGGTCGAAGCGGGTGTGCGTGACGGTCGACCCCTCCGCGACCAGCAGCTTCACGTGGTCCCGCGAGAGGCCGCGGGCTTCCGGTGGTTCGCCGGCGTTCAGCGCCTCCGGCAGGTCGAACCTGGTGTGTGGGTGCACCATCATGAGGCCACCGCAGGTGCGAACTCGGCCGCCCGGTACCTGCCACTCGCCGGCCGGCTGTCCAGCAACTGCAGGAACGCCGGTACGACGCTCGCGGGCTCAGGCCGGTCTGAGATGTCCTCACCAGGGAAGGCGGCCTGGTGCATCGCGGTACGCAGATCACCCGGGTCAACCGCGTAGACCGCGAGTGCGGGGTGCTCAGCCGCCAGGACCCGAGTCGCGTGGTCCAGTGCAGCCTTGGCGGAGCCGTAGCCACCCCAGGTCTCGTAGGCCTCCACTGCGGCGTCGGAGCTGATGTTGATCAGCACACCGGACGCTGTGGTGAGTGCGGGGAGCAGGGCTTGTGTGAGTGCGATCGGTGCGAGTACGTCGACCTCGTACACGCGACGGAGCTCGTCGAGGTCGGCCGCGGCCAGTGCTTGCAGCGGGCTCGGCCCGAGGTAGCTGGCGTTGTTGATGAGCAGGTCGAGCCGACCGAGCTCGGTGACCGCCTCCACCAGATCGGCGCGGTGGTCGGGGTCGGTGACATCGCCGGCCAGCGGTACGACGTCGGTGCGGTCAGCCAGTGCGTCGGCGGCGTCCTTGAGCGCTTCGGCGCCGCGCGCGTCGATCACGAGCGCCCAGCCGCGATCGGCCAGCCCGTGCGCGAGTGCGAGCCCAAGGCCGGCGGATGCGCCGGTGACGAGAGCAACAGGACGGTCGGACGGTTCAGGAGTCATGCCGACACCGTCATACTTCAAGCTAACTTGAGGTCAAGCCCTTCTCGGACTCCGGCACCAGGACGCCCGGGTTCATGACGTTGCCGGGGTCGAGGGCGTTCTTGACCGCACGCAGCGTTTCGATCGCCAAGGGTCCGATCTCGGTGGCGTAGGCGTCGCGGTGGTCGGTGCCGACACCGTGGTGATGGGAGATCGTGCCGCCGGCGTCGGCGATCGCCTGGTTGGCGGCGTGTTTCGCAGTCCGCCACTGCTCGATCGGATCGTCGGACTGTGCGCAGATCACCGTGAAATAGAGCGATGCGCCGGTCTCGTAGACGTGGGAGATGTGACAGAGGACCAGCGGCGGCGTGGCGCCCAAAGCACCGACGAGCGCTTTGGTGACTGCCGTCTTCAGGGCCGGGATGCGCGACCAGAACGCTGCTGTCTCGAGGGTCTCGACGAGCGCGCCTTCGTCGAGCAGGGGATCGCGGAGGTACGGCGCCCGGTAGCGACCGACCCGCCAGGTCTCGCCCGGGTCCACGCCGAGGTTCGTCCCGCCGGCGGCTGTCAACACGTCCGCGGTCGCCTGGTTGTACGGGCCGTCGAAGCCGATGATCGCGAGGACGCCACCGGAGCCGCCGCCGAGGACGTCCGGGTCGGCGAGGTTCACCGCGGTCTCGACCTCGTCCGACAGCCGCAGCGCCGTCGGCAGTGGCCCGTCCTGCGCGAGCCGTCGTACGGCGGCCAGCCCGAGGTCGAAGCTCTCGAACCGCCAGCCCTCGAAATGCCGCTCGGTCGGTCGCGGCCGGATCCGTACGACGACCGACGTGATGATGCCGAACGCACCCTCCGACCCGAGCACGAGCTGGCGCAGGTCCGGGCCGGCGGCCGACATCGGGGCGCGTCCGAGCTCGATCGTGCCGCGCGGAGTGGCGAGCGTCAGGCCGACCACCATCTGGTCGAAGCGGCCGTACCCGGCTGACGACTGACCGCTCGACCGCGCCGCCGCGTACCCGCCGATCGACGCGCCCTCATAGGACTGCGGGAAGTGGCCCAGCGTGTAGCCGCGCTCGGCCAGCAGCGCCTCAGCCGCTGGACCGCGGACGCCGGCCTGCAGCCTGGCCGTTCGCGAAACCTCGTCGAGCTCGACGAGTTGATCGAGTCGTCGCAGGTCCACGGTGACGAACCGGCGGGACGGCGCGAGGCCGCCGACGACCGACGTACCGCCGGAGTATGGGACGACGGCGAGGCCCTGCTCAGCGCAACCGGTCAGCAGCTCCTGGACCTCGTCGTGTGAGGCGGGGTAGACGACCGCATCCGGCATGTCCGAGGTGTCGCCTGCACGGTCCCTCAGCAGGTCCGTCGTCGAGTAGCCGCGGGTGTGTGCCCAGCGAGACTCCAGGTCGGAGGCCACATGCTCGTTCCCTACGACCTGACTCAAGAACGACAGCTGGTCAGCCGTGAGCCCTGGTCGGTCGGCCGGTTCGACGGGCTCGGCGGCGGGTCGCCGTACGCCGAGGTGTTTGAGAGCCTCGGCCGCGGCTGCCGGCAGTTCGACCGGGTGGGCGGGGTCGCCCCAGCGGCCGGGCGTGAGTTGCACCACCGGGAGGTCGGATTCGGTCATCGCTGACTCCCTTTCGGTGGTTCTGCGAGGTAGCGTCCAGGGGAGGTGGAACCCCCTGGCTCCCACCTCCCCTGGACAGTTCCGGGATCACAGAGTCGCTGATACACTCTGACGTGTGATGTCTCAGCGTAGCAGCGACTCGGATCAGGAAACCAGCACCCGTCCCACGCCGGCGAACGCGATCGGCGAGGAGCGGATCCTGGACGCGGCGTACGAGCTGCTGCTCGCGATCGGGATGCGCCGGATGACGATGGCCGACATCGCCCGGCACGCCGAAGTCTCCCGCGCGACTCTGTACCGCCGCTGGCCGAACGTGCAGGCCGTGGTCGCCGCGTTGATGACCCGGGAGTGGACGATCGCGCTGGTGTCCGCCTTCCAGCCGGATGCCGTGGACGGCCGGGCGCGCCTGGTCGAGGGTGTCGTCGAGGTGGTCGCGAAGACCCGCGTGCACCCGCTGATGCGCAAGATCATCGAGCTCGACCCCGAGTTCCTCACGCCGTACCTGCTGGAGCGCCGCGGCAGCAGCACCGTCGCCCATCTCGCGCTGGTCGAGGAAGGCATCCGCCAGGGGCAGGCCGACGGCTCGATCCGCGACGGCGACCCGGTGTGGCTGGCGCGGCAGATCATCCTGGTCTCGCTGGCGTCGGCGGTGTCGGGTCCGGTAATGGCCTCGCACGAGGAGTATCCGAAGCTGGACGAGGAGCTGCGGGTGATGCTCACCAGGTATCTGACGCCATGATCAGCGTGGGCAACGCGAGCCTCAATGCAGCACGGCGCTCCCGCGAGCTCGACTCGCTGACGGCGGTCGACGTTCTCGTCGTCGGCGGCGGGGTGACCGGCGCCGGCGTGGCGCTGGACGCGGCCGCGCGCGGACTGACCGTTGCCCTGGTGGAGAAGCACGATCTGGCGTTCGGGACCAGCCGGTGGAGCTCCAAGCTCGTGCACGGCGGCCTGCGCTACCTGGTGTCCGGTCATGTCGGGATCGCGTACGAGAGCGCCGTCGAGCGCGGCATCCTGATGAAGACCACCGCGCCGCATCTGGTGCACCCGATCCCGCAGATCGCGCCGTGGTTGCCGCAGGCAAGCTTCGGGCAGGCGGCGCTGCTGCGGACGGCCTTCCTCGGCGGCGACGTACTACGCACATTCGCGCGGACCAGCGACGACTACCTGCCACACTCCCGCCGGGTCAGCTCGGCCGAGATCCTGCGCTACGCGCCGACGCTCAAGCCCGAGGGGATGCGCGGCGGCTTCCTCACCTGGGACGGGCAGTTGTACGACGACGCCCGCCTGGTCGTTGCGATCGCCCGGACGGCCGCGCAGTACGGCGCTCGCATCCTGACCCATGTCGCTGCCACCGAGGTCACCGGCCGCGGTGCGGTCCTGGTCGATCAACTGACCGGGGACCGGCGGTCGGTGGATGCGCGGGTGGTGATCAACGCGGCCGGGATCTGGGCGGATCAAGTTGCCTCCGGCATCAAGCTCCGGCCGAGCCGCGGCACCCACCTCGTGCTGCCGCAGTCCGTGTTCGGCGGGCTGTCCGCCGTACTGACCGTGCCCGTGCCGGGGGAGCTGCGGCGCGTGGTGATGGCGATCCCGGCGCCCGACGACCGGGTGTACGTCGGCCTCACCGACGAGGAGGCGCCCGGCCCGGTGAGCGACGTACCGCATGCCACCGACGGGGAGATCGACTTCCTGCTGAACACGATCAGCACCGCAGTGCAGCAGCCGGTCACGCGCGCGGACCTGCTCGGCACGTACGCCGGGCTCCGGCCGCTGCTCGACACAGGCCACCACAACGGCGAGGACAAGACCGCCGACATCTCCCGGCGGCACGCGGTCATCACCAGCCCGGACGGTGTCGTGACGATCGTCGGCGGCAAGCTCACGACCTATCGCCGGATGGCGCAGGACGCACTCGACAAGGCGCTCGCCCAGTCGACCATCGAGGTACGGCGTTCCTGTGAGACACACCGGATCCCGCTCGTGGGCGCGGCCGATCGCGTGCACCTGGCCGCGGTGCGGGCGCCGGCGCGGTTCGTCCAGCGGTACGGCGTGGAGGCGCCGCAGGTGATCGCGGGTCCGCCCGAGTTGCAGGACCCGATCGCGCCGGGGCTGCGGACGACGTACGCCGAGGTGAAGTTCGCCGTCCGGCACGAGGGGGCGCTGACCGAGGACGACGTACTGGATCGGCGGACGCGGCTCGGGCTGTCCGCGGCGGACCGGGAGCTCGCGCTGCCCGCCGTACGGGAGGCCTTTGCGGCGGTGTGACTCCGGTCTTGGGGTTAACTTGGCTGCGGGGAGGTAGAAGGTGACGCAGCCGTACCAGGGACCAGGGCCGTATCAGGGGCCGGGGCCCTACCAGCCGATGCCGTACCAGCCGATGCCGGTGGTGCCGCAGTACCGGCCGTTGCGGGCGCTCGCGATCGTCAGCATCGCGCTGATGGGGGTGACCGCTCTCTGCGCCGTGATCCAGTGCGTGCTGCTCTGGCGGTCGTACGGCGAGGTCAAGCGGTTCGTGTACGGGCTGCTCTCCGACGAGGAGATCGAGCGCGGCATGGAGTCGATCGCCGGCACCGGCCCGCTGCTCAACCTGGTCAGCTACCTGCTGATCGGGACCGGGATCGCGTTCCTGATCTGGCTGTGGCGCGCCCGCGACAACGTCGACTTCCTCTATTCGCCGTTCGCCCCGAACCCGACCGTCCCGACCCACGGCGCGCACCGCCGGTCGCCTGGGTGGGTCGTCGGCGCGTGGATCTGCCCGATCGTGCAGTTCTGGTACCCGCTGCAGGTCGTCGAGGACGTCGCCCGCGCCAGCGAGCCCCGGGACCGGCCCGGGATCGCCCGATCCGGCCGGATCCGCGCCCTGCTGTACACGTGGTGGGTGTCCTGGAGCGGCTTCTGGGTCGTCATCGTCGGCGGCGGATCGGCCGCGGTGATCGGGTTCGTCATCTGGATCGTCCGGCTGGTCGAGGTGGCGGAAAGCGACGTCGAGGGTCAGTACGTCGACATCTACGACCTGCAGGACTACATGGTCCGGGTCGCGCTGGCCGTCGACATCGGGTTCACGGTCGCGACGGTCCTGCTCATCGTCGCGGCGGTCACGGCGTCACTGCTGATGCTGCAGATCGGCGGCTGGCAGCAGTCGCGGCTCGCTCCACCGCCGCCGGTCCAGGATTTTGTGCAGCCGCCGCCTCAGACACCGCAGTACGCCCCGCGCCAGCAGCATCCCGGCCAGGGTTTCCCGACTTACGGCCCCTGAAGCAGTACGACGCTCGCATCGTCGTACCGCTTCCAGCCGGGGGTGGTCGCCGCGGCGTCGTGTTCCCGCACCAGGTCGATCAGCCGTCGCGGGCCGTCGGTCGTGAGTACGTCGAGCAGTTCTTCCCACGAGTGTCCGTAGCGTTCGCTGAAGCGGGACGCACCGTCGGACAGGATCGCGATCACGTCGACGTCGGCCCGGTCCGTGGTCCCGACGACTGCCTCGTACGCCGCCTGGGGCTCGGTGCTCGCTGCCCAGAAGCCGCCTGGCTGGTTGCGCAATCGGCGTACGGCCTCGAGGGTCCGCTCCGGGAGACGCTCGATCCGGTCGTCGCTGTGGACAGTGATCTTTCCGTCCGGCGAGCGCAGGACGACGGGTGAGTCGGCCAGGACGAGATGCTCGACGTGGTCCGGGTGCAGCCGAACCATCGAGACAGTGGACGACGGACTGTCTGGGTTGCTGACGTCGCAGGTATCAGCATGGGTCGCCCGGACGCCGGCGATCGCCTCGGCGAGCAGGTCGGGAAGCGGTGTGGGCGATCGGGTGAGAAGTGGAGGGGCCAGTTCGCGGGCGAGCCGCATGACCAGCCAGGGGACATCGTGCCGGCAGCCGGACTCGACGCCCGCCGGAGCCGTGGCACCGTCGAGCACGACGGCGAAGTCAGGCCCGGTCAGGACGAGGTCCTCGTTGCCAGCCGGCGGTCGCCGATCCGGAGCAGCCTCACTAACAGCTCGGATTTCCACAGGCCGATTGTGCTAGACGGGCTCCGACCAACTGTCGGCCAGGGACTGCTCCAGGGCGACCTTGGGGGACCAGCCGAGCGTGTCCCCGATCAGGGTGGGGTCGGCCTGCTGCCACGGCGCGCCGAGCGCGGTCTCCTGCTCGGCGTCGTCGACGATCGTCGCCGGCTGACCGCTGAGCTCGAACAGTTGCCCGGCGATGTCCCGCGCGAGCGTGGCCCGGCCGGTCCCGACGTTCAGCACCGGCGGCAGCTTCCCGTCCGCGAGCGCGACCGCGAGCACCGCCTCGGCCACGTCCCGTACGTCGACGAAGTCGCGCCACACGTCCAGCGACCCGACCTCGATCAGCTGACGCGACCGCAGGTCCCGGATCACCCGCCCGGTGAGCGTACTGTCCGGCGCTCCCGGCCCGATCGCATCGAAGATCCGCAGTACGACGGCGTCCGCGCCGGCTCGCTGCGCCCGCAGCACAAGCTCGGACCCGGCCAGCTTGGTGATCCCGTACGGACCGAGCGGCCGCGGCGCGCTGTCCTCGGACAGGCTGGTGCCGTGCGGAGCACCGCCGTACTCCGCCGCGGAGCCGAGCTGGACGAACCGGGCATGGCCGGCCTGGTCGCGCACCGAGCCGAGCAGGGCCTCCACGGCGATCACGTTCGCCCGGACCAGGTCGGCCGGCTCGCCGAACGTGGCGCCGACTGCGTTGACGATCACGGTCGGCTTGTACATCCCGATCTGCGTGTCCAGCGCGTACGGGTGCATCGCGGCCAGGTCGCAGCGCCGGTACGGCTCGCTGCGGGTCCGGCTCAGTCCGCGGTACTCGATACCCCGGTCGGCGAGCAGCGCGCAGATCCTGGCGCCGAGGAAACCTCCCGCGCCGAACACCATCACCCGCTCAGTTCCGGTCACCCCTCCATCGTGCGGCCGTTATTTGTCGGTCCGCCGTACGTTCTCCGTCGTCAGCATCACAGTGTCGGCACGGCGTGGCAGTGTGGGGGCTCATCGAGTGAGGGAGAGTCATGGCTGACCGTAGCGGCGGGCGTCCGGCGGCGCAGACCGAGTCGACGATCCGGGACTGGGACGACGAGGACCCGTCCGGGCAGACGTACCGCCGGGTGCTGTTCATCGACTCCGACCTGACCGAGGTGGAGAACCGCGCCGGGGTGTTCGAGGAGTGCACGTTCCGCGGAGTCCGGTTCAACGCGTCGACGCATGCCGACGCCGCGTTCGTGAACTGCACGTTCGTGCGGTGTTCGCTGTTCGACACGACGTTCACCCGGTGCAAGATGGTCGGCAGTCTGTTCGACGACTGCGCCCACAGCCTGATGAAGGTCGTCGGCGGCGACTGGTCGTTCACCGGCCTGCCCGGAGCGGATCTGAAGGGCGCCGAGTTCACCGGGGTGAAGATGCGCGAGGCGGATCTGACCGGTCTGCGGGCCCAGAAGGCCGTGCTCCGGGACCTCGACCTGTCCGGTGCGTCCCTGCAGAAGGCCGATCTGACCGGTGCCGATCTGCGCGGTTCCGACCTGTCGACGCTCGATCCGCTGACCGTCACCCTGAAGGACGCCCGGATCGACGTCACCCAGGCGATGGTCGTGGCGGCCGCGCTCGGCCTCGACGTGCGACCCTGACCTCGCTGTGGATATCCCCAGGTAGTCAGGCGGTCATCCACGGTCCTATCCACAGCCTGTGGATAACTATCCGGATAACTGTGTGTTCGTACTGTGATATCTCGCCGGACGACCGGCCGACACCAGGGTCTCGCGTCGGTGCCGGGCCGGATGCCGCGGCCGCCGTACGACGAGCATCGCGGCGTGCTCGACCACCGCTGGGCTGACGACCAGGAAGCCCGGCCGCGCGACCAGGCTCCGGGTCAGCGTCTGGAGGCCGGCGGCCAGGCCGACTCCGCAGAAGGCGCCGACCGAGTTCGCGATCAGGTCGTGCAGCTGGCACGATCTGCCGAGTTGCGGCAGCAGCGCCTGCACCGCCTCGACGGCGGCCGACATCCCGATCCCGGCGGCGATGCCGTCGCCCGGACGACCGCTGGCCAGCGTGAGCATGACCGCGGCCGGCACGAACAGCACGACGTTGAGCAGACCTTGGAGCGACGTCAGTCCGCCGGTCGTGGTCAGGTGCGTGCCGCACTCGCCGATCTGGCCGAGGCGATGCGTCGTCGGGCTGAGCGTCGCCGCGATCACCAGCGCGAACGCGGCCGGCAGGCAGAACGCGGCCAGCCGGGGGACCAGGTCGCCCGGGCGGCGGAGCGAGGAAAGGGCGACCGGCAGGGTCATGCCGGTCAGTACAAGCCAGGTGTCCAACAGGTGTGGGATTCCGCGATAAGTCTCGAGCACGTGTCCGGACCCTCCCGTGGTCGACCTGACTCGAACTCTTCTGGACTTCGTGTTCCTGAATCGACGATCGGCCGACCGCTCCCGCCGCCGCCAGCCTTGTCCGGACATCTGCACGCAGCCGTAAACGCGTCGTGACAGTCTGTGACAGTCCGTGCACAAACTGACACGGAAGCAAGGTGCTCAGGGCAACGATCGTGTGCCTGCCGGTGGTGGGTACCAGGGGTTCGCACCCCCGAGCCGGAAGGAGACGTCGTGGCCGACCCGCAACTTCGTGCGATGACCTGGAACATCTGGTGGCGATTCGGGCCACGCTGGCGGGAACGGCAGCCCGGGATCCTCGCGACGATCGAGCGGTTCACTCCGGACGTGATCGCGCTGCAGGAGGTGTGGGGCGCCGACGGCACGACGCAGGCGGACGAGTTCGCCGATGCGCTCGGGTTCCACGCGGTCTTCGCGTCGCCGTCGTACCCGCGGACCCCCGAGCCGGTGCTGACGCCCGATCACGACGGCGTAGAACTCGGGATCGCGCTGCTGAGTCGGTGGCCGATCGTCGAGCACGAGGCGATCCCGATGCCGGCCCGCCATCGGTCCTGGGATCCGGTCGCCCTGCGTGCCCGGGTCGCTCATCCGGCCGGTCCGCTGCCGATCGTGGTGGCGTGCCTGGAGCATGCGACGACCTTCAGCGACGACCGGCTCGCCCAGGCCGCACTGCTCGCCGACCTCGGTACCGATCCAGCCGCCGACGGGCCGTGCCCGTCCCTGGTGATGGGCGATCTGAACGCGGCGGCGGACAGCGCCGTACTGCGTCCGCTGCGCGAGGTCCTGATCGATGCCTGGACGTCGGGCAACGGTGCGTCCGATGCGGTGACGCTGCCGTCGACGCATCCGTCCGCGCCGCTCGAGGCCGGTCCGGAACTGGTCGATCAGCGGATCGACCACATCTTCTACCGCCCGGGCCACGAGGATCAGCTGGTCAACGTCGAGTCAGCCGTCATCGCGGGTGACGCCGTCGACGGCACCTATCCGTCCGACCACCGTGCCGTCGTCTGCGACTTCCGCTGGCGCAACCGAACGGATCCACCGATCGGTTGAGCTGAGTGGGGCCGAGTGGACGATGCGCCCACCCGACCCTCGACGAGACAGTCGACACATGACTCCTCCGGTGAATGTCGAACACCCGCGAAGTATGGCCGCGTTGCGGAGCGTGCAATTGCTGACCGGCGGTTATCTCGCGATCAGCGTGCTCACACTGGTCGCCATCGTTGCCCTGCGCCACCATGCAACCGTGGTGAACGATGCGGTCTGGGTCCGCGGGACGATCGTGGTCGCGAGCGCCCTGCTGACCGTCCTGTTCGCCCGCAGCGCGGCCAGGGGTTCGCGAAGGGGCTACCTCCGGCTCCGGATCGTCTCGGCGGTCATGCTGGTCGCGATCGTGGTGATCATCGCGCTGCCGGGCACCTTCCCGCTGTGGATGAAGGGCGAGCAGGCTGTCTGCGGCCTGCTGCTTCTGGGCGTCGCGCTGCAGGTGAACAGCAAGCACCTTCGCTCGGTGTTCACTGGGTGACATGAGTGAGCAGGTCTGGCCGCTGCGGTTGACCGTGGCGCCGTATGTGCTGCTCGCGTGCCTCGCCGCCGTGACCATCCTGATCAAGCGCGACCAGCCCGGGTCGCTGACAGTCGACCTGGTGCTGTGCGCGCTGGTCGCGCTGTGGATCCTCGGCATGTTCACGCTGCGCCCGGCTCGGCGGACGGACGACCGCGCGATGGCGATCTTCGTGACGGGTTTCGTGGTGCTGCTCGCGGTCCTGGTGGTGCGGGATCCGTGGTTCGGCTTCCTCACTCCGGCCGGCTACTTCTACACGTTCATCCTGCTGCCGTGGCCCGGTGAACTGCTCGGTGTCGGGGCGGTCGCGGTGCTCGCCGGTTTCGCACAGGCCTACGACATTCCGAAGACCGACGTCGTCGGTGTTCTCGGCTCCGTCGCGGTGATCGGGGTGAACGTGATCGGGATGTGCCTGGCGGCCTGGCTCGGCAGGCGCGGCGAGGTCCTGAGTCAGCAGCGCAAGGACGCGGTGGACGCGCTGACCGAGACCAACCGCCGGCTCGAGGCCAGCCTCGCGGAGAACGCGATCCTGCACGAGCAGTTGCTGACCCAGGCCCGCGACGCCGGCGTGATCGACGAGCGGCAGCGGATGGCCCGCGAGATCCACGACACGCTCGCGCAGGGACTGACCGGGATCGTCACCCAGCTCCAGGCCGCCGAGAACGCCTCCGACTGGCGCCGGCACGTGACGACCGCGATCGGGCTCGCCCGCGAGAGTCTGACCGAGGCACGCCGCTCGGTGCACGCGCTCCGTTCACAACCGCTGCAGTCGGCGACGTTGAGCGGGGCGATCGCAGACGTCGTACGGCGCTGGTCGGCGGTGCACGGAGTCGACGTACGGCTGACCACTACCGGCACGCCGCGGGTGATGACACCCGAGGCGGAATCAACTCTGCTGCGGGCAACTCAGGAGGCGCTGGCGAACGTGGCGAAGTACGCGCAGGCGTCCCGGGTGGGTGTGACGCTGTCCTACATGGAGAAGAAGGTCGCGCTGGACGTCCGGGACGACGGTGCCGGCTTCGATCCGGCCCGGATCTCGTCGTCGGAGGCAGGCGGGTTCGGACTGGTCGCGATGCGGCAGCGGGTCGAAGCGATGGACGGAACGCTCGAGATCGAGTCCGAGCCCGGCTTCGGTACGGCAATCTCCGCGACGTTGCCGCTGACGGGACGGCCGGCATGATCCGGTTGGTGATCGCCGACGACCATCCGATCGTCCGCGACGGGCTGAGCGGGATGTTCGCAGCCGATCCCGACTTCGAGGTGGTCGGCGAGGCAGGCGACGGGGCCGAGGCGATCCGGCTGGCCGAAGCGCTGCGGCCGGACGTGATCCTGATGGACCTGCAGATGCCCGGCGTCGACGGCGTCGCGGCGATCGCTCAGCTGGCCGAACGCGGCATACGGGCACGAGTCCTCGTGCTGACGACGTACGACACGGACGGGTACGTCGTACCCGCGATCGAGGCCGGCGCCACCGGGTACCTGCTCAAGGACGCGCCGCGCGACGAGCTGCTGCGCGCCGTTCGGGCCGCCGCGGACGGCCAGACGGTCCTGGCTCCCTCGGTCGCCGGCACGCTGATGAACCATGTCCGTACCCCGCCGGCCGCCGACCTCCTCAGCCCACGCGAACTCGAGGTCCTGCAGTTGGTTGCTGCTGGCAACACCAACCGCGAGGCCGCCCGCCACCTGTTCATCAGCGAGGCGACGGTCAAGACCCACCTGCTCAACATCTACGCCAAACTCGACGTCTCCGACCGCGCCGCCGCTGTTGCCGAGGGCTTCAGGCGCAAGCTGCTCTAAACGCGATAGTCACTGTCGCGGCGGTCGGTGATGAACATGTAGCCGGGCGAGTGCGTGATCGCGTACGGTGGCCGGGACGCCATCAGTGCCGCCTGCGGAGTCACCCCGCACGCCCAGAACACCGGTACGTCGCCGTCGACCGCGTCGACCGGATCGCCGAAGTCCGGCCGCGCGAGGTCGGTGATCCCCAACCCGCTCGGGTCCCCGATGTGCACCGGCCCGCCGTGCACGGCCGGCATCGCTCGCGTGATCCGTACGGCGTCGTCGACCCGGTCCGCCGGAATCTGGCGCATCGACACCACCAGCGGACCGTGCAACCGCCCGGCCGGCTCGCAGTCGCGATCGGTCACGTACATCGCCACGTTCCGCCCTTGATCGACGTGCCGCAGCGGAACTCCCTCAGCCGCCAGCGCAGACTCGAACGTGAAACTGCACCCGAGCGAGAACGCGACCAGGTCGTCACGCCACACCTCGGTCGCATCCGCCACCTCGGCCACCAACTCGCCGTCCTGCCAGATCCGGTACTGCGGAAGATCGGTCCGGAGGTCCGCGCCCCGAGCAAGCCGCGTCGTCGGGTCACCCGGATCACTCACGTCGAGCACCGGGCAGGCCTGCGGGTTGCGGGTGCAGAAGAGCAACACGTCGTACGCCCAGTCCGCGGGGACTGCGATCAGGTTGGTCTGCGTGTACCCGCCGGCCCAACCGGTGGTCGGTCCGCTGTAGTCGTCCCGGAACAGCGACCGTGCCTGGGCCGGACTGAGTGTTGCAGTCGTCGTCATGAGACCCCCTCTCGGGTGATCTCACGATAAAGATTGTTCAACAATACGACAAGGGGTCAGATGACGATCTCGTGGATCCATTCGGCCGGAGTCTGGGTGTGCAGGCGCCAGTAGTGGTTCGCGATGTCGTCCGGGTCCCAGCCGCTGCCGGGGGAGACTCCGCCGCTGACGGTGACGCTCGCGGCATGGACGCCGGCCGCGCCGTACTGCTGGTGGAGGAGGGTGACGACCGCGCGGACGCCGGCCTTGCCGAGGGAGAGGCTCGCGTAGTCGGGCTTCGGCAGCGGCATGCCTCCGGTGATCAGGAACGACCCGCTGCCGCGCTCGGCCATCGCGGGCACGAGCTGCGCCGCGGTGGTGATCGCGCCGACCACGTTCACCGCCAAGGCGTCGAGATGCTGCTGCGCGGTGAGCTCGCCGATCCGGTCCGGCTGGATCAGTGCGGCGTTGTAGACGACCACCTCGGGTACGCCGTACGCCTCGACCACCTGATCGAGCGCGGTACGGAGGCCGGCTTCGTCGGTCACATCGGCCGTGATCGGCAGTACCTCGGCACTCCCGAGCTCTTCGGCCGCGGCCTTCACCGTCGCCTCCGAGCGCGCGATCAGCCCGGCGCTCATCCCCTCCCGGACGAACCGGCGCGCCACCGCGAGCCCGATGCCAGGCCCTACTCCCACCACGACAATTCCAGACATGGCGGGATCGTAAACCTTGCCCTTCAGGTCAAGGTCAAGCGCGGCGGTGCTGGGCGACTGCTGCGGCGGACCGGTCGTCGCCATCGGCCCGGAGACCGTCGATCACGCCGTCGACGTCCGCGGCCGGGCGGTTCTGGCTGAGCTTGAACTTGGCCTCGATCCGCTTGATCCCGATCTCCACGCCGACGATCGCCCGCAGCTGCCCGCTGAGGTACTTCGCCGGCGCATCGTCCACCGACCACGGCTCCGCCCGGCCCGCCTCGTGATAGTCCGACAAACGCCGTACGAGGTTCTCCACCCAGGCAGGGTCGTCGTACACGGTCATCGTGCCGTGTACGTGGGCGGTGATGTAGTTCCAGGTCGGGACCACGCGGCCGTGGTCGCGCTTGGAGGCGTACCAGGTCGGGGAGACGTAGGCGTCCGGCCCGCGCATGATCACCAGCGCATCGCCGATCACGGGCAGGCGCCAGTGCTCGTTGTTCCGCGCCAGGTGCCCGAGCAGCACGTTCCGCTCGCGATCGTGGATGAACGGGAGCATCGTCGCCGTCAACCCGTCGGGCGTCATCGTCACCAGATCCGCCGCCCCGTGGTGGGCCAGCAACTCCAGAACGGCCTCGTCGTCAGGGGCGAAGTGCGCAGGAACGTACATGAGATCCAGTCTCCCCAGGCATGCGAACCCTCGACAGGTCCAATCCCTGCAGTTTTCGTCAGCCCGCTTTCAGGGCGGCGGCCCGGTCGTAGTCGTCGTGCCAGTCACCGGTGGGCGGCAGGATGATGCGCTCGACACCGGCCGCCTCATACGCGGCCAGTTGCTCGAGCGGGTCGCCGTCGAGCTGAGGTGCCACCACGGTCGCCCTCAACTGCTTGCCGTCGGCAAGTTCGTTGATCCGTTCCAGGTTCGTCCGTACCTCGGCCGGCGAGGCCGCGATCGTCGCCCATCCATCGGCGTACGCCGCCGCTCGCCGATGCGCCCGAACACCGTTCCCGGCCACGAAGATCGGCGGCACCGGCGACCCGGGCGCGATCGTCACGTCGAGGTCCGTCCCTACTGTCGTGGGTTTGCCCGCGATGAGATCCGGGAGTACGGCGAGGGCCTCGTCCGTCAGCCGTCCGCGGTCCGCGAACTCGACACCGGCCGCCCGCCAGCCGATGTCACCGTGCGCGGGATTGCCGGTCCCGACTCCCAGCACGAGCCGGTTGTTCGACACCAGCTGCAACGTGCTGATCTGCTTCGCCGCCCACGCGACCGGCCGCAACGCCAGCAACATCACGTTGTACCCGACTGTGATCCGCTCGGTCACCGCGGCCGCGGTCGCCAGCACGACGGAACTGTCCAGCATCGGCGCACTCGCGATCAGATGGTCCGTCGACCAGACCGAGTCCAGCCCGATCTCCTCGGCGTACCGCGCACTCTCCCGCACATCCCCGAGGATCGCCCGCGCCGGATCCGGCGACGACGTCGGCAGAATGACCCCGATCTCAACTGTCATACCCGCCCCAACTTCCAACCCCACCGAACCTATTCCGGTGTGCGCCAAGGACAGGAGGTATCAGGCCGTCAGGTAGTGCACCTGAGCGTGGCCGAGTCCGCGCGTACGGCGTCTCGCAGGTGCACTACCTGTCGTTAGGTACGTCTCAGCGGAGGTTTCTCACCTGAGCCGGGTTAGGGTCCCGGAATGAGTCGACGGGTGGCTGCTTATGCGGTGTGTGTTGAGGACGGGCGGGTGCTGCTGGCGCGGTATGTCTCGCCGTACGGCGATGGGAGTTGGTGGACCCTGCCGGGTGGTGGTGTCGAGCCTTGTGAGGATCCGTTCGACACCGTGACGCGGGAGGTGGCCGAGGAGACGGGATACGAGTCGGTCGTCGAGCGGCTGCTGGGGGTCGACTCGCGGATCGTGCCGGCCGCCGTACGTCGTCGTCCCGGGCCCGACGACCATCAGAACATCGGCATCTTCTACGCCGTCCGGATCACCGCCGGCACCACCCGCCCCGAGCCCAACGGCGAGACCGCCGAATCCGTCTGGACCCCGATCCCCGAGGTCCCGACCCTCCGCCGCGCCGCCCTGGTCGACATCGGCGTCGCCTTGTCCGAGTCCCGCCCACCCACCGGCCACGTCCCACCCGTCAAAGCCGGCGGCCTGATCGAGTATTAGCCCTGTCGACCTAGACTCCGGTTCATGGATCCGAAGACTGAGCTGTTGCGGGTTTTGCAGGTCAGTCGCGGAGGGCTGCTGGACAAGTTGGACGGGTTGTCGGAGTACGACGTACGGCGGCCTCTGGCTCCGACCGGGACGAATCTGCTCGGGTTGGTCAAGCATCTGGCTGGGCTGGAGTACGGGTACCTGGGTGAAGCGTTCGGGCGGCCGCCGGAGGAGCAGCCCTCGTGGTTCCGGGACGACCCGTTCACCGAGATCGACATGTGGGCGACGCCGGACGAGTCGCGGGAGTACGTCGTCGACGTGTATCGGAAGGCGTGCGCGCACGCCGACACGACCGTGGCCTCGCTCGAGCTGAACAGCCCGGGGTACGTCGCGCACTGGGCTGACGGGCACCGTGACACCACGCTGGGTGTGCTGCTGATCAGGATGGTTGCCGAGACGTCCCAGCACGCCGGCCATGCCGACATCCTCCGCGAACAACTCGACGGCCGGCTCGGCGACGGCACGACCGTTGCCGCGGACGCGGCGTTCTGGGACGAGCGAAGGGCTCAGGTGCAGGCAGCAGCCGACAGCTTCCGGCCCTGAAACTCAGCGCAGGTCTCCGTCGCCGCCGAGGACACCGCGCGACGCCCGGTCGGCAAGCTTCGCGATGTTGTGCTCGGCAACGTCCTCGAGCCGGATCTCGAGCCTGGTGCACAGCTCGGACAGGTACCAGAGCACGTCGCCGAGCTCGAGCGTCAGCGCCTGCCGGTCCGCGTCGGTGATCACACCCTGCCGATCGCGGAAGATCTTCTTCACCTTGCCGGCGACCTCGCCCGCCTCGTTCACCAGCCCCAAGGTCGGGTACACGATCGGATGATCGGTCGCGACCAGCCCACCGGTCCGCGCCGCCGCCTGCTGATAACCACTGAAATCCATTTCACTCACGCCCCCAGTCTTGCAACACTCGTGGCCCATGTACGTGCGATCTGTATCCGATCGACGAGCCCTCGCGACGCTGTGCCTACTGGAACGGTGAGATCAATGGTCCTCACGGAGACGTTCGAGTACGACGGTGGGCGGCAGGTGGCCGTTTACGTGCCGGCGGATCCACCGGAAGTCATCGTGTTCGCGGGTGACGGCCAACTGATCGCCCCGTGGGGCGGGGACCTCGAGCAGGCCGACGTACCGCCGACGATGGTGGTCGGTGCGTACCGTACGGACGACTCGGACGAGATGGTGCGGATCGAGGAGTACTCGCCGTCGTTCAACGAGGAGCGGTTCGCGGCGCACGAGAAGTTCTTCGTCGAGGACGTCCGCGACTGGGTGCGATCCCGCTTCGGCGTCGCCCTGCCGCCCGAACGGACCGCGGTGTGCGGCGTCTCGGCGAGCGCGGAACTCGCGCTGGCCATGGGCGTTCGCCATCCGGATATCTACGGCTCGATCTTCGCCGCCTCACCTGGTGGCGGCTACCGGCCGCCGGAGGTCATGCCGAGCCCGCTCCCGCGCGCGTACCTGGTCGCCGGCACGCTTGAACCTTGGTTCATGGAGAACGCCACCCGCTGGGCCGACGCCCTCCGCGACGCCGACGCAGACGTGGTCATCACCGAACGCGAGGGAGACCACGGCGACCCGTTCTGGCGGGCCGAGTTCCCCCTCATGGCGTCCTGGGCCTTCACAAGCTGAAAGCTATTCGCCCGTAGCGCCGTCGATGCGTTCGCGGAGGAGGTCCGCATGGCCGTTGTGGCGCGCGTACTCCTCGATCAGGTGCAGATAGATCCACCGCAGCGTGTAGTCCTCGCCGGGACTGACTTCGTCGAGCCCGAGACCTGCCACAGCGGCCCGCGACCGGGCGACACTCGCTTGATAGCTGGCCAGGTCGTCGTCGGCCCGCGTGGGATCGACGACGAATCCGTCGCTCGACCCTGGCACGTAGTCCCAGAAGTACAGGTGGTCCGGTTGGCCGTCGTACGCATGGAACCAGGCCTCGACTCCGGACAGATGCCGAACCAGGCCGAGCAGGGACATCGCCGACGGCGGCACCGACCGCAGCACCAGTTGCTCCGGCGTCAGCCCACCGCACTTCAACAGCAGCGTGGTCCGCTGGAACTCGAGACGATCCTCGAGCGCAGCCCGCTCATCGACCGGATCGTTCGGCGGCTCAACCCGCTCAGGCACACTCCAGACGGACATTCCGGTGACCCTACCTCCGTGCGGGGTGGGCGAGCGGATGTGGCTCGCCCACCCGCGCGATCAGGCGGTTTCGGTCGGCTGGTTGTGGCGTACGTGGTTGGGGAAGCGGTGGACCTCCTGCGGCCAGTTGAGTACGACGGCCAGGCGGCCCGCCCAGTAGCGCGCCGTTTCGTCGTCCGGTACGTCGATGACGGCGAAGCCACCGAGGTGCTCCTTGGTCTCGGCGTACGGACCGTCGCTGAAGATCGGCTCCCCGTCCTTCGCCTCGACGCTGCAGATCGCAGTGGAGGCGTCGAGCGCGCCGTTGCTGAAGATGAAGATCCCGGCCTCCTCCATCTCCGCGATCACCGCCCTCCCACCGGCACTCTTGGTGCGCAGGTCCTCCTCCGTCTGATCCGGCACCCACTCGTCGTTGAACGTGATCAGATACTCAGCCACTGCCGTCTCCTCTCAGCGCGACGACCCGAACGGCCGCCACACCAACTCCACGAACGCCAACACCCCGATCCGACACCATCCCACAACAAATCTGTGCGGCCTGTCCTTGAATCGGCAAGAGTGGTGGCGGGAAGCTTTCGGGACGGCGAGAAGTTTCTTCCGGTTCTTGTCGATCCGCGGGTCGCTCGTTCGACCTGGGGGTGCGAGGGCCGAGAGGCGGCCCCGTCGGACAAGGAGTACGTGATGGCGCAGTACATGCTGATCATGCGGGGCACCGACGAGACGAACGCGGCCATGATGGCCAACATCGACGAGATGATGACCACGACCCGCCAGTTCATCGAGGCGATGGACAAGGCCGGGGTGTACGTCGCGGCCGAGGGTCTGGACGATCCGGCCCTGGGCGTCGTGGTGCACTTCACCGACGAGGCGCCGATCGTCACGGACGGTCCGTACGGCGAGACCAAGGAACTGTTCGGGGGCTACTTCCTGCTCGACGTCGCCTCGAAGGAGGAGGCGGTCGAGTGGGCCAAGCGGGTCCCGGCGGTGCCCGGGTCCAAGATCGAGGTACGGCGGGTGCCCGGCGAGGACGAGGTCCCGCAGGACAGCGCGAAGTTCGGCAAGGCAGACGCCTACCGCGAGAGCAACGGCCAGAGCTGATGGATGCAGCCGGCGTCGAGGCCGTCTGGCGAATCGAGTCGGCGCGGATCGTCGCCGCGCTGACTCGGTTCACGGGTGATTTCGGGTTGGCCGAGGATGCGGCTCAGGAGGCGGTGGCCGAGGCACTGGTGTCGTGGCCACTCTCCGCACCGGCCAGTCCCGCCGGCTGGCTGATGGCGACGGCCCGGCGGCGGGCGATCGACGCGATCCGCCGCCGTACCGCCCTGAAGGACCGGTACGCGCTGCTGGCAACGGCACCGGTGGTCGACGACGAGATCGACCCGGACCGGATCGATGACGACGTCCTGGCCCTGATGTTCATCAGCTGCCATCCGGTGCTCTCCCGCGAGGCCCAGGTCGCCCTGACCCTGCGCGTGGTCGGCGGCCTGTCCAGCGAGGAGATCGCCCGCGCGTTCCTCGTACCCGTGCCGACCGTGCAGGCCCGCATCACCCGGGGCAAGAAGACGATCGCCGCGGCCGGGGTGCCCTTCGAACTGCCGGCCGCCGACGAACGCCGGGAACGACTGAGCGGCGTACTCAGCGTGCTCTACGTGATCTTCACCGAGGGATCGACGGCCACATCGGGCGAGCGGCTGGTGCGGCCCGACGTCGCGTACGAGGCGATCCGGCTGGCTCGCACACTGGCCGCGCTGCAGCCGGACGAACCGGAGGTGCACGGCCTGCTGGCGTTGTTCGAGCTGACGGCCGCGCGCTTCCCGGCCCGGACCGGCCCGGACGGTACGCCGATCCTGCTGGAGAACCAGGACCGGCGGCGGTGGGACTTGTCGGCCATTCGCCGTGGGCTGGCCGCGCTGGTCAAGGCATCCGCCCGCGGCCTCGGCCCGTACGGCCTGCAGGCCGCGATCGCCGCCGCCCACGCGTCGGCGCCTTCGGTCGAGGAGACCGACTGGGATCGAATCGTCGTGCTGTACGAAGCACTCGGCCGGGTCGCGCCCTCGCCCGTGGTCGAGCTCAACCGAGCCGTCGCCGTAGCCATGGCCTCAGGCCCGGCCCAAGCCCTGGCCATCGTCGACGAGCTGGTCGCCTTGGACCGACTCCCCAATTCACACCTCGTCCCAACCGTCCGCGGCGAACTCCTGACCCGCCTCGGCCGCCACTCCGAGGCCCGCGCCGAACTGGAAATAGCAGCCCGCCTGTGCACCAACCAACCCGAACGCGCAATCCTCCTACGCAAGGCCGCCGCACTGTCCTGACTTGTTCACCCCTGTGAGGAACCCTGTGGACAGACCCGCGGACGAGTAAAGGGCCTGCTGTCAGAGGATCAACAGGTGATAATCACCCGATGCCTGAAAAGCACTCACGTCCCGTGCCCGGCGGCCGGGCTTTCTACCTGACCGAACGCCTCTGGAAGTTGTCCGAAGGTCTTCCTGTCGAATCCGTACCGATCGACTCAATCCCGGAGTTCGACCAGGACTGCTGGTTCGGCGGGAGGCCCGTCACCTGCCGCATGGTCGCCCGCCACGCCGCCCTCATCCAGAAAGCCGACCTCAGCTACCCAGTGATCCTGTCCGCAGACGGCCGCCTGATGGACGGCGGCCACAGAATCTCCAAAGCCTGGATCAACGGCCAGAAAACAATCAACGCCGTCCGCTTCAAAGTCGACCCTGAACCCGACTACTACGAGTGGAACACCACCGCCTGAGCCAGCAGGTTCTCGCTAGAGCATGCGGAGGGCGTCCTGGCGACGAATCAGTCGAGGTCTGCGGTCGATGGAACGTGCCCACTCCATTCCGCTGATGTGGCGGTCCTTGTCTGCTGTAACCAGGACGATGTCCACGTCGCTCGCCATCGGGGGTCGACCGTATGCATACGAACCAACCAAGGCGAGCCCTTGTACGTCGCCCTGCGATTGTGCCCAGGCGGTGATGCCGTCGATAGCCGCCTCCGCACGAAGTCGCCTGCCTTTCAACCGTGCGCTCATCCAGGCAGCCTCGCAGATGGGCCCCGACCGACAGGATCGTAGTGTCGGACGGTGCAGCAAATTCAGTCAGCGGTGGTCTACGACGGCCTGCCGATCTCGTCCGGCGGCGCCCATGGCCTGGGCCGTACGTCGGTACACGACGCGTTCTCGTCCTGGCGTGGATTCTTGGAATCCTGCACCGTCACAGACGACGTGTCCTACTACTTCCACCTGCCGCACACCCCGGAGCTCGAACCTGCCCGGAAGACGGTGCGGGAGATCCGCAAGGCATTCCCGGCGAAGGGCCACCGCTTCCCTGTCCCGCAGGACCGAATCCACGAGGCTCTCGACCTGCTGGCTTCACTGGAACCTCTACCCACGAACCCGTGGGGAATGGCTCCGGTCTGGCTCAGCGCGGACGGCGCAGTCAGGTTGAAGACACCCGCCGGCGACATCTGGCCCCATCAGCGTCCAACGGCCTTTGGCGCCTTCGAGACCCCCACCGGCGTGAGCCTCGGCATTTCGCGAACCAGCCTGCACATCGAAGCCAAGCGATCCATGGGCCTACGCCTCTCCGTTCCAGAAGCAACAGACGACGACCTGGCCACGCTCATCCCGTGGCTCCAGGACCATCTCCCCTTCCGACTCTCACCCAACCACTGGACCCGCTGGACCCTCACCAAAAACGGCCGCACCTACCGCCCCCACCGCCTCACCCCCTGAATCACCCCAGCGGGATCCTCGGTGTCCGGAACGGCCGCGCACTGTCCTGGTAGCTTGAGGCGCCACTAGGGAGGGTGGGCGGATGGCTTTTGACGAGTGGCTGGATGCCGAGGCACTCCTGGAACAGGGAGCGCGCCATCAATGGCGCGAGGGGTACGAATCCACGCTAGAGGTTGCCGAGGTTTGCCATCTGGACCTTGCCACCGGGCGGGTCGTCGCCGTAGATCCCGCTTACTTCAACAGCTTCGATGATGCTCGGCCGGTGGTAGCCGAGGTGCCTCCGGGCACCTACCCGATACTGCTCTCCGTCGTTGCATGGCCCTCGACCGAGGAGACTGACCGACCTCGCCGTGCCGTAACGGCTGCCACACTCAAGATCAGCGACAACCCAGTCGTTAAGTGGGCTTGGGTCGACGAGCGAGCGGATGGCAAGGTCCTTGGAGTCGGCGTCGACGCCGGAACGGCCTGTTTTTACGACGCTTCCAAGCGAGAGATGCTCGCGCTGCTCAGTGAGGACGAGGACCGGGTCGACGCCGCTCTAGGCGAAGCCGGCGATGCCGGATTCGCAGCCATTCCCGACGCCTCAGGTGGGACAGCCGCTGTATTCATCAGCTGCGGCATGGGCGATGGGTTCTATCCGATCCGAATCGGGCGCGACGCCTCTGACAGGGTCGCAATGGTGATGGTCGACTTGGAGTTGCTGAACCACAGCACGGGTCGAGTTGGCCCGGCGTCGAACCGCAACTGACCCGCCAGGGCGAACCGGCCGCACGCATCGAGCACGAATAACTACCGCCGAACTGTCGGATCCGGAGTGAGGCGTTCGTAGTAGGGGTGACGGGCGGCCGGAGAAGGGGCGCCGGACTGACAGAAGGGCGTGACGCCATGCGGAAACTGGTCTACGGCATGAACCTGACCCTGGACGGCTACATCGCCGCGCCCGGTGACGACATCGGCTGGGGCGTGCCGAGCGACGAGCTGTTTCAGTGGTGGCTCGAGCAGGAGTTGGCGATCGGGCTGTTGTTGTACGGGCGCAAGCTGTGGGAGACGATGAGTTCCCACTGGCCGACCGGCGACCAGCAGCCTGGCGCTACCCCGGCGCAGATCGAGTTCGCGCGGAACTGGCGGGATACGCCGAAGGTGGTGTTCTCCTCGACGATCGACAAGGTCGACTGGAACACCCGCCTGGTCACCGGCGACCCTGTAGCGGAGATCACCCGACTCAAGGCCGGCGACGGCGAGCCGATGAGGGTCGGTGGCGCCACGCTCGCTGCGGCAGCCATGCGGGCCGGGCTGATCGACGAGTACGAGATCGTCACCCATCCGGTGCTGGTGGGCGGCGGCAAACCGTTCTTCAGCACGCTGGACACCTGGGTGAACCTGAACCTGGTGGAAACGCGAACGTTCCCCGGCGACGTGCTCCTGACCAGATACGAGACGAGGCGGTAAGCGCGATTCCTTCACTGCTTGCCTGAGGGAGCGGCAGCACGCCCCGGAGCCAGGTCGAGCTATTCGCTGGCGACTAGGCAGGACCTCGCAGCGTGGGCAGAGCCGGGCTTCAGGGGCTGCTTCGAGCGGTGCGGGATCGCGTGGTGCTGGGCGGTTGACGCGCGCTGAGCGCGGGGTGGGTGGGAGCGGCGCGGGGGACGGCGACGGAGGAGCGGCCCGTAGCACCGCAGTGGGCTGCCACAGTCTGCCTGGAGCGCTGCGGCGCCGTACGCACGAAAGTCGGTTGCTCGGGAGCAACCGACTCTTGGTGGAGACGAGGGGACTTGAACCCCTAACCCCTGCCTTGCAAAGGCAGTGCTCTGCCAGTTGAGCTACGCCCCCGTTGGGGTGGTCAGTGGCCCGGGGTTACCGGGTCGGCGACCTCGGCCCAGAGGTCCTTCTCGGCGCGGGACTGCTGGGTCTTCTTGTAGACGAAGTATCCGCCGACGCCGGCCAGCAGCACCAGCATGATCTTTCGCAGCACTGGGACTCCTTGGATCGGGCTTCGAAACAAAAAGTGGGCCTAACTGGACTTGAACCAGTGACCTCTGCCTTATCAGGGCAGCGCTCTAACCGTCTGAGCTATAGGCCCGCGTACTGCGGTGTCGAACCCGGGAGAGATTACCGCACCAAGTGCCCTACTCCCAAACCGGTTCCGGCCGGGCCCACAGTAGCCCCGGCCGGAGCACAAAATCCCGGTCAGTCCTCCGACGCCAGCGTGACTTCGAGGCCGCCGAGGAGCGTGGCGGCGATGTTGTAGAGGAACGATCCGAGGGTCGCGAGTGCCGTGATGATCAGTACGTCGGCGCACGCGAGCAGCGTGGTGAAACCCATCACCTTGCCGGTGTTGACGTAGTTCTCGACTCGGAACGGTTCACCCGCCGGCGTCCCGAGGACTTCCTGGACGGTCGAGTTGATGTTGTCGAACACCCCGGCCGCGCCGATCGCGGACCAGACGATGAAGACCGCGACCCAGGTCACGATGCCGAATGCGATCGCCAGCAGGAACGCCGTCTTCATCACCGACCACGGGTCGATCCGGGACATCCGCAGCCGCGCCTTGCGCGTCTGTGGCCGGCCCGACGCCTTGGCGTCCTTCTGTGCGTGCCGCTCCTGCTTGGCCTCGGCACGCTCGGCCTTGTCGGACTTCACCGCGGCGGCCTTGTCCAGGACGGCCTGACGCGCCGAGTTCATCCGGTCACCGAACGACTCGGTCTTCGCCTCGTTCCCCTCGTACGACGGGGTGCCGGCGGCGGGCGTGGTTGTCGACGGGGGCGACCACGGCTCGGGGCGGCCCGGCGTGCTCGGGGCCGGCTGCTGCGGACGCACCGGCGCGACACCCGGCGTACCGGGGCGTGCCTGCGGGCGGTACTCGGACGGCCGCTGGCCGTTCGGTGTACCTGTCCGTTGGCCGCCGGCGCCGGGAACGCCGTTGGAACGACCGTTGGAAGCCGGGTTGGCCGGGGCAGCTGACGGCTTCCCATCCTGCGCGGTGCGCTGGGATTTGGAGCTGTCGGCCGCACCTTCAGGCCATGTCGGCCTCGCGCGGTTGGTCATCAGTCACCCTCCTGGCCGGCTTCGTCGCCTTCGACGGTAGCCGCGCCGTCCACATCCGTCGAACGCTCGTCATCAGACTGGACGCTCTGAGAGGTGGATTCGGTTGTCGATCCGTCCACATTCTGGGCACCTTCAGCGCCAGTACCCTCCTCGGCCGCTTCCGATTCCTCCCCGACGACGGTCAGATCGGTGTTCCGGGCGATCGCGACCACCGCGTCGGACTCGCCGACGCCGGCGAACCGGACGCCCATCGTGTCGCGGCCCTTGACCGGGACGCTGTCGACCCGGCTGCGGACGACCTGACCGCTGGCCTTGATCGCCAGCACCTGGTCCTCGTCGACGACGATGATCGCGCCGACGAGCGAGCCGCGCTCGTCGTTCAGCTTGACCGCCTTGATGCCGAGACCGCCACGGCCCTGCTGCCGGTACTCCGACACCTTCGACCGCTTCGCGTACCCGGCGTCGGTCACCGTGAAGACGAACTGCGAGTCCTCGTCCGCACCCGCCCGGATCACCGACATCGACAGCACCTCGTCGCCGGCCCGGAACTTCATCCCGGTGACGCCGGAGGTGGCCCGGCCCATCGGCCGCAGCTGCTCGTCGTTCGCGGTGAAGCGGATCGACTGGCCCTTCCGGGACACCAGCAGCAGGTCGTCCTCGGCGGTGGCCAGGTCGGCGCCGATCAGCTCGTCGTCCTCCTCGCGGAAGTTGACCGCGATGATGCCGCTCTGCCGCGCCGAGTCGTAGTCCCGCAGCGCAGTCTTCTTGACCAGGCCGCGCTTCGTCGCGAGCACAAGGTAGTCGGACTGCTCGTAGTCGCGCAGCGTCAGGACCTGCGCGATCTCCTCGTCCGGCTGGAACGAGAGCAGGCCGGCGACATGCGAACCCTTCGCGTCCCGCGCGGATTCGGGAAGCTGCCACACCTTGGCCCGGTAGACCCGGCCCTTGGTGGTGAAGAACAGCATCCAGTGGTGGTTCGTGGTGGCGAAGAAGTGGCTGATCTCGTCCTCGGCCCGCAGCTGCGCACCCCGGACGCCCTTGCCGCCGCGGTTCTGCGTCCGGTACAGGTCGGTCTTGGTCCGCTTCGCGTACCCGCCGCGGGTGATCGTGACGACCACGTCCTCGTCCGGCACCAGGTCCTGCACCGACAGGTCGCCGTCGGCCGCGATGATCTCAGTACGTCGCTCGTTGCCGTACTTGTCGACGATCTCGGCCAGCTCGTCCTTGACGATCGACCGCTGGCGCACCGGGTTGGCCAGGATGTCCTCGAGGTCCGCGATGATCGCCTCGAGCTCCTGCAACCGCTCGATGATCTTCTGCCGCTCCAGGGCCGCCAGCCGGCGCAGCTGCATGTCCAGGATCGCCTGCGCCTGGATCTCGTCGATCTCGAGCAGCTGGATCAGGCCGGTGCGCGCCTCGTCGACATCCGGGCTACGCCGGATCAGCGCAATCACCTCGTCGAGGGCGTCCAGCGCCTTCACGTACCCGCGGTAGATGTGTGCGTTCTTCTCCGCCTCGCGCAGGCGGAAGCGGGTCCGCCGCTGGATGACCTCGATCTGGTGGTCGATCCAGTGGCTGATGAACAGGTCCACACTGAGCGTGCGCGGTACGCCGTCGACGAGGGCGAGCATGTTGCAGCCGAAGGTGTCCTGCAGCGGCGTGTGCTTGTAGAGGTTGTTCAGTACGACGCGCGGCTGAGCGTCCCGCTTCAGCACGATGACGAGTCGCTGACCGGTACGCGACGAGCTGTCGTCACGGATGTCGGCGATGCCGCTCATCTTCCCGGTGTTCACCAGCTCGGCGATCTTCAGCGCCAGGTTGTCCGGGTTGACCATGTACGGCAGCTCGGTGACGACCAGGCTGGTGCGGCCCTTGGCGTCTTCCTCGATGTCGACGACCGCGCGCATCGTGACCGAGCCCCGGCCGGTGCGGTAGGCGTCGTCGATGCCCTTGTAGCCGACGATCAGCGCACCGTTCGGGAAGTCCGGGCCCTTGATGTTCTGCAGGCAGGCGTCGAGCAGTTCCTCCCGGGTCGCGTCCGGGTGCTCCAGCGCCCAGTCGACCGCGGCCGCGACCTCGCGCAGGTTGTGCGGCGGGATGTTCGTCGCCATGCCGACCGCGATACCGGACGAGCCGTTGACCAGCAGGTTCGGGAAGCGGGCCGGCAGGATCACCGGCTCCTGCGACTTGCCGTCGTAGTTGGGCCGGAAGTCGACCGTCTCCTGGTCGATGTCACGGACCATCTCCATCGCCAGCGGCGCCATCCGGCACTCGGTGTACCGCATGGCGGCCGCCGGGTCGTTACCCGGCGAGCCGAAGTTGCCCTGGCCCTGGATCAGCGGGGCCCGCATCACCCACGGCTGCGCCAGCCGGACCAGGGTGTCGTAGATCGCCGAGTCGCCGTGCGGGTGGTACTGACCCATGACGTCACCGACGACGCGGGAGCACTTGTTGAAGCCACGGTCCGGCCGGTAACCGCCGTCGTACATCGCATAAAGGATGCGGCGGTGTACCGGCTTCAGGCCGTCACGGACCTCGGGCAGCGCGCGGCCGACGATGACCGCCATCGCGTAGTCGAGGTACGACTGCTGCATCTCGGTCTGCAGGTCGAGGGGCTCGACGCGGTCGTGGCCCGGCGTGGTGGGGGTCTCGGTCATGAAAAAGTCCCGTTCAGATCAGTACGTCGGTGAGCAGCGGCGAGATCAGATGTCGAGGAAGCGGACGTCCTTGGCGTTGCGCTGGATGAAACTGCGCCGCGCCTCGATGTCGTCGCCCATCAGCGTCTGGAACGTCTCGTCGGCACGGATCGCATCGTCCAGCGTGATCTGCAGCAGCACGCGGTTGGCCGGGTCCATCGTGGTGTCCCACAGCTCGTTCGCGTTCATCTCGCCCAGACCCTTGTAGCGCTGGATCGGGTTCTCCTTGGGCAGCTTCTTGCCCGCCTCGTAGCCGGCCTCGAGCAGTCCGTCGCGCTCACGGTCGGTGTACGCGAGCTCGTCGGGCCCGTTGCTCCAGCGGATCTTGTACAGCGGCGGCTGCGCGGCGTACACGTGACCGCGCTCGATCAGCGGGCGCATGAAGCGGAACAGCAGGGTCAGCAGCAGCGTCCGGATGTGCTGGCCGTCGACGTCGGCGTCGGCCATGATCACGATCTTGTGGTACCGCAGCTTCTCCTCGTCGAAGTCCTCGTGGATCCCGGTGCCGAGCGCGGAGATGATCGCCTGGACCTCGTTGTTCTGCAGGACCTTGTCGATCCGGGCCTTCTCGACGTTCAGGATCTTGCCCCGGATCGGCAGGATGGCCTGGAACTTCGGGTCCCGGCCGCCCTTCGCGGAGCCGCCCGCCGAGTCACCCTCGACGATGTAGACCTCGCACTCCTCCGGGTTCGTCGACTGGCAGTCGGCCAGCTTGCCCGGCAGGCCACCGCCACCCAGCAGGCCCTTGCGGTTGCGGGCCAGGTCGCGGGCCTTGCGGGCCGCGATCCGGGCGCTCGCCGCGGCGGTCGCCTTGCGGATGATCTCGCGACCCTCGGCCGGGTTCTGCTCGAACCACGCGCCGAGCCGGTCGTTCACGACTCGCTGGACGAAGCCCTTCACCTCGGTGTTGCCGAGCTTGGTCTTGGTCTGGCCCTCGAACTGCGGCTCGGCGAGCTTGACCGAGATGATCGCGGTCAGACCTTCCCGGATGTCGTCACCGGTAAGTCTGTCCTCCTTCTTCTTGATCATGCCCTGGTCCTCGCCGAACGAGTTGACCAGTGAGGTGAGAGCGGCCCGGAAGCCCTCTTCGTGAGTGCCGCCCTCGTGCGTGTTGATCGCATTCGCGAAGGTGTGCACCGACTCCTGGAACGAGCCGCTCCACTGCAGCGCGACCTCGAGGCTCATGCTGTTCTCGCCGTTGGCCGCGGCCTCGAACGAGATCACGTCGCGATGCACGGTCTCGCGGATGCCGGTCAGGTACTTCACGTAGTCGACCAGGCCGTTCTCGGCCTTGAAGGACTGCTCGACCGGGTGGCCGTCCTCGGTGTGGTCCGGACGCTCGTCCCGGATCACGATCTCGAGGCCCTTGTTCAGGAAGGCCATCTCGCGGAACCGGGTCGCCAGCGTCTCGTACGAGTACGTCGTGGTCTCGAAGACGTCCGGGTCCGCCCAGAAAGTCACGGTCGTCCCGTTCGACTCCGACGTACCGATCTCGGCGAGGTCCTCGTCCGGGACGCCGTGCGTGAAGGACTGCGTGTACAGCTTGCCCTTCAACCGCACGTCGACCTTGAGCCGGGTGGACAGCGCGTTCACGACGGACACACCGACGCCGTGCAGACCACCGGACACCTTGTAGCCACCGCCGCCGAACTTGCCGCCGGCGTGCAGGACCGTCAGTACGACGGTGACGGCCGGCTTGCCCTCGGACTCGACGATGTCGACCGGAATACCGCGGCCGTTGTCCTCGACGCTGACCGCGCCGTCGGGCAGCAGGGTGACGACGATCCGATCGCCGTACCCGGCCATCGCCTCGTCGACGGCGTTGTCGACCACCTCGGTGACGAGGTGGTGCAGGCCGCGCTCACCGGTGGACCCGATGTACATCCCCGGACGCTTGCGCACCGCGTCCAGACCCTCGAGCACCTGGATCGCGCTCGCGTCGTACTCGCGCTCAACGAGGTTCGACGGGATGGCGTCGACCAACGCGGGGAGTTCCTCGCTGGTTGCGGCGGTGCCGATGGGGTCGGCGGACTGGTTGGCGTCGATCTCGGTCGGCTCGTCGGTCACCGGCTGTTGTCCTCCTCGGACCCCGCGTTCGCGAGGCATCGCGGCACAGTTGAGCCGCCCTCCACGGTGATGGCAGAGGTGCGGCTCGCTCTACTCCGTCCATTCTACCCGTCGACCGAAGCAGAACCTGCCACCAGCCGCCCGAAACTCACCTCAGGGCGTCTTTTCTCCCTCATCTCCATGTCCCCTCTCGCGGGTGGGGGGCCAGAAAGCGCTCACGGGCACTCAGTGGCCTCCGGCTGTTTCGCCACTGACCGTTGCGGCACTCACCGGTCCAGACCGCTCAGACCGGTTCGAGGCGGCCTGGGGCGACGGGTGCCCGGCGCGCACCCACCGCCCCTTAGGATCGCAGCCGTGGAAAGTCTCGACGAGGTCATCGACGCGATGATCGCCGACCGGGTGATTCACCGGCACCGGCGGATCTGGTTGCTGCTGATCGCCCTCATCGTGGCGGCTGCCCTGGTGATTCTGGCCACCGGCGGCTGGAAGGAGAAGAAGGGCCGCACGGTCCCGACCCTGGATGCCCCGGCGACGGTGACGGCCGGCCGGTTCGAGTTCAACTTCACCAAGGCGGAGATCGTCCGGAAGCCGAAGACCGACTACAGCAAGGCCGAGACAACACTGCGCGTGTACTTCACCGCGAAGAACATCGACACCGAGGAACAGAAGAGCGAGTCGGTGAGCGGCCGCCTGCTCAAGTTCGTTCCGGGCGGGGGCAAGGACCTGATCGAGTCCAACGGCGGTGACTGCCACGGCGGCCTGAACTGGGAGTTGGTCTACGGACTGCCGCCGGAAGAGTGCAGCACCAAGTTCGACGTCGATCCGGACTTCACTGCCGACGTCGTCGAGATCGGGGTCCTCCAGGAGCACTACGAGGGTGACAACGGCTCGCTCGGACTGAACGAGAAGCCGTACTGGCACAACGAGGATGCGGCGGCCGTCGTACGGCTCAAGCCGACCGTTGTCGTCGACGACGGGAAGAATCGATGAAGCTCTACCGCCCGGCGACCGTCCTGGTCGGCCTGCTGTTCGTCCTCCTCGGCGGGGTGACCCGACTGGCGGGCCCCGACCACGTCTACGGCGATGACCAGAACCTGAAGGTCGTCCACGGCACCATCGGTGAGGCGCTCCCGTACGCCGGCAGCGGGTCGACGATGAAGGTCATCCGGATCAAGTTCGCCAAATCGATCGTCAGCGCCGATGCGGGTGACGACGACAAGCCGTTCGACACCAACGGCGTCTTCGTGGCGGTCGAATGGGACGCGATCCGCGGCGTGAAGGACCCCGATTCGTTCACCCCGACGCTGATCACCGACGGGGGCAGCGTGTACCAGAAGGTCAGCGACCCCAGCGAGAGCCGAATCGACTTTCCCGACGCCGGCTTCGCGAGCACCGGGACCGTCGTCTTCGAGGCCAACCCGGCCGATCTGAAGGGCCTGACCCTGAGACTCAAGCCGACCATGTTCTTCAACGTGTACAACTCCGAGATCCGCGTCGACCTGGGCGTCCCGACCGAGGCCATCGCCCAGCAGATGGTCGACGGCGCCGTCGACCAGTACGTCGTCAACGACGACGTCACCCGGGTGGCGTCGTGAACCTCGCGAGCCGGGCGAGCCGGCTGGCCGTTCAGATCGCTTTGCTGATCGCCCTGCTGGGCGTGGGGACGTTCACGGTGCTCCATCCGTATCTGAGCGACGGCGAGCGGATCTACAACCAGGGACGGATCGACGAGGTCGTCAGCCAAGGCCCGGTCACGGTCCAGGACATCGAGTGGAAACTGGACTCGCTGAAGGCCTACACGTCGGTCCTGAACGAGGACGGCGAGGCGATCCAGCTCGACGCACCGGCCGGGTCGATCTTCGTGCTGGCCACGCTCACCGTGACGCCACGCAAGGGACTCCACCTCGACGACCGGGGATTCAGCTGTGACGCGCTGCTGCGGGACAGCAAGGGCAACACCTGGGACGACACCCTGGCGACCGGCTACCCGCTGCCGACCTTCTGCGGCGACGACGACCACCCGTTCACGATCGACAAGCCGGGGAAGGTCGCCAAGGTCTACATCGTCCCGAAGAGCGCCGTACCGAACCTGATCGGCCTGACCGTCGAGGACTTTTACGTCCACCGACGGGTCCTGATCACTCCCTGACCGCGGCTGCGGTCAGGCGTTCACGGGAACCGGCTGCTTGGCCGGCGGCGGCGCCTTGGCCTCGGCGATCGCCGCCGCCTCGGCGCGCCGCTCGTTGCCGACCGAGATGCACAGGTCGAAGGCGGCCGCCAGAAGCGCGATCCGCAGCGGCTCGAACAGCAGCCGCTGGATCAGGTTCGCGATCTCGTGGTTCATCAGGCCCCAGTACTGGCCGTGGATGCCGAGCATCCGCTGGAACACCACGAACGCCCAGTCGTTACCGAGCACCCAGAACGTGTAGACGAGGCAGACCACGCCGAGGAACACCGGTCCGACCCGGACGAGGAGGCGGAACGCGTTGATCGCGGGGTAGAACTTCTCCCGCACGCCCGCCAGCAGCAGGTCCGGGGCCTTGTAGGTCAGGCCGACCAGCCGGCCCCGCTGCGGCGCCTCCTGCTGCTCGACGTGCGCGCCGAGTCGGCGTTCCAGCCGCGTACCCCGGAACACACCGCCGCCCGAGAGCACGCGGTGACCGAAAACCACGGTGGTGATCGCCAGCCACGTCAGCGGCTCCGCGACGCCCAGCTTGAACAGCGGCCAGAGGGACTCCCAGAAGAAGCCCCAGAGGAACTCGATGCCGGCCGGGATCGGGATGTGGATCTTCTCGAAGAAACCCTTGAAGCCGTCCCACCAGTCCAGCGACCAGTACCAGAACGAGCGGTCCTTGAACCACTCCTTGCCCTGGCCGATCGCGAACGGCGTGATCACGAACGTGAGCAGCACGAAGAAGGCCTCGGCCCAGACCTGGGCGAACTTCACCGGACGGCTCGGCCACCGGTCGTCGATGGCCTGGAACACCCGGCGCAACACCAGCAGTACGGCGAGCGCGGGCAAGTACCCGTGCCAGTTGTGATTGCCGAGCTTGAAGAAGGACGAGCCAGGCTGCGTCCCGTTCTGGACCATGAACGTCGCGCTCAGTTGACTGACCTGTTCGTCGAAGAAGCCCCACGCCGACCAGACCGCGACCAACGGCAGCAGCGTGACCGCCAGCAACTCCAGCAGGCCACGCTGCGTCGGGTCGGACGTTTCCTCGGCCTCGTTGCTCGCCGCGTCCCGCCAGCGGTAGAGCGACATCGCACAGGTCCGGATCATGCCGACCGACGCGGTGATCTGCAGCAGTACGCCGACCGCGAACAGGCCGGTGCCCAGACTCGAGTGCAGGTGCTGTGCCAGCCAAATCGCGCCCTGCGCGCACACCGTGAACCCGACGAAGCCGGCGAGCCACCAGGTGGTCATGGGCAGGAGGTTCTTCCACCAGAGCCGGAAGGTATCTCCGATCAGGTGGACCATCTCGCGAAAGCCGTCAACGAGCGTACGCATCGCGCCTGATCCTAGGGGAGGGCCGGGTCCTCCCAGCAATTCAGGCCGTTATCCGTAGGTGTCCCGGGGGCCGCGGCCGCCGCGGACGGTGCGGGGACCCTTGCGCCAGGTGTAGGTGTTGGGGCCGAGGACCTTGACCTGGGAGACAGTTCCTTCGCCGAGTTCGGCGTTCAGCCGGAAGAGTAGTTGCGGGACCAGCAGGTCGAGCTGGACCTTCCACGCGGTCGACGACGTACGGACGGTCAGCACTGTGTCGTCGTACGACTCCGGCTTGCAGTGTTCGGCCATTTCCGCGCCGACGATGGACGGCCAGCGGGCCATCACGCCGTGGACGGCGACGTCGACCTCCCAGCCCTGGTCGCGCATCAGCCGGCCGAGGGTGCTGGTCAGGCGTTGCGGGTCGCGGTCGTCGGGGCGGGCGCTGCTGATCTGGGCGCCGCCGATCGGCGGCCGCCGGCGGCGTTTGACCGGCATGATGCCGCCCTTCGCCGCCTGCTGCTTCAGCCGCGCTGCCAGCGATTTCGCCAGCTCCAGGCCCTGCTTGTCGTGAACCTGCTCGCTCTCGGAGCCGCTCTCAGAGGAATCCGGGGGTTCAGGCACGCTGAACGACCCCTTCACCCACCTCGAAGCGCGCCCCGCTCAGCTCATCGGGCACGTCCGCACCGACCGCCGCGGTCACCAGCACCTGCTCGGCCGGCGCGACCAGCTCGGCCAGCCGGTCCCGGCGCTGCGAGTCGAGCTCGGCGAAAACGTCGTCGAGGATCAGCACCGGTTCACCTCCGTCCGCGCGCAGCAGGTCGTACGACGCCAGCCGCAGCGCGAGCGCGAACGACCAGGACTCACCGTGACTCGCATACCCCTTCGCAGGCAAGTCCCCGAGCCCCAGTACGACGTCGTCGCGGTGCGGGCCGACCAGCGACACACCACGGTCGAGCTCGTCCTGCCGCTTGTCCCGCACCGCCGCGAGCAGCACCTCCTCGAGCTGCTCCCGCGACATGACGCCGGGCTCGAGCAGCACGGACGACTTGTACTCGAGCCGCGCATCACCCTTGCCCCGGGCAACAGCGTCGTACGCGCTGGACACCAACGGACGCAGCGCCTCCAGCAACTCCAGGCGGGTCGCCAGCAGCTCGGACCCGGCGCGTGCCAGGTTCGAATCCCAGACCTCGAGCGTGCGCAACTGGCTCTCGGCGGCACTCGAGCGGTTCTGCCGGCGGGCCTGCGACGCGCTCCGCAGCAACGAGTTCCGTTGCTTCAGCACCCGGTCGTAGTCCTGCCGTACACCGGCCATCCGCGGTGACCGCAGCGTCAGCAGTTCGTCCAGGAACCGCCGACGCTCGGACGGGTCGCCCTTCACCAGCGCGAGATCCTCCGGCGCGAACAGCACCGTGCGGAGCAGTCCGAGCACTTCGCGTGGTCGCGGCACCGGCGAGCGGTTGACCCGGGCCCGGTTTGCCTTTCCAGGATTGATTTCCAGCTCGACCACCACGTCGCGGTCGTACTGGCTGCGGATCTCCGTCCGCACGATCGCCCTGGTGGCGCCGGCCCGCACCAGCGGTGCGTCGTTCGCCACCCGGTGCGAACCGAGGGTCGCGGTGTAGTGGATCGCCTCGACCAGGTTGGTCTTGCCGTGGCCGTTCGGCCCGACGAAGGACGTCACGCCCGGAGTGAGCTGGACCTCCGCCTGCTGGTAGGACCGGAAGTCGAGCAGACCCAGGGCGGTGACGTACACCTCAGTGCTTGGTCGGCGGTGTCGCGTACGACGGGTCGGCCGCCTCGGCGCCCTTCACCGCGTGCCCGCCGAACTGGTTGCGCATCGCGGCGATCGCCTTCATCGCCGGCGAGTCGTCCTGCCGGGACGCGAACCGGGCGAACAGCGACGCGGCGATGGCCGGCACCGGTACGGCGTTGTCGATCGCGGCCTCGACGGTCCACCGGCCCTCGCCGGAGTCCTCGGCGTACCCGCGGATCTTGTCCAGGTGGGTGTCGTCCTTGAGGGCGTTGACCATCAGGTCCAGCAGCCAGGACCGGATCACGGTGCCCTCGCGCCACGACTCGAACGTCTCCGGCACGTTGTCCACGATGTCCGCGGCCTCGAGCAGCTCGAAGCCCTCGGCATACGCCTGCATGATCGCGTACTCGATGCCGTTGTGGACCATCTTCGAGAAGTGTCCGGCGCCGACCTTGCCGGCGTGGACGAACCCAAAGTCGCCCTCGGGCTTCAATGCCTCGAAGATCGGCATCACGATGTCGACGGTCTCCTGGTCACCGCCGCACATCAGCGCGTAGCCGTTCTCCAGACCCCACACACCGCCGGAGACGCCGCAGTCGACGAAGCGGATGTCCTTCTCGGCGAGCTGGGCGGCACGACGGGTGTCGTCGGTCCAGCGGCTGTTGCCGCCGTCGATGACGATGTCGCCGGGGGAGAGCAGCTCGGCCAGCTCGGTGACGACCGGGTCGATCGCCTGCACCGGGACCATCACCCAGACGACCTTCGGCTGGTCGGTCGCGGTGAGCTTGCCGACCATGTCGGCCAGGTCCTTGGCGTCGGAGATGTCCTGGTTGTGGTCGAATCCGACCACCGTGTGACCGGCGTTGCGGATCCGCTGGCGCATGTTGCCGCCCATCTTGCCGAGACCGACAAGGCCGAGCTCCATCGTGAATCCCCTTGTTCTGTTGGTGTTCAGCTGTTCAGGCGGACCGGCATCAGCACGTAGCGGAACTCGCTGATCGGTTCGCCGTCGAAGTCCCTCACACCGGTCAGTTCGGCCGGCTTCGTGGCCTGCGTGAAGGCCAGGTGCGCAACCGGCGTACCGATCGCGCCGAGACCGTCGAGCAGGTACGTCGGATTGAAGCCTACGGTCACCGGCTCGCCGACGACCCGCGCCTCGAGCGACTCGGACGCCTGCGCCTCGTCACCGCTGCCGGCGTCGAGCGTCACGGTGTCCTCCTCGAAGGTCAACCGGACCGGAGCGTTGCGCTCGGCGACGAGGGCGACGCGCTTGACGGCCTCGACAAGGGTCGCAGTGTCGATCCGGACCCGGGTCGCGATCGCCGCGTCGGTCGGGATGATGCCGCGGACCTTCGGGAACTCGCCGTCCAGCAACCGGGTGGTCGCACGGCGACTGCCGCCGGCCACCTCACCCTCGAAGCCGACGATGCCGTCACCGGTACCAGGCGCGGCCAGCGAGACGATCACGTCGGAGCCGGTCATCGCCTTCGCCGTCTCGGACAGCACACGCGCCGGAATCAGCGCAGCGGCCGAGGCATCGGGGGACTGTGGGTTCCACTCCAGCTCACGGATCGCCAACCGGTAGCGGTCGGTGGCCAGCAGGGAGATCGTGGAGCCCTCGATCTCGACCCGGACACCGGTCAGCACCGGCAGCGTGTCCTCACGGCCGGCCGCGGTCACGACCTGTGAGACGGCCTGGGCGAAGACGTCGGCCTTCACCGTGCCGCTGGCCGCCGGAAGCTCCGGAAGGGCCGGATATTCCTCTGTGGGAAGCGTCTGGAGCGTGAAGCGCGAACTGCCACAGGTGACCTGTGCCTTCGCGCCGTCCACCGCGACGTCCACGGGCTGGTTCGGAAGACTCTTGGAGATGTCGGCGACAAGCCGGCCGGAGATCAGGCACTTGCCGGCGTCGGCCACCTGCGCGGGGACCGTCACCCGGACCGAGGTCTCGTAGTCGAAGCCGGACAGGGTGATCTGCCCGTCCTCGGCCTCGACCAGAAGGCCGGCAAGGATCGGGACGCTGGGACGACTGGGCAAACTGCGCGCGGCCCAGGCCACCGACTCGGCCAGTACGTCGCGCTCGACGCGAAACTTCACCGCTGGGTGCCTCCTGTTTCGGCTGTGTGCCAGGCAGATCCTGCCACGGACAAGTGTGCTGTGCGCCAATCGGGCCAGACGTGGCGCTTCGGGCGGGTCGCGTCGTCGTCGTACCGGTCGTGCTTTTCGTGCTTCCGGGAACAGCCTGACAGGTCCGGCAAGCCGGCGCGAGATCGGGGTTTTCCCCAGATCGGGCCGCTCGATCGTTTTGTGGCCTTCGATCTCTCTACAGATTCCATAGTGTTCTTCGCACCGGTGGATACTGTGGAAAAGCCCCGACTTCGCAGGTCAGACCCTGTTTCGGGGTGGGGACGCCGTGTGGACGACGCTCGCTTGTGCTGGGGACGGCCGTGGACGGCGAAATCTGTCCCCACAGCGAATCCACACTCCGACCGGACCTTTCCACGGCGATACCCACAGTTTTCCACAGCTGTGTCCCCAGCCTGTGTGGTTATTGCTGCTTGGCCTGGTGCTTGATCCGGTTGGTCAGTTCGGTGACCTGATTGAAGACGCTGCGCCGTTCCGACATCAGTTGCCGGATCTTCCGTTCGGCGTGCATCACCGTCGTGTGGTCGCGGCCGCCGAACTGCTGGCCGATCTTCGGCAGCGACAGATCGGTCAGCTCGCGGCACAGATACATGGCGATCTGACGGGCCGTCACGAGCACCCGGCTGCGGCTCGAACCGCACAGGTCGTCGATCGAGAGACCGAAGTACGACGCGGTCTGGCCCATGATCATGCTCGCGGTCACCTCGGGCTTGCTGCCTTCGGGAATCAGGTCCTTCAGCACGATCTCGGCGAGGCTGAGGTCGACCGGCTGCCGGTTCAGGCTGGCGAACGCGGTGACGCGGATCAGGGCGCCCTCGAGCTCCCGGATGTTCGTCTGCACCTTCGACGCGATGAACTCCAGCACCTCCGGCGGCGCCGTCAGCCGCTCGGTGGCGGCCTTCTTCCGCAGGATCGCGATCCGGGTCTCGAGGTCGGGCGGCTGGATGTCGGTGATCAGGCCCCACTCGAACCGGTTCCGCAGCCGGTCCTCCAGCGCCTCCAGGCGTTTCGGCGCGCGGTCGGAGCTGATCACGATCTGCTTGTTCGCGTTGTGCAGCGTGTTGAAGGTGTGGAAGAACTCTTCCTGGGTCTGGATCTTGCCTTCCAGGAACTGGATGTCGTCGATCAGCAGTACGTCGACATCGCGGTACCGGCGCTGGAACTGGGAGGCCTTGTCGTCGCGGATCGCGTTGATGAAGTCGTTGGTGAACTCTTCGCTGGAGACGTACCGCACGCGGGCGCCGGTGTAGAGACTGCGGACGTAGTGCCCGATCGCGTGCAGCAGGTGGGTCTTGCCCAGACCGGAGTCGCCGTAGATCAGCTGCGGGTTGTAGGCCTTGCCCGGCGCTTCCGCGACAGCGACCGCGGCCGCGTGAGCGAAGCGGTTCGAGCTACCGATGACGAAGGTCTCGAAGGTGTACTTCGGGTTGAGCCGAGCTTCACCCTGCGCCTCGGTGGCTGACTGCGTCGAGCCGTTCGGCGGCGGGGCGACCGATCCGAGCGGCTGGCCGAACGAAGACTGTTGCGGCTGCTGCTGGTAGTGCTGCGGCGCTTGGGCCGGAGGCTGGCTGAACTGGTTGTCCGGGTCGGTCAGCGCGGACTGGATGGTCGGCTGGAACGCGCCGTCGGTGCGGAGCGGTTCGCGTACGGCGGGTTGCTGCTGAGCCGGCTGCATCGGTTGCTGCTGCATCGGCTGCTGTTGCGGTGCGTGCTGGGAGTGCTGCTGTGGGTTCTGCACCGGCTGCTGCGTGTACTGCGGTTGCTGGGGAGCCTGCTGCTCTCGGACCTCCGGGTCGAGGGACGGGTCGACCGTGACTGCGATCCGGATGTCCCGACCGAAGCTCTCGGTGAGGATCCGCTCCAGGTCGGGGCGGAGGCGCGTCTCGAGCTGACCGCGGGTGAAGTCGTCGGGTACGGCGACGATCGCGGTGCTCTCGTGCAACGTGACCGGACGCGAGTTGGTCAGCCAGGCCCGCTGGTTCGGCGGCAGACCCGCAAGCACCCGAGCCCAAGCCTCCCCAAGATCCGTAACCGCCGGCGCCTGCCCCTGCTGGGGCTGCCCCTGCTGTTGGGGTGCCTGCTGTTGGGGCGCCTGCTGCTGTGGTGCCTGCTGCTGTGGGGCTTGATGATGCGGCGTTTGCTGTTGCGGGGCCTGCTGCTGTGAGCCCGGGTGCTGCGGAGCTGACTGCTGGTCACTCGGCTGCTGGGCGTACTGCGGTTGCTGGGCCGGCTGCTGGTATCCGGACTGCTGAGGAACCGCGTCCTGGGGCGCAGAGTTGTGCGCAGCTGCCGGAAGCGGCTGGTGAGTGGGCTGTTGCGGCACCTGCTGTTGCGGCACGTGCTGCTGAGGTGCCTGCTGCTGAGGTGCCTGCTGCTGAGGTGCCTGCGGAGCGTGCTCCTGCTGAGCGTGCTCCTGCGGAGCGTGGTGCTGAGGTGCTTGCTGAGGTGCTTGCTGGGCGTGCTCTTGCGGAGCGTGCTGCTGCGGGACCTGCTGCTGAGCTACGTGCTCTTGCTGTGCCACGTGCTCTTGCTGCGTCACCTGCTCTTGCGGTGCGGTGGGCTCAGCCGGCTGCTGGTCAGGTGTGTGCTCGACAGGTGCCTGCTGAGTCGGCACATGCTGCTCGGGTGCCTGCTGAGTGGGCGCCTGCTGTTCGGGCACCTGGTGTTCAGGCGCCTGCTGTTCGGGCGCCTGCTGTTCGGGCGCCTGGTGGTCCTGGGTGTGCTGTTCCGGGAGCTGCGCCTCGGAGAAGAGTTGGTCGGTGCCCGGCTCTGGAGGAGCTACAGGCTCAGGTAGGGGGAGCTCGGCTGGAGGGTGTTCGGCGGTCGGGTGCGCGGCCGCGCTCTCCTGCGTTGGCCGGCTGTCGGGTGACCACTGGTTGGTGGCTGCATCGTCCACACGTGCCTCCCCCTCGATCGGTACCGCGCCTCGTGCATCGCCGCCCCCAGTACCCCAATCCGTCGTACCCCAGGCGTCACCCGCACCGGGGTACTGATTGACGGCCGGCGCCGCACCGAAGTACGTCGTACCTGCCGTGGACTGCGCCGGGCCGGACGGAAGATCAGTGGCTGCACGCTCCAGGTCGGAGCGGTAGCCGTAGGGAGACGCGGGCGGCGCGGGGCGGTACCCCGCGGCGGGCGGCTCGGGCATCGGGATCGGAAGCGACGGGCTCAGATAGTCGCCCGGGTCCATCCGCGGTGTCGGCGTCTGGGTCGGTGCCGGCGTCGGTGCCGGCGTTGGAGCAGGTGGCTGCAGTGGCGTCACCGGTCCCGTGTCGGCGCGAGGGAGCGGCTCCGGCACGGGCCGGACCTCGGTGCGGAAGTTCGCCTCGGGCTCGGGACGGATGTCGGCGTCGGGTTCGGGCCGAAGGTCCTGCCGGCCGTCCGCGCCGTACTCCGCCCGGTACTCGGGGGTGAATTCCACCGGTGTGAATTCCGCACTGGCGGAATGGTCCTCGACCACGCGTTGCTCCCCGATTTCGTCGCTGCGGTGGCCGGCGCGATCCGGAGTTGATCCCGGGCTGCGCGACCGTTCGACCCGACCACCGTACGGCCTCTGTCCACACGGTTGTCCACAGTTGTGAACGACCGCCGGAGCAAGTTGGTTACCGATCGCGGGGTGTGGGACCTCTGGTGTGAGGGAGTGACGCTAACAAGTCCGAGCAGGCACCTTCAAGCCGTCATCCACAGGCTATGAACAGCAAATTGGGGGCAACCTGCGGCGTGTCGGGTGGACGCCGGAGCGTAGTCGTGGTGCGAAATCGCTCTCTGTCGTCGTTCCGGTCGGACAGTGACGAACACTGGCCCGATCGGTTGCCCACTATCCTGTCCACATGCCTGTGGAAAAGTCTGGGGATACCTGGTTTGACCTGTCCACAAGCAGGCACGTACCGTGGATCGGTCGGTGTTGAGCCGGCCGTTTCGTGCTGCGCTCCCTGCGGGATCTGTTCTCTGGTTCTCCGACGGTGTGCAGGACAGGCACCTTGGACAGATCCAATCAGTGGATTTGTCGACATTTTGTGTTCTCGAGTAACCGGAGTCATTCCAGTGAGCAAGCGGACGTTCCAGCCGAACAACCGTCGTCGGCACAAGAAGCACGGCTTCCGTCTTCGGATGCGTACCCGTGCGGGTCGCGCGATCATCGCCGCCCGCCGTGGCAAGGGTCGTCAGCGCCTCGCGGCCTGAGCGACCCATTTGACGGTGACCACCTCGTGTTGCCCGCGTCGAACCGGTTGCGCCGGTCCGACGACTTCCGTCGCGCCGTCCGGTCCGGACGGCGCGCGGCGCGACGCGTGGTGGTTCTGCACGTGCTGGCGCAGGCCGGTGAATCCGGCCCGGCGCGCGTCGGATTCGTTGTGAACAAGGCGGTGGGCAATGCGGTTCTGCGGAACCGGGTCCACCGCCGTCTGCGTGCGGTGATGGCCACGCGGCTCTCCGATCTCCCGGCCGGCAGCCTGACCGTCGTCCGCGCGCTCCCGTCGTCCGCCGCGGCGTCGTACGACGAGCTCGCGGCCGACGTCGACGGCGCCCTGAGCCGGGCGCTGCGGCCATGATGCGCGTCAATCCCGTACGCAGCGGGATCATCGGTTTCCTGAAGTTGTACCGGCTGCTGATCAGCCCGCTCTACGGGCAGGTCTGCAGGTTCTACCCGAGTTGTTCGGCGTATGCCTTGGAAGCGGTCGAACGCCACGGTGCGGTGCGCGGTAGCTGGCTGGCGGGGAGACGACTCCTTCGCTGCCACCCGTGGAACCCCGGAGGCTACGACCCCGTTCCTCCCAGAGATGTCGACCAGCGCGGAGAGTCTCTCTCCGCCAACCAGCCCGGACCGTCAGCCGACGCCGGGCCTGTGCAGCGAGGTGTGTGAGTGACTCTTCTGGCCATCCCCGGGCTCGCGGTGTGGGACGGGATCGTAGACCTGTTCAACACGGTGATGACGCCGCTGTACTGGGCCGTATCGGCACTGCTGGTCGGGTGGCACTGGCTGCTCGGCCAGGTGCTCGACCCGAACGGCGGCTGGGCCTGGGCGCTCTCGATCGCCGGCCTGACGATCGTCATCCGGACCCTGCTGATTCCACTGTTCGTCCGGCAGATCCGCTCCAGCCGGAACATGCAACTGCTGCAGCCGAAGATGAAGGAGCTGCAGAAGAAGTACGGCCACGACCGGGAGAAGCTCGGTCAGGAAATGATGAAGCTGTACAAGGAGACCGGGACCAACCCGTTCTCCTCGTGCCTGCCGCTGCTGCTGCAGTCGCCGATCTTCCTGGCCCTGTTCCGCGTGCTCGACTACGCGTCGAAGGGCAAGACGCACAGCAGCATCATGGATCCGCACGTCCAGTCGCTGCAGCATGCGAAGATCTTCGGCGCCGAGATCTCGCAGACCTTCCTGAAGGCGAACGGCGACGGCGCCGGCAACGTCAAGGTCGTCGCGATCGTGCTGATCATCCTGATGACGGCGACGATGTTCACCACGCAGCTGCAGCTGATGCGCAAGAACATGCCGAAGGAGGCCCTCACCGGCCAGGCCGCGCAGATGCAGAAGATCATGCTGTACGTCTTCCCGATCTTCTTCCTCGTCGGTGGCTTCAACTTCCCGATCGGTGTGCTGATCTACTGGTTCGTCTCCAACGTGTGGACCATGGGCCAGCAGTTCTACGTGATCCGCCGCAACCCCGCTCCGGGCACTCCGGCGTACGACGCGATGCAGGCCCGGAAGCGCGAGAGCAACCTGCGCCACGGCCGCTCGGCCGACGAGGGCGTCCCGGGTACGGCGGACGAGGGGACCGACACCGAGACCACGGACCGTCGTCCGGCGCAGCGACAGCAGCCGAAGCGGCAGTCGCGCAGCGACCGGAAGACCACCGGTCCGGTGGGAGGTGGCGCGGCCGCGGCGAACAACGGCCAGACGTCCTCGTCGACTCCGGAGGACGCCCCGCGGCCGCAGGACACTCCGAACAAGACTCAGGCCGGTGCTGCCAAGAAGCAGCCGGCCGGCAAGAAGGGTACGGGAGCGAAGCGCCAGCCCGCGGCGAAGTCGGCCGCGCAGAAGAAGGCGGCGCAGAAGCGCTCCGGCGGCTCGCGCTGACCCCGCGGACCCCGAGTTCCTCTCTTGCTTTTGAATGCCCCGGGTCCCCGTGAGGCGGATCCCGACATTGTGAAGGAGTGCCCGTGACTGACGGCATGCAGAACACCGACACGGCGGAGCAGTCCGCCAGTACGAACTCCGGTAGCGACCGCCTGAAGGCGCTCGAGGCCGAGAGCGATATCGCGGCGGACTACCTCGAGGAATTGCTCGACATCGCCGATCTCGACGGCGACATCGACATGGACATCGACGGCGACCGGGCCGCGGTCTCCATCGTCGGCGCCGAGCTGAACAACCTGGTCGGTGAGAACGGCAAGGTGCTGGAGGCGCTCCAGGAGCTGACCCGGCTGGCCGTGTACCGGGAGACCGGTGAGCGGTCGCGGCTGATGCTCGACGTGTCGAACTACCGAGCCAACCGGAAGGCGGAGCTCGAAGAGGTCGGCCGCAAGGCGGTCGAAGAGGCGAAGGCGACCGGCACCCCGGTACGGCTCGACCCGATGACGCCGTTCGAGCGCAAGGTCGTGCACGACGTCGTCGCGGCCGCCGGCCTGACGTCGGAGTCCGAGGGCGAAGAACCCCGCCGCCGCGTGGTGATCCAGCCATGACGATGCCGCAATGACGAATTACGTTTCACGTGAAACACCGCCGCTCGTGGAGAAGCTGTTTCCACGGGCGGCGGTGCCGCTTTCGGCGTACGCCGAGTTGCTGGCGACCGAGGGGACCCTGCGAGGACTGATCGGCCCGCGCGAGGTCCCGCGGCTCTGGGATCGGCACCTGTTGAACTGTGCCGTCGTCGAGCGGCTGATCCCGGAGGAGTCATCGGTCGCCGACGTCGGCACCGGTGCCGGTCTACCGGGCATCGTGCTCGCGATCGTCCGCCCCGATCTCCAGGTCGATCTCGTCGAGCCGTTGCTGCGACGCACCACCTTCCTCGAGGAAGCGGTCGACCTGCTCGAGCTCGAGAACGCGACCGTCGTCCGGGCGAGGGCGGAGGACCTGCCGCCGGCGTCGTACGACGTGGTGACGTCTCGGGCCGTCGCTCCGTTGGCCAAGTTGGCCAGGTGGTGTCTGCCGTTGTGTGTCGAGGGCGGACTCATGCTGGCGATGAAAGGGGCGTCTGCAGAGGAGGAACTGGACGCCTCAGAGCGCGAATTGATGAAGCTCGGCGCAGAGCTTTGTCATATTCACCAACTCGGCGGCGATGAACTGGCCAACCCCACGACTGTGGTGAGTATTGTGGCCGGACGTGCTGCAGGGGGATCCCGGCACGGAAGACACGGGAGGTGAGCGGGTTGGTGAGTCGTGCCCTCGGGTGGCCCGAGAAGAGCACCGGCGTGCCGACGTCGTCACAGGGCATCGGCTGGCCGACCGAACCAGACTCCGCCGTTCAGGTGGTGAGTCAAGAGCCCGCTCCCACTGCCCCAGCACAGACCTCTTCGACACCGGCTGCCGAGCAGCCATCCCTGTCGCCGCCGATCGACACTTCGGGACTCCGAGCCGCTGCGGCAGCCGGTCTCGACAGTCCGGTGGCTGACGACGCGGCGTCCGTTTCACGTGAAACGCCGGACATGCGGGATGATGGTTCCGGGCCCGATTCGGCGTCACTGGTGGACGTCGAGCCGGACCTTTCGGAGTCTCCACCGCCTGTGGATGACGACCACATGAAACTGCCCCCGCAGACGGGAATTCGTCCACAGAAGCCTGTGGACGGAGCTGGGGGTAGACCCGCCCCGACCCCTACAGACATCCTCTTCGGGCCAAGTCCCGCACCTATTGGAATGGGCGCTATGACTGCCGCACAGATCGCCGCGCGGGCCACGTCGGACGAGCTTCAGCGACGACTCCTCGAGACTCCGATCGCCGCCGCGACCGAACGGACCCTGCTGGTGAATGAAGGACGCACGATGGGCCGTGAATTCCCGCTGCCCGACCAGACCCGAGTCTTCGTCGTCGCCAACCAGAAGGGTGGTGTCGGCAAGACCACGACGACGGTCAACGTCGCAGCCGGCCTCGCTCTGTACGGCGCGAAGATCCTGGTCATCGATCTCGACCCGCAGGGCAACGCATCGACGGCCCTGGGCATCGACCACGCCGAAGGTACGCCGGGGGTGTACGAGGCGGTCATCGAAGGTGAGCCGCTCGGCAAGCTGATCCAGCCGTGCGCGGAACACCCCGGGATCCAGGTGGTCCCGGCAACGATCGACCTGGCCGGCGCGGAGATCGAGCTCGTCAGCCTCGTAGCGCGGGAGAGCCGGCTGAAGACCGTGCTCGAGGCCTACCTGGCCGAGACCGAGGCCGCCGGCGAGAAGTACGACTACGTCTTCATCGACTGCCCGCCGTCACTCGGCCTGCTGACGGTGAACGCGCTGACCGCGGCGCGCGAGGTGCTGGTCCCGATCCAGAGCGAGTACTACGCACTGGAGGGCCTGTCGCAGCTGCTCCGCCACATCAACATGGTCAAGTCCCACCTGAACCCCGGGCTCGACGTGTCGACGATTCTGCTGACCATGTACGACGCCCGCACAAAGCTGGCTGGTGAAGTCGCCGCCGAGGTGCGTGGCCACTTCAAGGACGCCGTACTGCGGACCGCCGTGCCGCGTTCGGTGCGGATCTCGGAGGCTCCGAGCCACGGGCAGACCGTGCTCGCGTACGACCCGGCGTCGGCCGGTGCACTGTCCTATCTCGAGGCGTCCCGCGAGATCGCCATGCGGAACAACGCCTGACGCACCGTTTCACGTGAAACGGGACACGAGGGCCGGTACGGGAGTAGCGGAGTCCGGTGTGCGTTGTGGTAGGCCAGCAGTAGCTCAGCAGGATGTCGACCTCGAGGGAGCGCGATGAACACCCGACTCGGACGCGGACTTGGTGCGCTGATCCCCAGCTCGCCGGCGCCTGGCACCACGACTCTCGGCAGCAAGTCGAGCTCGATCCCGGGGGCACCCCCGGTGACGACGCCGGCGGAGCCGCAGGGACCGGAGTTGGCCGCGGTGCCGGGGGCGTCGTTCGCGGAGATCGACGTCGACAAGATCACGCCGAACCCGAAGCAGCCGCGGACGGTCTTCGACGAGGAGGCGATGGAGGAGCTCGTCCACTCCGTCAAGGAGATCGGACTCCTCCAGCCGATCGTCGTACGCCGGCTCGAGGGCGACTCGTACGAGCTCGTCATGGGCGAGCGACGCTGGCGCGCGACGCAGCAGGCCGGGCTCGCGACGATCCCGGCGATCGTGCGGGACACGTCGGACGACGCGATGCTGCGGGACGCGCTCCTGGAGAACCTCCACCGGAGCCAGCTGAACCCACTGGAAGAGGCGGCGGCGTACCAGCAGATGCTCGACGACTTCGGGTGCACGCAGGAAGTCCTCGCGACGCGGATCGGGCGGTCCCGGCCGCAGATCTCCAACACGCTGCGGCTGCTGAAGCTGCCGGCCTCCGTTCAGCGTCGGGTCGCGGCCGGCGTGCTGTCCGCCGGCCATGCGCGGGCGCTGCTCGGTCTTCCCAGCGGAGACGCGATCGAGCGGCTCGCGCAGCGGATCGTTGCCGAGGGCCTGTCGGTGCGGACGGTCGAGGAGATCGTTTCGCTCGGCGACATGAGCGCCGAGGATCCCACACCGGCGCGCCGCCGCAACAAGCCGGTCGCACCGCGGCTGGTCGACTTGGCCGACCGGCTCTCCGACCGGTTCGAAACCCGCGTCAAGGTCGACCTCGGCAAGACGAAGGGCAAGATCACCGTCGAGTTCGCCTCGGTGGACGACCTGGAGCGCATCGTCAGCCTGATGGACCCGGGTAAGTCCACCGACGACTGACCTCACCCCCCGCGGTCCAGCCGCGAACATGCCTGCCGAATTGTCGGCGGCCGCTGGTAGAACTTGGCGTCCACCCATCCAGCGAGCCGGGGGAGGACGCAGTGCAGAAGCGACCGCGTGTGGTGGTCAACGTGGAGGCGAGCGCCGACGGCAAGGTCGCGCTCACCCGGAACGCACTCTTGATGCATCGGCCAAGTTCGGAACTGTGGGCGTCGATGACGCCGCAGTCGCCGGACTCGGTCGCGATCGACGTCATGGAGAGCGTCAGGCAGCGGTATGGGTGTAATGCCGTCCTGGAAGGCAGCGGCAGCCTGGTGAGTGAGGACGAGATCCCTGCCCGGCTGCCCACGTACGACGGCGACCCGGTCGGGCTCTACAAACACTTCCTTCCGGCGGATGTCATCGAGCAGCGGTCGCCGTTGCACATGTGGTTCACCGTCGTCGACAGTCGCGGACGAGTGCGTTGGACGGAGAGACACGAGAACTGGGATGCACTGGTTCTGGTGGCGCGGTCGACTCCGGCCGACTACCTCGGGTACCTCCGCCGGGAACGCATCTGCTACCTCGTTGTCGGCGAGGAGCGTGTCGATCTGAGCCGAGCAGTGGCTGCGATGGGAACGGAACTCGGCGTTTCGTGCATCCTGTCGAACGCCGGCGGCGGGTTGAACGGTGCGCTGTTGCGGGCAGATCTGATCGACGAGCTGCACCTGAAGCTGGCGCCCGCACTGGTCGGCGGACTCGGGACGCCGTCGGTCATGGACGGATCGCCGCTCGCGGTCGGTGAGTTTCCGACGCGACTGCAGTTGCTCTCGGCGCAGTCGGATGCGGCCGGTGCGGTTCGCCTCCACTACGCCGTACGACGTGAATCCGGGGCCTAGCGAGCCGTGAAACGGGGGTTGCTGAGGCGGCTCTCGGAGGGATCGGTCTTGGGAATCACAGGGATGTAAGTTCGACGAGATGGCTTAGGATCGCGCTCACAGAGCTAGTTCGTGGTGCGAACTAGTGCAATAGATCGCCAGGGAGATATGTCGACAAATCAATGTCGACACTTGACGCAATGTTTCATGTGAAACATTGCGTGGGCGGGTTGAGAAGGTGGGTGCCGCCCACTCCGCGGGGGTGTCGGCCAGGGCCGGCAGTGGAGGAGCGGCCAACGCGGCGAGCGCCTTGCTGACCTCGACGCCGTGTCCCGTCCGGCGCTGGAGGGTTGTCGAACGAACCCGAACACGCCGCAGGACGACCGCCGCTCGCTCTAGCAGAACAGCCGCTCTAGCAGGACAGCCGCTCCAGCGGGACAGCCGCTCTCCAGCGGGGGTAGCGCGGCCATCGATATCGAGTCCACGACGGCCTTGTGCAGATCGCGGGTCAAGCTCTGCATTCGAGTGGACCGAGTCGTCGACCGCGGAGCAGTACGCGGCGGGGGCGGGGCAGCCGTGGGGCACAGGTGGAGGGTGGGGACAGGAAACGGCTACTGGGCACCTGAAATAGCAGGTGCCCAGTAGCCGCTTCCTATTCCCAGTCCCGATTGCCGTCGTCCGCGTCGTGCATCGCGCCTCCGGTTCCTGTGTCTCGCGCCCCTGGGCACGCGCCCCTGTGTCTCGCGTGCTGCGCCGCGGATCTCGCGTGCTGCGCCGCGAGTCTGGCGTCCTGCGCCGCGGGTCTCGCACTCTGCGCCGCGGGTCTCGCACTCTGCGCCGCGGGTCTCGCGTCCTGCGCCGCGGGTGACGGCCTCCGGGAGGCGGGTTATGTGATCGGTGGCGGGATGTAGCCCGCTACCGGTGATACAGCCCGCAAGTGGTTGGAGTGGATCCGTGCGACGGGCGGGCGAGAGTGCTCGCGGTAGTGCTTCAGAGGGCGGTGTGACGGGGGTTAGCGGCCGAGCAGTTCGTGGGTGGTTTTGCGTTCGGCGTAGAACGAGAGGAAGGGGATCGTTCCTGCGACGGCCATCAGGACCAGGCGGGGGAAGGACCAGCGGACTCGGCGGAAGAGGTCGAACGTGCCGAGCAGGTACACGACGTACAGGAAGCCGTGCAGGGGGCCGATCACGTTCATCGCGCCGGGGTTGTCACCCAGGTACTTCAGCGGCATCGCGACGAACAGCAGCAGGAGCAGCATCACGCCGACGACGTACGCGATCACGCGGTAGCGGGTCAGCGCGCCGCGGACGGCCGGAGTGAGCGGCTGCGCGCCGGCGGAGGTGGCGGGGTCGGCAGAGGAAGTCACGCTGAAACGGTACCGCTTGACTCCACAGCCTCCCCGACACGGTCACCTGTCCCGGAGTCACCTGTCCCGGAGTCACCTGTCCCGGAGGCGCCTGGGGCGGGGGCGCCTGGGGCGGAGGTGGTTGTCGTGGGGTCTTTCGGGTCGCGGTGGGCGTCCAGGACCATGCGGGCCCACATCCAGAGGGTGAAGGCGGCGAAGATCCACCACTGGACGGCGTATGCGACGTTGCGCAGGCCGGCGTGGTCTGTGGGGGGCGGGGGCGGTGCGACGACCGCGGGTGCGGGGGAGGGTACGACGCCTGAGTCCACAGCGGACTGTACGACGAATGCGTCGTACAACCGGTAGTTCACCAGGTGCACGATCGTCGGGATGCGCAGCGACGACAGCACTCGTCCCTTGGCGGCATCGTCCGACGAGTCCTCTGCTTCGGAGGCCACTACGGACCCACTCAACCGCACCGGTCCGGAGGGCGCGGTGACGGCTCGGTCAGAAGGTGAGGCAACCCACCCGCGGACGATCATCACCGCGTCGGTACTGGAGAGCTTCAACGGCGAAACGACCCACAGTCCAGCTCGCCCGTCCTGCAGGCGGTCGGCGACGAGGACCTGGTCCGCAGCCGGGCCCCAGGTGCCGTCCACGGTCACTCGACGGCCGACAGCCTTCGATGGGAGGCCCTCGTCGATCGAGAACAACGACCGCAGCGGGACCGGAGGTGCGGCAGCGCGCTGGGCGGTGGCATCGGCCGTCTTCGACTGATACACACCTAGTTGCCACACGCCCATGACCGTCATGACCGACGCGAGCGCCAGGGCGAGCACGAGAAGACCGACCCACCGGGGCGCCAACGCCGTCCGCCACAGCGACCGAGCAGAACTCCCACCACCCGCGGCATCGGAGCTCGCACCACCCGCAGCGCGAGAGCTCCCACTACCCGCAGCGCGAGAGCTCCCACTACCCGCAGCGCGAGAGCTCCCACTACCCGCGTCGGAGCCCGGACCACCCGCGGCATCAGAGTTCCCGCCACCCGCGGTGTCGGAGTTCCCACTACCCGCCGTGTCGGACCTCGCACCACCCGCGGTGTCGGAGCTCCCACCAGCCGCGGTGTCGGACTTCCTGGGACCCGCTGCGCCGGAGCCAGCGACATGTGTCGTGCTGGGGATCACGGCATCGGTCGGGGTGGCGGGGTCGGTGGAAGGCGGATCGTGGGGGTCGGGCATTGAGGTACTTCTCAGCGGGCTGCTGCGGTGGCGAGGAGGTCGCGGCAGAGGACGCCGAGCTCGATCCCGGCTGCCTCGGCGGCCAGCGGGACGAGTGACGTCTCGGTCATTCCGGGCGCCACATTCACCTCGAGGAACCACGGCACACCGGCCGCGTCCACCACGAGGTCCGTCCTGGACAGGTCACGCAGGCACAGCGCCTGGTGCGCCTGCACAGCGGCTGCAGCGCACGCACCGGCGGCTTCAGGCTCCAGTCGCGCAGGTACGACGAACTGCGTCGCCCCAGCCGTGTAGCGCGCCTCGTAGTCGTAGAACCCCGAGTCCGGACGGATCTCCACAGCAGGCAGCGCCCGCGGACCGTCGCCGACGTCGACGACAGTCACGGCCACCTCGGTCCCGTCGATGTACTGCTCGATCAACGCGACCGGACCGTACGCGTAGCAGTTCACCATCGCCGACGGCAGTTCCTCGGCAGACCGCACGATCGAAGCACCCAGCGCCGAACCGCCCCGGGCCGGCTTCACGACCAGCGGCAGACCGATCTGCTGGATCACAGCCTCCATCAGCGCAGCGGCACCCAGCTCGCGGAACGTGTCATGCCCGAGCACAACCGATGCAGGCGTGTGCAGTCCCGCAGCGCCGACGACCGTCGCGGCCACGGGCTTGTCGAACGCCGTACGGCACGCTGCCGCGTCGGCTCCGACGTACGGAACGCCGTACAGGTCGAGGACCTGGCGGAGTGCGCCGTCCTCGCCGGTGACACCGTGCAGGACGGGGAAGACCGCGTCCGGGGGATCCTGGCGCAGACGATCGACCAGGGAGGCGTCGACGTCGCGTTGCTCGACCTCCACGCCGACACTGCGCAGGGCGTCCGCCACTCGGCGGCCGGACCTCAGCGAGACGTCCCGCTCGTGCGACAGTCCACCTGCCAGTACCAGCACTCGACCCAGATCACTCATCACAAATATCCCGATCACTCGTGGGCGACTCCGGCACGGTCGCCGGTCCCGAGGCCCACTCGAACGGTACCCCTACCGCATCCTGGACCCCCGCCCGCCCGTAGGTCCCTTGCGCAACCTTTGCGAACCGGAACCTAGCTCAGTTCTGGTCCTGGGGCGTCGTAGCCGTGGCCGGCGCCTGGTGTCAGCGGGCCGAACGTCTGCCGGAGTTCGAGCTCCTCGTTGATCACCGCGGCGAGCCTGCCGACGCCTTCGGTGATGCGCTCCGGCGTCGGATGACAGTACGACAGTCGCATGCACTGGGAGCCGAAACCGTCGGCGAAGAACGCCGTTCCGGGCACGTACGCGACCCGCGCCGTGACCGCCCGGGGCAGCATCGCCTTCGCGTCCAGCCCTTCCGGCAACGTCAGCCAGACGTAGAACCCACCCCGCGGCCGGGTCCAGGTGGTTGCCGCTGGCATCTTTTCCGTCAACGCCGCGAGCATCGCGTCGCGGCGCTCGCGGTACATCTCCCGGAACTGCTTCACCTGCCCCATCCAGTCGTGCCGGACCAGGTACGACGAGATCGCGAGCTGACTGAACGTCGGCGGGCACAGCGTCGCGGACTCCTGCGCCAGCACGAGTTTCTCCCGTACGGCGTGCGGCGCGACGGCCCAGCCGACCCGGAACCCGGGGGCGAACGTCTTCGAGAACGACCCGAGGTAGATGACGCCTTCGCGATCCGCCGCCCGCAGCGCCTTCTGCGGCTCGCCCTCGAACCCGAGCAACCCGTACGGATTGTCCTCGAGGATCAGCAGCTGGGCCTGCTGACAGATCTCCAGCACCCGCGCCCGCCGCTCGTCGGACAGCGAAACCCCGGCCGGGTTGTGGAAGTTCGGGATCGTGTAGAAGAACTTGATCCGCTTGCCGGCCGCGCGCACCGACGCGATCGCCTGCTCCAGCGCCTCCGGTACGACGCCGTCGTCGTCCATCGCGACGTGCACCACCTCACACTGGTACGCCCGGAAGACGCCGAGCGCGCCGACGTACGACGGCGCCTCGCAGATCACCACGTCGCCGGGATCGCAGAACACCCGCGTCACCAGGTCGACCGCCTGCTGGCTGCCGACCGTGACCACGACGTCGTCCGGATGGGCCTCGATGCCCTCCAACCGCATGATGTCGCAGATCTGGTCGCGGAGCGTCGGGTCGCCCTGGCCGGAGCCGTACTGCATGGCGGTGGCGCCGTTGTCGGTCACCAGGTCGCGGACCGCGCCGCCGACCACGTCGAGCGGCAGACCGCCGATGTTCGGCATGCCGCCGGCGAGCGACACCACCTCCGGCCGACTGGCGACCGAGAACAGCGCTCGGATCTCCGATGCGGTCATGCCCTTGGTCCGGGCTGCGTACGCCTCGACGTAGTTGTCGAGTCGGGTCTGCCGGACATCGGGCACGTCAGCACTCACGGGGGCCACTCCAACGGTGATCGAGGGGGAAGTCACCAGGTTACGTCGACAGACCCCGGTCGGGGCTGGGGATCGGCGTGACCTCTCACTACCATGCCTTATAGGGGCAGGTTCGACCATGCCGGAATCTGGCTGCTGAGACAGCCGGCCGGGATGGTGCGGCCTGAGAGGTGGACTCGGAAGGCGGATCAAGGATGAGCGTGGGCAGGACAGCCGGCTGGACGCTCGGTGGTTTGGCGGTGGGCGTGCTGGCCGGGTTCGCGGGCGAGCTGTTCAGGCGGCAACCCGCAGGGAAGGTGCAGCAGCGGTACGTCGCCCCTGAGGCGACCCGCACCACGGACGCGCGGACTCCGTCCCCCGTCCCTGAACCGGCGGCCGAGCCAGCCGCCCGATGACATACGGACCGTGACGAAGCTAACAGCCTGTATTGCCGATCGGATGCGCTGATGGCCCGACGGGTGGAACCGCTGACGCTCGCCAATCTCGGCGAGCTTCCGGTGCCCTGCCGTGACTGTGTGTTCTGGCAACTGGACCCGGTGGCCGCGCGCCAGGCCGCCCGGGACGGTGACACCGCGCTGGAGAAGGAAGCCTGGCTGTCCCAGTTGCTGCTCGACTGGGGGACCGCCGGGATCGTGTTGTACGTCGACGACGAGCCGGCCGGGTTCGCGGTGTACGCGCCGGCGACGTACCTGCCCCGGATTCAGGCGTTTCCGACTGCGCCCGTCAGCCCGGACGCCGTCGTCCTCGCGACCGGCCGGATCCTCCCGCGGTACCTGGGCCTCGGGCTCGGGAAGATCCTGGTCCAGGCTGTCGCCAAGGACGTCCTGAAGCGCGGCTTCCGGGCCGTGGAGGCGTTCGGGGACTCGCGGTGGGACGGGCCCGGCTGTGTCTGGCCGACCGACTTCCTGTGCGCGGTGGGGTTCACGGTGGTACGAGAGCACCCGCGCAATCCGCGGCTGCGGCTGGACCTGCGTTCAGCGATCACTTGGCGCCGCGAGATGGAGGCCGCCGTCGAACGCCTCATGGGCGCGATCAGGCCGGAGCCGGCCCCGCCGGGACCAGTGACGGTTCGTGACGCCCTGAGATCAGGCCCGGAGTAGCCCATGATCTGGCGGGCGCTGGCCGACGTGGTGATGATCGTGCACGGTGCCTTGCTGCTGTTCTTCGCGGTCGGCGCGTTCCTCGCGTGGCGCTGGCCGAGGCTGATCTGGATCCACCTCGGCATCGTGGCGTGGAACTTGGTGATCGTGCTGGTCGACTTCGGCTGCCCGGTGACGGCGACCGAGAAGTTCTTCCGCCGCGAAGGCGGCGAGAGCGTGTACGCGGGCGGATACATCCAGCACTACCTCGACGGCCGGCTGTGGCCCGACGGTGCGACGCCTGTCGCGGAGAAGGTCGGGTTCGTCCTGGTGGTGATCGGGTACGCCGGATTCTTCGTCGTACGGCGCCGTACGACGAAGCTCAGGGGCGAGTCAGTGGGACCCCGGACGTGAAACCCCGGCGTCGTCCCCATACTGGAGGGGTGCCCATCGACGAGTACCTGGCTGCCCTGAGCAAGGAACTCTGGGGGCCTCGGCGCCGCAAGGCGGACCTGCTGGCCGAGGCCCGCGACCACCTGACCGACGCCACCGAGGCCTTCGAGGCCGACGGGCTGGACAGGTACGACGCGGAGAAGCACGCGGTGGCCGAGTTCGGGACGCTCGAGGAGGTCGCTCCGGGCTATCGGGCCGAGCTGGCGGTCAGCCAGGGCCGGCGAACCGCGATGCTGCTGTTCGCGTCATTGATCGTCCAGCCGCTCATCTGGCGGCAAGGAGTCTGGGCCTGGAGCCAGGACGCGCCGGGCAGGTCCCCGCTGAACGACTTCCTCCAGGAACTTGTCCGCGGCGTCGGATCCGTGGTCATCGTGGGCGCGGTGCTGGCTGTCCTCGCGGCCGGCATCGGGATGCGGCACCCGGTCGTCCGGGACCATGTCAGCCGCGTCACCGGGATCTTCGCGCTCGTCAGTGCGACGGCGGTCGGCCTCATCAGTCTCGCGATGCCGGTGAGCAGCCAGAGCCCGGTCGGATCACTCGATCTCACCGTGGTCGTCGGCTTTGTCGTCCTGCCGCTGTTCCTGGTGGCGTTGCACGCGCGACGCTGCCTACGCCTGGCCCGGGCGTAGCACGCCTTCCACCACTGCGCGGAACGTCAACCACTCCTGCTTGCCTGAGACAAGCATCTTCGTACCGGCGCTGGTGAGCTGATACGTACGGCGTTTCCGCCCGCCGACCGTGCTCCACTCGCTGGCCAGGTAACCGGCCCGCTCGAGCCGCCGGAGCGCCGGGTAGAGCGTGCCGGTGGGCAGATCGAGCTCGCCGCCGCTGCGCTCCAGCAACGCCTCCATGATCGCGTAGCCGTGCAGCGGTTCGTGCTCGACGACCGCCAGGATCATCGGGTCCAGGTGTCCACGCAGCGCATCCGCCTTCATGTAGCCAGTCTACTCATATACCTGTTACTGTCGAGAGGCAACATGTAGCCATTCTACTTATCAAGGATTCACCATGACCATGGACACCGAGATCCGACAAGCCACCCGGCCCGGTCTGCTGCACCGGGTCTCCGGGTGGGCGATGCGGCACGCCGGCCTCGCGCTCCTGCTCTGGGTGCTCGTGCTGGCCGCGGTCACCGCGGCGGCGACGGTGGTCGGCGCCAACTACAAGAACGACAACTCGTTGCCGGGCACCGACTCCCAGCGGGTGACGGACATCTTCACGGCGCACCAGCCGAAGGGGGACACGGCCTCGGTCCAGCTCGTCTTCCGGGCCGACGGCGGCCTCGACGCGGAGAAGTCGCGGGTCGCGTCGATGCTGGCGGTGGTCCGCGGGCTCCCGCACGTCGTCTCGGTCGCCGACCCGTTCGCCGGTCCGGGTGCCATGTCGACAGATCGACGTACGGCGTATGCGACGGTCGGACTGGATGTCGCGGTGGCGGACATGCCGGTGGACGACGTCCGGACGATCATCCATCGGGCGCAGGACTTCGCGCGGCCGGGGTTCCAGGTCGAGGCCGGCGGAGATCTGGCCCGGAACGCTGCCGAGAGTTCGGGAGGCGCGTCCGAGGGTGCGGGAATCCTGGCTGCGCTGGTGATCCTGGTGTTCCTCTTCGGGTCGTTGCTTGCGGCAACGCTTCCGCTGCTGACCGCGGTGTTCGCGGTCGGCAGCACGGTCGCGTTGCTGATGCTCGCGTCGCACCTGTTCACGGTGCCGGAGTACACGACGCCGGTGATGATGCTGGTCGGGCTCGGTGTCGGCATCGACTACGCGTTGCTGATCTTCTCGCGTTATCGCCACGAGTTGCTGAACGGCGAGGCCGACGCGAAGGTCGTGGCCCTGGACACCGCGGGCCGGTCGGTGATGTTCGCCGGCTGTACCGTCGTCATCGCGCTGCTCGGCCTGCTGGCGTTGGGACTCGGTTCATTGCAGGGCGTGGCGCTCGGCGTCACGTTGACGGTGCTGATGACGATGCTCGCGGCAGTGACGTTGCTGCCGTCGTTGCTGACGCTGTTCGGGAAGCGGATCGAGCGGAGCGTGCGCAAGCATGCCGCGAAGCAGCGGCGTACGCCTGGCGACGGTTGGCGGAAGCTGGCCGGCGTTGTGCAGCGTGGGCCGTGGGTGCCGTTGGTGCTCGGCGTTCTCGCGCTGGTGGCGTTGTCGCTTCCGACGTTGGGGATGCGGCTCGGGTTCGCGGACGCGGGAACGGACGATCCGGCAAAAACGAGCCGGAAGGCGTACGACCTGTTGGCGGAAGGTTTCGGGCCCGGGTTCAACGGTCCGTTGGTCGTGGTGTCCGAGGGGGATCAGGCCGCGGCCCAGGCACTCGGGCAGACGTTGGCCGCTGATCCCGGGATCGCCGCAGTGACGCCGCCGCAGGTGACGCCGGACGGCAAGATCGCCACGGTGCTGGCGTTCCCGAGGTCGGCTCCGCAGGACGCGGCGACGAGCGACCTCGTGCAGCGGTTGCGCGACGACACCTTGCCTGCGTTGGAGTCACGGACCAATGCGACGTACCTGGTCGGTGGGTCGACGGCGGCTGCGGACGACTTCGCTGCCGCGGTGAGCAAGCGGCTGCCGATCTTCGTGCTGGTCGTGGTGGGCTTGTCGGCGTTGCTGCTGATGGCCGTGTTCCGGTCGGTGCTGATCCCGTTGAAGGCCGCCGTACTCAATCTGCTCAGCATCGGCGCCTCACTCGGGGTGATCACGCTGGTGTTCCAGCAGGGCTGGTTCGGTGCGCAGTCCGGACCGATCGAGGCGTTCGTGCCGGTGATGATCTTCGCGATCGTGTTCGGGTTGTCGATGGACTACGAGGTCTTCCTGGTGTCCCGGATCCACGAGGAGTGGCGGCGTACGGGCGATGCACAGGTCGCGGTACGGGAAGGGCTGGCGACGACAGGCAGCGTGATCACGGCGGCGGCCGCGATCATGATCGTGGTCTTCGGCGCGTTCCTGCTGAGCCCGGACCGGATGCTGAAGCAGTTCGGCCTGGGCCTGGCGACCGCCGTGCTGCTCGACGCCCTCCTGATCCGCTGCGTCATCGTCCCAGCCGTACTCCGGCTACTCGGCAACCACGCCTGGTGGCTACCGAGCAGCCTCGACCGCGCCCTCCCCAAGATCAAACTCGAGGATCACTCATAGCGCGAACTCCAGACGCGGGCCTTGCAGATCTCGGCTCTGCGCGGGGAGCCGGGGATGGGGAACTGGGGAGGATCTGCTCCCCGGATCGGGCAGGAATCCTCCCCGCTCCCCTCCGTCCCGCAAGGATGAGCCCGCCTGGTGGCACCTGTGCGACGCCGGCGTACCAGCCCCTACCCCATTTCGCTGGCAGACCCATCAGTTCGGGGTTCGTGAGCCGAATTCCGGGTGTAGAAGCCCCGAGTTGGTGGGTCTGCCAGGCAATTTGGTGGGTCTGCCAGGCAAATGGGGTGTGGGTGCGGGGCGGTGGGGACCGGAGACAGGAGTTGGTGGGTGGGGACAGGAGGGCCGAATAGCTAGACGGTGAGTTGGCCGAAGCGGAGCATGCCGGTGGCGGCGTCCTGGTCCGGGGGGAGGTAGACGCGCTGGATGGCGACCACGATCGCTTCGGCGATCACGTCGCGGAAGGCCGGGTCGGCCAGGCGGGCGGAGTCGTGCGGGTTCGTGACGTACCCGATCTCGAGGCGCACCGCGGGCATCTTGGTCCGGCGCAGCAGATCCCAGGTCTTGGCATGGGTGTGGCAGTTCAGCAGGTCGGTGCGGGCGACGATCTCGCGCTGCACCAAGCCGGCGAACTGCTCGCCGACGCTCGACGTGGCGCCGTGCAGGTCGTTGCCGTAGAAGTACGTCGCGACGCCCTGCGCGGCCGGGTTCATCGACCCGTCGGTGTGCAGGGAGACGCACAGGTTCGCGTCCGTCTCGTTCGCGAACGCGGCCCGGGCCAACTCGTCCGGCCCTTGATCGCGCCCACGCGACAAATACGCCCGTACGCCGGTGGCGCCGAGGCGACCCTCGATCCGGGCAGCAAGGTCGTACGCGATGTCGGACTCGCGCAGGCCGTAGCCCTCCCAGCCGTAGTCGAAGCCGCCGTGACCCGGGTCGATCACCACGGTCTTCCCGGACAGTCGCGGGCCGGCGGCGCGGACAGCCTCTCGCGCGCGCAGTGCGTCCGGACGGCCGCCGGTGGCCATCGGCCGGATCCGCTGCAGTGCCTTGAACGTCGACGGCCCACACGTGCCGTCGGCCGGCAGACCCATGTTGCGCTGGAACTCGGTCACCGCGCGCTGGGTGTCCGCGGCGAAGATCCCGTCGATCCGGGCGACCGCGAATCCGAGCTCCTGCAGCTTCGCCTGCAGGCTCAGGACATCGTCACCACTCATCGGGTGCGACGGGACGTACGTCAGCAACCGGTCGCCCAGCCGCCAGCGCGCGTCGTCGATCGCCCGGTACGTCTGCGGGCCGACGATCCCGTCGATCATCAGCCCGCGTTCCTGCTGGAATCCCCGGACGGCGTTCGCTACCGCTTCGTCGTAGACGTCGTGGCCGCCGGTCAGCAGCCCGAGCCTTTGCAGCTTGCCGACGATCTCGGCGACGGCCTCACCGCTGTCTCCGATCCGGTAGACGCCGTGCGGGGATTCCATCAGATGTGACTCCTTGCCGGTGTGGCGGACTTTCAGGCGGTGAAGTCGGCGAGCTCCTTCAGCAGCGCCGCCTTCGGCTTGGCGCCGACGATGGACTTGGCCAGCTCACCGTTCACGTAGACGTTGATGGTAGGGATACCGGTAACCCGGTAGTTGCTCGGGGTAACCGGGTTCTCGTCCACGTTCATCTTCAGGAACGTGATCTTGTCGCTGTGGTCCTGCGCCAGCTCTTCCAGGATGGGGGAAACCTGGCGGCACGGGCCACACCACTCGGCCCAGAAGTCGACCAGGACCGGCTTGTCGCTCTTCAGCACCGTAGCGTCGAACTCGGCGTCGGTGACAGCGTTCATCTTCTCGCCCACGGGCGTATCTCCTTCAGGTGGTGGTGTCAGGTCAGACAGAGACGGGCTGGGTGGCCGCCGCGGCGGCAGCGGTCGCCGCGTCCTCGAGGGTGGCCAGGAAGCGCTCGGCGTCCAGGGCGGCCGCACAGCCGGTGCCGGCCGCGGTGATCGCCTGCCGGTAGGTGTGGTCCACCAGGTCGCCGGCGGCGAACACGCCGGGCAGGTTGGTCTCGGTGCTGTTCGGCTTGACCAGCACATACCCCTCCGCGTCCAGCTCGACCTGGCCCTTGACCAGCTCCGAGCGCGGGTCGTGGCCGATCGCGATGAACAGACCGGTCGCCGGCAGCTCCCGGGTCTCGCCGCTGACGGTGTCCTTCAACGTCAGGTGGGTGAGCTTGTCGTCACCGTGGATCTTGTCGACCGCGGAGTTCCAGTGGAACTCGATCTTGTCGTTGGCGTACGCCCGGTCGGCCATGATCTTCGAGGCCCGCAGCTCGTCGCGGCGGTGCACCAGGTGCACCTTCTTCGCGAACTTGGTCAGGAAGGTGGCCTCCTCGACGGCGGAGTCGCCGCCGCCGACGACCGCGATCTCGTGGTCACGGAAGAAGAAGCCGTCGCAGGTCGCACACCAGGACACACCGTGCCCGGACATCCGGTCCTCGTCGGGCAGGCCCAGCTTGCGGTAGCCGGAACCCATCGCGAGGATCACGGCCTTGGCGCGGTGCTCGGTACCGGCCGAGTCGGTGACGACCTTGATCTCGCCGGTCAGGTCGACCTTGGTCACGTCGTCGGCCACCAGTTCGGCGCCGAAACGCTCGGCCTGCGTGCGCATCTCGTCCATCAGCGCCGGGCCCATGATGCCCTGCGAGAAGCCAGGGAAGTTCTCCACCTCGGTGGTGTTCATCAGGGCGCCACCAGCGGTGACGGAGCCCTCGAAGACCAACGGCTCCAGTGCCGCGCGGGCGGCGTACACCGCTGCGGTGTAACCGGCCGGGCCGGAGCCGACGATGATGACGTTGCGAACTGTGTCGCTCATGCAGGCGTTCCTCGTGTCGTCGAGACAGTGACGTCGTACTCAACGGATCCTAGAGGCCGACCATTCCCACGGTACCCATCGGCGGGCCGCCGTACCGCATCGCCGTACGGCGTGTGGACTCAGCGGTTGCGCAGCGTGACCGTGGTCTCGAAGAACGAGCTCGCTACACCGCCGGGGACGCTACATCCGGTGACCGCGAAGACCTGGATCTCACCCGGCCCCGAACCCTGCAACCCGATGATCGTGGCCCGCTTGCCGTCGATCTTGGCGGGCTGGACCAGCCGCACGTTCGAACTCGCTTGGGCGACCGCGAACGACCGGGCGCACGACTGCTCGTCGGCCGAGCCGTGCAGGATCGAATTCGGGGTGTGGTCCAGCCACCGCTGGGTCGACGGACCGATGTCCTTCGTGCTGACCGCCACCGCGTCGGCCGGTGGGGTATTCGGGTCGGCGGAGGCGGCGCCCTCCTTCGCCTGGTCCTTGGTGGCGATCACCACGCCGACGCCCAGTGCGGCGATCAGCACCACACCGGCCGCGGCGCCGAGCAGCTTCGGCAGGTGCCGGCGCGGCTCCTCGCGGATCTGGGCCAGCGAGTGCACCCCGACGGTGGACGCGCGCAGCACCGACTCGGACACGATCACGGAGTCGAGGTGCTCGGCGACGGCGGTCGGCATCGGGATGTCGCTGCGGCCTTCCTCGGCCAGGTCGGTGGTCAGTTGCAGAAGGGCGTCGTACGTCTGCTGGCACTCCGGGCATGCCTTCACATGCTCACGAGCGCGATGCGCCTCGGGGGCAGGCAACAGGTTCTCGATCAGGTCGGCGATCGTGTCCGTGTCCAGGTGCTCGAGGTGCTCACTGGTCGGCAGACCGGGATCGGTCATCAGGGGCTCGCCTCCTCACGGGAGGTGCGCGGGGTGGTCATATGAAGCTCCGGTCGAAGGCGTCAGTCGTCCGGTCGCCAGAGGCAGGCGACTTCGCTAGGACGGGGAACCGGGTCATTCGGTTCCCACCGCTTCCGCGGCGGATTTCTCCGGTACGTCGGACTGCCGGGTCGTCTGCCAGTGACGCAGCAGCGGGAGCAGCTTGGCGCGACCGCGGGCGCAGCGCGACTTGACCGTGCCGGGGGCACAGTCGAGGATCGCGGCCGCCTCCTCGATCGAGTACCCCTCCATGTCGACCAGGACCAGTGCGGCGCGCTGGTCCTCGTTGATCTGCTTGAGCGCGTTCAGCACGTCCAGCCGGCGCTCCCGGACCTCGGCCGGGTCGTCCTCGGCCGGCCCGGCCAGCTCGGCGGCGCGGTCCTCGTCCTCGGGCAGCGGGTCGGCGGCACGCACCTGGCGGCGGCGGATCCGGTCCAGGCAGGCGTTCACCACGATCCGGTGCAGCCAGGTGGTCACCTTCGCGTCCCCGCGGAACGAGTCGGCCCGCCGGAACGCCGAGATGAACGCCTCCTGGAGCGCGTCCGCGGCCTCCTCGGGCTCACCGAGGGTACGGATCGCGACCGCCCACATCCGGTCACGGTGCCGCTTGACCAGGAATCCGAACGTGTCCGGGTTGCCGGACACGTGCATCCGCAGCAGCTCGTGGTCGTCCAGTTGGTCGTAGCTCACCGGTCCGCTCGCTGGGGCAGGCTGCGCCGCGCCCTGCGGGACCGGCTCGTCCGCGCCGATGCGCGGGACGTCCGGCCGGGGCGGCGGATTGCCCGAGTCCACGTGAGCGGTCATTTCTGGATCGTGACCTCCGAGATCGTGCCCCGGTACTTGCCGCCGTCTTCCTTCGGAAGCTTCGTCAGCCAGACGAGCACGTACTGCGTCTCGGTCGGTGCCGAGGGCGTCAGAGTCACCGTACCCTCAGGCTGGTTCTCCTGGGTGGCAACCGGCTTCCAGCCGTCGGTCGCCGTTGGCGCCGCGCCGCCGTCGTTCTTCGGGACCATCAGCTGGACGCTGGTGCCGTCGCCCTTCAGCGCGACCTGCACCTTCGACACGTTCGTGGGCGAGCCCAGGTCGTAGTAGATACCGACACCCGGCTTCTCGCCGCCGAGGTTAGCCCGGCTGTACGACATCGTCGTCCAGGTCGTGGTGGCCTTGCCGTCGTAGGTGTTCGCAACGTCGTCCGGATGCTCGTTGCCGTTGCCGTCCGGGTCGAAGTCCTTGGCGCCCGCGATCGTCGCCTTCCCGCCGGTGGTCGCCGACGGGGTGGTGCTGGTCTGCGGCGGGGCACTGCTCTTCGTGCCGCCGTCGCCGCCCTGGTCGTTGTTCATCGCGCCCTTGAGCAGGAACTGTGCCATCGCGATCACCGACAGCAGGGCCAGGATCGCGAGCAGGATCAGGATCCGGCCGCCCCAGCCGCCCTTGGCCTTCGGCTCCTCGTGCCGGCGCCGGCCGTTCCCGTTCGCGGGCGGCGGTGGCTGCCGGCGTATCGGACGGGTGTCGGTGGCCGGGTTGTACGCCGCCTGTGAGGGCTGATAGCCGTTCTGCTCCGCCTCGTACGCCGGTTGCGGGGTCGGGTCGATCGCCGGCGGCGGGGCCTGCGGCACCACCTGGGTGGCGTCGTCGACGCTGCCGTTCTGCCGGGCGACCTGGACGGTCTCGTCCATCTGGTTCGGCGGCTCGTGCGAGCTGCCGACGACACCGGACAGCGCCGCGGACAGGCCGGCCGCGCTGGTGATCGGCGGCGCGTGGTGCCGCGGCGGGTCACCGAGCAGGCGGTCGCAGATGTCGTCCAGGGAGCGCGGTACGCCGGCGCGGACCTGGCGCGGGCTCAACAGCCGGCCGTGCTCGACGGGCGCGGGCTGCATGCCCCAGGCCGGCGCCGGACCGGGCCAGCGGCCGGTCAGCGACGCGTAGAGCAGTTGGCCGAGGGAATGCACGTCCTCCTCGGGCGAACCGGCACCGGACGACCGCAGCGCCGCCTCGGTGGCGACACCGATGACCTTGATCGCGCCCGCGTCCGTGATCACCACGGTCGCCGGGCTGATCGCACCATGCGCGTAACCGGTGCGGTGCAGGTTCTCGAGGGCCTCGGACACCTCGCGGGCCAGCCACCCGGCCTGCTGTCCGGTGAGCGGTCCGCTGTCGAGCATCCGCTCCAGCGTCCGGCCGCCCGCCCACTCGCGAACGCAGTACGTCACGCCGTCGTGCATGTCGCAGTCGAGCACCCGCAGGAACCGCGGGTCGTTCGCCGCGGCGGCCCGGCGGGCGGCGTCGAAGAGCAGATTGGTCCGGGGGTCACCGACCGGCAGGACGTCGACGACGACCGCGCGGCTGAGGACCTCGTCCACGGCACGCCATACCCGGGCACCGTCGATCTCCGCGAGCAACTCGGCGATCCGGTACCGCCCGGCCAGGAGGGCACCAGGACTCACGGTCTGGTTCGACACGGTGTCTCTCGCCCTCCTTGATGCCCAGCGGCCTGATCGCAGGCCCCATGTTAGTGCCCCACTGACCGGACGGGTGGTGCACTAACGCACAAGCGGTCCGGCTCAGCGGCGGATCGGCAACTTCGATGTGACCATGGACACCACGTCGTTGACCTCGTGAATACGGAGTACCCGTGACACGGCGGCGTACACCGGCAGCATCACGGCCGCCGCGGCGGCCAGTTGGACGACGGCGCCGAGGGGTCCGGACCAGTCGATCGCGAGGCTCAGCAGCCAGAGCACCACCCGGCCCGCACCCGCGCCGGCCACCGCGGCGATCACCATCGCGAGCAGCGGGAGCCCGATCCCGGCACCCGGGACCCGCGGCACCTTGCGCCGCAGGACCGGCCGCGAGATCAGTACGGCGACCAGGTACGCCAGCGCGTACGCCCCGCCGAGCACCACACCGCTGAACCGCAGGTGCGCCTGGTCCAGCAGGACCCGGACCCCGATCACGGCTGCCGCGATGTTCGTGGCCGCGATCACACACTGCAGGAAGAACGGCGTACGGGTGTCCTCGAAGGCGTAGAACGTGCGGAGCTGGAAGTACTGCACGGTGAACGGCACGATCCCGAGCGCCAGCGTCATCAACGTGTACGACATCAGCGTCAGGTTGTTCTTACCCGAGCCGTACCCGGCGATGATCGTCACGATCGGATAGGCGAACGCGACCATCGCAGCGGCCGCCGGTACGACGATCGCGAGCGTCTGCCGGATCGACCGGGCGGACATCCGTCCCACCTCGGCGGTGTCCCCGTCGGCCGCCAGCGCCGACATCTGCGGAAGGGCCGCGGTCGCGAGCGACACGGTGACGATGCCGTGCGGCACCAGGATGATCAGCATCGCGGTGCTGTACGCGAACAGACCGGCCTTCGCGCCGGGATCACTCGAGGCGCTACCGGCGATCGCGAGCTGGGTGACGACGACCAGCGTCACCTGGTTCACGGCGACGAAGAGAACTGTCCAGATGCCCAATCGGGCAGTGTGTCCCAGACCGGTTCCGCGGAGGCCGAACTTCGGCTTGTAGGTGTGCCCGCTCGCCTTCAGATAGGGGAGCAGCACCAGCAGTTGTACGGCGATGCCCACCGTGTGCCCGAGCCCGAGCAGCAGCTCCTCGCCGTGGCTGTACGTCGGCGGGTTGTCGCCGACCCGGTAGATCAGCAGGAAGACCACGATCGATGCGCACGCGACGATGTTGTTCGCGATCGGCGCCCACATCATCGGACCGAACCGGCGACGCGCGTTCAGCACCTGCCCGACCAGGACGAACGCGCCGTAGAAGAAGATCTGCGGCAGGCAGAGCCGTACGAACATGATCATGTTCGCCTTCTCGGTCACCCGGGACGGGTCGTGCAGCTCCTTCGGCAGGTACAGCTCGGCGATCGCCGGCGCCAGCAGTACACAGGCCACCGTGACGATCGCGAGGACGACGAAGCCGAAGGTCAGGATCCGGTTCGTGAAGTCCTGGCCGCCGTCGTCGTGGTTCTTGATCGCGCGCACCAGTTGCGGGACCAGCACGGTGTTGAAGACGCCGCCGGCCAGCAGGATGTACAGGCTGTTCGGGATCGTGTTCGCGGCGGTGAAGATGTCGCCGCGCAGCGCCGTACCGATGGCGGCCGCGAGCAGGGCGATCCGGATGAATCCGAGCAGGCGGGACAGCACCGTTCCGGCTGCCATCACCGCCGCGGAGCGCAGGGTGCGGTCAGCCATCCTTCGAACCGACTCCTTCTTTCAGGGACGCATCCGGAGCTTCGGGTACGCCGTTCGCCTCGGGGCGATCGTGGGCGGGATCAGCGGTCGTGCCGTCGGTGCTGCTGTCGGTGCTGCTGTCGGTGGTGGTGGCGGCGGTGGTCGCGGCGGCCGTGTTGCGGCGCTCGGTGCGGACCCGGCGGTAGATGCGGACGAACGACGTACCGAACAGCAGGGCGCAGGCGGCGCCGACCAGGATCCAGCCGACGCTGCCGTACTGGCTGGCCTGGATCAGCAGCTCCTGGGACTTGCCGACCGGCTTGCCGTCCGCGTTGGTCACCTGCGCGGTGGCCCGGATCAGACCGTTCTGCTCGGCGCTCGCGGTGATCCTGGGCGTCCACTTCTGACCGGGTCCGAGGACGGCGGTCGGCAGCCGCTTGATCTTCAGGTCGGACCGGTTCGCCGAGCTGACCACGATGCCGACCCGGACCGACCAGTCGGTGTCGTTGGTGATCGTCAGCGGGAACGTGCCCTTGCTGCCGGCCAGGTTGACCTTGATCTCCTTGCGCAGACCGCGATCCACGCTCGCGTTGACCAGGTGCACCTTGCCGAGCTGCTGGTTGGCCGAGCCGAGCTCGATCGCGCTGAAGCGGCGGGCCTCTTCCGGGTGCCCGTTCCAGCCGGACGACGTGGACCGCAGCAGCGCCTGCGTCATCACCTCCGGCAACGCGTTCCCGTCGACGAGCAGGTTCTGCATCGTGGTGGTCGCGTCGTCGAGCTGCCTGATGCCGTCCAGCTGCGTTTCGGTCAGTACGCCGTTCGTCTTCGCCGCGGCCGGTGCCTTGGTGGTCAGCGGTTTCGGGTTGGCAGCCACCACGTCGGCCACGTCGGTGGCCTTGATCCACGGAAGCGACAGACTTGCCGCGAGCGCAGCGGTTGCGCGGCCGTCGCTGTCCCAGCCGCGAGGCGGCGCGACGACCACCGACGCGGCGCCCTTGCCGCCGGCCGCGATCAGCGCGGTCACGGCCGCGAACCGTTGCCGGACCTGGAGCGGGCTCTCGGCGGTCTCCGGATCCGGGCCGCCAGTGGTCAGGGACGAGTTGGCGATCACAGTGCGGACGATCTGATCAGGGCCTTCGGGCGTCAGTACGTCGTACACGGGGGTGCTGGTCAGCACCGGGCGGGTTGAGGCCGACCACGACGAGCTGCTGACCAGGTTCAGATCGTCGGTGGTGGCGCCGGTGAAACCGCCGGATGCCGCGGCCAGGTAGCGGCCGGCGGCCGCGCCGCCCTCGAGCGACAGCCCGTTGGTGAAGCCCGGGGCCAGTTCGCCACCGGACCGTTCGGTCTTCGTGCGGGCCTGCGCGACGAGCTTCTTCAGCGGCTCACCAGAGTCCAGGAGACCGGCTACGTCCGGGTCGCCGTACGGCAGCAGCACGACCTGGTTGCCGCGGGCCCGCCCGGCGTCGAACTCCTTGAGCCAGGTGGTCGCGACAGTCTGTCCGGTCCCGGTCGTGGTCTGGCCGTTCTCGCCGACGACGACGTACCCCTTCGCCAGCTGCCGGATCTCGTCGAGCATCGCCGGGTCCACCAGCCAGGTGACCTGGTGCTGCCGGCCGAGGGCGAGCAGCCGGCCGAGTGATCCGGCCGGAGCCAGCGACGTTGCCAGTGAGTCGTTGGCGAAGTTCTTGCCGCCGAGCTGGGTCGGGCGATGCCGCAGCGGTACGACGAGAGCGGTGTTGACCGGACGGGTCAGCGGCTCCTTGCCGAGCACCGGCATCAGGGTGCGGGCCCGGCCGGCCATGATCCGCGAGCTGTTCGGCGGCTGCCCCCGGAACGCCACGCCGACGACGTACACGCCGGTCTGGTCGTTGATCCGCCATTCCTTCCACGGCACCGTGAGCGTGAAGTCGACGGTTTCCTTCGGCGCGAGCGGCTGATCGAACGGCTGGAAGGTCTGCTCGTCGTTGGTCAGGTTGCGGCAGCTGTCGCGCTCGCTCATCGGGATGTTCTGCTCGGTCGAGATCGCGTCCAGCGCCGACGTACTGGCCAGGCGCGTCCGGTCGATACAGGCGAGGGCCTGCGGTTCCTCGAACGTCACCGAGCTGGTGTTCGTCACCCGGCCCTTGATCACGACCGGCTGGCCGGGTTTCGGCGCGGTCGGGCCGAACGAATCGATGGTGACCTGGACGGCCGGCTCGTCGGTGGGCGCCGCCTCCGCCTCGGCGGGAGCGCCCAGAGTCGCTGCCGAGGCAGCAACCACAAGGCAGGCGCCCGCCACCGCGGAGAGCCTCAGTCGCCGTCTGAACACGCCGTCACCGTAACCTAGTTCCCCGTGTCACCCTTTGCCGACCAGTCAGCCTCCGCCGGATCGTTGCCCGCCGTACAGCGACGAGCAGTCCAGGCCCTGCTGGAACTCGCCCCGGTGGTCGACGAACTCGGCCACCGGTTCGCCGACGCAGGCCACGAGATCGCGCTGGTCGGCGGTCCTGTCCGGGACATTCTCCTCGGCCGGGGGAGCAAGGATCTCGACTTCACCACGTCAGCGCACCCGGACGTGATCGAGCGGTTGCTGTCCGGCTGGGCGGACCATGTCTGGGACATCGGCAAGGCGTTCGGCACCATCGGTTGTCGGAAGGGCGAGTGGGTCCTGGAGATCACGACGTACAGATCGGAGACCTACGATCCCACCTCGCGCAAGCCGGAGGTGGCGTACGGCGACAGCCTGGAGGGGGACCTGGCCCGCCGGGACTTCGCGATGAACGCGATGGCGGTCCGGCTGCCGTCGCGGCAGTTCGTCGACCCGTACGGCGGGATGGAGGACGTCGCGCACCAGCGGATCCGGACCCCCGGTACGCCGGAGGACTCGTTCTCGGACGACCCGCTGCGGATGATGCGGGCGGCCCGGTTCGCGGCGCAGCTCGGCTTCACGCCCGACCCGGCCGTGGTGACGGCGATGACCGCGATGGCCGACCGGATCACGATCGTGTCCGCCGAACGGGTCCGTGACGAGCTGGAGAAGCTGATCTGCGCCGACCACCCCCGGATCGGGCTCGACCTGCTGGTCTCGACCGGGCTGGCCGAGCACGTGCTGCCCGAGCTGCCGGCGCTGCAGCTGATGAAGGACGAGCACCATCGGCACAAGGATGTGTACGAGCACTCACTCACCGTCCTCGATCAGGCGATCGACCTGGAATCTCGTCTGTCTGTTCCGACGCCTGATTTCGTCGTTCGGTTCGCGGCACTCATCCACGACATCGGGAAACCGAAGACGCTGAAGTTCGAGGGTGCGCGGAAGGTGACGTTCCACCACCACGACGTGGTCGGGGCAAAGCTGGCGCGGAAGCGGATGAAGGCGCTGCGGTTCAGCAACGAGCAGATCGAGCAGGTCAGCAAGCTGATCGAGCTGCACCTGCGCTTCCACGGGTACGGCGACGGCGAGTGGACGGACTCCGCCGTACGCCGCTACGTCCGGGACGCCGGTGACCAGCTCGAGCGGCTGCACATCCTGACCCGCGCCGACTGCACGACCCGCAACCGCCGCAAGGCGGAGTCGCTCCGGGCCGCGTACGACGACCTGGAATCCCGCATCGAGCGCCTCCAGGAGCAGGAGGAACTCGACGCCCTCCGCCCCGACCTCGACGGCAACCAGATCATGCAGATCCTCGGCATCTCCCCCGGCCGCGAAGTAGGCGAGGCCTACAAGTTCCTCATGGAACTCCGCCTCGACCAGGGCCCCCTCGGCGAAGACCAGGCCCGCGAAGCCCTCCTCCGCTGGTGGGCCGACCGCACCTAACCGCTTCGGTCAGATGGGTTGGGCGGGGAGGCTTGCGTAGGTCTTGGTGATGGTGGTCGCTGAGGGTGGGTGCGGGGCGTACGTCGTGGTGCCGGCGGCTGTCGTGATCGACGCGACGGGGAGTGCGGGGTCGATGGAGTTCGTCAGGTAGGCGGCGTCGTACGTCGGGAGGTCGGCGAGGGGGATCGGGGATGTGTCGAAGGACTCCAGACCGCGTTGGAGGACCTGCTGACGGATGCCGGGGAGGGTCGGCGCGGCGGGGAAGACGAGGTGCGGGCCGCGGGCGAAGCAGATGTTCCAGATGGAGGCTTCGGAGAGTTCGCCCGTTGCGGTGTGGAAGACGGCGTCGTCGTACCCGGCCTGCTTGGCGGCGCGGGCGTAGTACGTGAGGTCGAACGTGCCGGTGTGCTTGAGGTGCGGGACGGCGCGTTCGTGCTGATAGGCGAGCAGGCGGAGCGGTTGGGTGCCAGGAGCCACCGGCAGGCCGACTCGGGTCAGTAGGTGCAGTTCGTCGTCGGCGAAGACGTTCACGCGGATCGAGAGGTCGCCGGAGCCCGCCTGGTCGAGCGCTGCGCGCAGGTCGGCGCGGACACGGTCCTCGGGGAGCGGCCGGCCGAAGACCTCCCGCGTACTGCGGTCCAGCCGCTCGAAGTGCAGGTCCAACCCGTCGACCTGACCGTCGCGCACCTGCATCGAGGTGAAGTGACCGTACGACGTTGCTCGCAGCAACCTCGGGTCGACCAGCCGTAACAGGGCGCCGTCCAGCAACAGGAAATCGCTCACGCACACTAGTCTCGCGGTGTGGACGTGTGGAGCATCATCGGGTGGGGCGGATCCGCGCTGGTCGTGTGGTCGTTGCTGCAGACCCGGATCCTTCGGTTGCGGATCCTGAACCTGATCGGCTGCGTGATCCTGGTCGGGTTCAACGCGGTCGTCGGCGTGTGGCCGATGGTCGGTATGAACGCGGTCCTCGCGGTCATCAACGTCGTACATCTCTGGCGACTGCTCCGGCACCGGCACGACGAGGCTGAGTACCAGGTGCTCCCGGTGAACTCGGCCGACGCGTACCTCGGCTACATCCTCGAGCGGCACCAGAAGGACATCACCCGGTTCAACCCCGGCTTCACGCTCGCCACGAGCCCGTACGCGTTCCTGGTCCAGCACGGCGACCGCACCGTCGGCGTCGTCCTTGCCCACGACGCGGGCACCGGCCGCGCACAGATCGACCTCGACTACGTGGTGCCGAAGTACCGCGACTTCACGCCCGGAGAGTTCGTCTACCGCCGCAGCGATGTCTTCACCGACCAGGGCTTCCACCAGGTCATCGCCCCACCCCGAATGCGCGACTCCACGCCGTACCTCGAAAACCTGGGCTTCCACCGCGAAGGCGAAGACCTGGTGCTGAACCTCTAGAGGTCCTTGGCGTAGCAGAGGGAGACGATCTCGTTTTCGAACGGTGGGTACGGCGGGGTCGGTTGGTAGCCGTGGTTGGTATAGAGGGCGATCGCTTCGACCTGCTTGGTGCCGGTTTCAAGGCGGAGTCTGGTGAGGCCTGCTGTGCGGGCCTGCTGTTCGACGACCTCGAGGAGCATGCGCGACAGGCCCCAGCCGCGGGCCGACGGTACGACGTACATCCGCTTGATCTCGCCCAGCTCAGGCCCGACCGGCTGGAGGCCGACGCAGCCGACCGGTGTTCCTTCCAGCGTCAGGACCGTGAACGTGATGTCAGGATGCAGGCCGACGAGCGGCTGGTCCTCGCCGTACATCGCTGCCAGTTCGGCCTGTTGCGCGGTGGTCAGGGCAAGCACGTCCGCGTCGGTCGGCGGCGCCGGCCGCAGTTCCACTCCGTCGATCACCATGCCATCGGACGGTAGCAACATGGCATGACGCTCCTGTTTCCGTCTTCTCTCCGTGGTCTGATGGGGGAGTGAGGACGTTGGAGGAGATCGCGGCCGGCGTACGGGACGGTGCGCTGGATCCGGTGCAGTTGGTCGAGGACGCGCTGGCGCGGGCCGCCGACACGGCGGACCTGAACGCGATCGTGCACCTGGACGTCGACGGTGCGCGGAAGGCGGCCGCCGCACACGCCCGGACCGGTGCGCTGGCCGGCGTACCTGTGCTGGTGAAGGAGATCATCGAGGTCGAAGGCCTGCCGTACCGCTGCGGGTCCGCGTCCATGGACGAGATCGGGCAACAGGACGCGGAAGTCGTACGCCGGTTGCGTGCTGCCGGCGCGATCGTGATCGGGCTGAGCCACACGCACGAGTTCGCCTACGGCTGCACGGGTACGTCGAACCGCGTCGGACCGTGCCGGAATCCGCACGACCCGTCGCGGATGACCGGTGGATCGAGTTCGGGCTCGGCTGCCGCTGTCGCGGCCGGCGTGGTGCCGCTGGCGCTCGGGACGGACACGGCGGGCTCGGTGCGGATCCCTGCGGCGTTGTGCGGGGTCGTCGGCTTCAAACCGTCGTACGACACCTTGCCGACCGATCGGGTCTTCCCGTTGTCCCAGAGCCTCGACCACGTAGGCGTTTTGACTCGCACCGCAGCAGATGCTGCCTACGCCCTGAGTGTGCTGGCAGGCATGGGATCTGTGACTACTCGCAGACCCCGCCTCGGAGTGCCGACGAACCCCGAGTACCTGCAACTGAGTCCTGAGGCCCGCAGTGCATGGACTGCTGCGCTGGAGGGACTCGATACCCTCGACGTGCGGCTCCCGGACTGGTCGCACAGCTTCTCGACCGCAGCCAACCTCCAAGGACCCGAAGCGGTGGCCAACCACCGCGGCCGCTCACAGGACCGATACCAACCCGACGTACGTCAGCGTCTGATCGAAGCGGCACAGGTGAAACCGGCTGACTATCGACGTGCACAAGAAGACGCCGCGAGTATCACCGCCGAGCTCGATGCGGTCTTCCAGCACGTCGACGCCGTACTCACCCCGACAGTTCTCACCACCGCGCCGCCGCTGACCGCGGCCGATGTCGACGTACGCCGGCAGCTCCTCAACAACACGCGCCTCGCGAACCTCACCAGGCACGCGGCCGTCAGCCTGCCGATTCCGGCTGACGGCCTTCCCGTCGGCCTCCAGGTCATTGCTGCAAGCAACGAACAGGCGGCTGCGGTCGCGTGCTGGATCGAGGCTCAGCGGTAGATCCGCACGTCGGCCAGGCTCCACCAATTGCCGGAACTGCCGGTCTGCGTGATCCGGATGTAACGCGCCCGCGTCGGCGGTAGGTCGATCGTCGTCAACTGACTGCTCGACCTACCGTCGGAGACCGTCCGCCAGCTGCTCCCGTCGTTGCTGACAGCAACCGACTGACCGTGAGCGTAGTCGCCGAGGTTCCCGCCGCTGTCCAACGCGACCTGCCGGAACGTCTGCGTCTTTCCGAGGTCGACCTGCACCCACTGACCGGGGGCCTGCGCCGCCTTGCTCTGCCACACAGTCGACCCGTCCGCGTCGACCAGCAGGCCGGCATCGGCTCCGTTGACGCTCGCGGTCGCGCTCACGGCCGAGAGCTCGTGCGGCACGTCCGCCGAAGTCGGTCCCCAGGTGTACGTCGCGATCGACCCACCCGGCAGCTCGTACTCGAAGGACTTGTCCCCGACCGCCACCGCGAACGACCGCGGCTCGTCGTTCTCGTTGTGCACCACGAGCGCCGTCGTACCGTCGGGGTTGCGGAACGCGGCCGACATGAGTTGCCCGTTCCAGCCCGTCGTCCCGTACGACGTACTCCCGATCCGCACCGCACCCGGCTTCACGAACTTCGACAGGTGGCCGATCGTGTAGTACTCCGCATCCGTCGACACCGTCCCGTCCGGCTGCAGCGTGACCAGGCCGGTGCAGGTGTCGCAGCCGCCGAGGTGCGGGCCGCCGGTCGAGTCGAGGGCGATGTTCCAGTTGACGACCGACTTCGCCCAGTTGCGCGTCGTGCCGAGCATCAGCGTGCGTGCGTGCCAGGTGAGCGTGCCGCGGAAGATCTGTGGCGGGGTGTCGTTCGGACCGTGCGAGCCGGAGCACTCGGTGAACCAGATCCCCTTCGAGGGGAACGCCTTGTGCAGGTCGGTCTGCTTGGACGGGTCGCCGGAGTAGCAGTGGTACGCCGTACCCGCGATCCACTTCGCAGCTGACGTTTGCAGCAGCTTGTACGGGTAGTCGGTCTCCGGGTCCTCACCAGGCGGAGTGGAGGCGATGTCACCGGGATGGGTGGTCCAGTTGTGGTCGTACCCGAGGATCTTCGTCCGCGGGCTGACCTTCTGCAGCAGCGGGCCCAGGGCGGTGATTACTGCTGCTTCCTGGCGGACGGGCAGGTCCGTGCCCGGGTACGCGCTCGGCTTGCGGTTCTGCGGTTCGTTCTGGATCGACAGGAAGTCGACCGGTACGCCGGCCCGCGTGTACGCCTGGACGAACTTCACCAGGTAGCGCGCGTACGCGTCGTACACCTTGGGGTCGTCCTTCAGCCGTCCGCCGACGAGTGAGTCGCCGGTCTTCATCCAGGCGGGCGGGCTCCACGGCGTCGCCATCACCTTGAGCGCCGGGTTGAGCTGCTTCGCGCGGCGGAGCAGTGGCAGCACCTGTTGCTCGTCGTGCGCGATGCTGAAGTTCCGCAGCCCGAAGTCGGTCTGGCCGGCGGGTACGTCGTCGTACGTGTAGTGCGCGGCCGCGGCCGTGAAGTCGGACGAGCCGACCGGCTGCCGCAGGAAGCTGACGCCGATGCCCTGCTGCGGGTCGAACAGTTTGCGCAGCGTCTGCTCGCGGTCGGCCGGGCTGAGGCGGTACAGCACGGCGGCGGACGAGTCGGTGATCGAGGCACCGAAGCCGTCCATGGTCTGGTACGTCGTGCGCGGGTCGACCGTGATCGTGGTCCGATCGCTCGCGCCGTCCTGGAACGAGACGGGCGCGCGCTCGTGGAGCAGCTCGGCCCGGTCGGGCGTGGTGACCCAGACGTTGACCTGAGTCGTCGGGGGATGGGCCTGGGCGGGACCGCTGAGTGATGTCGCCGCGAGAGCAAGGGCGACGCCGAGGGCGGGTGTTCTCATCGCTCACTCCTCTTGATGAAACAAACGTCCTCAGAGAACGCTCGGTGCTGAGGACTGTCAAGGTCTGGGAGCGTGGGACTAGAGTGCTGAGCGTGAAACATCGGGATGTAACAAATGCCGCGCGGTAGAGCGACCGTGCGAGACGTCGCGGCCGCTACCGGGGTGTCGATCGCGACGGTGTCCCGCGTGCTCAACCAGCAGGGCAGCGTGGCGCCCGAGACACGGCAGCTCGTCGAGCAGGCGGTCGAGAATCTCGGCCTGCGCGCGCCCGCGCCCCGTGGCGGTACGGCGAAACCCGTCGACGGAGCCGTCTACGTGCGCTGTCCGTACGTGCTGACGGACTACTTCGGGCTGATCGTGTCGTCGATCGCGGAGACGCTGAACCGCCACGGCAGGCAGGTCGTCCTCAACGCCGGCGAGGCCACGCAGCAAGACCCGGCGCTCGCGAGCCTGCCGTCCCGTCGCGAGATCGGCGGCGCGATCCTGATCCTTCCGCCGGAGCCGAGCGAGGACCTGGTCCGGCTGAGTTCGCGGCGATTCCCCTTCGTCGTCGTCGATCCGCGGACGGCGCTGCCTCGTGACATCCCCTCGGTGTCCGCAGCTCACCACTCCGGCGCTCGGCAACTCACGGCGTACCTGACCGGGCTCGGGCACACGCGCATCGGTGTGATTGCCGGTCCGCGTGAGTGGCTCGCTGCCGACGCGCGGCTGAGCGGTCACTCGGCTGCGCTCGCGGACGTCGGCATCCTGCCCGACCCGTCGCTGATCCGGCACGACCAGCCGACCACGCAGCACGGGTACCGAGCCGCCGGCGAGCTGCTCGACCTCGATCAACGGCCGACCGCGCTGGTCGCGTTCAACGACAAGGCCGCCATCGGTGCGTTGCAAGCCGCTCGCGAGCGCGGCCTCTCGGTACCCGCCGATGTTTCGATCGCGGGTTTCGACGATCTCGACCTTTCGCGCGTGACCACTCCCCAGCTCACCACCGTCCGCCAGCCGCTGCAGGAGATGGGCCGGATGGCCGTCAGCCTGCTGATCCGCTTGCTGGACCGCCACGAGGTCGAGGCCCTCCACGTAGAACTGGCCACCGAGCTCGTCGTTCGAGGATCCACCGGTCCGAGAGTGTCCACAATCGACAGTTAGGCCGTGCGCAAAACGGCTCGGTTGTGGCAGGTTTTAGACATGAACCTTCGGATCGGCATCGCCGGGATCGCCATCGAGTCCAGCACGTTCTCGCCCCACCGGGCCGGCCTGGCCGATTTCGACGTACGGCGCGGTGACCACCTGCTGGAGCGGTACGACTTCCTCGGCAAGGACTGGGCGCAGGGCATCGAGTGGGTCCCGCTGCTGCACGCGCGGTCCCTCCCCGGCGGCGCGGTGCTGCCGGAGGTGTACGACGACCTGTCCGCCGAGATCATCACGCGCCTCGAGGGCGCCGGGCCCTTGGACGGGTTGTTCTTCGACATCCACGGCGCGATGAGCGTCGTCGGGCGGCAGGACGCGGAGGCCGACCTGGCGACGCGGATCCGTTCCGTGCTCGGTCCCGACGTCCTCGTGTCGGCGTCGATGGACCTGCACGGGAACGTGTCCCGCGAGCTCGGTACGGCGGTCGATCTGATCACGTGCTACCGGATGGCGCCGCACGAGGACGCGATGGAGAGCCGCGAGCGGGCGCTGCGCAACCTGGTGGAGCGGCTGCGGTCCGGACTCGGGAAGCCCGGGAAGGCTTGGGTCCAGGTACCGGTGCTGCTGCCGGGCGAGAAGACGTCGACGCGACTCGAGCCGGCCAAGTCGATCTATCGGCGCGTGGGCGAGATCGCGGACGAGCCCGGCGTACTGGATGCCGCTGTATGGGTCGGATACGCGTGGGCCGACGAGCCGCGGTGTCGTGCGGCCGTGGTTGTGACGGGCGACGATCAGGCGCTGATCACGGAGCGCGCCGCCGAGCTGGCCAAGGCCTACTGGGACGCCCGTGACGGCTTCGCCTTCGTCGCGCCGACCGGAACGCTGCACGAGTGCGTCACTGCCGGGCTCGCGAGTGATGCCCGTCCGTTCCTGATCAGCGACTCGGGCGACAACCCGACCGCCGGCGGCGCGGGCGACACGTCGTGGACGCTCGGTCAGCTGCTCACGATCGAAGAACTGACCTCCGGCAAGGCCACCGCGATCCACGCCAGCATCGCCGACGCCGAGGCGGTCGACGCCTGTGTCGCGGCGGGTGTCGGGAATCCGGTCGAGGTCACCGCCGGCGGCAAGGTCGACTCCGGTCCCGCTGGTCCGGTCGCGCTGTCCGGCACCGTGTTCTCGATCTCCGAGGATCCCGTCGGCGGCACCGTCGCGGTCGTGCAGGTCGGTGGGCTGCACTCGATCCTCACGACCCGCCGCAAGCCGTACCACCACCTCGCCGACTTCACCCTCCTCGGCCTCGACCCCGCGGCCACCGACCTGGTCATCGTCAAGATCGGCTACCTGGAACCAGAGCTCTACAACCTCGCCGCCGACTGGCTACTGGCGCTCACCCCCGGCGGCGTAGACCAAGACCTCCTCCGCCTGGGCCACCACGCCGTACGCCGCCCCCTCTTCCCCTTCGACCCAGACATGACCGACCCAGAGCTGACGGTAGAACTCCTGCCGTCGGCCTGACCGCGCCTTGGAGTGAGCGGGTTGGGGAGGGTTTCTTACCCGTATCGGGCAGAAAGCCTCCCCAACCCACCGCGTTACAGCTTGCGGAGGAGGTACAGGGCCTCGATCGAGTGGTCGACGAGTTCGTTGGCGGTGTACGGGCGGTCGGACTCGGGGAGGCCGGACCACTCGATCGCGAGGTCCTCGACGTACGACAGCCACGCGTGGATGCGGAGGTATTCGCGGGACGCGGGTTCGTCGGCGACCTCGGGAGTGCCGAGGTAGGTGAGGATGCGCTTCGTCAGGCCCGCGCGCGTCTCGTCGTACACCTCGACCGCGAAGTCGTCGCCGCCGGCGGCACCGCGGACGAACGAGATATACGCCGTACGCCGACGTGCGATGAAGGCAACGAACTGGACCAGCATCTCGTGGAGCTGCTCCTCCGGCGCCAGCGTCTCGGCCGGTTTCGTGACCCGGAGCAGGCGTCGACCGGCCGCGGCGATGACGGCGAGGTAGTAGTCACGCTTGCTCGGGAAGTAATGGAACAGCAGCCCGCGGGAGATCCCGGCCTCGGCGGCGATCGCGTCGACGGACAGCTCATGGATCGGTTGGTCGCGAAGCATCATCAGGCCGATCTTGACCAGTTGCTTCTTGCGGTCCTCCGCTGACAGCCGGTGATCCATGCCATTGAGCATTGCTTAGAAGCTGAGCTACGGTCAAGGCGAGAGGGAGGAGTCTTGATGGGGTTCGAACCTTCGGCCCGGGCTCAGGATCTGATCGCCCGCGTGGATACCTTCCTGCGCAGCGAGATCGAGCCGGTCGAGGCAGAACTGCACACAGCGATCCGCACCGCCGGTGACCCGTGGCAGCCGCAACCGATGATCAAGGACCTGCAGGCGAAAGCCCGTGACGCAGGCCTGTGGAACCTGTTCCTCCCGCCGGCCGAGCCGGGGAACGAGCAGTACGGCGAAGGCCTCAGCAACCTCGACTACGCCCCGATCGCGGAGCTGACCGGCCGCTCGTTCATCGCGCCGTACATCTTCAACTGCAACGCGCCGGACACCGGGAACATGGAGGTCCTGCTCCGGTACGGCAACGACGACCAGAAGAAGCGCTGGCTCGAACCGCTGCTGGACGGGACGATCCGCTCCGCGTTCTGCATGACCGAGCCGGACGTCGCGTCCTCCGACGCCACCAACATGCAGGCGACCGCCGTCCTCGACGGCGACGAGGTCGTGATCAACGGCCGCAAGTGGTGGAGCACGGGCGTCGGCCACCCCGACTGCCAACTGCTGATCTTCATGGGCCTGACCGATCCCGACGCCCACCGGTACGCACGCCACACGATGGTCCTGGTCCCGCGGGACACCCCGGGCGTGAAGGTCGAGCGCCTGCTTCCCGCGATGAGCAGGTACGACGAACCGCACGGCCACGGCGAGGTGTCGTTCACCGAAGTGCGCGTGCCGGCCGCGAACATCCTGGTCGGACCGGGCAAGGCGTTCGAGATCGCCCAGGGCCGGCTCGGACCGGGCCGCGTGCACCACTGCATGCGGCTGATCGGCCTGGCCGAGAAGGCACTCGAGCTCGCCCTGCAGCGCGGCACCAGCCGGACCGCGTTCGGCAAGCCGCTCGTCAACCTCGGCGGCAACCGCGAGCGGATCGCGGACGCGCGGATCGCGATCAACCAGGCACGGTTGCTCGTGCTGCAGACGGCGTACCTGCTGGACACGCAGGGACTCGCCGGCGCGTTGAGCGAGGTCAGTCAGATCAAGGTCGCCGTACCGCGGATGGCGCAGGACGTCATCGACATGGCGATCCAGTTGCACGGCGGCGGTGGGCTGTCCGACGACTTCCCGCTCGCGGCGGCGTGGACGAGCGCCCGCGCGTTGCGGCTGGCCGACGGGCCCGACGAGGTGCATCGTGGGGTGATCGCGAGGATCGAACTCGCGTCGTACCTCTCGGCGGTTCAGGAGGCCAAGTGAGCCGGGTCCTCGTTACCGGCGCGGCCAGTGGGCTCGGTGCCGCGCTGGTCGCGCGATTCGTTGCTGACGGCCACCAGGTGCTCAGCACGGACATGGCCGAGGACTTCGACGGCGGGACGGCGTACCTCAAGCTCGATGTGCGCAGCCCGGAGGACTGGGACGCCGCGGTCGCGTGGTGCGAGCAGAACTGGGGCGGCCTGGACATCCTGGTGAACAACGCCGGGATCGCGACCGGCGGGCGGATCGACGTCGAGACGCTCGACGAATGGGACCGGGTCGTCGACATCAACTTGATGGGCGTGGTCCGCGGCTGCCGCGCGTTCGTACCGCTGTTCAAACGGCAGCGCTCCGGTCAGATCGTCAACACCGCGTCCGCGGCCGGCCTCGTCCACCCGCCGATGATGAGCTCGTACAACACGGTGAAGGCCGGCGTCGTCGCGCTCTCCGAGACGCTCTCGCACGAGCTGCATCCGTACGGCGTGAACGTGTCGGTGGCCTGCCCGTCGTTCTTCCGGACCAACCTCGCGGACTCGATCCGCGGCGCGGACAGCGCGATGGGTGCGACCGCGCGCCAGCTGATCGAGAAGTCACCGCGGTCCGCGGACGACATCGCCGCCGCGGTCCTCGACGGAATCAAGAAGAAGCGGTTCCTGATCATCCCCGACCGGCCGGCCGCGCTGGCGTGGCGCACCAAGCGTTTCGCCCGGCCGCTGTACGACCGGCAGATGCGCAAGATCGCCGCTCGCGCGCGTGAACGGGCGGAGCGCGCCAGCGGAGCGGCTGGGGTGGAGACCCGTCCGCCGGACGGGCGGTGACAGGGGTGGCGGACGGCGCTCGCGCTGTGCGCGACGAGGACGCCTTCGACGTACCTGCGGTCGACGCGTGGTTGCGGCAGCACGCCTCGGTTCCGGACGGGTTGCCGGAGGTGAAGCAGTTCTCCGGCGGCGCGTCGAACCTGACGTACTTGTTGAGCTATCCCGGCCACGATCTGATCCTGCGCCGTCCACCGGCGGGGACGAAGGCGAAGAGCGCGCACGACATGGGCCGCGAGTACCGCATCCAGGCCGGTCTGAAGCCGGTGTTCCGGTACGTGCCGGAGATGGTTGCCCACTGCAAGGACGAGACGATTGTCGGCTCCGAGTTCTACGTGATGGAGCGGGTGGTCGGGACGATCCCCGGGCATCACGCGCTGGGCGTCGACCTCACTCCGGAGCAGACCCGGCAGTTGGGTTTCACCTTGATCGACACGCTCGCCGAACTGCACGCGGTCGACCCCGCGGCGGCCGGGCTGTCCGACCTCGGCCGGGGTGCGGGGTACGTCGAACGCCAGGTCACCGGCTGGTCCGAGCGTTATCGCAAGGCGAAGACGTGGAACGTACCGAGCTACGAGCGCGTGATGGAGTGGCTCGCCGCTCATCAGCCGGCCGACGTCCGCACCTGCGTTATCCACAACGACTTCCGGCTCGACAACGTCGTGTTGGCGCCGGACGATCCGCTGCGCGTGGTCGGCGTACTCGATTGGGAGCTAGCAACGCTAGGGGATCCGTTGATGGATCTCGGGAGTGCGCTCGCGTACTGGGTGCAGGCCGACGACGACTGGGCGTTCCGCCGGTTCCGGCTACAGCCGTCGGACGCACCGGGCATGCTCACGCGGGACGAGATCGTGGAGTACTACGTGAAGCGGTCCGGGCTCGAGGCGGACAACTGGGCGTTCTACGAGGTGTTCGGGCTGTTCCGGCTGGCGGTGATCGCGCAGCAGATCTACTACCGCTATCACCACAAGCAGACCCGCAACCCGCGGTTCAAGAACTTCTGGCTGCCGGTGAATCTCCTCGAGCGGCGCTGCCGCAAGATCATCCGGCAGGCGTGAGTGGCGGTCATCTACCTGATTCGGCACGCGCAGGCATCGTTCGGTGCACGCAACTACGACAAGCTGTCAGAGTTGGGCGAGCAGCAGGCGAAGCGGCTCGGGCAGACACTGGCGGAGGTCCAGCCGCAGCTCGTGATGTCCGGCTCGATGCACCGGCACCAGCAGACCGCGTCGCTGGCGGGATTCACCGCGGAGGTGGATCCGGGCTTCGACGAGTTCGACCACCAGGAGGTGCTCGTCGCGCACAAACCGGCGTACAGGCGGCACACGGTGATGGTGGCCGACCTTGCGCGCACCGGAAATCCGAAGCGTGCCTTCCAGGACGTGTTCACCGCGGCGACCCAGCGGTGGATCGACGGGGGCGACGGGTACACCGAGACGTTCCAGGCGTTCTGCGACAGGTCCGAGGCGGCGGTACGACGGACCGCCGAGCGACTCGGGAAGAGTGAGGCGGCGCTCGTCTTCACATCCGGCGGGCCGATCGCGGCCGTGGTGAGCCGGCTGCTGTCCGGTGGCGACGGGCTGTGGGCGAAGCTGAACCCGGTGACGATCAACACCGCGATCACCAAGGTCGTGTCCGGCCGCAGCGGGCTGACTGTGGTGAGCTACAACGAGCATGTCCACGTCGGTGCCGACCTGCTCACGTACAGATAGGACTCCCGATGCGACGGAACATCCTGATCACCGGCGCCAGCTCCGGGCTCGGTGCGGAGATGGCCAGGCAGTTCGCGGCGAAGGGGCATGACCTCGCGCTGACTGCCCGGCGTACCGAGCGGCTGGAGGCGCTGCGCGCCGAACTGACCGCCAGTTATCCACAGATCAAGGTGGCTATCCACAGCCTTGACGTGACCGACCACGACCAGGTGTTCAAGGTGTTCCGGGAGGTCGACGCCGAACTGCCGCTGGACCGGATCGTCGTGAACGCCGGACTCGGCAAGGGCGCACCGCTCGGCACCGGCCGGTTCGACGCCAACCGCGACACCGCACTGACCAACTTCGTCGGCGCGCTCGCCCAGGCCGAGGTGGCGATGGAGTTGTTCCGGGCGCGGAACGCCGGCCACCTCGTGCTGATCGCGTCGATCTCCGCACTGCGCGGATTCCCGAAAACGGTCACGACGTACGCCGCGACGAAGGCCGGGCTCGCCTCGCTCGGAGAAGGGCTGCGGCTCGAGCTCCTCGGCAAGCCGATCAAGGTCAGCACGATCTACCCCGGCTACATCCGGTCCGAGATGAACGAGCGGGTGGCGCACGCGCCGTTCATCGTCGACACCGAGCCGGGGGTGCGCGCGATGGTCGCCGCGATCGAGGCGGAGAAGGCGAAGGCGTACGTGCCGGCGCGGCCGTGGTGGCCGCTCGCCCAGGTCATGCGGTTCGCGCCGCTGCCGTTGCTGAAGAGGATGATCTGAATGCGCTGGGGTCTGACCGTTCCGCTGACCGGCGTACCGCTGCGTGATCACCGTGCTTTGATCTCGGAGCTGGCCGAGTTGGGGTACACGGATCTGTGGTCGGCGGAGGTCGCCGGTGCGGATGCGTTCACGCCGCTGGTGCTCGCGTCCGAGTGGGACGCTGCTATGCGGTTGGGGACGGCGGTCGTACCGGTGCACACGCGCGGTCCGGCTGCGCTGGCGATGAGCGCGGCGGCGTTGGCGGATCTCGCGCCGGGGCGGTTCGTGCTCGGGATCGGGGCCTCGTCGGAGACGATCGTGACCGGGTGGAACGGGATCGCGTACGACCCGCCGCTGGCGCGGACCCGCGACGTACTGCGGTTCCTGCGGCAGGCGTTCGCGGGGGAGAAGGTCGACGGGGAGTTCGACAGCTTCACGATCCGGCGGTTCCGGCTGGAGAAGGCACCCGACGTACCGCCTGCGATCATGCTCGCCGCGCTCCGCCCGCAGATGCTGCGGCTGGCCGCGCGCGAGGCCGACGGTGCGATCACGAACTGGTTGTCGGCCGACGACGTACGCCGGGTCCGCGAGGAACTCGGCCCGGACAAGGAACTCGCCGCCCGCATCTTCGTCTGTGTCACCGAGGACGCCGAGATGGCCCGCAACATCGGCCGCTTCCTGATCGCGACGTACCTGACCGTGCCCGGGTACGCCGCCTTCCACGACTGGCTCGGCCGCGGCGACATCATGAAACCGATGCGCGACGCCTGGGCGAACGGCGACCGCAACGCCGCCATGGCCGCCATCCCCGAAGACCTCATCGACGCCCTGATAGTGCACGGCACCGCCACTGACTGCCGCGCCCACATCAACCGCTACGTAGAGAACGGCCTCGACACCCCCATCATCGCCACCCTCCCCACCGGCACCAACCTACTGGAAACCGCCCGCTCCCTCGCGCCACAGAGCTAGCTCAATCGGTGTTCTCGTAGCCACGTCGTTGCGCGGCGGTTGGAGGCTCTGGAGAGCCACGCGTCCTGGATGATCTCGGTGAGTTCCTGCTTGGTGAGTTCGCCCAGTCGGCTGGCCCGGACGAGGACCGACGGGTGGCCGTCGAAGTGCGGAGTGGAGAAGAACGGGTTCGAGTCGTCCGACAGCAGTGCGAGCTTCTCGTTCTCGGACTCGACCCAGATCATGATCACGTCGTCGTACTTCTCCCCACTCACCGGATCCACCGCGTCGGGTCGCGGCGTACGGAAGAACACGAAGGACTTCCCACCCACCTGGTACACAGGTCGATCCGTCCCGTCGTCACGCTCCCACTTGGTGACGTGCGGCATCGCCGACGCGATCTCGTGGACGTCGGCCACGCGGGCCTTTCGCGGTGCCATCCGAATCAGTCCAGGGCCGATCAGCGCGCGAGCGACGTCAGGCGCACGCAGAGCGGTTCGGACGGCACGTCCATGATGTCAACGGTACCGGCCAGCGGTGCGCCGCCCTTCGTGGTGCCGGAGAACGGTACCGAGATCCGCGGGTAGTAGCTGCTCACCGAGGCTGCGGGTCCGCTGACCGACAGCTTCGTCGGTGGGTCGACCATGACGATTAGTTGGCCGGCCAGCAGGTTCCTGCTGTCCGCGCAACCGAGTGCCACCGCGTGCGTCTGGTCGTTCGCATTGAGGAACGCGAGGAATCTGGTGGAGAGCGTGCTGGCCTCGGTGAGGCGCGGTCCGGGCGTGGACGGTGCGGACGAGGTTGCTGGCGACGGTTCGGAGGTGGGCTGCGGCGAGCCTGCTGGTTGGCTCGAGGCAGGGGACGGCGCAGTCGGGCCACCCTGGTCGTCGTCGCTGCCGATGAGCCCCGGGACGATCAGGGCGACGGCGCCGAGCAGCACGAAGACGCCGACAACCGCGATCACGACGTACAGCAGCGTCCGCGGCCGCCGCGGCCCGCCTGGGCCGTAACCGCCCGGCCCGTAGCCCGGCCCATAGCCCGGTCCACCCGGTCCGTAGCCCGGCCCATAGCCCGGTCCACCCGGTCCGTAGCTCGGTCCGGGGCCGGGGGCCGCTGGGTCCGGGGCGCCGTACGTGGGCTGGACGGGTTGTTGTTGCCAGCCGTTGTTTGGGGGGCCGTAGGGGGTCGGGGGCTGCGTCACGGCGACAGTTTGGCAGCTCCAGGGATCCAGATCGTGAAGGTCGAGCCGGAGCCGAGGCGGCTGGTGACCGTGATCCGGCCGCCGTGAGCCTCGGCGAGGTGTTTGGTGATCGCGAGGCCGAGGCCGCTGCCGCCGGTGGTGCGGCTGCGGGAGTGTTCGGCGCGGTAGAAGCGGTCGAAGACGTGCGGCAGGTGGTCCGCGGCGATGCCGGCGCCGTTGTCCGTGACGGTCAGGTTGTAGCCGCCGTCGACCTGTCGTACGCCGACGATCACCTGGCCGCCGGGTGACGTGTAGCGGATAGCGTTCGAGACCAGGTTTCCGAGGGCCTGGCGAATGCGTGCGCTGTCGACCATGGCAAGACACGGGCCGGCGACCGAAGCGGTGAGAGTGACCCCGGCTGTGTCCGCGGCGGGTCCGTGCGCGGAGACGACCTGCTGGACCACCTCAGAGAGGTCGCGTGATGCCGGGTGCAGCCGGAGCATGCCGGCGTCCGCGAGGGCGAGGTCCTGGAGGTCGGCGACCAAGTGCTCGAGCAACCCGGTCTCTTCGAGCAGCGACGTGACCAGCGACTGATCGAGCGGTACGACGCCGTCCTCGGACGCAACCAGATACCCCTTGATGTTCGCCAGCGGCGTCCGCAGCTCATGCGCCACGTCGCTCACCATCGCCTTGCGCTGGAAGTCGTGTCGCTGAATCGACTCGGCCATGTCGTTGAACGCATGTCCGAGCCGCGCCACCTCGTCCTTCCCGCTCACCGGTACGCGCGCCGCATGGTCTCCGTTCCGCATCCGCTGCGTCGCACCGGTCAACGCCACGATCGGCCGGACCAGTCGACGTCCGGCGAAGAACATCACCAGCGCCGCGATCAGCAGCACACCGAGCGCGGTCGCGGCCGTCCGCAACAGTCCCTCACCGGAGAAGACGTTGAACGTGCTCTTCGCCCCGAGGTACAGCTTCGCGGGCGGAGCGACGTACGGCGTCAAAGCCTGCACGCGGGCCTGGTTGCTGCAGTCGATGAACTTGTCGGTGAAGTCACCCTTGGCCAGGGGCTCGACCGACTTCAGTCCCCCGAAATCGTTGATCTGGTACTTGATGCCGGCCGTATCGAGGCAGGCGATCGCGCGCCGGATCTCGTCGTCGTTGACGATCTTGGCCTTGGCGCTCGGGGCGTACAGGCCGGGCGGGATACAGGTGTCGTTCTTCGACGCGACCCCGGGCTTTTCCATCACGCGCGCGCCGGCGACCGACTGCGTCGACTCGATCATCACCTGCGGGACCGCCCCGCTGATCTGCGCGACGGTCGCGGGCCTGCCCTTCGCGGTGTAGCAGTCGGCTGCCTGCTGGGCGAGCTTCGCCTTGTTCCGCTGCTCCTCCTCGGTCAACCCCCACTCGAGGGCGCCCACGAACGGCGGGATCGTGGTCGCGGTCGTGACGAACCCGTTCGCCGCCCCGGCCGCAACCGTCTTGCGGGCGGTGTACACGTTCAACGCGCTCGAGATCCCGGCCAGCTTGGCACCACTGGACTTCCGGACGTCGATGGTTGCCGCCGGCACCGACGGGAGTTCCGGCGCGGCGCCGAGCATCCGCGCCGAGTCCGCGATCACCGAGCCGTCGTCGGCGGTGACCGCGACCCGGCGCCCGAGTTTGTCGGCCAGCTCGTGCACCAGTTTGTCCACACCGGACCAGGTCGGATGATCCGCGGCGTACTTCGACAACTCGCCGTAGATCTCACCGTCGACCTGCAGCTGTCCCGTGTTCGCGTCGATCTCGCCCTGCAGCTTCTCCGTCGTGCTGTACGTCGCGATCACCGCGGTGGCGATCACGGCCCCGAGCGCGACGGCGAGCGACAGCCCGAGGAACCTGACCAGCACGCTACGACGCATGACTCACCGCCTTGTCCGCGAGTTTGTACCCCACGCCGTACACGGTCTTCAGGTACGCCGGTGCGCCCGATGACGGCTCGATCTTCTTCCGCAAATTCATCACGTGTACGTCGACAGTCCGGTCGAACACGTAGTGGTCGAAGCCGAACGCGTGCTCGAGCAACTGCTGCCGCGAGAACGCCCGCCCCGGCGACGCCGCCAGACAGGCGAGGATCTTGAACTCGGCAGGTGTCAGCTCGATCAGCTTCCCGCTCAACCGGACCTCGTGCCGGGCCGGGTCGATCTCGAGCTCCCCGACGCGGTACACCTCGCCTTCTGCTCTACTCCGGGTCCGGCGCAGTACCGATCGGACCCGCGCGACCAGTTCGCGCGGGTTGTACGGCTTGGTCAGGTAGTCGTCCGCGCCCAGGTCGAGCCCGAGCAGCAGGTCGTCCTCGGTCGAGCGGGCGGTGAGCATGATGATGGGGATGTCGCCATCTGCGCGCAGCACCCGGCAGACGTCGAGACCGTCGACCTTCGGCATCATCACGTCGAGCACCAGCAGGTCAGGACTGCGCCGGCGGGCCTCGTCGATCGCTTCCCGGCCGTCGTGCACGACGACGGTCAGGTGCCCTTCCCGTTCGAGGTACCGCCGGATCAACTCCGCCTGCTTGAGGTCGTCTTCGGCGACCAGGATCCGCGCTGGCATAGTCCTCAATGTCCCCGAAGTTGATGAGAATCCGATGAAGATCGGCTGAGAGCATCAGGTGCAAACGGGACCTTCACAGGTTCTTCACGGCCGCGACGGCACGCTCCACTGCCATGAAGACCTCACGAACAGCGCTCGCGATGATGGCGGTACTGGCACTCGCCGGCTGCGGGAACGACAAGGCGCCGGTCGCGTCCGATCAGCAGAGCGACAAGAGTCCGCTCGCGGAGTACATGGGCGACGGCTTCGTCAGTTCGTCCGGTGGCGGGTTCAAGATGGCGGTCCGGGCCGGCGGCGCGCGGCAACCGTCCGAGGAGGACCTGGCGAAGCAGCGCAAGGTCGAGGACGCCACCGCCGCCTGTATGAAGACGGCCGGATTCGAGTACGTCGCCGTACCGCCGGAGCAGAACGCGAAGAGCAAGTTCAGCGAAGCGTTCAACCTGCCGCCGGACAAGTTCGCCGAGCAGTACGGGTACGGGATCAGCACGATCGACTGGTCCAAGGCCGGCGGAGACGACGACTCGAACCCGAACACCAAGATCCGCAGTGCGCTGTCGGCGGCCGCACAGAAGGCGTACGACAAGGCGCTGAACGGACCGAACGCGACCGGCAACGGGGCGGTCGTCATCGAGGGCGGCAAGGACGGCCCGAGCTCGAGCGGTCAGCAGGACCTCGGCTGTCGCGGCAAGGCGATCAAGGAGGTGTACGGCCAGGACCGTGGCATGGACTTCAAGAAGTTCGAGAGCCTGTTCAAGGACATCCAGGCGCTGCAGAAGCGGATCGACACCGACCAGCGGGTGGTGGACGCCACCAGCGCATGGGCCGACTGCATGGCGGACGCCGGGCACTCCGGGTTCACGAAGGTCGACGACCCGCGTGAGCAGATCCAGCAGAAACTGGACACGCTGACCGGGAACAAGCCGCCCGCGAAGGGCGGTCCGTCCAAGACGATCACCGGCCCGCCGTCGTTCGACAAGGTCGACTCGGCGAAGCTGTCCGAGCTGCGCAAGTCGGAGATCGCGCTCGCGGTGGCGGACCAGAAGTGCAAGGCCAGTGGGTACGACGACGCGTACAAGAAGGTGCAGTACGCCGCCGAGAAGGAGTTCGTCGAGCAGCACAAGGCCGAGCTCGAGGCGTACCGCGACGAGACGGCGAACCGGTGACCGCTTCGCCCAAGTCCCGCCGCCGGGTGCTGGTCGGGGTGTCCGCGGTCGCGACCGTCTCGCTCGGAGTCGGGGTCGCCGCGGGCAGCCGGATCAGCTCGCCGGAGGACGCCGCCGCGAAGACCGCGGCACCGAAGGCGTCCCAGATCACCGTGCCGGTGGCGAAGAAGGCGCTGTCCAGCAAGGTGGTCGGCCGGGGTGACGCGTCGTTCGACGGCGCGGTGAACATCCGGGTCGAGACCAGCGGGCTGACGACACCGCCGATCGTCACGGGGAAGGTGCCTGCGGTCGGGTCGACGATCACCGAGGGCAAGGCCCTGCTCGAGATCACCGGGCGGCCGGTGATCGGACTGGCCGGCGTACTCCCGATGTACCGGACGCTCTCGCCCGGGTCCAAGGGTCCGGACGTGCTGCAGCTGGAGCAGACGCTCGACCGGCTCGGATACGACCCGGGGACGGTCGACGACGAGTACACGCTGGACACGTCGGCCGCGGTGGAGGAGTTGTACGAGAACGCCGGATACGAAGCTCCGGAGCCGGACGAGAAGTTCACGCAGGCCGTCGACCAGTCGAAGCAGCAGGTCGACGCGGCGAAGAAGCAGCTCCGCCAGGCCCAGTCGCAGCTCAAGGCCGCCAAGGATGCGAAGGCGAAGGACACGTCGGTGCAGCAAGGCGCTGTCGACGACGCGGAGGAGAACCTCGCGGACGCGCAGGAAGCGCAGAACGAGGCCGAGTTCAATGCCGGTACGCCGTTGCCCGTGTCCGAAGTCGTCTACGTGAAGACGCTGCCGCGCCGTGTCGACGACGTGAAGGTCGAGCGTGGCGGGACGGTGAGTGGTGTAGTGATGTCGGCCAGCGGTGCCTCGTTGGTTGTCACGGTCAAGGTCGACGCGGAGACCGCTCAGCGGCTGAAGGCAGGCATGGCGGCGACGCTCGATCTCGGTGACAGCGTGTCGGTCGCCGGGAAGGTCCGTCGAGTCACGAAGAACGGGAACCAGTACGACGTGGTGGTCGCGCCGAACACGCTGACGGCGAGTCAGCTGGCGCTGCTGCGGGACGCGAACGTGCGGGTGACGATCCCGATCAAGAGCACCAGCGGCAAGGTGCTCGCCGTACCGGTGGCTGCCCTGTCGTCCGGATCCGATGGTGCGTCGCGGGTCGAGGTACTGCGGAACGGGAAGGTGGAGCTGATCCCGGTCACGGTCGGGCTCACCGCGGACGGGTTCGCGCAGGTCACGCCGAAGGGCGACGCCAAGTTGTCCGAAGGAGACCAGGTGGTGGTCGGGCGATGAGTACCGCTGTCGCGTTGCCGGCGCCGGTCGTCGAGATGATCGGCGTACGACGGTTCTTTCCGGGGCCGCCCGAAGTACAGGCGATCAACGGGATCGACCTGACCATCGGGCAGGGGGAGTACCTGTCGATCGTCGGACCGTCCGGGTCCGGGAAGTCGACGTTGCTGCACCTGCTCGGGTTGTTGGACAACCCAACGGACGGTGTCTACCGGCTCGACGGCGTGGACACGATGAGCTTGCGCGAGCGACGGCGCGCCGTACTGCGGGGGGAGCGGATCGGGTTCGTGTTCCAGTCGTTCCATCTGCTCGACCATCGCACCGTCCTGGAGAACGTGGCGCTCTCGATGGTGTACGTCGGAGTGCCGCGACGGCAACGGATGGCGCGGGCGCGGGTGGCGCTGGAACGGGTCGGGCTGTCGCACCGGATGGAGTTCGCCCCGACAACGCTCTCCGGTGGTGAGCGCCAGCGCGTCGCGATCGCGCGAGCGCTCGTCGCGGAACCCAGTCTGCTGCTCGCGGACGAACCGACCGGAAACCTGGACAGTGCGAACGCGGAGGCGATCCTGCAGGTGTTCGACGAACTGCACTCCGAGGGTATGACGCTGGCCGTCATCACCCACGACGACCACGTGAGCCGCCGGGCGCAACGCCAGGTCCGCATCGTCGACGGAACCCTCAAGTGGTAACCCAAGCAGGCCCCCCGGACCCGACCGGCGGGCCGTCCACGTCCCGGCGACGCCGGCTCAGATCTCGTCCCGCAGTGCGGGACCTGCTCGACGAAGCGCTGGCGGGTGTTGCCGCCCGGCCGACTCGGCTGATTCTCACCACCCTCGGCACCGTGCTCGGCGTCGCTGCGCTGGTGGGAACGGTCGGGCTCGGGCAGACGGCGGCCGGGCAGATCACGCAGCGGTTCGACCTGGCCGCAGCGACGAGAGTCGTAGTGCAGCCGGACGACAAGGGTGGGCAGGAAGGAGAGGCGGCGACACAACTGCCGTGGGACGCGCCGGACCGGATCAAGCGGCTGAACGGTGTCGAAGCAGTCGGGACCGTCAGCAGCCTGCAGATCGGTGACGACCTGGTCGAGAACGTCACCGGCCTGAACGGCGGTACGGGCAAGGCGCTCCAGGTGATGGCCGGATCCTCCGGCCTCTGGGACGCCGTACGCGCGGTGCTCAAGACCGGCCGGTTCTTCGACGACGGTCACGACCAGCGTGCCGACAAGGTGGTTGTCCTGGGCAAACACGCGGCGGAGCGGCTCGGCATCAACCGGGTCGACTCGCAGCCGGCAGTGTTCATCGGCGACGAGCCGTACACGGTGATCGGCATCCTCGACTCGGTCACCGGCCGCGCCGACCTCAACGACGCGGTGATCATGCCGAACGGTACGGCGAAGGAGGCCTACAACCTCGAGTCCCCGGACGCGGTCGAGATCCGTACGGCGGTCGGCGCCGCGCAACTGATCGCGGAGCAGGCCCCGATCGCGATCGAGCCGAACAACCCGAGCACCTTGACCGTGGACGCTCCGCCGAAGCAGGGCGCCGTACGCAAGGGTGTGGAGTCCGACCTGAACGCGTTGTTCCTGCTGCTCGGTGCGGTCGCGCTCCTGGTCGGTGGACTCGGCATCGCCAACGTGACTCTGCTGTCCGTCCTGGAACGCATCTCGGAGATCGGTCTGCGCAGGGCACTCGGCGCGGCCCGAAGACACATCGCGGTCCAGTTCCTGGTGGAGAGCGTGATCGTCGGCTTCCTCGGCGGTCTGCTCGGTACGGCGGTCGGCGTCATCCTGACCGTCGGGGTGTCCTGGGTCCGTGACTGGACGCCGATCCTGGACAACCGGCTGGCGTTCGGTTCACCCCTGCTGGGTGCGTTCATCGGTCTGGTCGCCGGCACCTATCCCGCCTGGAAGGCCTCCGCCATCCAGCCGATCACCGCGCTGCGCGGCACGTGAACTGAGGCGCCCGTACACCAGGGAGCTCACCGCGAAGCCGACCACGATCAGCGCGAGCACCGGGTAGGACTTCCCGCTGTCGGGCAGGATCGCCGCGCCGAGTGCGGCCGCGGAGACCTGCCCGACGTTGAAGATCATGTCGTACAGCGAGAACACCCGCCCGCGGTACACGTCGTCGACACCCGTCTGGACGAGGGTGTCGACGCTGATCTTGATGCCCTGCGCGCAGAACCCGGTCAGGAACCCGCCGACCACCATCGCGGGCTTCGTGTAGAGCCCGATCGGTACGGCGCTCACTACTGCGGCGGCCGCGAACAGCACCGTGATCCACTGCCGCAACGCCATCACCCGAGTGCCCCACGGCGTGACCAGTGCGGCGACGAACAGGCCGGCACCGACCGCACCGGTCGCGATCGCGAGCGCACCGAAGGCCTGATCGAGCTGGCCGGGCCCGTAGAAGTAGTTGCGGTACAGCAGGATCATCGCGACGGTCATCAACCCGAAGAAGAACCGCAGCGATCCGATCGCGGCGAGGCCGAGTGCGGGCTGCGGGCGCTCGCGGAGGTGCCGCCCGCCGTCGACGAGGCCGGTCGCGATCGTGCGGAGTGCTTCGGTGATGCCGGGCTCGTCGCCGTTCAGGTCCGGGCCGAGCTGGTCGCGCCGGAGCCGGAGAGCGAGGAAGGCGGCGGCCGTGTAGATGACGACCGTCAGCCCGAGGACGATCAGGTCGGAGTCGACGAGCAGCTTCACTCCGGCGCCGATCCCGCCGCCGATCAGGAAGGACGCCGTACCACTCGTTGGAGTGACCGCGTTGGCCATCACCAGTTCGTCGCGTTCGACCACGTGCGGGAGGCCGGCGGAGAGGCCGGAGAGCAGGAAGCGGTTGACGCCGAGGGTGAGCAGTACGGCGAGGTAGAACAGCACGCCCGCGTTCCCGGCCGCGACGATCGCGCCGACGCCGATGACGAGCGCGGCACGCGTCAGGTTCGCGGCGAACAGGATCTGGCGGCGCGACCAGCGGTCCAGCAGTACGCCGGTGAACGGCCCGAGGATCGAGTACGGCAGCAGCGAGACCGCGAACAGACCCGCGATCGCCGCGGCATCCGGCGCCCGTTCCGGCGAGAACAGCACGTACGACGCCAACGCGACCTGGAAGACCCCGTCCCCACACTGAGACGTCAGCCGAACCGCAAACAACCGCCGGAAATCACGCCGCCGCAACAGCCTCCGCAAGTCCCGCATGAACCGCACGACTGCACTGTAACCGCCGCACCTGTCGAGAACGCCTGGTCTGCTCCGACGTAAGAGATATGAACGAGAAGCACGCAGCCTGGATCGACATCACCGCCAAGGACGCCCCGGCGTCCCGAGCCTTCTACGCCGAACTGTTCGGCTGGCGACTGCAACTGGTCGAGGACCTCGATTACGCACTCGTCGAGCCGGGTCCCGGCACGCTGCCGGGCGGGATCGGGTCCGCCGACGAGACGCGCTCGCCCGGCGTCACGACGTACTTCTCCGTGGCTGACGTCGACCTCACGCTCATCCGGGCGGACGCTTTGGGCGCGAAGGTCGCAACGCCACCGTGGACCGTGCCGGGCCTCGGCCGGATGGCCGTGATTCTGGACCCGGAAGGCAACCGCGTCGGCCTGTGGCAGGACTGAGCCGCTAGTCGGCCTGGTGCAGACGTTGGGCGGCAGTGTCGCCGCGTTTGCCGACTGGCTCGACGCCGGTGATCTTGCCTAGGCCGAGGAGGGGCATGTTGCCGTAAATGGTTTCGGTGTTGCCGGCCGGTACGACGTACGTCTCGTGCCAGATGCCGACCGCGCCGCTCTTGAACGAGTTGCGGAAGTACTCGACCCAGGCGGGCCGGTGTGTCCGACCGGTGTCGTTCGCGAACGCCTGGAGTTTCTCCACCGACTCCCAGTACTGGATCAGCGTGACCCCACGCCACGTCGGCAGCGTCCGGAATCCGAGCAGCCCGCTCTCCTTGTCCTTCATCAACTCCCGCAGCATCGGCCCCATCGCGCGGAATACCGGCATCCACTCGCGCACCTTGATCAGCGAGTTGACCCGCATCCCGATCAGGAACACGACCACCTCCCCGTCGTATGCTGCCGTCTGCCGCCCCGCGATCACCTCGCCCATGCGAACAGTCCACCACGGCAGGACGGAGGGAGGAATTCAATCCTCTGTAAAGGCCGGTCGGAGGACGCGCCCAAGCTGATGGCATGGACGGTCAGGAGCGGTAGTGTCGTTCTGCCGGGTGTCACAGTCCGTTGTGGACCCGTTACGATGTCTCCTCAGTTCTGGGCCGCAGCGCGGATGGGAATTTCATGACTGAATCGCAGGATGCCGACGTCGACCCGCGGATGTACGAGCAGTTGAAGCTCGACCGGCCGCACGGCGCCCGGGTGTACGACTACTTCCTCGGCGGGAAGGACAACTTCGCGATCGACCGGCAGGCCGCCGAGCACCTGCTGCAGGCGTTCCCGGGCTTCCGCACCGCCGCCCTGTCGAACCGGATGTGGATGCACCGCGCGGCGAAGTACGCCGCCGAGCAGGGCATCACTCAGTTCCTCGACATCGGCACCGGCATCCCGACCAGCCCGAACCTGCACGAGATCGTCCAGGAGATCGTCCCGTCGGCCCACGTCGTGTACGCCGACAACGACCCGATCGTGCTGGCGCACTCCCGCGCGCTGCTGGTGAGCAAGCCGGAAGGCAGGACGGCGTACCTCGAGGCCGACGTCACCGACCCGCAGGCGATCCTGCAGTCCGACGAGGTCAAGGAGCTGATCGACTTCAGCAAGCCGGTCGCGCTCAGCATCGTCGGCGTCTTCCACTACCTGCCGGACCACCTGAAGCCGTACGACCTGGTCCGTCAGCTGGTCGAGCCGCTCGCGTCCGGATCGCTGCTGATCTTCTCGCACTGCACGCCCGACTTCGCGCCGGAGCTGTGGGAGCGGGCGATGGTGGTGTACCAGGCCGACGGTGGCGAGGCGCAGGTTCGCAGCAAGGAAGAAGTCACCCAGTTCTTCGAGGGCACCGAGCTGGTCGAGCCCGGCGTCGTGTCGCCGTTCCGCTGGTATCCCGACGAGGAAACCCAGCGTCTCGTCGACAAGGGCGAGTTCACCGACATCATGTGCAGTCTGTGGGTGGGTGTCGGCCGCAAGCCGTGATCCGCAGCGCGTATCCGCACCACCTGGCGATCACGCTGCGGTGGAAGGACAACGACGTGTACGGGCACGTCAACAACGTCGAGTACTACAGCTTCTTCGACACGGTGATCAACGACTTCCTGATCCGCGTCGGTGGGCTCGACATCCATCGCGGCGGCGTGATCGGGTTGTGCGTGGACTCGCAGTGCACGTTCAAGCAACCGCTCGAGTTCCCGGGTGTCGTCGACGCCGGGTTGCGGTGCGGGCAGCTGGGCAACTCCAGCGTGCGCTACGAGATCGCCTTGTTCCGTGAGGGCTCGGACGAACCGGCCGCGACCGGCCGGTTCGTGCACGTCTTCGTCGGGAGGAAGGACCGCGTCCCGGTCCCGGTGCCGGACGAGATCCGCGCGGCACTCGAAGGGATCACGCGATGATCGTGCGCGGCGCCGTACTGCGGGAGATGGGCCTGCCGGCGCCGTACGCCGAGTCTCGGCCGCTGCAGGTGGAAGAGCTGGAGCTCGCGCCACCGGGTCCGGGGGAGTTGCTGGTCCGGATCCGCGCGGCCGGGTTGTGCCACTCGGACCTCTCGGTGATCGACGGGTCGCGGCCGCGCGTCATGCCGATGCTCCTCGGCCACGAGGCCACCGGCGAGGTCGTGCTGTCCGAGGCCCCGGGATTCGCGCCTGGCGACGTGGTGGTGTGCGCCTTCGTACCGTCCTGCGGCACCTGCGCCCCCTGCTCCGAGGGTCGCGCCGCGCTGTGTGAGCCTGGCGCCGCCGCGAACTCCGCCGGCACCCTGCTCAACGGCGCCCGCCGCCTGACCGGTCTGCATCACCATTTGGGCGTTTCCGGGTTTGCGGATCATGCCGTGATCTCCGCACATTCGGCAGTGAAGATCGATCCGTCGCTCCCACCAGAGATCGCCGCGCTCTTCGGTTGCGCCGTGATGACCGGCGTCGGCGCGGTCGTGAACACGGCACAGGTCAGGGCCGGACGCAGCGCGGTGGTCTTCGGCCTCGGCGGCGTCGGCCTGTCCGCGCTGCTCGGTGCCGTTCTCGTCGGAGCGCATCCGATCGTCGTCGTGGACGTCGTACCGTCGAAGCTCGCTCTCGCCCAGGAGTTGGGTGCCACCGCGGTTGTCGACGCGCGTTCCCCTGACGCGGTCGAACAGGTACGTGAAGCGACGGCCGGCGGCGCCGATTACGCGTTCGAGACGGTCGGGAGCGCGAAGGTGCTCGAGCAGGCGTACGCCGCCACGCGCCGCGGCGGGACCACGGTCACCGTCGGACTGCCGCATCCGTCGCAGGCGTTCAGCGTGCCCGCGGTCAGCCTGGTCGCGGAGGAGCGCACGGTGAAGGGCTCGTACCTCGGCTCGTCCGTGCCCTCCCGCGACATCCCGCGGTACGTCGCCCTGTACCGAGCCGGCCGCCTACCCGTCGACCGGCTGCTGACCGCGACGGTCGGGCTCGACGACCTCAATCAGGCCTTCGACGACCTGGCCGCCGGCGCGTCGATCCGTCAGGTGTTGCTCTTCTGAAGGTTCTCGGCGGCCTTCTGGAACGTGTGTTCGTTGCGGTCCCGGGCCTCGTCCGTGTAGTTGTCACCGAAGAAGTCGGCGGTGGGGACCGGGCGGATCTCCAGCAGTCCGGAGTTCTGCGGGTCGCCGGAGCCGCGGGCGTCCGCCGCGATACAGCGCCAGCCCCACTCGGCCGCCTCCTCGCGGGACGCGACCTCGATCAGGCAGAACCCGGCGATCAGCTCCTTGGTCTCGGTGAACGGACCGTCGACCACCCGGCGCTTCCCGTCGTCCAGCTGCAGCCGGAAACCGTGCGAGCTCGGCAGCAGTCCGTCGCCTGCGAGCAGGACGCCCTTCTCCGCCATCTCGGCCATCACCAGGCCCATCGCGGTCAGGCCCTCCTCGCTCGGCGGCTGTCCGGCCTCGGACTCTTCGCTGGCCTTGAAAATCATCATGAAGCGCATCGGGACCCTCCCAAGTCGACGTTAATTCCCGAGACGAATCTATACAGCGATGCGTGCTTTCGGGCAGGCTACGCACAGTGCGTTCGCGTACACCGCTCGTGAATATGTCAAGTGAGGCACGCCGGAGTACCTGAGGAGTTCCCCGCCCCCATGCCAAACCGCCCCCGCCCCCAGTTCCGCCGGATCGCAGGCCTTGCCTGTACCGGCGCCGTCATCTTCGGAGCCCTGGCCGTTGTCGTCGGTAATCAGGCCGACGCCCAGCAGCCCGCTCCGCTCCCCATCGACCAACTGCTCGGCCAGGAACTGCAGGGCAAGGCCGCACTCGGCCGAGTCCAGTCCCGGCTCGCCGAGATCGCCGACCAGAACAAGTTGTCCACAGACCACCTGCGGCAGATCCTGGCGACTGACCGTACCGCCTGGCTCGACCGCGGCGGCAAGCTGTTCTACCGCGAGCCGGTCGCCACCGCCGCCGAGCGGAAGTCCGGAGCCGCGGCGTCACCGCGCTGGGCCACGCAGGCGGTCGCCGCCGCGACCGGTCCGGCCTTCGAGCTGCACAGCAAGCCCGGGTCGAACCGCGTCATCTACCTCGACTTCGACGGCCACACGATCACCGGTACGGCGTGGAACACCAACGGGAAGCCGTCCACCGTGAACGTCACGCCGTACGACACCGACGGGAACACCAGTAACTGGAGTACGGCGGAGCAGGACGTCGTACGCGATGTCTGGGCTCGCGTCGCGGAGGACTACGCGCCGTTCGACGTGGACGTGACGACGCAGCAGCCGACCGCGGATGCGATCACGCGGTCAGGTGCGTCTGACCAGCAGTACGGGACGCGTGTGCTGATCGACCCGACCACCTGGTACCAGTCCGGCTGCGGTTGCGGCGGGGTCGCGTACGTCGGGGTGTACGACAACACCAGCAACCACTCGTACTACCAGCCCGCGCTGGTCTTCACCAAGGGTGTCGGGACCGGTGCGAAGAACATCGCCGAAGCCGCGTCGCACGAAGCGGGCCACAACGTCGGCCTCTCGCACGACGGCACTGCGTCCGTCGGGTACTACGCAGGCCACGGGGCTTGGGCGCCGATCATGGGCGTCGGGTACTCGAAGGCGATCAGTCAATGGAGCAAGGGCGAGTACACCGGGGCGAACAACAAGGAAGACGACTTCGCGGTGATCGGCCAGAACGGGCTGGCGCTGCGGGGCGACGACCACGGCAACGGCACCTCGGATGCGACCGCGTTGACGCTCGGGACGAGCGTGAAGGGTGTGTACGCCAACGACTCCGACGTCGACACCTTCCGGATCGACCTCGCGGCCGGCACCTTCAACTTCGCGGCCTCCGCGGTCGCGTCCGGCGCGGACCTGGACATCAAGCTCCAGTTGCTGAACTCGTCGGGTGGCGTTGTCGCCACTGCGGACCCGGCCGCCGGGCAGTCCAACTCGGCCACCCCGACCGGGCTGAGCGCGAGCCTCAGCCGCCAGGTCGCGGCCGGCCGCTACTACCTCCGGATCGAGAACACCGGGTACGGCAGCCCACTGAACACCGGCTACTCGACGTACGGCAGCCGCGGCGCCTACACCGTCCGCGTGACCGCCGGCTGACATCTCTCTCGACCACCCCGGGGCCGCCGATCCCACCGAGACCGACGGCCCCGGGGTCTTTTGGTGCCGAGGTTGCCGCGCACAACGGCCTGCCGACGGACCAGTTGCGCCAGATCCCTGCCACCGACAAGACCGCGTAGCTCGATGCCAACAGCAAACTCTTCTCCCGCGAGCCGTGTGTTAGCGGCAGCATGCGGCCGGGTAGGTATTACCTGCGGATCGACAACGTGGGCTACGGCGACCCGCTGAACACGGACTGCTCGACGTACGGCAGTCGCGGCGCCTACACCCTCGGAGTTTCGCTCTCCTGAACCCTGTGGCTGGTCGGCCTCTGGCGGACCGACCAGCCACAGGCCCGTTCTAGAGTTCGCGGTCGAGCGCTGCGGTCAGTGCGACCGGGCTGACCTCGAGCCGGTCGAAGCGCCAGCCGTTCTCGGTCCGGCGCGCGCCGTAGTGATGTACGGCGGCCGCGATCGCCTCCGTCTTGTCGTCGAGGACGTACACCGCGATGTCGTGCGCCCGCACGGTCGCAGTCTCGCCGCTGACCTCGATCACGAGATTCGACTTGTTGTGCAGCGTGCGGGCGTAGTCGTCGTGACGCGCTCGCACCAGCTCGACGATCGCCTCGATGCCGATGGCCTCGCCACCGCGTGACTTGACGACAACGTCCTCGGTGAAGAGGCGGTCGCTCTCGTCGTACCGGTGCTCGTCGATCCACAGGCTGTGGCGCGAGACCAGGTCGGCCAGTTCGCTGCGGTCGGCGAGCTCGCGGATCAGTGCTTCGGTGGCGGTCATAGCTGGGCTCCTTGAATAGTTAGTTGGACTAACGTTGGCGCTACCAATGAACATAAATCGTTAGTCCGACTAACGCAAGGCGTATGCTGGGCGCCATGGAGGAGGGCGACGAACTGCGTTTCGACCGTGGCGCGGAGACGCCGGAGCGCATCAAGGCGCAGCTGTCACGGCTGGTCGGGCTGACGGCGGCCCAGACCGCCCGCGCCTCCAGTGACGCTCTCCGGGCTGTCGGGGCGCACAAGGACCATTTCGTGGTGCTCGCCGCGCTCGCCGAGTTCGGTCCCGCGAGTCAGTCCGCGCTCGCCGGCCGGGCTCGCGTCTACAAGAGCGATCTCGTCGCAGTCCTGAACGAACTCGCCGACGGCGGCTGGATCCGCCGTACGCCGGACCCCGCCGACAAAAGGCGCAACGTCATCACGATCACGGACACCGGCGTACGGCGGCTTGCCGAGCTGGATCAGGTGCTCGCCGGCGTGAACGCGCACATCACGGCGCCGCTGACCCGCGAGGAGCGTGACCAGTTGTTCGCACTCCTCAACCGAGTCAACACCCACCTGGCGGGCCCTCGTTTCAGGCCGGAATCAGGTGCCTAGCGGCCAGCTGGGCCAGGGCTGCGGCCTGGTCGCCGAGGACTGCGTCGTCGAACCGGACGACGCTGGAATGATTCGAGGGGGCCTCCTCTTCCGAGACGTCGTCCGGCCGGGCGCCGACCATCACGAACGTGCCCGGCACCTCCCGCAGCACCATCGAGAAGTCCTCGGCGCCCATCAACGGGTTGTCCAGCTGCTGCACCCGCTCCGCGCCGAAAAGGTCGGTGAGGAGGTCCGCCGTCTCCGCCGTACGGCCGGCGTCGTTCACCGTCACCGGGTACTGCGGGTCGAGCCGCGCGTCGACCGTGCATCCGTGGGCCGCCGCGATCCGCTCCGCCAAGGCCGGTAGCTCGCGGGTCAGTTGCTCCAGCATCGCGTCCGACAGCGTCCGCACGGTCGCACCGAGCCGGGCCGTGTTCGGGATGACGTTGATCGCGACGCCCGCCTCGAGTTGCGTCACCGTGATCACCACCGGATCGAACACGTTCACCCGCCGCGTCGCGTAGGTCTGCAACGCGAGCACCAGCTCCGCGACCACCGGCACCGGGTCGATCGTCCGGTCCGGCGTCGACCCGTGGCCGCCCTTGCCGTGCACCGTGATGTGCAACTGGTTCGAACTGGCCATGATCGTGCCCGGACGGAGCTGGAACGTCCCCTTCGCCGCCTGCGACCAGACGTGCAACGCGTACGCCGCGATCGGCTTGTCGCCGGTGGCGTTCAGTAATCCCTCCCGCAGCATGTACCCGGCGCCGCCGAGGCCTTCCTCGCCCGGCTGGAACATGAAGATCACGTTCCCGCTCAGCTCGTCGCGATGCGCACTCAGCAACTGCGCCGCTCCGACCAGCCCGGTGGTGTGCAGGTCGTGGCCGCAGGCGTGCATGTTCCCGTTCTGGGACGCGTACGCGAGCCCGGTCTCCTCGACCACCGGCAGCGCATCCATGTCGCCCCGCAGCAACACGGTCGGCCCGGGCCGACCGCCGCGCAGGACGCCGACCACGGAAGTCAGCTCCTTGCCGGTGGTGATCTCCAACGGCAACCCGGCCAATGCGTCGAGCACCAGGGCCTGAGTCTTCGGCAGATCGAGGCCGACCTCGGGAACCTGGTGCAGCGCCCGCCGCAGCTCGATCAGCCCGGGCGCGATCGCGGTGGCTTCCTCGACGAGACTCATCAGTTCGCTCCTTCGAATGCCCATTGGCCGACGTTGGGTCAGAACCCGCAAGTCAGCCTGCCACAGCGCCTGCAACTGGCAAGCGATCCTCCGTGGGGCGTCGAAGAACTACCTGCCCGGAGCCGGAAATGCGCCGTGGGCTCACACGCGGGTCGACTTCGCCCACGACCTCGTCGGCGGTGGTGTCTCACCGGAGAGAGCATCTACAAGGGCTTCGGCACCAAGGCCGCCTTGGCGAAGGCCGTCTTTCGACCTCGTGATCGCCGGTGAGGACGAGCCGATCCCGGTCGCCGAGCGCCCCGAGGTGCGGCATCACCCGACCGTCGGTGTTCTTCGCGGACGAGCCGACCGGCGCCCCGCGCTCAACCGCGCCGACCCGGCGGCCACCAGCTGCGGTTGACGACCGGGGGCGTTCGAACAGCGGAGCCTGCCTTCCGGTCGCGCACGGCCGGCACGGGGCGGCCGGGGCGCCCTCCACCTTTCGCTCCGAGTTGGCCGGGTCGCACCAGGCCGGGTCGATGCCGCGGTCGATGCAGTACTCCCGGAGGCCGGCAAGTCGGCGCGATCGTCCTGATGTCGCCCGTTAGTGCTTCGGGGTGTAGGTCAGGATGACGACGCCGTTGCCGACATCCGTCACGCCGGCGAGGGCCAGTTGGGTTGGCGAGATTTCCGGGAGGAGGCGTTCTCCGGAGCCGGCGACGAAGGGGTGGACCCAGAGCCGGAGTTCGTCGAGCAGGCCTGCGTCAACCAGGGCGCGGCTGAAGGTACCTGTGCCGTACTTCAGAAGCGTCCCCTCGCGGGACTTCTTGAGTTCGCCGACCGCCTCGACGGCGTCGCCGTGCAGAACCTCGGTGTTCCAGGTCGCCTGGGTCAGCGTGCTCGACGCCACGTACTTCGGGAGTGGGTTGATCAGGTCGGCGAGTTCGCCGGACCGCTCGGGCCACGACGCGGAGAAGACGTCGTAGGTCTGCCGACCGAGCAGCAACGCATCGGCGGACTTCAGCAACGTTGCGGCGTGCTGGTTGTGAGCGTCGCCCTGGAAACCTTGCTGAGCGCCCCAGAACGCATCGCCGGTCACCATGCCGTCCAGTGAGATGTACGTCGATTCGATGAGTCTCATGGCGACGGAAGCTACCGGCCCGCCCCAGCACCCGTCTTGTACCGAAGCGCAACCCCCACGTCGCCGGAGCCGACCACTACAGCGCAAGCCCGCGTCGTCGCGGCCGACCACTACAGTGCGACCCCCCCGCGTCGTCGGAGCCCGACGGCTGCAGCACCTCCTGGTGTTGTGGGAGCCGAGGACTGCAGCACCTCCTGGTGTTGTGGGAGCCGAGGACTGCAGCGCCTCCTGGTGTTGTGGGAGCCGAGGACTGCAGCACCTCCTGGTGTTGTGGGAGCCGAGGACTGCGGCAGCTCCCGGTGTTGTGGGAGCCGACCACCACAGCGACCCACATTGTTGGCAGCCGCGCCTCACAGGCCCAGGATTACATTGCCTCGCGCCACCTCCGCGGGTGTGTGGCCGATGAACCGCCGGAGCGATCGGGTCAGGTGGGGCTGGTCGTAGTAGCCCGCCTCCAACGCCACTTCCGCGATCGTCCGGCCCGCGCGCAGCATCCGGGCCGCGCGCCTGGCGCGTTCGATGAGTTCCAGCGTGCGAAGCGGTAGGCCGACCGCTCGCACGAACCGGCTCTGCGCGGTCCGCGCCGGCATCGTCCGTAGGCCGCCGTACCTCAGCTCTTCGATCATCGGGTCGACCTGCAGCAGTCCCTCCTTCCGGAGCCGATCGATGAACACGTCGAGGTTCTGCGGCGTCGGCATTTCCCACGCCCGGCCGTCCAGCAGGATGCGACCGTCCGGCAGCGTCGGCAGCACCGAGTCACGTAGGTTCGTCAACCGCCCCGGTGGGAACATCGGCAGATACGCGCCGACCCGGAAGTCGGCGCCGAAGTACGCCGAGTCCGCCGAACACACCATGGTCGTTGCCTTCGTCGCCGGACCGCGGAGGTGTACGGCCCAGGTCCCTCTGATCCGCGCGAAGCCGATCCCTGCGGTCACCGATGCCAGCGAACTGAAGGCAGTCGGACTGTCGCACTCCGCCGACCAGATCTGCGACAGCGGCCCCACCGGTCCAGAGACGATGCGACTGTCCATCCCCATGAATGCCAGTGAAACAGAATCCCCGAAACGCGTCACCCCGCTCACCGCGCCCGGCACCCCGGTCACCGCGCCCGGCACCGCGTCCGCGTGACAGCACCGGTTGGCGCCGCGTGCGCTGTGACCGCGCTGGCTGGTTCCGCGTGTGCGCGCTGTGACTGCGCTGGCTGGTGCCGCGTGCACCTGACCGCACTGGCAGGTGCCGCATGTGCTGTGCTGCGCCGGGCTGGTGCCATGTGTGCTGTGGCCGCGCCGGCTGGTGCCGTGTGTGGTGTGGCTGTGCTGGGTGGTGCCGTGTGGTGTGGCTGCGCCGGGTGGTGCCGTGTGCGGGCTATCCGTGTCTTTCCAGTGATTGCGCGGACTGTGGTGATCTGCGGGTGTGGGTGGGGTGGGGGTGGGTTCTGGATGCAGGGTGCGAAGTTGATGACAAGGGGGATGAGGGTCGGGCGGGGCTTGGGGGAGTTACTCCGGAGAGGGCTGACTCGTGAGGGGACGGGATGCGGCGTGTGGGAGGTGGAAGGACGCAGGGGTCGGGCTGGTTGAAGGTGTAGGTGGCTTCTGCGGTGTGGGTCTCGTGGTCGAGGTGGGAAAGGACTTGGTTGGCAGTGGCGAGGGAGTTGGTGGTGGCCAGGTCCGGGGGAGAGAGTTCGTAGGTTTCGAGGTGGGCGAGGCCGGAGCGGAGGATCGACTCCAGGCGGGATCGGGTATCGGCGCTGGGTGGCTCCAGGTCGGGAAGACGAGTCGAGTTGTAGACGGCGTCGACCAGGAGCGGGAACTGGCCGGCGGCAGTTTGGCGGTTGAGAAGGGACAGGGTTTCGCCGGCTGGGAAGCCGTTGCGGGTGTCCAGTTCGGTGGTGAGCTCGCGGACGGCGGGGACGAAGGCGGCGTAGTAACCGTTGGAGCGGACGGAATCGATGCCGGGGGCAACCTTGTCGATGCCCAGTCGGTGGATGAAGTCGTCGAGGTGGTCCTGGGCCCAGGCTTCGGTGACGCCTTCCTCCAGCTGGCGGCTGCCGAGTTTCGTGAAGGCTTCGCGGGCTGCTTCCTGGGTGGCATCGGTCGGGCCGAGGAAGTGCGCGTGCTCGTGGAGCAAGGTGGCCAAGGACTCGCGGTAGGCGATGAGTGTCGGAGTCGGACGAGTCGCGCCCGCGTGTTCGTAGAGGTGTCGGAGTGGGTCGACGATCGACTCGCGGTCGAGATAGAGGGTGCCGTCCCAGTGGGCGAGGCCGAGCATGGCGCTGGAGGACTCGATGATGTGACCGTTCCACGCGGATTGCTCGGCGCCGGCGAGCGCGCGAGCTGTCTCTGCGCTCAGCGCGAACAGCTCGCTGATCGAGGTCGGGTGGGCCTCTACCGCGGTCGTCGTCACGGGCGGAACGCGGTCGCGAGCCGGGTGAGGGAGTCAGCGGTGCGGCGAATTCGCACGCGATCGTTCGGATCCTCGGCCTGCGCCGCGAGCCGGCCGAGTTCGGTGATCAGCCAGTCGGCGCGAGCCCGCCGCTCAGCGCGCGCCTGCGCGGCAGCTTGGGCCTGCGCCGCGGCTTGGGTCGGTGGCGTGGCCGGTGGCGGGTCGAGTGGTGGGTGCGGGGTTGCGTTGGTCGGCGTACCGGTCGAATGCTCCATGAGATGTCCTCCCGAGTCGTGAAGTCGGCGGAGAACATACGGAGATCACCCCCCAGATCTGCAGGCCACTTTGAAACTGTGGATAACCGGCACCCCCATCCGATGTGTGGGTAGTCATCAGCCCGCTCGGAGTCGCGCAGACGACGGGTTATCCGGCTCTTCTGCTGTATGTGTGGGTGATTTGAGCGTGCCTGGAGTGGCGCACGCCGTTCTCTGTCTAGGTTTCTGAGCTGTCTAGGAACAG
>NZ_SODT01000016.1:79517-425342 GCF_004366005.1 Kribbella sp. VKM Ac-2566 | reverse complement strand
CCCCTCGAAGCCTGCTCTCACACCGGACACGCCACCACGAAAGCAACGCCTCAAAGCCGAACCCCGCCCCTACAACCATCCCCTCGAAACCTGCTCTCACACCGGACACGCCACCACGAAAGCAACGCCTCAAAGCCGAACCCCGCCCCTACAGCCATCCCCTCGAAACCTGCTCTCACACCGGACACGCCACCACGAAAGCAACGCCTCAAAGCCGAACCCCGCCCCTACAGCCATCCCCTCGAAACCTGCTCTCACACCGGACACGCCACCACGAAAGCAACGCCTCAAAGCCGAACCCCGCCCCTACAGCCATCCCCTCGAAACCTGCTACCACGCCAGACACGTCACCACGACCGGTGCCCGCGCGATGGCGACTCGCTGCGCCTCAGCACTCATGATGGGGGCTGTCAGCGTTCCCTCGACTTGGACGAACCTGGCCCAGGCGGTCGGTTGACGTCGATGACTTCGCCTTGGATTACGTCGTTTGTTGGGCGTTGAGGGACGGGGTGCCGGGGCCGGGGGTACCGGGGCCGGGGGTACCGGGGCCGGGGATGAAGGTGCCGAGGCCGGGGGTGCCTAGTTGGGTGGTTCGCCTGTGGCGCCGCAGCTGGCTTCGGTGCCGCGCCGGCCGGCGGGCTGTCCCGGAGGATCTGCGCCTGCTTCAGCAGATCGCCCGGCACTGGAACCCGACGCGGCCTCGTCTGCACGCCCTCACGCTGCGGTCTCGTCTGCACGCCCTCCCGCTGCGGTCTCGTCTGCACGCCCTCCCGCTGCGGTCTCGTCTGCACGCTCTCCCGTCGTGGCCCGATGTCCGGACGTCCTCCGCCGGTCACCCATGGACTCCTGCAGCGGCATCCCGGTGTCGGGCTCAAGCGCTTCCCCGGCTATGTCGGCGGGATCGTTCGATCGGTGTGCGAAAGCGATCGGTTGCCGGTAGGTCTGAGCGATCGGTTGCCGGTAGGGCTGAGCGTTCGGATCCTGCACAACTCGATTGCCCTCGAATCACCGGCAGCGGATCGAACTCGCGGTAGACCAACCATGCGATTGCCCCCGCTCGAACCCATCCAGCGTGAACTCACGATCTACGGGAACCTTCAGTTCCGCGCAGTCCCGCAGGCCGTACGACTGCGGCCATAACCGAGCTTCTTGTCCTGTCACTCCACGTCGCGCCCCACACGCAATGCCCGCAGGGCAGCCATCGCTGCTTGGAACTCGCGGCCAGCGGGACTGTCCCGGTCGCGCTTCCAGGCCTCGTGCAGCCGGTCCATGTCCCGGCTGAAATCAGGATGGTGGATCAGGTGGAAATTCACGGCATCCCGTCACCGTCGGTTTGCCACCGCCCGTCGGATTCGACTCGTCGCTGTCGGGGTCCAGGCCATGCCTGTCCATCATTTCCTCGTACGTCTCCCACTTCGAGGGATCGTCGTTGGCGAGGCGCTCCCGGACCAGGTCCTCGCGGCGCTGGTCGTTTTCCGCATCCTCCCTCAAAGTTTCGTACTCCGCCCATTTCTCGAAGGAGAGGACCGCACCGTCCGGCCGGGGCTGGTCGCCGAAGAAGACCGGCTCGGTGTTGCCGGAACGGAAGAGTTCGAGGACCCTGCCGAGGCTCTGGCCGACGGTAGGGGTGTCGATGACCCGGACTCGGTCATCGTTCGGGCGCGCGGATCTTCTTCGGCCGAGCACGCAAAGGCGTCGGGCAATGAGGCCAGCCAACTCTCGACCAGGTCGACGAACTGCGTCGGGCGTTCGTGATGGAGGAAATGGCCGCAGCCGTTCCAGAGAACTACGCGTGATCCGTAGGGCAGCGACAGGCCGATGTCCCAGGCGGCCATCGCGGGGGTTGGGCGGATGCACAGGAGTGGTTGCGTCAAGGCGGCCAGTCGGGCAGTAGCGGCCGGGCGGGCGCCGAAGGCATCTGGGTCCGTGTACATCCCCGCGTAGCTTTCGGCGAGCACGTGCCCCGGAGTCGCGAGCAACTGGTCACGGACGGCGCCGGCGGGTAGTCCGAGTTGGCGAATTGCCGCCTCCGCCCCATCGCTGCGGAGCGCAGCCAGACGCTGCTCGAAGGTGGCTGCCTCCGCCTCGTCCGCGCCGTACGCCGGATCGATGACGACGACCGCCGTGACCAGGTCGGGACGTTCCAGTGCGAGCTCCGCGACGATCTGGCCGCCCATCGAATGCCCGACCGCCACCACAGGCCCGAGCCCCAGCCGTTCGACGAGCGCCGTGAGATCTGCCGCGTAGTCCGCCGGCCGATACCCGTGCCGAAGTACCGGCGAACGCCCATGACCGCGCAGGTCGACCGTGATGACCCGGCGACCCGCGAAGTTCAGACCGTTCCACGCGCGGCTGTCGCCACCCCAGCCGTGGACGAGCAGCAGCGGATCACCCGTACCGGTGTCACTCAGCCAGATCGGCACCCCGCGGGCTTCGACATTCGCCGCCATGGATGGCAGCATAGTTAACGTTTTCTACACGAAGTCAGGGCAAGGCCCGGACAGAAATTTTCGACGGACAGAGGGGTTGGCGCGTGGCGGGAGTGAGCCTCGGGAGCCGTCCGACGGTGAAGGACGTCGCGGCGGCCGCGGGCGTGAGCGCCACGACGGTGTCGCGGGTGCTCGCCGGGAACTACCCGGTCAGCGCCTCGACCCGGAAACGGGTGCTCCGGGCGGTGCAGGACCTCGACTACGTGATCAACGCACAGGCCCGCGCCCTGGTCGGCGGCACGACACGGACCGTCGCGTTCATCATCCGCGACCTGGTCGGTCCGCTGTTCGCCTACATCGGGCAAGGCGTCGAGCAGCAGGCCACCGCCGAGGGCCGGGTGTGTCTGGTCTGCACCCATCACGGCGACGCCGATCGCGAACTCGAACTCATCGAACTGATGCGCGAGCAACAGGCCGAGGCGGTCGTGCTGGTCGGTGGCGGCCTGCGTACGCCGGAACACCTCGAGCGGATGGCACAGATCGCCAGATCCCTGGAGCGGGTCGGCTCGCGCCTGGTGCTGTGCGGCCGCCCGCCGATCGGCCCGGACGTGCCGGCGACAGTCGTCGAGTACGACAACGAGGGCGGCGCGTTCGCGGTGACGAACTATCTGCTCTCGCTCGGCCATCGCCGGATCGCGTTCATCGGCGCCGCCGAGCCGGAGCACACGACGACGAGCGCGCGCTTCGACGGCTTCACCCGCGCCCACGCAGCGCACGGCCTGACCGTCGACCCCGGCCTTGTTGCCGGCGGCACCTTCGATCGCGAGTCTGGCTACCGCCAGACCAAGGCCTTGCTGACCCGCGACACCGGCATGACGGCCGTCGTCGGCATCACGGACATCGTCGCAAGCGGTGTCCTCGCCGCTCTCCACGAGGCAGGGCTCCGAGTGCCTGAGGACATCTCCGTCGCCGGGTACGACGACATTCCGCTGAGTGCCGATCTCAATCCGCCGCTGACCACGGTCCACATCCCGCACGAGGAGCTCGGGCGTTCCGCCGTACGGCTCGCGCTGCATCGCGACGACTACGCGCAGGATCAGCACCTGATGCTCGGGACGCACGTGGTGATCAGGAAGTCGACCGCTCCTCCCAGGGAGCGCTAGGAGAACGATGGCAAACAGCAGTAGACGCAAGTCGTCGAGCTCGCCCACCCTCGCCGACGTCGCCGCACACGCCGGGGTGTCGCCCGCGACGGTCTCCCGCGTCCTGGCCGGCAACTACCCGGTCTCCCGATCGGCGAACCAGCGCGTCCTGCGATCGATCCGTGAGCTCAACTACTCCGCCAACACTCACGCCAGGGCCTTGGCCGGCGTGCAGACGAAGACGATCGCCTTCATCCTGGCCGACGTACGCGGTCAGTCGTTCGCGGACGCGGCGCACGGCGTCGAGCAGGAGGCGTCGCGCCGTGGCTGGCTGAGTCTGATCGGCACCACCCAAGGCGACTCGGAACGCGAGCTCGCCCTGGTGCAGCTGATGCGCGAGCAGCGCGCCGGCGCCGTGATCCTGATCGGTGGCGTCACCAACGAAGCAGCCGACTACCGCGCGAAGATGACCGACCTGGCCCGCTCACTTCACTCCGCTGGTTCCCTGTTGGTGCTGTGTGGTCGGCCTCCGCTGGGCGACGACGTGCCCACGGCCGTGATCGAGTACGACAACGAGCAAGGCGCCTACGCGATGACCAGCCACTTGTTGTCGCAGGGGCATCGCCGGACCCTCTTCCTTGCCGGTCCGGAGCGTCAGAGCACCAGCATGCAGCGGTTGGCCGGACATCGACGGGCCCTGCACGACTTCGGCGTACCAGATGCGCCGGAGCTGGTCGAGCACGGTGTCTTCACCCGAGCCTCGGGCTATCAGCTGACGAAGAACCGCCTGGCCGCCGGACAGGACTTCACCGCCGTCTTCGCGGCCACCGACGTTGTGGCCGCAGGCGTGTACGCCGCTGCGGCCGAGTTCGATCTGAGAGTCCCCGAGGACCTCTCGGTGGTCGGCTACGACGATGTCGAACTGGCCCAGGACCTCCGTCCCAGACTCACGTCGGTTCATGTCCCCTACGAGGAACTAGGCCGAGCGGCAGCGAAGATCGCACTCGACTCCCAACACCAACAACCCGACTGGACCGGAGCCCACCGGCTTTTCACCACCCACGTAGTCGTCCGCAACTCCGTGACCCGCCGCGACTGAACCCCACATTTCCATGAAGGGTCAGCCGGCGGCCATGGAGTGGGGGTACGGCGGCGTGCCGTCGAGGATCGTCGTCAGCACTTCCGAGACCGGCGTACTGGAGTCGGCAGGGAGTAGGACGGACGGGATGTTGTAGGCGGCAAGGTACGCCACCTGGGTGTCGGTGAACTCGACGTTGAGGCCGATCACACCGCGGGTGCCGCGGGCGAAGAGGCGTTCCAGCCAGAGCCGGGGCACCGGCTCGCCCCCGTTCACTGTCGTGACGACGAGAGCCAGTCCCGGTTCACGGGCAGCGTCGGCAAGGCCGGCCAGTACGTCACCGGTCCAGCCGTTGCTCCGACTGGCGACCACCACGTCGACCAGCTCGGACTCCTCGCGACGGTTGCCGGCGGCATCGGAATCCAGTGGATACCCGGCGCGACGCAGTACCTCGCGCACCCGGGTCCTGGTGGCCGGTGCGACGTCCGGGTAGGCGCGCAGGACCTTGGAGACGGTCGAGATCGACACTCCGGCCTCGCGCGCGACCACCGCGAGCTTCCTCCGTGGGGCGGACATCGAGGACGGCCTCACTGGCCCTTGAGATACGCGTTCGCCTGCTTCTCCATCTCCGCCTGCAACTCGGAGAGTCCGGCCTTGTCCACCGCCTTCTTCAGGTTGTCGAGACCCTTGTCGACGTCGACCGCCCCGATCCACAACGGGTTGCCGTACTGCGTCATCGCGGCGTTGACCTGGCTGTCCTGACGTTTCACCGGCGTCACGTCCGGCACGAACGACGCATACGGGTCCAGCGTGAAGTTGTCGTACTTCTGCGCCCAGTCGAACCATGCCTCCTCGGTCGGCGTGATGTCCTTGATCTTCAGCTCGAGCTTCTGCCGCCAGCACAACGCGAACCCGGGGAAGCTGTACTGCGACAACTGCTGGAACTTGTCCGCGCCGACCGGCTTCCAGTCCGTGCCCTCGACCCCGTAGCTGAGCAGGTCGTGGTTCTCCTTGATCGAGACCCAGTCCTCCAGCTGCATCGCCCGCTCGTTGCTGCGGCCCTTGACGTTGAGTACGACGAAGTTGTCGGCCTGGAACGTCTGGTTCGGCTTGGCGTCCTTGCCGCCCCGCAGCGGTACGACGTTCGCGATCTGCGCCGTCGGTACGGCCTTGCGCAGCGGTGTGAGCGACTGCGACGACAGCCCGTCCGTCATCGCCCACCGGGTCGCGATGCGGCCCGACTCGAACTGGGACTTGATCGTGCTCGAGTCCACGTTCAGCGCGTCCTTGTTGATGATGCCGTCGAGGTAGTACTTGCGGATCTTGCGCAGCGCATCGACGACGCCCGGAACCTCCCAGAACGGGATCGGCTTCGCGGACCCGGTGCTCTTCCCGTCCTGCGCCAGGTAGAACGGGAGCGAGCCGCCGCTGAAGAACTGCACGCTGACGTGTGGATTCTCCCAGTCGTGCTGATTCAGCCAGCCGACCGGCGCGAAGGCCGCCAGGAGCTTCGGCATGTTGGACGAGATACCGATCGGAGTGAGCTTCTCCTTCTGCTTGACGTCGTACCAGAACTTCTCCAACTGGTCGAACGTCGAGATCTCCCCCACACCGAGCTTGTCGGCCAGGTCCTGGCGGACAGTGAAGTGGTGGAACCGTGCGGCGGAGTTCACCTGCGGGATCCCGTACAGCTTGCCGGACCACTTGTTCTGCTCGAGCAACTGCGGGTCAAGGGTCTTGCTCAGGTTCGGGTACTTGCTGATCAGTCCGTCGACGGGAACCAGGGACTTGCTCGCGACGAGCTGGATCATGTTCAGCCAGCGGGCCTGCAGCGCGGTGTCGAAGTTCTCGCCGGCGGTGAACTTGAGCAGTGACTGCTGCTGGTAGTTGGACCAGGCGACGAACTGGGGAGCGATGGTGAAGCCCAGGTCCTTCTTGAGCTTCTCGTTGACCTTGGCAAGGATCGCGTCCCAGCCGGTCGGTGTGTCACCGGGCAGCAGCAGGGCGAGGGTGTCTGCGGCCTTGCCGGAGCTCGGTGACGACGAGTCTCCACAGCCGCTCAGTCCGAGCATGGCTGCGAGTGACAGGCCGCCGCCGGCGGCCAGGAAGCCGCGCCTGCTGAGGCCGGCGGGAGATGTGGCGGGCACAATGCCTCCAGAAGTTGTGGTGGGAGACCGTCAGCCTTTGGTGGCTCCCAAGGTGATGCCTTTGACGAAGTAGCGCTGCGCGAACGGGTACGCGAGCAGGATCGGGCCGATGGTGACGACCGTGAGGGCGAGCCGGAGCTGGTAGACCGGCGTCGACTGGGCTGCTGCGGTCGGCAGCATCTGCGAGAACGAGACGTTCGAGATCAGGTTCTGCAACAGCAGCGGTAGCGGGTACTTGTGGATGTCCGACATGAACAGCAGCGCGGTGAACCACTCGTTCCAGTAGTGGACCGCGTAGAACAGGCCGACGACGGCCAGGATCGGCTTGGACAACGGCAGTCCGATCCGGAAGAAGATCTGCAGCTCCCCCGCGCCGTCGACCCGGGCCGAGTCGAGGATCTCCTCCGGCAGCTGGCGGAACGCCGAGACCTGGATGAAGACCAGGAAAGGCGCCACCAGCAACGGCAGGATCACCGCGAAGTAGCTGTTCTGCAGCTTGAGGTACTGCGTGACCAGCAGGTACAGCGGGACGAGACCGCCGCTGAACAGCATCGGGATGTAGGCGAAGATCGCCAACGGCCGGCTGACGTAGGGCAGTCGCCGCGCGATCACCCAGCTCAGGCCGGACGTGATGCTGAGCGCCAGCACCGTACCGGCAACGGTGATGACGATGCTGGCGACGTATGCGCTGACCAGCGTCGGCCCGGTGAAGATCAGCTTGTACGCCGCGGTCGAGAACGGTTGCGGGATGAGGCTGTATCCCTTGCCTGCCAGGGTCTGCTCGTCGGTGAACGAGCCGGACACGATCACCCAGAACGGAATCAGGCAGACCAGCATGAACAGCGCGACGCCGATGACGCTGACGACGGTGAACGGTTCCCAGCCACCGGAGCGCCGTTTGGCCGCGGTCCGGCCGGCGGCCTTGGCCAGGCTCGAGGTCATGGTGGTCACAGCAGACTCGTCTCCTTCGAGTACCGGCGCTGGATCAGCACCGCGGTCGACACCAGAACGAAACCGACCACCGACTGGAACAGGCCGATCGCCGCGGTGGTGCCGAAGTCACCGATCTGGCGCAGGGAGCGGAACACGTAGGTGTCGATCACATCGGTCGTCGGGAAGAGCGTGCCGTTGTCGCCGACGATCGCGTAAATCGTGCCGAAGTCTCCGTAGAAGATCCGGCCGACACCGAGCACCAGCAGGACGGCGGCCGTCGGCTTCAGCAGCGGCAGGGTGATCCGGAGCGCCATCTGCGCCCGGCTCGCACCGTCGATCTGGCCCGCCTCGTAGACGTCCTCGGGGATCGAGGTGATCGCGGCCAGGAAGATGACGCTCATGTAGCCGCCCAGCTGCCAGATCTTGACGAAGGTCAGGATCCACGGCCACGGACCCGGCTCCGTGTACCAGCTGACCGTCGGCAGCCCGAAGCCGGCCAGCGCGTCGTTGACGACGCCACCGTCTCCGGCCGGCCCGGACAGCAGGACCTGCAGCATGATCGCGACGACGACCGGCGAGACGAAGTACGGAAAGAAGATCGTCGACTGCGCCGCCCGTTTGAAGAAGCGGCCGCGGAGCTCGTTCAGCATGATCGCCAGCGTCACGCCGGCGGCGAGTGTCGCGGCGAGGAACAGCACGTTCAGCACGATGGTGTTCACCAGGATCCGCTGCGCGTCACCGGAGGCGAAGAAGTAGCGGAAGTTGTCCAGGCCGTTCCACGGGCTGCCGAACAAGCCCTTGCTGATGTCGAACCCCTTGAACGCCACCACCAGGCCGGCCATCGGCGCGTAGCTGAACACCAGGAAGAACGCGACCGCGGGGACTGCCAGCAGTCCCAGCCACAGGCTGGAGCGCACGGAGGTTCGGGTACTCATGGGAGCGGCTCCTTCACCAGGATCTAGAAAGCGCTTTCCATCTGCCGAGAAGGTAGCGCTGGCTTTCAGACGTGTCAAGGCGTGGCAATCGTTGCCTTTTGCGATCAGGCCGCGCGATCCAGGTCGGCGGCACCGATCCCGAAGCGGAGCGGCTCACCGGCGACGAGGCGCCCCAATTCGTCCGCGACGCACAGGCCGAGACGTGCGAGTTCGTTGCCGTGCGAGCCGGCGATGTGGGGTGTCAGGAACGCGTTCGGAAGCTGGAACAGGGGCGACCCGGAGGGCAGCGGTTCGGGCTCCGTGACGTCGAGCACCGCCGCGATCCGCCCGCAGACCAGCTCGGCGGTCAACGCGCCGGTGTCGATCAGTTGCCCGCGCGCCGTGTTGATCAGCGTCGCACCGTCCCGCAGCAAGGCGAGCTCCGATCGCCCCAGCAAGTGGTGGGTTTCCGCGGTCAACGGGGCGTGCACACTGACGATGTCGCTCGTACTCAGCAGCGTCCCGAGATCGACGGTCGGTACGCCGAGATTCCCGGCGTACGGGTCATACACCTGGACCCGGAATCCGAACGGGCGCAGCAGTTCCAGCACCTGCCGGCCGATCCGCGAGGCGCCGATCAGCCCGACGGTACGCCCGTTGTTCCCGATGTCCGGGTGGATGTAGCCGAGCTCGAAGGTCCGCTCGCGGCGATAGCGTTCCCGCAGGTCGAAGGCACCTTTGCCGGCCAGCAGGATCGCCCCGAGCGTGAATTCCGCGACCGGTACGCCGTTCGCTGCTGCCGCCGACGAGACGACGACGCCGCGCTCCCAGACCTCGCGGCTCAGGTGACCCTTCACGCTCCCCGCCGCATGCAGCACCGCGCGCAGCTTCGGGGCCGCGTCCAGGATCTGGCGGTCGACGACGGGGCATCCCCACCCGGTGATCAGAACTTCCACCTCGGCCAGGCGATCCATGACGCGCGGATCGTCGAACCGGTCGACGGGATCCGCCGGATCGACGAGGGCGAACTGCTCCAGTCGCCGGCGGACGTCCGCCGGGAACAGCTGCGGCCAGAACTCGGGGGACATGACGACGAGCGCCGGCAGTTTTTCGGATGCGGGAGACATGCGGTCAGGCTGGCATAGAAAACGTTAACTATCAGGAGATCAAAATTTTCGGAGCCTTCCGGACGCTGGCGGCCGCCGGGGTGCGATGCGAGGCTCCGACCGCTCCCTTCCGGGCCGTCACAACGCTGGAGAGTCCCGATGGCTGTTTTGAAACTGTCCGCACTGGCCACTGGTCTGGCTGCGCTCCTCGCAGTCGTCGGAGTCGTACCGGTCGCCGCTACGCCCGCCTCGACCACTGCGGACCCGTTGCCACAGCTCACCCCAGTCACGTCGAGCGCCGGCTTCGTCCATCCAGGGCTGGCCGTGAGCGCCTCATCCCTGGAGCTCGCTCGCAAGCAGGTCCGCACCGGTGTCGAGCCGTGGGCGTCGTACTACGCCGCAATGAGCGCCACGACGTACGCCTCCCGGACCTTCAGCTCCAAGAACCAGGGCACCGTCGTCGACCGGCCGGCGAGCAGCGCCTTCAACTCTCAGGGCATCCAGGCGAGGTTCATCGACGACGCGTTCCGGGCCTACACCCAGTCGATCCTGTACTTCGTCACCGGTGACCCGGTCCACCGCGAGAACAGCCTCAAGCTGATCCGGATCTGGGCCCACATGGATCCCGCCGGCTATGTCTACTACCCCGACGCACACATCCACAGCGGTGCGCCGCTGATGCGGATGCTCGCTGCCGCCGAGATCGTGCGCTACTCGACGGTCACGGCACCGGCCGAGGACGGCTACGACCTCGGCTGGAACGACAGCGACACCGCCGATCTCACCAGCAACCTGATCGTGCCGCTCACGCAGACGTTCCTGTACCGCAACCGCAACTTCATGAATCAGCACAGCTACTCGCTCATCGGCGCGATTGCGGGCTACATCTTCACCGACAACCTCCCGCGCTACCGCGAGGCGGTCGAGTGGTTCTCGGTGAACTCGACCAACCCTGACGACGACACCAACGGCGCGCTCAGCAAGGTGATGCCGGTGATCGCGAAGAACGATCCGCGGAACCCGTACGGCAAGACGTTCGTCCAGTTGCAGGAGATGGGTCGCGACCAGGCCCATGCCTGGGACGACGTCACGATGCTGACCCAGCTCGCCCGCGTCATCGACATCCAGGGAACCAAGCTGGACCCGGTCCGCGGCACCGTGTCGACGCGGCGGGACGCGGTCTCGGTCTACGCCTTCGGCGGCGACCGGCTGCTGCGCGGCTCCGAACAGTTCTTCGCGTTCATGACGGGCAAGACGATCCCGTGGATCGACACCACCCAGCGCGGCGGCGTACTGTCCCAGGCGTACCGCGGCCGGATCTTCGACCCGACCAACGAGCTCTACACCGTCTACAAGCAGAGGCTCGGGGCCGCCATCGCCACGATCGCACCGAGCATCACCGAACTGGCCACGACGCAGGACGCCGGCGCCCGGTTCTACTGGGGAGCGTCGCCGTACAACTTCTGGAACAGCAACCCGGACTTCAATCCGGATTCCTGGCTGTCCTTCCCCGCCTCCGTCGCCGGATCGGCACCTCCGGTCCAGCGTGACGCCCGGGTGCAGGCGGAGACGAGAACCACTCCCCTCACTCCCGGTACGTCGGTCGGCGGTGGGTTCGTCCGAATGCGAGCTCGGTCTGCCGGTACGACGATCGCCGTACGGACGTTGCTGTACGACAACCGGAACGGCTACAGCCCGGTCGGCGTGCTGATCCGCACGAACGGAACGGCGACTCTGCAGATCAGAAAGGAACAAGGACTCGCCCCGTACCACACGCTGACGCTTCCGAACACGCGTGGTGTCTGGCGATACGTCACCTACGACATGGACACGAGCAAGCTCCGCGGCAGCACCGGCGGCGAGTCGCTCGCCTACTACACGGTCGTCGGATCGCCCGGGGTCAGCGTCGACATCGACGCGATCAACCTCCAGGCGAAGACCCAGCTCACGCCTCCACGGTTCGCACAAGGTTCGGACGTGAGAGTGCTGGCGATCGCCGGCGAACCCTTGTCCGCCACACTGTCGGCGGTCGACTCGGACCAGCTCTCCTATACGTCGGGAACCAACCTTCCCGCGGGCGCATCGCTCGACCAGGCAACGGGCGTGCTGACCTGGCAGCCGACCGCTGGCCAGGTCGGCGACCACAACACCTTCGTCGTCGCATCCGATTCGGCCACAGACGCCGTACTCCGGGTGCGCTTGAGCGTCAGCGCGACCCGTCAGGACGCCGTGACCGCGGCGCTCGCGGGCTACGACGCCGGTACGACGTACGTTCGAGCCACCCGCTCCGCTGTCGACGCGGCGAAAGCGGCTGCGGAGGCGGACATCGCAACCGCCGATCCGGCGACCTTCGCCGCGGATCTCGCCGCGTTACAGGCCGCGGTGGCCCGGCTCGAGAAGCTGACACCGACGATGCCTGACGACGGCTCGTTCGACTACTGGGGTCACGCAACCTCGGCATCCTTGTCGCAGGTTGCCCTAGGCAACATGCTCGACGGGGACTTCAACACTTTCTCCGGCGATCTGAAGGCTCCGGCGGTCATCGACGTCGGCGCCGGCTTCCGGGTCACCGCCGACGCCTTCGGGCTGCAGGCGCGGTACAACTTCGGCAACCGCACCCAGGGCGCGAACGTGTACGGGTCGAACGACGGCGGGGCGTGGACCCTGCTCACCTCGCGCGAGACCACGGACACCTCCGATCAAGGCTTCGCGCTCGAGCGGATCCCGGTCCGCGACGACGTTCTCGGCGAGAGCTTCCGGTTCCTCAAGATCCAGGTCGACCATCCCGGCGTACCCACGGATCCGGCGTACCCGGGCCTGTCGAGCTTCAGCGAGTTCCGCATCTACGGACACCGGCTGGAGATGAGTACGGCGATCAACTCGGTGTCGATCGCCTCCAACGGCAGCACCAGTTGAACCAGCTCTTGACAGAGTTGCGCAACTTGCCGCAATCTTGGCGAAACCTTGCCGCATCCTCTGGAGCGAGCTGTGAATCCCACCCTGACCGACGTCGCGCAGCGCGCGGGTGTGTCGTTGTCGACTGCGTCCCGGGCGTTCAGCGACCCGGACCGGATCGGCCGCGACACCCTGCGCCGGATCATCGACGCCGCGGAGGAGATCGGGTACGTCGCCTCGGCCGGCCGCCGTTCCCGGTCGGGGCTGCCGACCCGCTCGGCCACGGTCGCGATGATCGTCCCGGACATCGGCAACCCGGTGTGGGCGAGCTTCGTGAAGGCTGCCCAGGCGCACGGCTGGAACCGCCGCCAGACCGTCGTCCTGACCGACACCGACGGCAGCCCCGACCGCGAGCGGGAGATCATCGGCGAACTGCACGATCGGGTCGACGGGTTCGTCGTCTGCTCGCCCCGGCTGCCCGCGCACGACATCGTCGAGCTGTGCGGTGACACCCCGCTCGTCCTGGTCAACCGGACGAGCGACGAGACGAGCAGCGTCGTACCGGACGCCGCCGACGGTCTGCGGCAAGCGCTGGAGTACCTGCGCGTCCTCGGTCACGAGCATGTCGCCTACGCCCAAGGTTCTCCGCTGTCCTGGTCGAACCAGACCAGGGTGGAAGCGATCCGGCAGCTCGCCGACCAGGCCGACATCGAGCTGGAAGTGCTCGGCTGGCAGGCGGAGACGGTGGCCGGCGGCCAGGCCGCGGCGGCCAGCGTCGTCGCCTCCGGGGCCACCGCGGTGATCGCCCACAACGACCTGATGGCACTGGGCATCATCGCCGGCGCGGCCGCGCTCGGTGTCGAGGTGCCGGCCGAGCTGAGCGTCATCGGCATCGACGACACCCCACTCGCGGAGGTCGGGCGCCCGACGCTGACCAGCATCCAGGTTCCGATGTCGCGAGCCGGCGTGATGAGCATCGACATGCTCCACCGACAACTGACCGCGGAGCCCGGCCAGGCGCCGGCCGAGCCGCGCGCCGTCACACTGCCGACCCAGCTGGTCGTCCGCCAGAGCACCGGTCCGGTGGCCGGCTGGACCCCCGCGCGCCGCGACCGGAGCGACGCATGAGAGTCGTCATCACCGACCCCAACCTGCTGCCCTTGCGCGACGAGCTCGAGGCCCTGGTGCCTCACGACGAGCTGGTCTGGCTTCCGGACGACCTCCTCGACGCGCTGAAGACCGCCGACGTTCTAGTAGGTCCGTCGTTCACCCAGGAAATGGCGGACGCCGCGCCGGGCCTGCGGCTCGTGCAGGTTGCCGGCGCCGGCACCGACCGCGTCCAGGCAACCGGCGTACCGGTCGCGAACACTTATCACCACGAGGACTCGATCGCCGAGTACATCGTCTGGGCCCTGATCGCCCTGCGCCGCGAGCTCCCCCAGGCCGACGCCGCCCTCCGGCAGAACCGCTGGCGCTCGCCCGTGTACGACGCGGCCCTCCCCCAACCCCAGACGCTGTCGAGCGCGAAGGTCGGCTTCCTCGGCTTCGGCCACATCGGCCGAGCCACCTGGCGAGTGCTGCAGTCGTTCGGTGCCCAAGCCCAAGCTGTGACCGCCAGCGGAAAAGCCGATGGCCTGAGCTGGGCCGGTGACACCTCCCAACTCCCACGCCTGCTCGAAGAGTCGAACGTCCTCGTCGTCTCCGCGCCGCTGACCGAGGCCACCCGCGGCATCATCGGCGCCGCCGAGCTGAGCAAACTCGGCGCAGACGGCGTACTCGTCAACGTTGCCCGCGGCCCGCTCGTCCAGGAACAGGCGTTGTACGACGCTCTGCGCAACCACTCGATCCGCGGCGCCGCCCTCGACGTCTGGTACTCGTACCCGACCGACGGCGACCAGGCGCAACCAGCCGAAGCCCCGTTCGGGGACCTGGACAACGTCCTGCTCACACCGCACCTGTCCGGGATCACCCGGCAGACGTTTCGCGGCCGCATCCACGACATCGCCGCCAACCTGACCGCCCTTGCCGAGGGCAACGAACTGCGCAACCTCGTCCGACTCTGAAGGCACCGATATGACCGATCGCATCATCGCCGCCGAGGTCATCCTCACCAGCCCCGGCCGCAACTACGTCACCCTCAAACTGCAGACCGCCGACGGCCTCGTCGGGTACGGCGACGCCACCGTCAACGGCCGTGAGCTCGCCGTCGCGAGCTACCTGCGCGACCACGTCGTACCGTTGCTCGCCGGAATCGACCCGGCGCGGATCGAGGACACCTGGCAGTACCTGTACCGCGGGGCGTACTGGCGTCGTGGGCCGATCACGATGGCCGCGGTCAGTGCGGTCGACCTCGCCCTCTGGGACATCAAGGGCAAGGCTGCCGGGATGCCGGTCTACCAGCTGCTCGGCGGCGCCGTCCGCGACCGCGTCCTCGCCTACACGCACGCATCGGCCTGGGATCTGCCCGCACTGCTCGACGAGGTCGATGCGCGCCGCGAGGACGGATTCCGGGCGGTCCGCGCACAGTCCGGCGTACCGGGTCTGGAGACCGTGTACGGCGTTCATCGCGAGGCCACCGGCTACGAGCCGGCGAAGCGCGGTGCGGCGCCCGTGGTCGAGTCATGGGACACGGATGCCTATCTGCGTCACGTTCCCACCGTTCTGGCCAAGGTGCGGGAGCACGTCGGCCCGGAGCTGGCGTTGCTGCACGACGCCCATCACCGGCTCACGCCGCAGCAGGCCGCACGGCTCGGCAAGGCGCTCGAACCCGCGGACCTGTTCTGGCTCGAGGACGTCACCCCGGCCGAGAACCAGGAGGCCCTGCGTCTCGTGCGGCAGCACACGACGACTCCGCTCGCGATCGGCGAGGTCTTCAACTCGATCTACGACTGCAAGGACCTGATCACCGGGCAGCTGATCGACTACATCCGGGTCGCGGTCGCACATGCCGGCGGGATCAGCCACCTGCGCTCGATCTTCGCGCTCGCCGCCGTGTACCAGGTGAAGGCAGCGCCGCACGGGCCGTCCGACGTCTCGCCGGTCTCGTTCGGCGCGAGCGTCCACCTCGGCCTGTCGACGCACAACTTCGGCATCCAGGAGTACATGGGGTACGACGCTTTGGCACACGAGGTGTTCCCGCACTCCTGGTCCTTCAGCGACGGCTACCTGCACCCGGGCGAAGCACCCGGCCTCGGCGTCGAGGTCGACGAGGCGCTGGCCGCGAAGTTCCCGTACGAACCCGCCTATCTGCCCGTTGCGCGCCGCCTCGACGGCTCAGTGACCGACTGGTGAACGCTATGAACCGCGCCTCGATTTCCAGGCACCTGCTGACCGCCCGGCCGACCGGCACCGGCATCGTGCATCTCGGCCTCGGCAACTTCCATCGAGCGCATCAAGCCGTCTACACCGCGCACGCGGGCGACGGCTGGGGCATCCTCGGCGTCGCGAGCCGCTCGGCTGCTGTCGCCGACGCCATGAACCGCCAGGACGGTCTGTACTCGGTGCTCGAACTGTCGCCCGGAGGTTCGTCGATCAGCGTGCCTGGTGTTCACACCGGCGCAATCGTTGCCGCCAGCAACCCCGCCGCGGTGGTCGACGCCATCGCGGCCGAGGGCACCCGGATCGTCTCGATGACGGTGACCGAGCACGGCTACTGCATGGACCCGAGCACGCACCGGCTCGCACTGGATCACCCCGGCATCGTGGCGGACCTCGCCGGTGCGACGCCAAGCACCGTCATCGGGCAGATCGCGCGCGCCCTGGAGCGACGCGCCGAGACGCACGGCGCTCCGATCACCGTCCTGAACTGCGACAACATGCAGTCGAACGGGACACAGACCCGTCGTCTGGTGCTCGAGTTCCTGCAAGCCACCAAACAGCGCAGCAAGGCCGAGAGCTGGGTCGCGGAGAACGTCACCTTCCCGAACTCGATGGTCGATCGCATCGTTCCGGCGACGACGGACGCCTACCGCGCGGCGGCGTACGAACTGCTGGGCGTGCACGACCTCAGCCCGGTGCCGGCCGAGCCGTTCACGATGTGGGTGATGGAGGATCGCTTCGCCGCCGGGCGACCGGCCTGGGAACGGGGCGGCGCGGTCTTCTCCGACGAGGTCGAGGCCTACGAACTGCTGAAACTCCGGCTGCTCAACGGCACGCACTCGCTGATCGCGTACCTGGGTGCGCTCGACGGGCACGCGACCATCCCCGAGGCGCGTGCCACCGGCTTCATCGAGTCCGCCGCCCGGGCCGTCCTCGAGGACGAGTACCTGCCGACGGTCGCGCTGCCGCGTGACTTCGACATCGACGCGTACATCGCCTCGTTGTTCGAGCGGTGGTCCAACGACGCGCTCGGTCACCGGACCCAGCAGGTCGGCAGCGACGGATCCGTCAAGCTACCGCAGCGCATCCCTTCGCCGGCCCTTGAACTCCTGCGTCAGGGCGTGATGCCCGAGCATCTCGCGTTGACATGCGCCGCGTGGCTGTGTTGCGTCGTACCTCTGTCCGGGTTCGACCCCGGTCCGCACGCGCGGGCCATGGTCGACCCCGCCCGCGAGCGGCTCGGGACGCTCGCGGCGCACTCCCGCAGTACCGAGGACCTGGTCAGGTCGGCGATCGCCCAGGTGTTCGCCACGGAACTTGCCGAGAGCAACGACTTTGCCCGGCGCGTCAGTGACTACGTCGCCGTCATCACCCGTGACGGCGTCCGCGCCGCGGCCCGTGAGGCCGCGCGCTCCCGAACGTCCCGGCCGCACGCCTCCCCCGCGGCCTGAGACCCCGAAGGACTCCGCCATGGAACCGAAACCTCAAGACACCCGCCGGGCCGCGCTCGCGGGCCTGATCGGCACCGCCCTCGAGCAGTACGACTTCGTCATCTACGGGACCGCGTCGGCGCTGGTCTTCAGCCATCTGTTCTTCCCCAACATCTCCGCGACAGCCGGCCTGCTCGCCAGCTTCAGCGCCTACGCGGTCGGCTTCTGCGCCCGTCCGCTCGGCGGGTTCTTCTTCTCGCGGTACGGCGATCGCCTCGGGCGCAAGTGGATCCTGGTGGCCACGTTGACCCTGATGGGCGTCGCGACGATGGCGATCGGCGTGCTGCCGACGTACGAGTCGGTGGGCGTCTGGGCCCCGATCCTGCTCGTGCTGAGCCGATTCCTGCAGGGCTTCGGCGCCGGTGCGGAGCAGTCGGGTGGCGCGACATTGCTCACCGAGACGGCTGTGCGCGGCAAGCGCGGAAGGTTGGCGGCCTTGATCATGACCGGGGCCGCGGCCGGTACGGCGCTCGGTGCCGGGGCGTGGGCGTTGGTGCAACTGCTCCCGGACGACCAGTTGATGTCGTGGGGCTGGCGGCTGGTGTTCCTGAGCAGTGCGTTCGTCACGATCGCGGCGTACATCCTGCGGCGCAAGCTCAAGGAGACGCCGGTGTTCGCGGAGATCAAGGCCGAGCGCACGGCGGCTGCCGCGCCGGTTCGCGAGGTGTTCCGGAACGGCAAGAAGGCCGTTGCCCTGGTCACCTTGATGACCGTCGGACTGAGCGTGCAGTCGTACACTTATCAGGTGTTCATGGCGTCCTATCTCAAGGGAACCGTGAAGATCGATGCGCAGACCGTGCCGGAGATCCTGCTGGTGGGAGCGATCTTCGGAGGACTCGGAGCGATCGTGCTCGGCTACCTGTCCGACCTGTTCGGGCGGCGGTCCGTGTTCCTCGGTATCGCCGGGCTGCTGCTGCTTCTGCCGTTCCCGACTTTCGTTGCCCTGAGCACCGGAAACCTCACGGTCATCTACCTGGCCATGATCGTCGGCTTCGTGTTCGCCTGCCAGGGTGGCGTTGCGGTGACGATGAGCTACTTCCCGGAGCTGTTCGGCAGCCGCTACCGGTACGCCGGTGTCACGCTCGGCCGCGAGTTCGCCGCCGTACTCGGTGGTGGCTTCGCGCCCCTCATCGCGGTCGCGCTGATGAACACGTTCGGCTCCTGGGTGCCGGTCGCGATCTACATGACCGTCGCGATGGCGATCACCTTCGGCGCCGCACTGTTCGCGCCCGAGACCCGGGACCGCGACCTGCTCGCCCCGGAGAACGCCACCGACCGCGCACAGGATGTGCAGCCCGCGGTCTCGCCCGCTACCGCCACGGCCTGAAGGAGAACCATGAAGGCGATCGTCATCCGGAGCAAGCTCGACCTCGTCGAGACCGAGCTGCCGACCCCGCAGCCGCAGGCCGGCCAGGTCCGCCTCCGGATGGCGTACGGCGGGATCTGCGGATCCGACCTGCACTACTACCACGAGGGCGCGAACGGCTCGTACGTCGTCCGCGAGCCGCTGGTGCCCGGGCACGAACTCTCGGGCATCGTCGACCTCGACCCGACCGGCGAACTGGCACCCGGAACGCCGGTCACCATTCATCCGGCCACCTTCGGGACCTCCGAGCCGGGGATCGAGGACCGCCCGCACCTCTGGCCGAACGGCGCCTACCTCGGCAGCGCCTCCACCTGGCCGCACACCCAGGGCGGCATGAGCGAATTCGTTGTTGTGGGCAAGCACATGGTGCGGACCCTACCTGCGTCGCTGCCCCTTCGCCGTGCCGCCCTGGCCGAACCACTGGCCGTCGCTCTCCATGCCATCGCCATCGCAGACGGCGTCAAGGACAAGCGGGTGCTTGTCTCCGGCTCGGGCGCGATCGGCCTGCTCACGGCGTCGGCCGCGCTGTCCGCAGGCGCGGCCGAGGTGGTGACGACCGACGTGCTCCCGGGCCCCTTGCAGCGGGCCCGAGACCTCGGAGTACACGGCACGCTCCAGGTCGGCACGGACGAGATCCCAGCGGGGTACTTCGACGTCGTCCTCGAGTGCACCGCCGTACCGGCCGCGATCAGCACCGCCCTCACCGCGACCCGCCGGGCGGGAACCGTCGTACTTGTTGGCATCCCCGCCGACGAGCCGCGCGGCGTGAACCTCGCTCCCCTGGTCTCCCGCGAACTGCAGCTCCGCGGCACCTTGCGCTTCAACGACGAGATCGACGAGGCAATCCAACTGCTCGCCACAAACCCAGCCCTCGACCGAGTCATCACCCACGAGTACCCGGCAGACCAAGCAGTCGACGCCTTCACCACCGCCGCCAACTCCAACCTGTCAGGCAAAGTCCTCCTCAGCCTCTGGCCCTGACCGTGCCGTTCGTCCCATCTGCACGTGCCGCAGCTTGCGCTTCTGCACCGCTTGACCGAGCGGCTCGGTTTGCGACGAGGGCGGTTGCGGTGCCGGTGGCTGCGAAGAGGGCTCCGAGTGCGATCCAGCCGAGGGTGCCATGGTCGATGGCGGTTGTGGTGACGACTGCGGGGCCGAGCATCAGGGCCAGTGCGAGGCCGGTCTGGCTGAGGCCCTGATAGGCGCCGGCGCGAGCGGGGTCGGCGAGTTCGAACGCCATACCCCAACTCCCCGCTTCGCCGCGTGTCTCGCCCGCAGAGGAGGCGAGCGCACCGAGCAGCAGGACTCCGGTCGCTGCAGCGGCGCCGAGGTGACCTGCGAGAGCGAAGAGCAAGCAGGCCGCGAGAAGCAGCAGGCCGGCTCGGCGTACCGATCGTCCGGCCGTGCGCAGGTCCTGCGTGCCACGGGACGCGCGGACCTGGAACAGCGCGACGTACGCCGTGTTGACCACGAGGAGCGCCGATACGACGACGGTCGGCGCCTCGGTGTGATCCGCCACCCACAGCGGGATACCGACCGACGTCAGCGCGAAGTGGATCGCCAGCAGAGCGTTGAGAACCGTCGATGTGACGTACGTGCGATCTTTCAGAGGCGAAGGTCCCCGTGGCGCCTCGGTGCTTGCGGAGGCATCCATTCGCTCCGCCAGCCCGGACACTCTTCGGCGCAGACCCGCCAGTGGGATCGTGCCGAGAATCGTGATGGCGCCGACGAGCACCACAGTCAGGCGGTACGCCGTTGCCGTGTCCACCACGAGAGCCAAACCCGCAAGCAGAGTGCCGATCCCGATCCCGACGTTCATCACCACGCGCAACCGGGCCCGGACGGCAACCCGCTCCGGGCCGACGTACCACCGGGCGAGCAGTGTCATCTGGGCGGTGCTCTGCAGGCCGCGGGAGGCGGAGACACAGGCCGCGACCAGGACGAAGGTGGCGACGTCGCGGGCCAGGGCGTATCCCAGCAGCGCGACGCCGTTCGCGGCGAGGGCCCACTGCTGAAGCCGATCGGCGCCGCAGCGGTCACTCAGCCAACCACCGGCGTACGACGCAAGCACTCCGACCGCTCCGGCGATGGTGAGGCCGATGCCGACAGCGGCCGGGGACAGGCCTACGCCGCGGGTGAAGTACAGCGCGCTGACCGCGAAGAACATCCCACGGGACAGGGACAGTGCGGCGACAGCGGAGGCGAGCGCGCGCTCGACAGGATCGCGGAGGAGTTCGGGCACCCGTCAGTTGTCGCATCCGGGTGTTCGGCGCCACCATCGATGTAGCGTATTGCTTCATGATCGAGTACGAGCTGGTCGGCAACGATCTCGGTGAGGTGCGCTTCGCGATCTCGCCGCTGAACGAACTGGTCCTGTCGCTGCGAACGCTGCGCGATCCGGGCCGGTTCCCGCTGCAGCTGCCCTGGCTGCGCGCCACCGAGGCGGCGCGCGCCGGGCTCCCGCTGGACCTGCTCCGCGCCTTGACGAACGAATTGCTGTGGACGCCGGACTTCCTCACCCCGCGGCCGTACACCCCGCTCGGCAGGATCGACGACGAGCTCGCGGCCTTGACGGACACACCGAACAGCGTGGTACGCGCGGACCTCGCGGAGATCCACCCCACCTCCTTGCCGCCGGCACTTCGGGGCCGACCGGATCGGGTCCTCACCCGTCTCCTGGCGGCACTGCGGGAGTACTGGGAGGCCTGTTTCGAGCCGTACTGGCAACGCATGCGGACCGTGCTCGAGGCCGACGTCGTGTACCGCGGCCGGGTCACAGCACGATCCGGGCTCGCGGTGATGTTCGCCGACCTCGACCAGCATGTTCGCCTCGAGAACAGCGTGGTGTGCGTACGCCTGCGCAGCGATCTCTCGTACCGCACCTCGACCGCAGGCCGCGGATTGACGCTCGCCCCGTCGCTCTTCAGCCGGCGAGCGACAGCGCCGATCTCCCCAGACGAACCACCGCACATCATGTACCCGGCGCGCGGCCTCGGAACGCTCTGGGAAACCGAGACGACCACGCCGGCCCTTGCACTGGTGGGTCTCATCGGCCGTGTCCGCGCCCGGCTGATGGGACTCCTCGAGACACCGACCTCGTCGACCGAGCTCGCCGTGCGCCTCGATGTCACACCGACCGCCGTCAACCAGCACCTGCGCGCACTACGCGCAGCCGGCCTCCTCATCTCGGCCCGCCACGGACGCTCCGTCCTCTACCGCCGCTCAGACCTCGGCGACCGCCTGATCCGCGGCGCCTAGCTCAACGACTCGCGTCCTGGCCTGTGGTGCTCTCGCGGATCTGGAGGGTGTAGTCGGCCGGTAGTTCGGCAGGGGCGGAGCTGTCGCCGTCGAGACGGTTCAGCAGGAGTTGTACGGCGTTCTTGGCGATCTGGGTCTTGTCGGGGCTGATCGTGGTGAGGCTCGGGGTGCTGTAGCGGCCGTCCTCGATGTCGTCGAAGCCGACCAGGGCGATGTCGTCGGGGACGCGGAGGCCGCGACTGAGGATGGTGCGCAGTGCACCGAGGGCGAGCAGGTCGTTGTAGCAGAACACCGCATCGGGCAGTTCGGGGAGCGCGAGCAGGTCGGCCATCGCGGCCGCGCCGTCGGCCCGGTGGAAGAACTCCGTCGGACGAACGAGCTCGGGGATCACCTGTCGACCAGCCGCGCGGAGGGCGGCCCGGTAGCCCTGCGTCCGGAGCTGACCGGTCTGGCGGGTCTCGTCGAACTGGTCGCCGATCGCAGCGATCCGTTGCCGGCCGAGCTCGATGAGATGCCGCGTCGCGAGCTCGGCGGCGCCGACGTTGTCGATCATGATGTGGTCGAGCCCGCCCTGGACGACGCGCTCACCGAGCAGCACCACCGGCGTCGACGACGCCCGGTTGCGCAGGTCGGCGCCGCCGAGCGCCAGCGGGTTGAAGATCAGTCCGTCGAACATCGCGGCCCGGCTACCGCGCATCACCAGTTCGCGCTCGCGGACCGGATCGCCGTCGGTCTGGTCGACCACGACCGTGTAGCCGGCCACCGCCGCCTGCTCGATCACCGCCCGGGTCAGCTCGGCGAAGTACGGTACGTCGAGCTCGGGCAGCACCAGCGCGATCAGTCCGGAGCGGCCGTTGCGCAGCGTCCGGGCGACCGCGTTCGGCTGGTATCCGAGCTCGTCGAGCGCACGTTGCACCCGGGCCCGGGTCTCCGTGGCGACCTGCGGGAAGTCGTTGACGACGTTCGACACCGTCCGGACCGAGACACCGGCCCGCTCGGCGACTTCGCGCAGTGTGGCGGCCACTGTGCACCTCGTTTCGTGAGCAACTGAAGTCTTGACACTTGCAACGTTGCAACCTTAGCGTCTCCAGCATTACTTGCAACGTTGCAAGCCCAGCAAAGTCATGAAGGACCGCGACATGACCACTCCCTCTGCAACCTCACTTTCCCGCCGCACCTTGTTCCGCGGCGCCGGCGCCGCACTGGTGGCCGGCGGCCTCGGCGCCTGCGCTCCCGGCAGCACCACCGGCAGCAGCCCGCTGCCGAGCGCGAGCGCGACGAAGCCGCCGTCCGGCGAGATCACCATCTGGGACCGCACCGGCGACCTGTACAAGGTGTTCGACAAGGCGATCGCGTCGTTCACCGCGAAGTACCCGCAGGTGAAGGTCAACCATGTGGCCGTCGACATCAACGCCAAACTGCCGGCCACGCTGATCAGCGGCGCGGGCGTGCCCGACGGTGCGTTCTACGACGACGCACTGCTCACCGGTGTCGCGCCGCACCTGCACGATCTCAGCCAGCTGATCGAGCAGTACAAACCGGACATCGCGCCGTACAAGCTCGGTGTGGTGACCGTCGACGGCAAGGTCGTCGCGGTGCCGTGGGACCTCGATCCCGGGCTCCTGTTCTACCGCGAGGACATCGTCACGCGGGCGGGTGTCGACCCGGCGAGCCTGACGACGTACGACGCTCTGCTGGACGCCGCGCGGACGGTTCGGGAGAAGTCTCCGAACGCGAAGCCGATCCATCTCGAGAACGACCAGTTCCTCGCTCAGCTGTGGATCGACATGTTCGCCAACCAGCAGGGCGCCGGGATGGTAGGTGCTGACGGCAAGCTCACGATCGACTCCGATCCGTACCGCAACGTGCTGACCTGGTTGGACAAGGTCCGGTCCGAAGGGCTGGGGACGCTGGCGAAGTACACCCAGCCGACCGACCTGCAGACGCAGGACAACGGCACCCAGGTGTTCGTGCCCTGGGCGCAGTGGTTCGTGTTCGCGCCACAACAGTTGCTGAAGGCAAGCAAGGGCAAGTGGCGGGCCACCGCACTGCCCGCCTGGCAGGCCGGCGGTGCGCGGGCGGGCGTGATGGGCGGTTCGTCGTTCGTCATCCCGGCCAAGGCCAAGAACCCCGAGCTGGCCTGGCGACTGTACGAGCACCTCGTGTTCAGCAAGGAGGGCTACACCACGGTGTACGGACAGAACGAGGTGTACCCGGGCGGGCTCAACACGTCGATCCCGTCGTACCTCCCGGCGCTCGACCCGAGCACCCCGCTGTTCAAGCCGATCGAGGCGCTCGGCGGCCAGGACCTGTGGAAGGTCGCGGTCGATGCCGGCAAGCAGGTACCGAGCGGCTACACGATTCCCACCTGGTGGGGGAAGGCTGTCGACTACTTCGGCGTCAACGTGCAGAAGCTGCTGGCCGGGCAGATGACGCCCGATCAGGTCCTCACGACGTCGGCGACCCAGATCCAGAAGAACCTGATGGGGCCCAGCTGAATGGCGACCCTCACCGAGGCGACGGCGACCCGGCGATCGGCGCACCGAGTACGGCGGCGCCGGGTCAAGGCCGCGCCGTACCTGTTCGTCGCGCCGTTCGTCCTGGTCTTCGCCGCGTTCAGCGCCTATCCGATCTTCTTCGCCCTGCAGTTGAGTTTCACCGACTGGCACGGCGCGGGTGCGTTGAAGATCACCGGGCTCGCGAACTACCGGTACCTGCTGACCAGCCCGGACTTCTGGCAGTCGATGGCGACGTCCGGGGCGCTTTGGCTGCTCGTCGTGCCGGCGCAGGTACTGCTGGCACTGACCATCGCGGTCGCGTTGCGCAAGGCACGGTTCCGCGGCCTGTTCAGTGCCGCGCTGATCGCGCCGTTCGTGACGCCACTGGTGGCGATGGCGCAGGTGTGGATCATTCTCTTCGACCAGGACTTCGGCGCCGTCAACCACGGCTTGTCCTCAATCGGATTGCCGACAATCGGCTGGCTGACAACCTCCGCCTGGGCGAAGGTGACGGTCGCGCTCCTCGTCCTGTGGCGCACGACCGGGTACGCCGTCATCCTGTTGATGGCAGGATTGTCGACAATCCCAGCGGACGTGTACGAGGCGGCCCGGATCGACGGGGCCGGCGCCTGGCAGCAGTTCTGGTCGATCACCGTCCCCTTGGTGACCCGGACGCTCAGCTTCGTCGTCGTGATCGGCACCCTCACGGTCTTCCAGTTGTTCGCCGAGCCGTACGTCGTGACCGGCGGCGGACCGTTCAACGCGACCAGGACCGCCGGGCTCTATCTGTACAAGCACATCACCAACTCCGACCTCGGCCTCGGGGCGGCGAACTCGATGCTGCTCGTCGTCATGGTGCTGGCGTTGTCGCTCGCGTCGATCCGGCTGCTGCGGTCCAGGGAGGATTCATGAAGTCTGTCGGACGGTACGGCCTGCTGACGGCTGCCGGTGTCATCAGTCTCGCCCCGCTGCTGTGGATGATGGCCTCGTCGCTCAAGACCGGCGGCGACATCATCGCCCGCCCGTTCAGCTTCGACCCCGGGCAGCTGACGCTGACGAACTTCCGGTCGATGCTGGACACGATCCCGATCGGCACCGGTTTCCGGAACACCGCGATCGTGGTCGTGGTCAAAGGTGCGCTGACGATGGTCTTCTGCCCGATGGCCGGGTTCGCGTTCGCGAAGTACGCTTTTCCAGGCAAGCGGGTGCTGTTCGCGACCGTGCTGACCACGTTGATGCTGCCGACGCTGGTGCTGCTGATCCCGTTGCTGCTGGAGATGAGCCAGCTCGGCTGGGTGAGCACGTTCCAGGCGCTGATCCTGCCCGGCGCGATCGACGCGTTCGGCGTGTTCTGGATGCGGCAGGTGATCCTGGCGATCCCCGACGAGCTGCTCGACGCGGCCCGGGTCGACGGCGCGGGCGAGCTGCGGATCTTCGCGAGCATCGTGCTCCCGGTGATCCGGCCCGGGCTGGCGGCACTCGGCGTACTGACCTTCATCAACATCTACAACGACTTCGTCTGGCCGGTGGTCGCGGTGAACGACGAGCAGCACCAGACCCTCCAGGTGATGCTCTCGGCACTCGCACAGAACATCCGCTCGGGCCAGCTCGGCGCGGACTGGACCAGCGTCTGGGGTCAGTTGCTCGCGGCAAGCACCGTGGCCGCGATCCCCGTCCTTGTCGTTTTCGTCTTCCTGCAACGTCACCTGATCAAAGGCGTCATGGCCGCCAGCCTCAAAGGCTGAGACCTGGAGAAGCAACTGTGAACACACCACGTCCTGAATACCCGCGTCCACACTTCAACCGATCCGACCGCTGGCTCAACCTCAACGGCGAATGGGACTTCGCGCGCGAGGCTGACCGCTTCACAGAGACCATCGTGGTGCCGTTCCCGTGGGAACATCCCGACTCCGGCGTCGTCGCCCATTGGCTGCCGACCGCCTGGTACCGGCGGCACATCGAGCGCCCGGCCGACTGGGCCGCGGAGCGGACCATCCTGCACTTCGGCGCCGTCCACCACCACGCGACCGTGTGGGTCAACGGTGAGCTCGCCGTCGAACACCTCGGCGGTTACCTTCCGTTCGAGGCCGACATCACCGATCTGCTCGACTCGTCGGGTCGCGCGGAGCTCGTCGTCCAGGTGGAGGCGCCGACCGACAAGCGGTTCATCCCGCACGGGAAACAGCGCAGTATGCCCGCCGACGACTACGACGGCTGCGCGTTCACCCCATCCAGCGGGATCTGGCAGACCGTGTGGCTCGAGCCGCGACCGGCGGCGTACATCTCCCAGCTCGATCTCCGCCCGACGGAGGCGCTCGACGGCATCGAGGTCACGCTCTCCGGTCCGTCGCCGGTCCGGATCGAGATTCCTGGAGTCGTGGTCCGCGAGTACGACGAATGGCCCGGGACGGCAACGCTGCCGATCCCCCAGCCCCGCTTGTGGAGCCCGGACGATCCACATCTGTACGACGTGATCGTGACCGCCGGCGCGGACACGGTGCGCGGATACACCGGGTTGCGGAAGGTGGAGTGGCACGGCGGCAATCTCATGGTGAACGGCGTACCGACGTACGTGCGAGGCGTGCTCGACCAGGGGTTCTGGCCGACGGGCGGGCACGCGGCGCCGAGTGACGAGGCACTCCGGCAGGACCTCGAGCTGGCGCGTGCGGCCGGGTTCAACCTGGTTCGCAAGCACATCAAGCTGGAGGATCCGCGGTGGCTGTACTGGGCCGACCGGCTCGGGATGCTGGTGTGGGCCGAGCCGCCGTCGACCGGGCGCTTCACACCCGAGGCAGTCGCGGCCTTCGAGGAGGTGACGGCAAGGATGGTCGCGCGGGACGGCAACCATCCGAGCATCGTGATCTGGGGCGGGTACAACGAGGAGTGGGGGCTGGACTGGGACGTGCCCGGCGACCCGGCGAAGCAGGACGCCGTACGGCGTGTGTACCGGATCATCCGGGACGCGGACCCGACCCGCCCGATCGTCGACAACTCGGGCTGGGCGCATGTCGAGACCGATCTGGTCGACTGGCACTACTACGACGAGAACGTCGCGTCGTGGGCGGCAACCGTGGATCGGCTGGTCAACACGGCCGACGGAGCCTTTCCGGTCCGACTCGGGCCTGATCTGCTGGTGCACAAGGCGATCGCGGCACCCGGCTTCGACGGAGGCGACAAGATCCAGCTCAATGGTGAGTACGGCGGTGGTTCGACCAGTGTGGAGCGTGGGTGGCACCTCCGCTGGCAGACCCAGGAGCTTCGCCGCCACCCGCGCAACGCGGGCTACATCTACACCGAGTTGTACGACATCGAGCACGAGACGGTCGGTGTCTACACCTACGACCGCCGTTCCAAGGACCTCGGCGGCGTCGTCCCGTCCGACGTCCACGCGCAAACCGTGCTGATCGTCGACCTGACACCTGAGGCACCAGGCAGTGACCTTGTGCTCTCAGGGGACACTGCAACCGTCCCGATCCGCATCTCCCACCACGGGCCTGAACCGTTGCAGGGCACTTTGCACTGGGCAACTGATACGGCATCGGTCGACGCCAAGCCCTTCACAGTCACCGATCCCATCGACATCACGGTGTCCGAGCCCGGACGCGTTCGCCTGTGGCTCACGGACACTGCCGGCACCGTCGTAGCCCGCGCCTTCATCGACGTCGCCACCGACTGACCTTTCCTCGGCCCACCGCCCTTTGTCAGAGGAGGATCCATGCCCATCCGTAGGCTGCTGGTTGCCCTTGGCCTCGTTGCCGCGGCGCTCGTCGCATTGCCGGCGAGTGCCGCACCACCGGGCAACGTGTTGTACAGCCCGAACCTGTCCACCTTCCCGAACGCCGACGCCAGCTATCCGCGGGTGATTCGGCTCGACCACGACGGCAACGCCGGCCGGACCGTCCTCGCGACCTTCGCCCGCCGCAACGAATCCGGACCGAGCAGCTTCCCGGTGTTCCGCAGTACCGACGGCGGCGCGACGTTCGGCGGCAACCCGATCAGCACGATCACCTCGAACACAGCCGGGTGGGATCTCGGTGCGCCCGTGATCTACGAAGTACCGCGCACCGCCAACGGGCTCAACGCCGGCGACCTGCTCGCGGCCGGTACCGCCTGGGACGAGGGCAACTTCACCGCGCAGAAGATCGAGGTGTTCAAGAGCACCGATCACGGCGCCAGCTGGCAGTACCTGTCGAACTGCACCCAGACCAGCGGCCAGCCGAACACCATCGGTCAGGGCATCTGGGAGCCGTGGTTCCTGCTCGCGCCGAACAACACCCTCGCCTGCTTCATCTCCGACGAACGCCCAGCCGGTTCGCCGACCAACAACCAGATCATCGGCCATTACACCTCGACCAACGGCGGCGCGAGCTGGAGCGGGAGCATCACCCCGGACGTCGCCTTCCCCGCGGACAACCTGGCACGCCCGGGCATGTCGATCATCACGCCGCTGCCGAACGGCCAGTTCCTGATGTCGTACGAGCTCTGCCGCGACGCCACCAACGCGGACCACGCCTGCGCGGTGTACCTGAAGACCAGTCCGGACGGCCTGAACTGGGCACCGACCGACAATCCCGGAACGCTCGCCCAGACAAGCGACGGCCGGCATCTGCTGCACACGCCGTACGTCGCCTGGGTCCCCGGCGGCGGACCGAACGGCACCCTGCTGCTCTCCGGCCAACGCGTCGTCACGGGACCGACCGGCAACAAGGCTGTGATGGCCGAGTCGGGATCGGTGCTGCTGGCGAACACGTCGCTCGGCTCCGGTAGCTGGACCGAGCTGGAGGCTCCGGTCAACGTCAACCCGACCGGCGGTTACGCCTCCGGGGTTCCCAGCTGCCCGGGCTACAGTTCGCCGGTCGTCGGTTCGGCCAACGGTACGTCGTTCCTCTACCTGGCCGCGACGTGGCTCGGGACCGGGAACCAGTGCCAGGTGCGCTTCGGCACCGGAACCGTCGGCGGACCGACCGGTGCGATCACCGGACCGGCGGCGGCCGGCAGGTGCCTGGACGTCGATCACAACACTGCGGTCAACGGAAACGCCGTACAGCTGTGGACGTGCGGCGGCGTACCAGGTCAGCAGTGGACGATGATGGCCGACGGCACCATCCGCTCGTTCGGCAAGTGCTTGGACATCGTCGGCAACGGTACGGCGAACTTCACCAAGGTCCAGCTCTGGGACTGCGGTCCGGCCGGCGGGCAACAGTGGCGTCCACAAGCGAACGGCTCGTTGCTCAACCCGCAATCAGGTCGTTGCCTGGACAGCCCTGGCGGCGCGACCGCGGACGGCACCGACCTGCAGATCTACGACTGCAACGGCCTCGATCCGCAGAAGTGGAACGTGCCCGGCTTCCCGACCGGTCCGATCACCGGACCGGCGGCCGCCGGCAAATGCGTCGACGTCGACACGAACACCCCGACCAGCGGAAACGCCGTACAACTCTGGACGTGCAACGGCGTACCCGGGCAGCAGTGGACGATGTCGACCGACGGCAGGATCCGAGCCTTCGGCAAATGCCTCGACATCGTCGGCAACGGCACGGCCAACCTCACCAAGGTCCAACTCTGGGACTGCGGCCCGGCGGGCGGCCAAATCTGGCAACCCCAGCCCAACGGCTCCCTCCTGAACCCCCAATCCGGCCGCTGCCTGGACACCCCCAACGGCACCACCACAGACGGCACCAAGCTCCAAATCTACGACTGCACCGGCCAAAACCCCCAGAAATGGAAGGTCCCCGTATAACAGAGAGCCCGCCCACCGACGGGTTGCTTCACCACCTGCGTGAAACAACCCGTCAGCGAGTCTCAAGAGGGGAAGCAGTGTGAGGCCCTTCAGCACCAAGAAGAAGAAGTTGGTTGCCGCGACTATCGCGGCGGTCAGCATCTCGGAGCGGTGGCGGTAGCCGCGAACGCCGCCGGCGATACTGGATGCAAGTACCTGACCTACCCGCTGTGCGCGCGCTCCGTCGCGTCGCTCCAGGTCGTGGACAACTCGCTGGGCGAGAGTGACCTGACCCCGGCCGTGCGGGAGAAGCTCAACAAGGTCGGCACGGGCGAGGCCGGCCCCGCGGGTCCCGCCGGCGCCGAAGGCCCAGCAGGTGCGGCCGGTAAGGACGGAGTCTCCGGGCTCGCAGTGGACGGCCAGCCGACCGCCGTGCCGAAGGGATACAGCACCCTGAAGCTCGAGTGCGCCGCAGGCAAGAAGGCGATCAGCGGTGGCGTCAAGTGGGACTCCGGCAGCGGCACCCCCGCCGACCTGGTCCTGAACGGCTCCTACCCGACCGACGTCGCCGAGGCAGACGGAGCAGCGACCGCAACATCCTGGACCGTAGCCCTGACCAACAACGACCCCAAGGGCGAAATCAAGGTCCACCCCTTCGTAACCTGCGCAACCGCAAACTAACACCAGCGTCCACGACGAACCCCCAGCCAAACATGGCCGGGAGTTCGCCGCCCTTGGACGGTGATGAGCTTGAGCTTACGATCACACAGCTTGACCGCAAGGTCTGCCTGGTCGTTGTTGTCGGTCTCCTATAGGTGCGTCAGCGACCGGGCACGAGGCGTAAACGTCGAACGAACCCACAACATCGGGCAGCACCCGCCAGTTGAACGTGTCACCAGCCTCCGGCCTACCGGCCGCCGCGGCAGCGTGGGTTTGATAGTTCGCGCCTTTGGGTGTTGGTGCCACCGGCAACCGGCGTCTACGTGCCCGTCGAACTGGTTGCCAGTTGTCGGCGTTGTCGACGATGTCGACCGGCTGCCGGGCAGCGATGTGGTTGTCCGGCAGGGCCTTGGTCAACAACTTCCGTCCGCAATAGCAGTGCCCGGCGGTGGAGATCACGCAAGACAGGGAAGTCTAATAGCTATCGAACCCTGGTAAGTCAGCGGCAACTCCTCCAGCCTGACGGCCGGCCCGGGTCCCGCAGCAATGAGGGTCTGGGGGCACTCACAGCACAAGCCCCGATGCGTCCAGCGAGTCGGCTGACCACAGCACACCATCCCCGTCGAGCACCCAGGTCGGGTCGGGTCGCCTCGAAGCGATCGCACGAACCCAACGGACAAACAGTGCCTCGGAGCGACACTCGACCCAGCACGCCGTCGCAGTACTCTGGTCCAAGCCGCTCACGTCACCGCGCACATCGGTCGGAGCGGCTCGCAGATCGTGCTCAGGTCCAATAACGCCGAAGACGGTGAACAGGAATCCTGATTTGTCTTCGACCTGGACTGTCTGATCCGCCGCCGTCCGTCCGCCGGCCGGAACCAAGACAGCCTCGATCTGCCGATACAACCCAGGATTATTCGCGAGAACAAACGCGCCCTTCATCCTAGCTCCCCGATGATCGCCAGCAATTCATCTTGCGATCGCGCGATCGGAATCCCCTGGCGCGCCGCAGCCTCCCATGCCCCGTTCGGAATGTCGGGAGCATAACCGATTGCTGTTCTCCCTGTCGTCGCGCTCGTGCGGGCAAGTTGGCCTGGCAAGCCCCTCGCGTTGCCGCTCTTAACCTGGACAACCAGATTGCCGAGATCGATGTCGATCTCTCGCTTGAGGCCGTTGGACATCGCGATCTGCGAGTTGACTCCGACGACACGGCCCGGCATCGCGGCCTCGATCGCATTTGCCACATTGGCCACGTGGGGATCAGCAGACGTGAACACCCTTGCGGCAAAGAGGCGTGCAGTCGCTGCCTCGGCCCTGGCGGCTGCGAGGCCCTCTGCGGTACGGACACCGATTCCGAGGATCTTGCCGCCGCCTGTGAAGCTGAGTCCTGTTAGTGCGATCCCCGTCTGGCACGCTTGCCAGTTGGTCTGGTAGTTCTGCATTTGAACGGCGGCCTTGCAGGCCTCGTAGGTTTCCTGGACAGGTTTGACGACGAGGTCGTCGGTCACGTTCTTGCCGAACTGGCCGGGAGCGAACCAGCGCGCGACCTTCCCGACGGTCGACGGCTCAGTCGGCTTGGTCTCGGGAACCTGGGGTCCGATGGGCGGCGGTATTGAGCCGGGTGTTATCGTGCCGCCGCCACTGGCGCCATCCTCGATCGAGTTCATGTGGCCATCGAGCTCAACCCTGCTGATGGGGTTGCCGCCCCCGAACATGTACCTGTTCGCGTTCCACGGATCCGTGCCCAGCGAGAGGTCCTGGAGAGCGCCGTTGAACATGTCGCGGGTGAGGAACCGGTTGAGGCCCGGGTTGTACTCGCGGAATCCCATGTCGTAGGTGCCCGTGGCGCCGTTGAAGCGGCTGGAGTTGAAGCGGTAGGGATTGACGATGTCGGCGTTCTTGGCCGGGTCGTTGTCGAAGATCGCGTCGTCGCCTGTCGTGCCGACCTTGTCGGCTTGGCCGTAGGCGGTGTAGCGGTACGTCGACGTTGTGGTGCCTGTGGAGGCGTCGGTGAGGGTTTCTACGTCGCCGTGCGGGTTGGTGCCGTAGAACGACTTCTTCGACGTGGTGCCGTTGACCGGGGAGTCGACCAAGGAGAGGTTCTCGCCCTTGGCGCCGTAGGCGTAGGACTTGGAGACCTTCCAGGCGCCGGCGGTGTCTTTCTCCTCCTCGGTCGCGACCTGGTTCGCGAGACCCACGAACGTGTACCTGGTGGAAATCGACTGTGCGGTACCGACCTTTTCGGACTGGTTGGTGACACGGTCGAACGCGTCGTAGGTCTGGTTGCGGGTGAACGTCGGGGTCCCAGCGGTGTCGAACTTCTGCTGGCGGACCAGGCGGTCATAGCCGTCGTAGGCGTTCTGCTCCACCACCTGCGCACCGACATCGGACGTTGTGGAGCGGCCGAACGGGTCGTAGCGCTGATTCAGGGTCGTGCCGCCGGTAACCGTTTTGGTCAGGCGGTTGCGGTCGTAGGTCATCGTCGACGTCGTCGCGCCGATCGTCTGCTTGATCGTATTGCCGGCCGCGTCGTACTCGTACGACTCGTTGTCGCCCTTCTCGACACCGGTCTTCACCACGGCCTCGAGCTGCCGCGCCGGGGTATAGGAGTAGGTCGACGCCTGGTCCAGATACTCCGACGAGTTGGCCTTCAGAAGCTTCTCGACATCTTGGGAGCGGTCGCCATCGGAGTTGAAGCGCAGCGAATGCGACGACACCAACTTCCCGCCGCTGGTCTTCTCAGACTGAATCCGCGGCAGCCCGTCCTCGTGATAGGTGAACGTCGCCAGGTTGCCGTTCGGCTTCGTGATCGTCGACCGCAGGCCGCGGCCGTCGTAGGTGTAGCTCCAGGTATCCGTGCTCGTCGATGTCGAGCCGGCCTTGACCGTGTCGACCAGGTTGCGGACGTCCCAGGTGTAGCCGGTGTACCGCGTCACGCGAGGACTGCCGGTACTGGTGTCCGCCTCACGCTGGGCGTTCGTGGACAAGACGTTGGAGTCGAGGTCGTAGGTGTAGTCGGTCGTCGCCTTGTTCGTGCCGGTCTTCAGCTCCTGGACCTGCGTGGTGCGGCCAAGACCGTCCGAGGTGATCTTGAACGTGTCGGTGGCGGCGTTCGGGTTGTTGTCCTTGACCTCGGTCTGCTGACCGTTCAGGTCATAGGTGTAGGTGAACGACCGCGACTCCACCGGGCTGGTCGAGACCAGCTTGATCGCATCCGCGGACACCACACCCGTCGCAGACGGCGCCAAGGTGATGGTCTTCGCCACACCGTTCGGGAACGAATAGTTACCCAGGTTCACCCACGGCGTCGCCGCAGTACAGGCCTTCTGGTCGACGGTCTTCGTGGCCGCGCCGGTGGAATGGTTGATCGTGTACGTCGCGGCAGTCGTCGCATCGGTACGGACCGGGCAAGAGGCGTAGACGTCGAACGAACCCGCGACATCCGGAAGCACCCGCCAACTGAAGGTGTCGGTCGACCCTGTCGCCGCGGTGTGGGTTTGGTAGTTCGCACCCTGGGTGTTGGTGCCGCCGGTGACCGTCGTCCAGGTGCCGGTCGAGGTGGTCTGCCAGGCGTCGGCATTGTCGATAATGTCGACCGGCTGCTGCGCGGCCGTGTCGGAACGCGACTGCAACGCACCGTCGGGGTAGTAGCCCCAGGCCTGGGTCCGCTTCGCGTCGTCACCCGGCACCGTCAAGGTGCGGTCGGTCTGCTGACCCAACTGGTTGTAGCCGTACGTCGCGGTGATCTGCCACGGATCCGTCGACGTCTTGATGTCACCAGACCCGTAGTAGGTGAAGTTCGTCCACTGCGACGCCGGCGGCGCCGTCGCCGCGAAGGTCGGCTCGGACTGGGCCTTGATCTCGCCCGTCGGGTAGTACTGGATGAACGTGCTCGACGGGGTCTTGTACAAGGTCGTCGCCGTGTCGAACGCCGACTTGTTCTGCACCGGCCGGTTGTTCTTGTCGTACACCGTCTCGGAGTACCGGCCACTGGGCCGGGTCTGACGAGTCACGTTGCCGGCCTCGTCGTAGTTCAGCTTGGTGACCCGGTCTTCTTGGTGCGCGCCGATCGGTGTGTGCGGGACGTGGATCTCGATTGGCTGGCCGGCTTCGTCGTACTTCGTCGTCTTCGTGTTCCCGACCTGGTTGATCTCGGCCGTGACCAGACCATCGGCGTCGTAGACCGTCTTGCTGGTGTAACCCGCCGCGTCGGTGACGGCGGTAGGCCGGTGGTTCAGGTCGTAGACCGTCTTCGACGTGTAGTCCGTTGCGGGCGACGCGTTCCGCAGCGGATCCATCACGGTCACCTGGTTACCGACCACGTCGTACTCGTACGTCGTCGTCGGCGTCTTCGTCGACCCGCCGTCAACAAACGGTGTCTCGACCTTCAGCACCTGACCGATCCGGTCATAGCTGTACTTCGTGACGAAGTCGTTCGGGTCCGTCGTGGTCGCAACACCCTTCGGCGCGGTCTCGGTGATTTTGCGGCCGAGCACGTCGTAGGTGTAGGCGAGCTGCCGGCCGGTCGTGTTGTTGTCCGGCAGCGTCTTGGTCAACAAGTTGTCCGCGGCATCGAACGTCGACACCGACTGCGCACCGTTCGGCGCCGTCTCCTTCGTGACGTTGTCGTTGAGGTCGTAGTCGGTCGCAGTGGTCCGCACCACCGCCCCGTCATAGGGCTTGGTGATCTTGGTGGGCCGACCGAACGCGTCGTACTCCGCGGTCGTCAACCGCAGCAGCGCGTCCTTGACCTGGAGCACATTGCCGCGGTCGTCGTAGGTGAAGTCGGTCTTGGCCAGCTCGGGATCGGTGATCGACAACGGATAGCCACTCGCGTGATAGTTCGAGTCCGCGCCGTACTGCGTCGCGTTACCCCGCGCATCAGTGACCGTCGCCAGCGTCCCGTTCGAGTTATAGGTGTACGTGGGACCGAAGCCACGGCCGTTCTTGACGGTCTTGATATTGCCGTTCGCGTCATAGGTGAACGTATCCGTCCGGCCGGCAGCGCTCTTCTTCGACAACAGCACCGTCGGCTTCGCGCCAGTGGTCAACGTCTGGTAGGTCAGCACGACACCGGGCAGACCGTTCTTGACCGCCATCGCATCCTTCACGACGAGCGGATAGCCGGTCTTCGGGTCGTATTCCCAGGTCGACACGGCGTCATTGGGTTCCTGCAACCGGATGACGTTGTGGTCGCGGTCCCACGCCAGCAGCGTCGCCCTGTCACCACCGATGGCGTTCTGGTTGGCGTCCACGATGCTCGTGGTGCGGCCGAACGCATCCATCCTGTACGTCGTGACCGACGGCGTACTGCCGTTGACATCGGTGACCGTGGCCAGCCTGTCCTGCGCGGACGGGTCCGGCTGAGCGTACGAGAACGTCGTGTTGTTGTTGCGACGGTCCGTATAGCTCTTCGGCCACAACGCGTACGTCGAGTTCTCGTTCGATGTGTAGTACTGGACCTTGGTCTCTGCGTTACGCGGATCCTTGACCGAGATCAGCTTCGTGTTGCCGTTGTTCGAGGTGTCGGTGTAGGCGAACTGGAACGACTTCACCGTCGCGCCCGGATCGAACGTCGCCGTGCCGGCATTGAACGGGCCGCCGTCCTCAAGCTTGACCAGCTGCGAGGAGGTGTTGTAGTTGAACTTCAGCGCCCGCCCCGAGAGGTCGCGGATCCACACCAGCTTCCTGGCTCCGCCGGACTCGTACCCCAGCGTCAGGACCTGCCGGTTCCGGGCATCGGTAACCGTGGTCAGCCGGCCGCCGGTGTCATAGCCGAACGACATCGTGTTGCCGTTGCGGTCCACGACCGACGTCTGCCGAAGCGTGGTGGAGTCGAAATAGAACCGGGTGCCGTCCGGCCGGGTGAACACCCATCGATGCGCGTCGTCAGCGGCCAGGTCCTTCTTCAGTTCGAGCGCGACACCTGCTGGGCGCGTGTACGGGACCTCGTTCGGTTTCTGCGGGTCCGGCGTGTCGGCCTTGTAGATCTGCGTCGTACCGTCGCCATCCACAAAGGACACCACGTTGGGGGCAACCGAGAGGCCGTCGCCGAGCCTGGTCAGCGTCGCCGGCTGCACAGAGAACCCGTAACCCGGCGCCGACGCCGGCGTGTCGTCCTGGCTGTTGTACGCCAGTCTGACAAACGCGGATGGGCCGATCGACGGGTTCGACAACGCGTCGTACGACCACACGACGTTGCCGTCGTACAGGTTCGTCAGCAACTGGGAACCGCCACCGGTCTCCTCACCGGTGTACGACATGAACTTCTCCAGCCCCAACGGGCCCGACGTCAGGTCCTCCACGTAACGGTCGACGCACAACAAGCCGGCCGTCTCCATCGCACAGCCTTGAGCCGGTCTGACCGGCGGAGACGTTGCGTTGTCGCCGTCGAACCAGGTCTTCTTGTCCGGCTTCAGCAGATCAAGGTGTAGGTCGTACGACTGCCGCTTCGTCCCCGTGTCGGAATTGATCGGCGCCTTGATCGACAGCTTCACGGTTTTCGACTCACCTGGCGCCAGCGCCCGCTCAAGCGGGACGCTGAGGCGCTCGCCTTCGGTGGTCAGATCGACGGTGCTGCGCGGCTCCGTCCACCGGTACGACACCAGCAAATCGCCTTGCCAGTTGTCCCTCGAGGTGTTGGTCACGGTAACAGGCGTAGTCACAGTGGTGTTCGGCTTGAACCGCTCAGGAATCTCGTCGGCCTCGTAGGTCTCGGCCTCGTTCTTGGCCAGGTGTTCGATCCACAGGCGTGGGCGGAACAGGCTGTCCGGGGACTCGCTGTTCGTGATGCTCACCAACTGCTGGCTCACGGTCTCGTCACGCGTCCTCAGCAACAGGCCGTGGTTGTCGCCCGGGTTGTCAACCCACGACTGCACCTTCGGGATCAGCTTCAGCGGCGTCTCGGGCGTTTCGGGCACATCGACGAACGTCAACCGCTGCGCGTTCCCGTCGGGACGGACCGATGCCAGCATCGTCGAGTCGTAGTCACCACCCGGCGCAGCCCAGTTGATCGTGGACTGCGCCTGCTTCCACGTCGCCTGGTCCTCCGTGAAGTCCTTCGTCAACCCGTACAGGTCGAAGTCCGCGCGGCCGGTGCCGGAGCCGTAGTTCGAGAACAGCTCGACCCGTGCGGCTGTGACCTTCGTGCCCTGCTTGATCGCCGCGGTGTCGAACTTGAAAACCCCGCGCTCGACGCCGTACGTCGGGTGGTTGTTGCCGACCTGCACCCAATACCGCGTGTTCCCCGTGCCGCCATCGGGACGCGACAGGTTCACGCTCTGATACGCGGTAGCCGCGGCCAGCGTGGTGTCGGAGATGTCGCCGCCGAACGACTGCAAGATGCGGCCCTCGCGCGGCATCGTCACCGTTTGCACATTCGACGCGGCCTTGCCGTTGAGCGTGCCGTCCTTGACGGTCCGCGCCACAACCCAATAGCTGTATGTCGCGGGCTTGGTTGCACTCGAGGCCTGCGCGGTCGAGTCGGTGAACGACGTCACCTCGGGCGGGACGGTCCCAACCAACGTGAGCGCCGTCGGCGACGTGGTCGAGAAGTAGTCACCCACCGGTGTCGCGCACGGGTCGACCGGCAGTGCGCGGCAACCACGGAAAATCTGGTATTCGACCAGGTCGTCGTCATCGGCCGGCGTCGGGTCGATGTACTTGTTCCAGGTCAGCTCCGCGCCGGAGGCGTTGATCGTCGACGGCGGGTTCAGCATTACGCCGGGCTCGTCGTACGTGATGACCAAGTTCGGCCGCGCAGCGGTCTCGCCGCCGTACGTGTCCTCGCTCGCGCTGTAGTACAGGCCGCCGGCCGGCGCCGTCGCCGGGTTCTCGTCGACGGCCTTCAGCATCACGCCGTAGTTCGGCGACTCGCCCTTCAGCCACGACTGGACATAGCTGCCCAGCCCGTACGAGTGCCAGCCGTCGCGGTCACCGGCCTGCTTCGTCGCCGTCGAGTACTTCGTCCACGACATCGCGTCCGCTACCGGGATGGTGGCCACCCCGGACTGGTCGCGAGTGACCTTGACCTGCGTCGTGTTGCCTGGACGCGAATGGATGGTGCCCAGGGTGTACCACTGCGCACCCCCCGCGACACCGGCCGTCTGATCCCAGGTCGCGGGCTGCGTCGTCACCTGGCCATCGGGTGTCGCTCCAACAAGTGTTGTCGGCAACTTTCCGCGAACCGACGACTGGAAGTAGAAACCCCGGACCTGATAATCACCCTCGCTCGGCACCCGGGCATTCCACGTGAACGTGTCCGGCGCAGTTCCTGTCGGCGCGTACGAGAACGAACCGTTCATCGCGCTCGGGTTGCTCTGGTACTTCCACGGCCCTTCGTAGGTCGCCGACAACGTGTCCTGGTCGTCCACCGTCACCGTGTTGGTCGCGTACGTCCCGTTCCACGCCGCGTTCATCGACGTCCAGGTCGCCGTCGCCTCGGACCAGTCCGACGTGACCTTCACCGCCGCGAACGGCAGCTTCACATCCGCACCGAAGCCCGCCCCGTAGTGCATGTTCAGATCGGCCGAGCGGATCGTCGTCGTCGACGGGATCATCGACAGGTCGAACTTCAGCAGGCCGCGCCAGGTGTTGTGGCTCGCGTCGTCACCCACCAGCACCGTCGGGTTCGTGCCGTAGTTCGTGCCCGCGTTCGCCTCGGAGATCGACGTGTCCTGCGCGGCGGCCGGGTCCGGTACGACGACGATCGTCGGGTCGATGACGATCGGGAACACCCGCTCCTTCGCCGCCAGCCACGCCTGATTAGGCTTCAAGGTGAGCAGCGTCTTGCCGCCCTGCTGGCTGATCGTCTGGGTGATCTTGTCCGAGTAACCCGGCTGACCCAGCCGGTTCGTCGCCGACGAGTCGTACATGTTCGGCGCCGGGATCACATACTTCGGCCGCTCGTCGCCGTTCTTCTTGAAGAACCCGATCGACCCGTCCGGCTGCGCCTTCGCGGTCAACCCGCTGGTGTGCAGCTCGAACGCGTACTCACCCGCCACGTCAGCAGCAGCCGTCATTACGACGGTCTCCTTCACGCCGGTGCGCGACACGTAATACCGCACGTCCGCCGTACCGAACACGTCCGGGAACGCCACCGAGGAGTCCTTCACCACCGGCGTCAACGCCCGCTTGTCTCCCGCCGCACCAAGGCTGATCGACTCCCCGTCCGCCTCGAACGTCAGCAAACGATCGCTTGACTTGCCGAACCGCGTCCGGAAGGAGTTCTTCGCGTTCTCGAACGAGTCCTCGCCGGTACCGGCGGTCACCTTGGTGTCGACGTTCTGCCACTTGCCCTTGGAGTCCTTGTAGTGCACCGGCTCCGTCGACAGCTCGACCTGCGTCGTGCCGTCCGACATCCGGTAGCTCGTCGACGACGCCGTACGCCGATCCTCGAGCTCCCGCACCCGTGTCGGCTTTCCGGTCGCAGCCGCGGCCGTCGACGCGTTCTTTACCCGCGCGGGCAACGGCGGCGCCAACGGACCAGCAGCCGCACGAGCCACCTGCGGTACGGCGACCTGCGCGACCTCCTGCGGATGGGCAAGCGCGGTGGCGGGCACTCCGAGAGACGCCGGGAGGGACAGAACGAGGGCATACGTCAGCAACCTGCGGGTGCGGCGCATCGACACTCCATGATCGGGGCGGATCCGGCGCACCCCGAGTGGCACCGGCGAAGTCAGGGAGAGTTTTATCCTTCCAACGGGCGCCGGCGCAACCCGGTTGCAGCTTGTTGCAAAGTTAGGAAGTCCTTAGCAACAAGGGGAAACGGCGACTTGTTGGCGGGTCCTACATGACCGGTCGGTAGCGTGTATGGTCCCGGCGTGTGAAGCCGTCCCGCGATCCGCGCACAGCAACCAACCGATCACCCAGAGTTGTGATCTAGGCCAATTCGATCACTGATCGGCAACATTTTCACTGTGCGGGCGGTTGATCTCGTAGTCTCCCTTCGGGGATTTCATTTAACGACCTGGGGGGAACCCATGCTTCGGAGGCTTCTGGCCTCAGCTGCCGCATTGGTTGTCGCAGCCGCGGCGATCGTGTTCATCGACCGGGCGGCCGACGCGGCCGCGGCCGCTGTCAGCATCACCGCGACGCAGGCATCGAACGGCACCACGACGTTGACCTATCGCGCGACCGTGCTCAAAGCGGGCGCGATCCGCGAGGTCACGATGGCGATCCCGGCCGGGACCACAGGCCGGGTCACGTCGATCAACGGCACGGTCAGCTCGGTCACGAGCACCGTGCTGCGCTGGCGACCCGCCCGCGTCACGAACGTTGCCGTCGGCGCACGGCTCGCGATCCCGCTGTACGGACTGAAGCTGCCCGCCGGCGGCCCGTGGACGCTGGGATTCAAGTCGATCGGCACTGCGGGTCAGGTCATCACGTCCGGCGCCGGCGTACTGCAGCCGTTGAAGACCTACACGGCCGCTGTCGCGGTCAAGGCGACGAACCCCATTCCCGCCCAGACGACGAATCTGACGTACCAGGCCACGATCACCAAAGCGGGCACCCTGGGCGCCGTCCGCATGCAGTTGCCGACCGGCGCCACCGGCACGTACAGCACCATCAACGGCACGCTCTCCGTCGACGGCGGCTACGCCACCTGGAAACCGAAGTCACCGCTCAACGTCGCACTCGGCGCACGCCTGGCGATCCCGGTGAACGGCGTCCAGCTCTCCCGGTACGGCGGAACGATGAGCCTCACCGTCTCCGCGACCACGCCGACCGCCACCGTGCTGAGCTCCGGCGCCGGAAGCATCACGTTCATCGCACCGCCCGCCGAGATGCCGGCCGTCGCCGCCGCGGGCTTCGTCGCGCCGCCCGCCGGATGCCCGGACACCTGGCCGACGACGACCGTCGAGAACGCCAAGGCGGGCACCGGCGACTGGGTCATCCCGACCAGCATGAACGGCACTCTCGCCGCCTACCTGACGCAGGTCTCGGCCAGCTGCGGTGACTCCGTCGACCTCAAGGTCACCTCCGGCAAACCGGTCAGCGTCGTCGCCTACCGGATGGGGTACTACGCCGGGCTCGGCGGGCGCGAGATCTGGCGGCAGGACGACGTACCGACTGTGGTCCAGGAAGCACCGACGACCGGCGGAGCGTCGGCCGACGGCAAGCCGCTGCGGATGACATCGGCGGCGAGCTGGTCCAAGACGCTCAGCATCCCTGTGGACAAGGACTGGGTGCCGGGAACGTACCTGATCAAGGTCAGTGACGGCACCTCCGCGACCTACGCACCGCTGACGGTCCGCGACGACACCGGCACCAAGCACGACCTGATGATCCAGCAAGCGACCGCGACCTGGCAGGCATACAACAGCTACGGCGGATCGGGCTTCTACACCGGCGGAGTCGACGGCGGCTCCGGTCGGCTGACGTTCGACCGGCCGTACAACGAAGGTCAGGGCTCCGGGCAGTACCTCACACTCGAACAGGGACTGGTGTTCTGGGCCGAGTCGAAGGGACTCGACGTCACCTACTGGACCGACAACGACCTCGACCAGTACGGCGGTCAACTGCCGACACGAGCCCGGACACTCTTCCTGCCCGGACACGACGAGTACTACTCGCTGCGGATGCGGGCCGCGCTCAGCCAGGCGATCGCCCGCGGCGTCAACGTCGCCAACCTCGGCGCGAACACGGCGTACCGCGTGATCACCTTCACCGACGAGACGCGGCGGGCCTGGGACATCGATCGGTACACCGACGGCTACAACTCCACGACGTGGCGCTACCAGGGTGACGCGTACGCGTCGCAGCCGCTGCTCGGCGCGGACTACATCTGCCCGGTGCTGGGCAACACCCTGACGACCGGCAGCGGATGGATCTTCGATGGCGTGCCCAGCGGCACGACGCTGCCCGGCTTCATCGCCGGCGAGGTCGACTATGTCTGGGCCGATCTCTACAAGCAGCCAGGCCAGACAACGCTCGCCAGCGGCACCGGAGCGTGCCGCTCGAACGGCCGCGCCGCGCCCATGCACGTCACGGCGTACACCGCCCCGTCGGGCGCCCGCGTCCTGAACGGCTCCACCTTCGCCTACGGCTGCTTCCTCGTCGGCCGCTGCCCGTCGAACTGGACAGTCCCCTCCCCCGATGCGGCCTCGCAGAAGGCAGTCGCCACGATCGTCGCCAACATCGCTGAGTGGGTCTCCCGCGGCACCATCGCCGTACCGTCCGAAACCACAGCCGCCAAGATCCGCGTCGCCGTACCGAAACACCCGCTGCAAACCAACACCCAACCCTGAGCGAACCGGGTCGCTCACCCAACCGGCCGAGACCCGTCAGCTGACCGTCGAGATCAGCTGACGGGTACGTCGGCGACGACGGCGTAGTGGTCCGAGGGTGGGTGGCCGTGGTCTTCGTCGAATCCGACGAGGCGGGAGTCGGTCGGGACCAGGCCGTCGTTGGCCAGGATGTAGTCGATCCGTTGGTCCTCGAGCCACTCGCCGTGCCCGAGGTAGGGATTGTGGGAGCTGTAGGTGACGCCGTCGTACACCTGTTGCCAGCAGTCGTCGAGCACGGCGAGCAGCGGGTCGAGCTCGGGGCAGTCGGGTGGCGCATTCAAGTCACCGGCCACGACGACGTCGTCACCGCGGTCCTTGAGTTCGGACACGAGCGACGCCAGCGAACTCGCCTGCGCGAAGCGTTCCCGCTGATGGTCCTCTTCCCAGTCCAGGCAGCTGGTGATGAAGTGCAGACTGTCCTCCCCCAGCCGGATCTCCGCCCGGAGCGCGACCGTGCCGGTCGACAACGTGTGCTGCTCGACCGCCCGCAACGGGAAGCGGCTCAGAATGCCCAGCCCGAGACGTACGTCGGGATCCGGGTCACGCGGCATCCGCGACGGCGCGAAGACCGACGACATCCCCAACTCGAACCCGAGCTGGTCGGTCTGGGACTGTCCGTCACTTCGCCAGGTTTCCTGCAGGGCAAGGAAATCGGGTCGTTGCGCCCGCACCGTTTCGGCGATCGCCCGCTGGCGCCGGAGCCAGTGGTCACCGAACCGCCCCCACACGTTCCACGTCATGAACCTCACTGCGACTTCACCTTCCTCGTACGGCGCCGTACCGGTACCCGCAACGACCGAGGACACGCCGATGAGTCATGGGTTACCCGACGCCCAGCGGGGAACCGGGCGGGTATGACTGTGAAGCTGAACAAGAAGGCGTTCGAGCACGCGAAAAGCCTTGTGGAAAAGGGACAGACGACCAAGGACGAGCGGGACGACTGGAGCGAGCACGCCCCCACCGCGGCCGAGCAGAACGCGTATTTGGACAAGCACGGCTGGAGCGACTACGGCCTGTGGTTCCTAGGTGTCGACACCGACATGGACGAGGAGACCAAGGGACACTACGAGTTCCCGTACGGCGACTTCCAGCGGGTGCACCGCTGCGGTGTCATCAGCGCTGAGTCCCGCGCGGCGCAGTACAACCACCGCGATATCCAGGACGCACTGGAGAAGATCCACGAACTCCTGGACGGCGAACACAGTTGAGATTCCCGGTCACCGCGGGAAGGGACCCCAGTAGGGCGGGTATTGGTAATAGCCGTAGACATCCTCGTAGTGGCGGCGCTCGAGGACGACCTCCGGGTCGTACACCGGGCCGCCGGCTACGTGGTCGCGGTTCTGCGAGATGTGAACGGCGTCCGCGTCGACGCTCGTCACCGCCTCCACCGGGACCATGACCTTCCGTTGCCCCAGGCCGAGGAAGCCGCCCGAGCCGACCTCGAGGAAGCGGACTCGCCGCTCCTGCTCGTCGACGATCAGACCGTCGACCGTGCCGATCTCGTCATCGTTGCGATCCAGAACTTTCAGTCCGCGCAGGTCATCGGCGGGGTCGGCCAGCTCCAGCCCCACATCCGTCAACCGGACCAGCGCGTGGGCAGTATCGGCAGTATCGGCAGAATCACCGGTAGCGTCAGTCATCGCGCACTCCCTTCAAGCCGTCCCGGCCACCGGCCGACGGCACCGTGCGAGAAACCACCGGTCGGTGACACCACCCCGGTACCCCGGCGCCACGGCCTTCAAGCCGGACATCCGCCGGGGCCGCGCGCTACTCGCGGGCGCCCTGGTCGAGGACCTTGTTCACGGAGCGTTCCAGCCGCGCTCTCGTTTCCTCGTCGGCGAGGTCGTCGCCGACACGGTCGACGGCGTCCGCGATCGTGTGCCCGTGCTCGTACTGCTCCACGACACGCGGATCGACGTACGACGCCCTGGCCACCGCCGGCGTGTTACCGAGGTGCTCGGACACCTCCTCGAGCATCTCCCTCACCGCCGCGTTCAGGGCCTGCTTCGTGGTCGGCGGCTCCGCCTCGGCCAGATCCACCGCGGCGTGCACGGTCGCGGTCCAGGTCCGCAGGTCCTTCACGGTGAAGTCGTCACCGACCAGCTCGCGGAACCGGTCGTTGATCATCCCGGCATCGATCTCGTGATACTCGTCGCCGTCGCGATACACCAGCAGCTGCTTCTTCTTGTGCCGGCTTCGCTTCAGCGAACGCACGGCTGCCACCAGGTTGGCGTCGTCCAGCTCGAACGTCCGCCGCTGCCCGCCCTTCGCCCGAAAGTCGAACACGAGCTTCCCGCGGCTGATCCGTACGTCGTCACGCAGCAAGGTGGCCGCACCCCGGCTGCCGTACTCCTCGGCGTACTGCGTGTTGCCGGTCCGGAAGACGCCGTAGTCCAGCATCCGCAGCGCGACCGCGAGCACCCGCCGCCGCTGCAGGCCCCGCGCACACAGATCCTCGTCCACCGCCTCCCGGAACGCGGGTAGTTTGCGCGCCAACTGCCGCACGCGATCATGCTTGTCCGCATCCTGCGCCGACCGCCAGTCATCGTGGTACAGGTACTGACGGCGACCGGCCTGATCGGTCCCGACGGCCTGGATGTGCCCGTTCGGGAACGGACAGATCCACACGTCCTGCCAGGCCGGCGGAATCGCCAGGGTCCGGATTCGCTCGACCGTGTCCGTGTCGTCGATGACCTTGCCATCGGCATCGAGATAGCTGAACCCACGCCCTCGCCGCACGCGGGTGAACCCCGCCTGCTCCGGGTGACTACGCCGCAGGCGCATGACAGTGCAGCCAGCGATAGCCGTAGCCGGCGAGTCGGACCGAGTTCTTCGACGCCGGTTCGTACTCACCGTCGGCGAGCAGGTCGGTCCGCACGTCGTACGGAAGGTCGACCTCGAGCTCGTCGGCGGACAGATTGGCCAGCATCAGTACGGCGCCGCTGCCGCGGTGGTGCAGGACGGCGAAGACCGAGCGCTGCCGAAGAGCCAACGCCTCGCAGCGGTGCGGCGGGAGCTCGCCGAGCTCTCGCCGGCTGCGGACCAGCTGCGCCACCCTGCTGAACAGGGACCCGGGACGAAACTCCTGGTCCGCGACGTTGACCTGCGAGAACCCGTAGCGGCCGTCCTGGAGGACGGCCGGAGCAACCACCCCAGCCGGTGCCTTGCTGAACCCGCCGTTCGGTTCGGACGACCACTGCATCGGCGTCCGCACCGACATCCGGTCCGGCAGCGCCAGGTCCTCACCCATCCCGATCTCCTCGCCGTACCGGACAACCGGTGCCCCTGGCAACGACTCGGCGATCGCATGCGCCAGCGCGGTACGTCGTACGTCACCGAGCATCGGCGCCAGCCGACGGCGGATCCCGCGGCCGAACGCGCGCATGTTCGCGGCCGGCGCGAACGCCGCCATCACCTCGTCGCGCTCCGGCGCCGACAACCGGTCCAGGTCCAGCTCGTCGTGGTTGCGCAGCCAGTTGACGTAGGTGCATCCGTCCGGCGGATCGGGCTGCGCACGCAGCGCCCGGACCAGCGGCTCGGCGTCCCCGCGTGCCAGCGCGAGGAACAGCAGGTTGTTCGTCCAGAAGTCCAGCACCGCGTGCAGGCGGCCGCCGTTGCCGAAGTACAGGTCGTACTGGTCCGGTGGCACGTCCACCTCGCCCATCAACGGCGCGCCGTCGGCCATCTCCGCAAGCTCGGAGAGGAACCAGAAGCCGTCGTCGCGGTCATCGCTCAGGGCCGCCTGCCGGACCATGTACGGCACCGCGTCGACCCGGAACCCGTCGACTCCCCGGTCGAGCCAATGCCGGACGATGCGCTCGATCTCCGCACGAACCGCCGGATGGCCGACGTCCAGATCGGCCTCGTGCCGGTAGAACGCGTGCCGGTAGTACATCCCGGCATGCTCGTCGTACGCCCAGATCGAGTCCTCGACGCCCGGAAAGACCGGACCTCGCACGGCGGGATCGTCGCGCGGCTCCACGGCCCACACGTAGTAGTCGCGGTACGGCGAACCAGGGTCGTCCCGTGCCGCCCGGAACCATGGATGATGGATCGACGTGTGCTGGACGACGAGTTCGACGATCACCCGCAGATCCAGCTCATGGCAGCGCTCCACGAGCTCCTCGAAGTCGGCCATCGTGCCGAACCGGGAGGAGACACCGCAGTGGTCCACGACGTCGTACCCGGCATCCAGGTACGGCGACACGTAGAACGGTTGCAACCAGATGGTGTCCGCCCCGACCGCCCGCACGTGGTCCAGCTTCCGGAGAACGCCTGCCAGATCACCGACACCGTCGTCGTCGGAGTCGAAGAACACCGCCGGGTCCAGCTGATAGATCACCCGCCCGTCAAGTCGCATGGCCTGCCGGTACCCCGCCCTCGGGCCGTGCACGCCTCGTGGCAGACCCGACCGTTTCGGCAGCGGAGCGGCGGACACCGGACGGTCATGTCGACACTGCTGCCAACCGCTTCCGCGCCGGACAGCGCGCGGATCCTGCGAGACGTCCTCGGACCGGTCGTTGCCCAGGGACCGATCCTTCGCAGACCCAGGCTGGGCACGCTCGCCGAGAAGCTGCGCGTGGACGACCGCGCGCTCCGTCGCGTCCGGCGACTCCGTGGCCGGTACGGCGAGGGGCCCGTCCTGCTGCGGATCGCCGGGCGCACGATCGCACTCGTTCTCGCTGCCGACGACGTCCATCGACTGCTGAAGGAAACGCCCGAACCGTTCGCCGCCGCAACCGGTCTGAAGATCGGGGCGCTGACGCACTTCCAGCCGCACGCGGTCCTGACGACCAACTCGTCGCTGCGGGCCGGACGTCGTGAGCTGAACGAGGATGCCCTCGACAGTCACCTCCCTGTCCATCGTCACGGCCACCGGTTCGTCGACGTGGTCCACGAGGAGCTGGACGGCCTGGACGCCCGCACTCTCGGCTGGGACGACTTCCGCAGCGTCTGGTCCCGCGTCGTACGCCGGATCGTGCTCGGGGACGCCGCCCGCAGCGACGTGGAACTCACCGAGCAGCTCGACCAGCTCCGCGCCGACGCGAACTGGGCACAGCTGGGCCCGGGGCACGACGATACGCGCGCCCGTTTCCTCGCGACGGTTTCCCAGTACGTCGACAAGGCCGAAACCGGAAGCCTCGTCGAAGCCCTCGACCGACGGTCCGAGACACTCGACCCGGCCGGTCAGGTGCCGCACTGGCTGTTCGCCTTCGACGCCGCCGGCATCGCGCTCTGGCGACTCCTCGCCGTCCTCGGCACCGACCGGTCGCGCCTCGAGCCCATCGTCGCCGAGGCGCGTCACCCGGAGGCTTCCCCCTTGCTGGCCCACGCCGGCGCCGCGATGCAGGAGTCCGTCCGGTTGTGGCCCACCACTCTGGTCATCCTGCGTCAGTCGCACGAGGACACCGAGTGGCGTGGCAGGATCGCGCCGGCCGGAACCGAGTTCGTGATCGTGAGCTCGGTGTTCCATCGCGACGACGACGCACTCGACTTCGCGAACCGATTCGAACCGGCTGTCTGGCTGGACGGCCGCGCCGACGGTTCCTGGCCGATCGTCCCGTTCAGCGAAGGTCCCGCAGGGTGCCCCGGACGGAACGTCGTACTGCTCACCACCAGCGCCGCGGTCAGCCACCTCGCCGACCGCTACGACCTCGATGTCGATCCAACGACCCGCGCGAAGCTGGCCGGGCCGATGCCCGGCACGTTCAACCACGCCGACGTACGCATCGGCTTCTGGAGACGTCGCGACAGCTGAGAAACCCTGAGAACGTCAGGACCGGCCGGGCAGGAACTCCTGGACCTTGGACTTGAACCCCTGCTTGATCATCGAGGAACGGTCGCTGTCACCGCGCACGATCGACTCCGCCGCCTTCTCGATCTGGTCCCAGGTCGCATGCGGCGGAATCGGCGGCACCGCGGGATCGGTGCGGAACTCGACCACGCACGGGCGATCCGCCCGCAGCGCCTCCTCCCAGGCCGGCACGACCTCCTCGGGCTTCTCGGCCGTCACTCCGTGCAGCCCGAGCAGCCTCGCGTACCCGGCGTACGGGAACTCCGGCAGCTCCTGCGAAGGCAGGAACTGGGGCGAGCCTCCCATCGCCCGCAGTTCCCACGTCACCTGGTTCAGATCGTTGTTGTGCAGTACGGCGACCACCAGGCGCGGATCCGCCCACTCCTGCCAGTACTTCGCGATCGTGATCAGCTCGTTGATCCCGTTCATCTGCATCGCGCCGTCACCCACCAGCGCGTAGCCGGGCCGGTCCGGGAGCCCGAACTTCGCGCCGATCACGTACGGCACACCAGGACCCATCGTGGCCAGCGTCCCGGACAGCGATCCCCGCATGTCTGCGCGCATCCGGATGTGCCGCGCGTACCAGTTCGCCGCCGATCCGGAGTCCGCCGCGAGGATCGCGTCGCGCGGCAGCCGCTGCGACAACTCGTGGAACACCAGCTCCGGGTTGATCGGATCCGCCGAGGTGTGCGCGCGACGTTCCATGACCTCCCACCAGCGCCTGACGTTGCTCTCGACGCCCGACCGCCACGACCGGTCATCCTTGCGCTGCACGAGCGGAATGAGCGCGCGCAGGGTCCGTGACGCGTCCCCGACCAGGTTCACCTCGAACGGGTACCGCATCCCGACCATCGTGGGATCGAGATCGACCTGGATCGCCCGCGCCTTGCCGAACTCGGGCAGGAACTGCGAATAGGGGAAGTTCGATCCCACGACCAGCAAGGTGTCGCAATCCGTCATCAGCTCGTACGACGGCCGCGTCCCGAGCAGCCCGATCGAGCCTGTCACCCACGGCAGCTCGTCGGACAGAACGTCCTTGCCCAGCAGGGCTTTCGCGACACCGGCTCCGGTGAGCTCCGCGAGCTCCGTGACCTCGCTCGCCGCCCCACGGGCACCTTGACCGACCAGGAACGCGACCCGCGAACCCGCGTTCAGGATCTCCGCGGCCCGCTCGAGCTGCTCGGCCGCCGGGACCGGCGCCGACCAGGTCAGGTCCAGGCTCGACGGCACCATCTTGAACGCGTGCGACGGCGCCGTGTACTCCAACTCTTGGACGTCCGAGGGGATGATCAGCGCGGTCACGGTACGCCGGGCCGCCGCGATCCGGATCGCCCGGTCGAGGACGTTCGGCAGCTGCTCCGCGACCATCACCGTCTCGCAGTAGTCGGACGCGACGTCCTTGAAGAGCGTGTGCAGGTCGACCTCCTGCTGATAGCTGCCGCCCATCGCGCTCCGCGCCGTCTGCCCCACGATCGCCACCACAGGAACGTGATCGAGCTTCGCGTCGTACAACCCGTTCAGCAGGTGGATCGCGCCCGGCCCGCTGGTCGCCGTACAGACACCGACGCGGCCGGTGAACTTGGCGTACCCGACCGCTTCGAAGGCCGCCATCTCCTCGTGCCGGGCCTGGACGAACCGCGGCTGGTTGTCCGCCTTCTGCCACGCGGAGAGCAGTCCGTTGATGCCGTCCCCGGCGTACCCGAAGACGTGCTCGACACCCCAGTCACGCAGCCGCTGGAGTACGTAGTCGCCAACTGTCGTGCTCATGTCCATCCTCCCGACGAGACCCGGCCGGTCCTGGCCGGTACCCGGGGTGTTCGGCAGCAAACGGGTTTCGAGCGGCCCGTCGTGGTCACCGGAGAGGCGTCCGCTCGATGGTCGGACCAGCTCCTGAGGAGGATCGCGTGGGACAGGTTGTGGTAGTGACCGGCGCCAGCGGCGGCATCGGCCGGGCGAGCGCGGTCGCCTTCGCCCGGCGCGGCGACAAGGTCGCGTTGCTTGCCCGCGGCGAGGCGGGACTCGAAGGCGCCGTCCGTGACGTCACCGCCGCCGGCGGAACCGCGCTTCCGATCGAGGTCGACGTCGCCGACTACGAAAAGGTCGAGGCCGCCGCGGATCAGGTGGAGAAGGAACTCGGGCCGATCGACGTCTGGGTGAACGTCGCCTTCTCGTCGGTGTTCGCGCCGTTCCTGGAGATCGAGCCCAGCGAGTTCAAGCGAACCACCGAGGTGACCTATCTCGGGTACGTCCACGGAACCCGGGCCGCGCTCCGCCGGATGAAGCCGCGCGACCACGGCGCGATCGTGCAGGTGGGGTCGGCGCTCGCGTACCGCGGGATCCCGCTGCAGTCGGCGTACTGCGGGGCGAAGCACGCGATCCAGGGTTTCCATGACTCGTTGCGGTGCGAACTGCTGCACGACAAGTCCGACGTGCACGTGACCATGGTCCAGATGCCGGCCGTCAACACACCGCAGTTCTCGTGGGTGTTGTCCCGGCTGCCGAAGCACCCGCAGCCCGTGCCGCCGATCTTTCAGCCGGAAGTCGCCGCGGACGCCGTTGTCTACGCGGCCGATCACCCGCGCCGGCGCGAGTACTGGGTCGGGGCTCCGACCGTGGGCACGCTGATCGCGAACAAGTTCGCCGCCGGACTCCTGGACCGCTACCTGGCGCGCACCGGCTACAAGGGACAACAGAGCGACCAGCCCCCCGAGAAGGCCGCGAATCTGTGGGAACCGGCCGACGAGGAGCGCGACTACGGCGCTCACGGGGCGTTCGACGAACGGTCGACGCCGCGCAGTCTCCAGACCTGGGCCTCCAGGCATCGCGGACTGGTCGGAGCATTCGCCGCAGGCGCTACTGCGGCAGCGGTCTCCTGGGGCCGCAACCGCCGGTAACAGGCCCGGCGATTGGAGAACACGACATCGGGCACCCGATGGGTGACGAGCAACGCGGAGGTGCGCGTGAAGATCGGATACTTCTTGTCCAGCGAGGAATACTCGCCCGCTGAACTGATCGAGCAGGCCCGGATGGCCGAAGAGGCCGGGTTCGACGGCTTGTGGATCAGCGATCACTTCCATCCCTGGAACGACGAGCAGGGCGAGAGCGCGTTCGTCTGGTCGACGATCGGCGCGATCTCCCAGGTGTGCGAGCTGCCGGTGACGACCGCGGTCACCTGTCCGACGGTACGGATCCATCCGGCCGTGATCGCGCAGGCGGCCGCGACCAGCGCCGTACTGCTGAACGGACGGTTCACGCTCGGGGTCGGGACCGGTGAGGCGTTGAACGAGCACATCCTCGGCACGGTCTGGCCCACGCTCGACGTACGGCTGGAAATGCTCGAGGAAGCGGTCGAGATCATGCGCCGGCTGTGGACCGAGGACGGATTCGTCAACCATCACGGCAAGCACTACACGGTCGACACCGCGCGGATCTACACCCGGCCGCAGGAGCCGTTGCCGATCTACATGTCCGGATTCGGGCCTGAGGCAACCGATGTCGCGGCGCGGATCGCCGACGGCTACATCACCACCGCACCCGACCGCGACCTGCTGCAGCGTTTCCGCGACAACGGCGGCGGGTCGAAGCCGGCGCAGGCCGGGTTCAAGGTCAGCTACGCGCCGACCGAAGACGAAGGCATCGAACAGGCCCACCGGATCTGGGCCAACGCCGGCGTCCCCGGCGAGCTCGCCCAGGTGCTCCCGTCACCGCGGCACTTCGAGCAGGCCAGCCAGCTGGTGACCAAGGAGTCCACGGCGCAGTCCGTTGCCTGCGGCCCGAAGGCGGACGTCCACGTCGACGCGTTCACGCCGTACGTCGAGGCCGGGTTCGACGAGGTGTACGTCGCCAACATCGGCCCGCACACCGTCGACATGATGAACCTCTACCGCACCGAAATCCTCCCCGAGCTCCGCCTGCACAAGGAGCACTCATGACCAGCCACGAAGCCTGGACCACCGTCGACGTCGCGCCGAACATCCTGTTCGACCGACTGTCGGACCTCGACCATCTGCCTGAGTACCTGCCGCAGCTGACCGCACTGCACCGCACCAAGGCGACCCCCGTGGAAGCGCAGGGCCCCGAGGCCCGGCGGCCGCACCAAGCCGTGCACGAAGAGATCGACGTCACCGCCGCCGGCGGGCGCCGGGAGGGCTGGGTCGACGTCCTCGCCGAGGACCGCATCCTCCGGTGGAGCACCGAGGGCGCCCACGACTACCACGGCGAGCTCATCGTCGACTTCGTCGCCGACGGAACGTCGAAACTGACGGTCCGCCTGCACACCACCGACCCCACTCCGGTCGACGACGAACTCCAACAAACCCTGTCCGGCATCAAGACCGCCGTGGAGCAGCATCTCCCCACCGAGTCCGATTCCTGACAGCGCACGTCAGGAGCGCTTCTCCGCCAGGAGTTTGAGGCGGCGAAGCGCCTCGGCGTTGCGGGGGTGCAGCATCAGGTCGGCCAGTCGCTCCGGCAACAGCGCGATCGGGCCGCTGGTGGCCCGCTCGGTCATCACCAAGCGGCAGCACCCGTCCGAGGTCTTCGTCGCCCGGAACTCCACCTCGCCGTACCCCGCGGGCCAGACCCGGAGCTGCAGTCGCAGCCGCTGCAGCGGCTCGTATTCGAGGACCTTCGTGGTGTCGTCCAGCAGGAAAGGCCACGCACCCACCGAGTGATGGATCCGGCCACCGGGCTCCGGCCACGGCGGGTCGACGTCCCGGATCCTCGACGCGCCCACCACCCACGCGGCGTACGACCAGCCGTTCGTGAGAATCGCGAACACGTCCTCGACACTCGCCTCGATCAGGCACTCGTTTTCACTCACCCCGCACGCGGTACCCCATCCACCGCACGTCCACGCCCTGCTTTGCCGGGGTGCTCTGCGGTGCGCACAACGCATGGCAGCTGACGGATGCGGGCACCTGTACTGGTATGCGTAGTGAGCCGAGGCTGCTGTGGTCGTCCGCCATGCGCGGGTGCAGGAGTGGGCCATGAGTACATCAGCAAGTGCGGACGCCTCGGCTCCGATCGAGTTCCAAGCCGTCGGCGGACCCCTCGAGCGGGCGCTCATCTGGGTGTTCATCGTCGTACCCACCATCGCGCTGCTGCCGGCGATCGTCTTCGCCTGGGGCGGCTGGATCGGGTGGCACGACGTCGTCGTCCTGATCGTGTTCTACGTGATCACGACCACCGGCATCGGTGCCGGGTATCACCGATGCTTCACCCACGGCTCGTTCAAGAGCAGGCGCGGCCTGAAGATCGCACTCGCGATCGCCGGGAGCATGGCGCTCGAAGGGCCGGTGATCCGCTGGGTGGCCGACCACCGCAAACACCACAAGTTCTCCGATCGCGAGGGAGATCCGCACTCCCCCTGGCGCTACGGCACCAGCGCGTGGGCGGTGACCAAGGGATTCGTCTTCGCCCATGCCGGATGGGTGCTGTGGGGCCAAGATCGGGCCGACCCCAAGCACTACGCGCCGGACCTCCTGCATGACCGCGACCTGGCAGCGATCTCGCGGCACTTCCGCTGGCTGGCGGCGATCTCGCTGCTGGCGCCCGCGCTCATCGGCGGGCTGTGGGACAGGTCGTGGCACGGTGCCGCTACCGGCTTCTTCTGGGGCACTCTGGTCCGTGTCGCCCTCATGCACCATGTCACCTTCTCGATCAACTCGATCTGTCACGTCTCCGGCAAGAAACCCTTCACGGCCCGAGACAGGTCGGGCAACGTCTGGTGGCTGGCCATCCTCAGCCAGGGCGAGTCATGGCACAACCTCCATCACGCCGACCCCACGTGCGCACGCCACGGCGTACTCAAGGGACAGATCGACATCAACGCCTGGCTCATCAAACAGTTCGAACGGTTCGGGTGGGCGTACGACGTGAGATGGCCGGATCCCGCACGCCTCGAGAAGAAGCGCGCCGTAGTCAGCTGACCCGCCGAAGCTGTCATGGACTCGTCGCAATATCTATCGTGGCGAGCATAGACATTCGGAATCGGTCGATGTAATCTTCCTGGTGTTGACAGAAAAGAACGCGCCGGGGCGTGGAGGCTCGATGACCCCAGACACACGGAGACTCCGATGAGCTCAGAACCGGCCGACGGGCCGGCCAGCTTCGACGATGACGACTATCCGGCCTTCACCATGGGCCGGGCCGCCGAGATGCTCGGAACCACGCCGGGTTTCCTCCGGAGCCTGGGCGAGGCAAAACTGATCGACCCGCAGCGCTCCGACGGTGGTCATCGCCGCTACTCGCGTTACCAGCTGCGCCTCGCGGCCAGGGCGCGCGAACTCGTCGACCAGGGCACCACGCTCGAGGCGGCCTGTCGAATCATCATCTTGGAAGATCAGCTCGCAGACGCCCTGCGGATCAATGAACAAATGCGAGACCAGGGTTAGGCACCACGGCATCGGCTGGGCTCGGCGACCGGGGTGCACCACCACAACCGCGCATCCCGCTTGGAGACCGAGATGTCCCTGACAGAGCCCGCCGAAGTGTTCGACGCGGGCAGGTTCGCGCAGTTCGCGCTGGAGTTGCACGACGCTGCGGGGGTGGACGAGACCCTGGAGGCCGTGGTGCAGTTCGCGTTACATGCCGCCGACTGCACTCATGCGGGTGTCGCGCTCATCGCCCGCGGTGGCCGCGCGGAGGTCGGGGCTGTCACCGACCCGGTCGTCGAGACGTTGTACCGGTTCCAGATCGACGCCGGCGAGGGTCCACTGCTGACCGCGTTGTCCGGCCGGACGGTCACTGTTCACGATGTCGCGACCGACGACCGCTGGCCGTGCTGGCAACCCGCCGCCGTGAACGCCGGAATCGGAAGCGCACTCCACGTCCCGATGAAGGTCAACGGCCAGACCACCGGCGTCCTGTCGCTGTACCACGCAGAGCCGAACGCATTCACCGTCGACGACGAGGCAATCGCCCACATCCTGGCCCGGCACGCCTCTGTCGCGGTGGCCACCGCCCGCCATGAAGTAGACCTGGCCCAGGCCGTGGATGCCCGCAAGCTGGTCGGACAGGCGATGGGCATCCTGATGGAACGCTTCGACCTGGACGGCGATCAGGCCTTCGCTGTCCTGCGGCGCTACTCCCAGGACACCAACACCAAACTGCGCGACGTCGCCCAGCAGCTGATCGAGACCCGCAAACTCCCCCGCTGAGTCGATGCGTCAGCTCGCGAGGTCCTGTCTGCGGTAGTGGTACGAGTTGTGTTCGGCGATGGTGCCGTCGGGGTTCGTGACGATGTGGTCGACGCCGTACCACTGGGCCACCGTCGCGCCTCGGCTGACCTGTCGTTGTTTTCCACCGCCGGTGGAAAACGGCTTTGTGCTGCCGCACCACCGGGTCTTCCAGATGCCGTTCTCGCAGTAGGTTTCGACGTCGCCAACGGCCATCGCCCTCACATCTCTTTCGACGCGCAGCCGTCGCCTCAACACGCTCTTTCTGAGATATCATGTCATCGATTCGATGACATGACTGTTCGTCATCGAATCGCTGACAACGCCGAGGGTTGAGCGGGCTTCGGCCGGGATACCGGGTCGGCATCCGACCCAGGAGGCGACGATGAGTTTCGACCGGCCCAATCCTGATGACAAGCACAAGACCGTCAGCGACACCGAGCTCAACGAGGCGTTGGAGAACGACGAGCTCGAGAAAGGCGGCCTGGATTTCGACAAGGTCGAGCACGACGAAGGGCAACGGTCCCCCGGCCCGGAGCCGACCGATGACGGACGCCGTGCTCCTCAGGACGAGGACGTAACAACCGGCACAGAGGGCCGCCCCGTCGAGCCCCCGGACTGATCCCCAACGCTTCCCGCGCTCAGGACGCCCAGTGCGATCTGGTACTGGCCGGCGCCGTACGCAGTCTTGAGAAGCAGGTTGCGGAGCGGGAAGTCATGACCCGCGAGTCCAGCGCCGATCATCGCGTCCGAGGCCAGGAACAAAGCTCCGCCCAGGCCCGCCCGCCCGCCGTACCACCACGACGTCACCGCGGTCGCCGTGAGCATGATCGCGTAGGCCGTCACCGGTCCGCGGTAAACGCCGAGCCCGGGCCACAACGCAACCATCGACGCCAGATACACGACTCCGTAGGCCGCGAGCACCTGCCATGATCTCCGCCGCGCTCCTTGGCTGAACAGCGCCACGTAGCAGGCATGGGCGGCCGCGTACATCGCCATCCCGGGCAGCACGAAGTTGAGCTCCATCAGGAGATCACCGGCTGCGGACGCGAACAGCGCGGCAACGAGCAGCGGTGGACCCTCGCATGAGCGCACCCACCATGCGAGCGCCGGCATCAGAGTTGCCTTTGACAACAGTCGCAGTACGGCGGAATCGAAGGCCACGGCCGCAAGATGAATCACCGCGCTGGCCCAGTACCCGTTCGTCCAGCACCGGCCCCGATCGAGATAGGCGATGCTCACACCGGCCCGGTACCCGGTGAGAAACGATGGTTGTCAGCCGCAGCGGCGTGCTGAAGGTGTGGTCGCGTTCCACTTGGTCAGCAGGTGGTCGGCCGAGAGATCGTCCAGTGTCAGAGCGCAACGGGCGCCGAACAGTACGTCGCCGATCGCGTCGGGATGTTCCTGCACGTAGCTGCCGCACAGGTCGTGCGCGGCGATCTGCTCGTGGACGGCGTCGGCCTCGACGTGCTCGGTGAAGTAGCGGGCCTGGTCCTCCGAGGCACCGAGCCGCACGGCTCCGGTCGCGTACTGCCGGTTGGGAAGTGTGGAGGTCATCTCGAGCGCCGCCAAGTGACCGAGGAGTGCGGCCGTCCACCGAGAGTGCAGTGCGAACAGCGACATCACGTTCGACACCGCCAGCGTGACGGCGGGTACGTCGGGAACGTAGCGACCGTACGCGTCGTCGAGGCCCAGCCAGCGCATCGTCGTACGAAACAGCTCCGAATGCATCCGCTCGCGCCGGCCACCGCCGTACTCGTCGGCCTCGATCTCGACCAGCGCGGCCTTGGCGGCACCGTCCAGGCGCGGGATACCGAAGCTGTGCGGGTCGGCCTCCTTGAGTTGGTACACGGACCGGTTCAGCACGAACTCCCGGAACTGCTCGCGTGTCGCATGCCGACGCAGGTACGGCGCCAGTCGCGGACCGTCGGCGGCGTCGATCAGCGTCCGTAGCTGCGTCGCGACAGGTTGCTTGCTCGCAGTGACGCGGCAGTTGGCTTCCAGCCACTCACTCCATGGCCGCTCCAGGCTGGATCGGAAGGCAACGATGTGCGGATCCCATTGGCGTTCGGGCTCTACGTCGTCGAAGCCGCGGTAATACAACTCGTAGGCGATCCAGAGCGCGACCTGGAGGTCGTCATCGGCGTACGGACACGTGGTCGCGCCGACCTCGACGGATCGGGGCGGCGCATCGGATTGTCTGAGACTCGTCGTCAGCCAGGTGCTGAGCGGCCCCCGTGGTGGTGGTAGCTGCATGCTGGTTCGGTACCCGCGGGTTCTTCGTAGAACCGCTCATCGGTGGGTACCGCGACCACATGACCGAGATCCGTGCGTACCCCGACGGTCCGCTGCTCGTCCGCGGCGAGTTCGACCTCCTGGACGAGAACGGCGATCCGATACCAGCCGGCCGCCGTACGATCGCGCTGTGCCGCTGCGGGCGCAGCGGCATCCCCCCGTTCTGCGACGGCACCCACACCCTGCCGACCACCCGCCCGCCGAAGCAACCGCCGCCCACGTGACCGGTCGCGCACTGTCCGTTCGCGGTCCCGGAATATCTCCGAAACGGTCCGGGCACCTGGCAGGTATGGATCACGACGAGAGCCCCGTTCTGGACGCGCTCGCGGAGTACCACGACCGCGGATACGTCGACTTCGCTCCGCCTGGACACAAACAGGGCCTCGGCGCGGACGACGCCGTACGCCAGGTGCTCGGACCGGAGGTTTTCCACTCCGACGTGCTCGCCACTGGCGCTCTCGACGATCGCCGATCGAGCAACAGGGTCCTGGAGCGCGCGCAGGAACTCATGGCCGACGCAGTCGGTGCACAGCAGGCGTTCTTCTCGACCTGTGGCAGCTCTCTTTCGGTGAAGAGCGCCATGATGGCCGTCGCCGCGCCCGGCGAAACCATGCTTGTCGGCCGCGACGCCCACAAGTCCGTGATCGCCGGCCTGACGCTGACAGGCATCCAGCCGGTATGGGTCCGGCCGCGATGGGATCGGGAGCTGCACCTGGCGCATCCGCCCAGTCCGGAGGCGTACGACGAGGCATTCGCCGAGCACCCGGAGGCGGTCGGCGCACTGGTCACCAGCCCGTCGCCGTACGGGACCTGCAGCGACCTGAAGTCCATCGCGCGGGTCTGCCATGACCATGGCAAACCTCTGATCGTGGACGAAGCCTGGGGCGCCCACCTGCCGTTCCACGACGACCTGCCGACGTGGGCGATGGATGCCGACGCCGATGTCTGCGTCGTGTCCGTGCACAAGATGGGCGCCGGGTTCGAGCAAGGCTCGGTCTTCCATCTGCAAGGTGACCTGATCGACCCGGTCCGGCTGAAGCAGAGCGCGGACCTGCTGTCCACGACGAGCCCGAACGTCCTGCTGTACGCCGCGATGGACGGATGGCGCCGGCAGATGGTCCGCGACGGTCGGGAACTGCTCGGCTCCGCGCTCCGCCTGGCTCACGCCGTACGTGCGTCGATCGACGAGCTGCCTGGGCTACGCGTCATCGAGAAACAACTCGTGGCCAAGGAAGCGTCACACGACCTCGACCGGCTGCAGATCATGATCGACACCCTCGACGCCGGTATCTCCGGCTACCAGGCCGCCGACTGGCTCCGCGAAGAACGGGCCGTGAACGTCGGCCTCTCCGACCATCGCCGCATCCTCGCCCAGCTCACGTTCGCCGACACCCCGGAACGGACCGACCGGTTGGTGTCTGCCCTCGGTGACCTGACCCGGACCTCGCTGCCCGCGCCGAGCAGCGTCGTACTCCCGGAGCCGCGGGACCTCGAGCTCGAACAGGTGATGCTCCCGCGGGAAGCCTTCTTCGCCGCCCAGGAGACCGTGCCGGTCGAGGAGGCTGCCGACCGGATCGCCGCCGAGCAGGTCACGCCGTACCCGCCGGGCATCCCCGTGATCCTCCCCGGCGAACGCATCTCGGCCGGCGTCATCGACTACCTCCGCTCCGGGAAGACAGCCACCATGGTCATCCCTGACGCAGCTGACCCGTCCCTGAAGAGCATTCGCGTGGTCGCCGATACATGATCGGGGGCTTGCGGGGCACCGGATGAACAGGTACTGAAACACCCGCGGGTTTATCAGCTGCCGAGGTCGCGCGCGTTGAAGGTAGCAGCGCGCGCGACCGCTCCAATTATCTCCAATCATCTCCGACCCAACCCACCACCAGCAAAGGGACAGCAGCGGTACCAGGGACTCAGGGCGATCGCCGTCGCCTGCGGCAGGACCGCGCCGACGACGGGCCACACCGGGCTACTCGACCCTGCCGTCCGGCCGACGGGCCGGTGGGACCTGCATGACCTCGATGATGTCGACGCCGAGCATGTCCAAGTGGTTGAGGATGCCGGCCAGCGCCGCCTGGTCGGCCAGGTAGCCGTGCAGAACTGTCTGCGCCGGCTCCGCATCCGCAGCCAGTGAAGGGAACGCGTCGGTCAGTTCGCGCGACAGGTTGCCATTGACCCGGATGACGTAGTGGCCCATGGGAACGCCCCTTTCACGGCCCGGCGCCACGACTCTGCTGCGCCTGGCGCGTCGCCGACTCCCCCGGATCGGGGGATGGTCGCCGTGGTTCCGGACCGCAGGCTGGGTGACGTGGCCGAGTCCCCTCAACCGGTGCTGCCGACCGTCCCCCCGGCACCGCGAAGGATCCCGAAGCCGCTGGTACGCCTTGGCCGGGTGGTTCTCGTCGCGGTCGTGGCCTGGTTGCTGCTCCGGCTGCTCCGCGGCGTCGACTGGCATGAGGTCGGGCATGCCCTCACCCACCTGAGCCTCTGGCAGATCGCCGTACTCCTGGTCGCGATGCTGATCCGTCGCTCGGTACTTGCCGCTCCGATCGCGCTCTTCGTCGCCGGTCTGAGCTACCTGCGGGCGATGGTCAGCGATGTCGCCGCGGCGGCCGTCGCCACGATCGCCCCCTCTCCCGGCGACGTCGTGATCCGGCTCGCCATGTTGCGATCGTGGGGCATCGACAGTACGGACGCCGCGTCCGGACTGACCCTCGGGACCATCCTGTTCTACGTCGCCCGGCTGGGCGCACCCGTGATGGGTTTTGCCGTCTTCTGGGCGGGCCGCGAGTTCTATGCGCCCTTCGCCTGGTCCGCCTTGGTGTTCGGCGCAGGCGCCGCCGTACTCCTCGCCGGCACGCTCTATGCCTTGCGTGCCGAGCGGACCGCCGCGATGCTCGGACGCCTGCTGGGCCGGTTGATCCGCCGAGTACGCCCAGCGCGTCCAGGACCCGAGGTGTGGGAGCAGCGGCTGGTCTCGTTCCAGTCGCACAGTGCGCATCGGATGCAGCAGCGTGGCTGGCTCGCCGTACTCAGTCAACTGATCCTGATCGTCGTCGAGGCAGGCGTTCTCGTACTCTGTCTGGCTTTCGTCGGCGTCCAGGTCGACGGCCCGGTCCTCCTGATCCTGTTCTGCAGCTTCCTGGTCATCTATCCGCTGACCGGTCTGCCACTGATGGGCGCGGGAATTCTGGATGCGACGTACGCCGCCTTCGTCTCGAACCACAGTGCGGTCGAGGCGACGGATCTCGTGGCGGGGCTGCTCGTCTGGCGAGTCGCCGTCCAGTTCGTGCCGGTCGCCGTGGGCCTGCTCGCGATCCTCTTGTGGCGACGCTCCAGCAGCGGCATCACCCGGATCGGGTGAGACGCGGTGATCTACCGGAGGCGAGCTCTGGCACTGGCGCTGTCCGCCCTGATCACCGTGGCGATCCTCTGGCACCCTGATCACGCCGTCGCCGCGGAGGAACCGCAAGACACCGCCGCACGGATGTTGGCCGAACGGTACTCGCCCGTGGTCAGGCTCCAGGAGGACTCGGCCGACTGCGCGAACGGCGAGCAGTTCCAGCCCACCGATGTCGAAGCTGTCCTGGGCGACCAGCAGGTCGCACTTCGCGGCCCGTGGCGACCGCCGGACCTGGTGAAGGCCCAGCCGAAGGCCAGCGACCTCGGCCTCGTGTTCCCGGGGCACTTCCTGGACTTTCCCGGCGATCCTCTTCGGCCGGGCTGCGACTATGCCGAGTGGTCCGCGCGTATCAACGCCGCGCATCCGGCGACCGTCTACGCACATGTCGCCGCAGATCCCGGGTTCCCCGGGCAGCTCTCGCTCGAATACTGGTTCTTCTACGTCTTCAACGACTACAACAACACCCACGAAGGCGACTGGGAGTCGATCCGGCTCGTGTTCGATGCGGCGACGCCTTCCGCCGCACTGACGACACACCCGACGGCGGTGGGCTTCAGCCAGCACGGCGGAGCGGAACGTGCCCGGTGGGGCGACGCGAAGCTCGAGCTCGTCGACGGGACGCATCCGGTCGTCTATCCCGCGGCAGGCTCACACGCCAACAAGTACGGCCGGCGCCTGTATCTCGGCCGCGGTTCGGAGGGCCTGGGGTGCGACGACACCACCAGGCCACAGGCCGCGATCCGGCCCCGCGTCGCCTACGTACCGATGGCCCGCAGTGACTATCTGAAGCAGTATCCCTGGCTGGCCTTCGAGGGACGCTGGGGCGAACGGCAGCGGTCGTTCTTCGACGGTCCGACCGGACCGAACATGAAGACCTCCTGGACCGAACCCATCCAGGACGCCGAGTCGACCTGGCGCGACGACAGCAACACGGTGCCGGCGGGCACCGTGCTGGGGCCGAGCGGTACCGACGCCTTCTGTACGGCGATCGGCACCGGATCGATCTTGCTCCGCCAGACACTCGACCGGACCTGGTTGCTCGGCCTCCTGCTCGCCGCACTGGTGGTGCTGATCTGGTTCGCGGCGAGCCGTACACGCTGGAGCGACGCCGATCCCCTTCCGGCACGGAAGCGGCGGGCCTGGGGCCAGGCGATCGTTGCCGCGCTCCGCTTGTTCCGGCGCCGACCAGGCCTGTTCGCCGGCTTCGCCACGGCCTTCGCAGTGCTCGGCCTGGTGACCGTGCTGTTGGCCAGACTGCAAACAGCCAGGCACGACGCGCCCGCCGATCTCGGCGCTCCGACCGACGATGCGACCAGTTTCTGGGCCTCGCTGGTCGCGTTGGGGGTCACGATCCTGACCATGGCGACGTACGTCGCTCTGCTCGCGGCCGTCACGGCAACGCTCGACCAACTGGATCGAGGTGTCCCGGCGACGACCGACGCCGCGCTGCGCCGGGTGGTTGCCGACCGGCGACCGCTGACCCGCGCCGCCGGGCAGTACGTCCTGGTGATCACCGTCCTCACGATCTTCGTCGCGACGATCCCTGTCGCCATCTACTACGCGGTGAGTCGGGCTTTTGCCATACCAGCCGTCCTGGCCGAGCAGTGCTCCGGCCGTACGGCGCTCAGACGCAGCCGCGTGCTGGTGAAGGGACGGTGGTGGCGAACCGCCGTACCACTGGCGATCGTCGTCGGACTCGCGCTGGCGGCCGGGCCCGTCGCGGGGATCGCGATGCTGCTCGGCACGGACTGGCCGGCCACCTTGATCAATGTCGTGTCGTCGATCCTGTTCGCACTGGCGATGCCGGTCGCGTCCGCGGCCGTCGCGTACCTGTACTTCGACCGGGCGGTCGCCGCGCATTCACCCGGATCGGGTGAGCTGCCGCCCGTACCCCGAACCTACGCTCGATAGGATGAAGGGAGTGTCGAGCACGACATGCCACCGGAATCTCAAGCCCCACCCGGTCACAGCCGCCTGCTGTGGATGGTGATCGCGGAGGGCGTGATCGTGGCCGCGCTGGTCATCGCGCTCGTGGTCGTGACCGTCCGGCGCCGCGACAGTGCCGCGGTCGCGTCGTCATCCGTCGACGCGGCGGACCCCGGTACGGCGATGTGCGCCGCGATCCCGGTCGCGAACCAGGTCCTGCCGTCGGTCGTCACCATCTCGGCTCGCCGAGGCGCCCAAGCCGGGACAGGTTCCGGGCAGATCTTCAAAGCAGGCGGGTACATCCTGACCAACGACCACGTCATCTCGGTCGCCGCGGGCGGTGGCACCGTCTCCGTCCAGTACAGCGACGGTCAGAGCTCGGACGCCGCGATCGTGGGTCGTGATCCGAGCACCGACCTGGCCGTGCTCAAGGCCGCCGACGGCGCGAAGGACTACCCGCTGATCTCCATGGGGTCGTCAGGACCGCTGCAGGTCGGCCAGCCGGTGGTGGCGCTCGGCGCTCCGCTCGGGCTGTCCAGCACCGTCACCTCCGGCATCGTCAGCGCGCTGGACCGCTACGTGCCGGTGCCGGGCGACGGGGTGACTCACCATCTCATCGGCGCGATCCAGACGGATGCGGCCATCAACCCCGGCAACAGCGGAGGCGCCCTGGTGGACTGCGCCGGGCGTCTGGTCGGCGTCAACGCCGCCATCGCCACGGTCCCGGATGCGGCCGGTACCAGTGGCGGCGGAAGTGTCGGCCTCGGCTTCGCGATCCCGGTCGACCTGGCGAAACCGATCGCCGACCAGCTGATCCGAACCGGGCAACCCGGCCACCCCACGACCGGCCTCCAGGTCCAGGAGATACCACCCGCGGTGGCCAAGGCCGCGGGATCCCCGACCGGGCTCTTCGTGCTCGCGGTCGACACCGGCGGCCCAGCCGCGAAGGCCGGGCTGAAGGCCGGGGACATCATCACCAGGATCGACGGCGACCCAGCCGTCAGCGCTGAGCAGATCGTCGTCGCGACGTTGACCCGTCAGGCCGGAGACGCCCTCGAGCTCACCTACGAGCGGGCCGGCAAGTCCGCCACCACCACCCTCACGCTCGCCGCTCCGTAGCGCTCAGCCCGCGGGTGGGACCGGCTGCGAGGCGAGCAGGTCCAGGCCGAGTCGACGGGCCAGGAACTGCGCCGCGAGTTGCCCTGTGACACTGTTGCCCGCCTGGTCCAGCCGCGGCCCGAAGGTTCCCATGGCGCCCTTACCGGGTGAGACCGTCACGATGCCGCCGCCGATGCCGCTCTTACCGGGAACCCCGACGTCGAGCAGCCAGTCCCCCGATGTCTCGTACAGTCCGGCGATCGTCATCACCGCCAGCGACACCCGAGCGACATCGGAGTCGACCACGCGTTGCCGGGTCGTCGGGCACACGCCGCCGTCCGCCAGCGTCGCGCCCATCGCTGCGAGGTCCGCCGCGGTGACCGACAGGCAGCTCTGTCTGGTGTACAGCTCGGTCGCCTCGGCGGGATCCCCGGCCAGACCGTCGACACTGCGCAACAGCGCGGCGAGCGCCCGGTTCCGGTGGTTCGTCGCCAGAGCCGACGCCAGTACGTCCTCGTCCATCACGAGCTCGCGCCCTGCGAACCGCGACAGACCGTCGACGAGGAACTGCCAGCGGTCCTCCACGGAGCCACCCGGCGTCAGGCTGGTTGTCGCGATCGCACCGGCGTTCACCATGGGATTCGTGCGGCCGGCCGCGGACTGCTCGACCGCCTTCACCGAGTTGAACGGCAGTCCGGTCGCGTTCACACCGACGAGCTTGCGTACGGCGTCGACACCGACCGCGTCGCAGACCAGCGCGAACACGAACGGCTTGGCGACACTCATGACGGTGAACGGCCGGCGCGACTCACCCGCCTCGAACAGCCGGCCGTCGGTGGCCGCGACACAGACTCCGAACGCGGTCGGATCAACCCGGGCCAAGGCGGGATAGACATCACTCACCGTGCCGTCGCCGACGGTACGGAATCGCTCGTACGCCGATTGGACCAGCTCGGCGATCGTCACAGGCGCGGGCAGGCCGCCCGTCGATATGTACCGACCCGGAGCCGCCATGTCAGAACGACCAGACCAACGGGATCAAGATGATTGCCGTGAGCAACCACCAGGCCATGATCGGCAGTCCCAGCTTCCAGTAGTCGGAGAAGCGATAGCCCGCCGGGCTCATGATCATCATGTTCGCCGGCGTCGAGATCGGCGTCAGCAGCGAGGCCGCACCCGCGACCGCGATCAGCATCAGCACCGGCTTGACCGACGTACCGGTGCCATGGGCCGCCGCCACCGCGATCGGCGCGACGATCAGCACTGTCGCCGTGTTGCTGACCACCTGGCCGAGCACGGCGGTCAGGACGAAGAGCGCGAGCAGCAAGAGATACGGACGACCGGGACCGACCACGTCAATGACCAGGTCGGCGATCCGGTCGGCGCCGCCGCTGGACTGGATCGCCGCCGACAACGGGATCAGGGCCCCGATCAGTACGACGATCTGCCACGAGATCGCGCGATAGGCCTGGGCCGGACGGACGACCCTGGCCAGCACCATCGCCGTAGCGGCAAGCAGACCAGCCATCGCCGGCGGCACGAGGCCCGTCGCGAGCAGCACCACCATCGCGGCCAGGATCGCGACAGCCACCGACGCCTTCGCACCCCACGGCACGGCCTGGCGCCGGACGAGTTCGGGCGAGTCCACCAGCAGCACGTCCCGGTCGCGGGTGAGCTCGTCCAGCGCAGACCACGCCCCGTGCACGAGCAGCGCGTCTCCCGGAGCCAGCTGGGTCGGCTTGTTGCCGCGGTCCTTGCCCATCCGCTGCACTGCGACGATGACCAGGTCCGGTCCGCGGTGCATCCCGGGAAAGACCGTCTCACCGACCAATGACGACCTCGGTGGGATCACCGCCTCGACCACCCCTGCCTCGCGATTCATCAGCTCGTCGAGCGGTGCCGGCGCCATGCTGACTGCGAGCCGGGAGTCGACGGTCAGGTGGCTGACCTGGTCCTTCGGGCCGGCCACGACCAGCACGTCGTCGACCGCGAGCGCGGCGTCGACGCGGTACTGCCCCTCTCCGTTCTGGACGCCGACAATCGCGACCCCGGGGTACGGCGTCAGGTCGAGATCGCGCACGCCGTGGCCGAGGAACGGCGACAGTTCGCGGACACGGAGCCGGTAGAAGCCGTCAGCCCGGGCGTAGTGAAGATCGAGTGTCTCCGCGTGCAGGGCGAGGTCCACCGTCGGATGGGCGGGTCGTGCCGCCGGCAGCAGACGGGGACCGAGCAGGACCGAGATGGCTATCGTCCCGACCACCAGCGGCACTCCGACCACCGCGAACGAGAAGAACGGGAACGCGCCCTCGCCGGCATCGGCGGCCGCCTCCGACACGATGATGTTGACGGGCGTGCCGGTCAGCATCAGGAGTGCGCCCGCGCTCCCTGCGAACGTCAGCGGCATCAGCATCCGCGACGGCGCCTGGCCGATCCGGATCGCGAGCATGACCACGAGTGGCAGCAGCGCGGCGACCGCACCGTTGAGGGTGATCAGGGCCGACAGCACCGCGCACAGAGCGGTCACGGCGATCAACAACCGGGTCCGCGTGGTCCCGGCGTACCTCACGATCGTCTGCCCGGCCCAGGCGGTGACGCCGGTCGAGTCGATGCCTTCGCTCACCACGAACAGCGTCGCGATGAAGATCACCACCGGGTCGCCGAATCCCGCGAGTACCTCGGTGAACCCGAGCACACCGGTCGCCCACAACGCCAGCGCCGTGAGTACTGCGACCACCTCGACGGGCAGCCGGTTCCACACGAACACGGCGACGGTGAGCCCGAGGATGATCAGGCTCAGCGTTCCGTCGTCCATGACCGCTGCCTAACGGTGCACCGGGGCGTCCGGACCCCAGGGAATCCCGATGGCGTACCACGCGACGTAGAACAGCGTCCACGTCACCAGAACGATGCCGGTATAGGGCAGCATCATCGACACCACAGTGCCGATCCCCGCCTTCTTCCGGTACCGCTGGCACACGAGCACGATGAACGGCAGGTAGACCATCAGCGGGGTGATCACGTTGGCCGGCCCGTCGCCGACGCGGTACGCCGCGATCACGGTCTGCGGCGCGATGCCGAGACGGTAGAACAGCGGCACGAAGATCGGCGCCAGGATTGCCCACTTCGGGATCACGCCCGGCATGATCAGGTCGATGACGAAGACGAGCAGGATGAAACCGATCAGCAACGGCAGGGCGCCGATGTCGGCCCGCTCCAGCAGGTCGGCCAGCCCGGTCGCCGCCAGTGTCGAGATGTTCGTGTAGTTGAAGTAGGCAATGAACTGGGCGATCAGCAGCATCAGGAAGATCAGTCCGCCGAGGCCGTTGAAGGTCTTCACGATCGCGTTGATGACGTTCGTGCTGCCGGTCAGTGACTTCGCGCCGCGGCCGTACCCGAGACCGGCCGCGAGGAACAGCATCGAGATGATGAAGAGCAGGCTGCTCATGAACGGCGACGACCCGAAGATCTCACCGGTGTCGGGGTTGCGCAGCGGCGCGCCGGGAATGAACGTCAGCGCCGACACGACGGCGACGGCTCCGAGCAGGTAGTACACCGACCACCGCAGCCCGCGCGACTCCAGCGCCATCTCCTCCTCGCTCGGCTGGTGATCGACCGGTGCGTCGGACGGCGCCTCGGCCGGGTCGTACTTGCCGAGCCTGGGCTCCAGCAACCGCTCGGTGATCACCGTCATCACCAGTGCGCAGAACAGCGTGGCGGCGATGCTGAAGAAGAAGTTGTGGGTGACGTTGAGATGGACGTCGGGCGCGACCAGCGCCACCGTCTCGTTGGTCACCTCGGTGATGATGCCGTCCGCCGGCGTGATCAGGATGTTGACGAAGAACGCCGCGCTCACCCCGGCGTACGCCGCTGCGATGCCGGCCAGCGGATGCCGGCCGAGGGAGGCGAACGCGGCCGCGCCCAACGGGATCAGGACCAGGTAGCCGGCATCGGAGGCGACGCTGGAGATACCGCCCAGCAGAACGATGATGAAGGTGATCAGGCCCTTGGGAGCAACCTTCACCATCTTGCGGATCAGGGCGGCGATCAAGCCGGCCTCCTCCGCGACCCCGACGCCGATCATCGCGACCAGGATGACGGCGACCACACCGAAGTCGTTGAAGTTCTGGACGGCGGTGGTGAAGATGAACCGGATCCCGTCACCGGTCAGCAGACTCTCTGCCGTGATGGTCTCGTGGTGGATCTTGAAGTCCGGTACGGCGGGCGCCGGAGGGGCATCGTTGCCCGGGACACTGCTCCCCTGCGGGTACTCGGGGGCGACCTGGACCGTCGCCGGTTCGGCGACCTCCGTGGTCACGCTGGTCCCGGCCCAGGACAGGATCTGGGACAGCACGATGACGATGAAGATCAGCGCGAGGAAGATCAACGCCGGGTGCGGAACCTTGTTCCCGGCGCGCTCGATTCCGTCGAGGACCCGCTGCATCGCGCTCGGTTTCGCGTGCTTCTCCGCGGCCGCCTTCGCGTTCATGGCAACGACGCCGGACGGTTGAAGGCGAGGGCGAACTCGATCAGCAGCTTCGTGCCGGACCCGGTCGCGCCCTGGTTCCGCCACGTCCGGGGCTGTGGGAGTTGCGCCGTACCGGCGATGTCGACGTGCGCCCACGGACGGCCGTCCACGAACTCCTCGAGGAACAGCGCCGCGGTGATGGAGCCGGCATTGACGCCGCCCATGTTCGTCAGGTCGGCGATCGGTGAGTCGAGCTGGGAGCGGTACGAACGGTGCAGGGGAAGCTCCCAGACCGGTTCGTCGACGGCGTCACCGGCACGCCGCAACTGCTCCACCACGCCTCGGTCGTTGCCCATCACACCGGCGATCTCGACGCCGAACGTCCGCAGGCACGCACCGGTCAGCGTGGCGATGTCGACGATGGCGTCGACCGGTTCCTCGGTCGCCAGCGCCAGGGCGTCGGCCATCACGAGGCGCCCTTCCGCGTCGGTGTTCAGTACCTCGACCGTCGTACCGTTGCGCATCCTGAGCACGTCGCCGAGCTTCAGCGCCGACCCGGACGGCATGTTGTCGGTGCACATCAGGTAGCCGGTGACCGCCGCCGTACAGCCCAGAGCACGCAGCGCTGTCATCGACGCGAGGACCGTCGCGGCGCCGGTCATGTCGTTCTTCATCTGGGCGTGCGACTCGTCGCTCGGCTTCAGGCTGATACCGCCGGAGTCGTACATGATGCCCTTGCCGATCAGGGCGATCCGCCCGGTGGGCTGCTCCGGCTGGTAGCGGAGCCTGACCATCCGCGGCGGTTCGACGCTGCCGCGGTTGACTCCGAGCAGTCCGCCGCAGCCCAGCTCGATCAACTGGTCCTTGTCGAAGACCTCCACCTCCAGCCCGGCCGGCGGACCTACCTCGAGGGCGACCTCGGCCATCCGGACGGCCGACAGCGTGCTGGCCGGGCAGTTCGACAGATCGCGGCCGAGGCAGTACGCCTCCGCGATGACGCGGCCGCGCTGGACCCCCACGGCGACCTCGTCGGCCTGCTCGTCGGAGGCCACCACCAGCAACGACTCGAGCAGCGGGCGATCGGCGTCCCGGCCGACGAAGTACCGCCAGCGTGCCAGCAGCACTCCCTCGGTCGCGGCCTGCGCATAGTCCGAGACGGAGATCCCGACGTCCCGGGAGGGAACCTCGATCGCGAGCCGGCGGTGCCATGGGACGGCCCGGGCGAATTCGGCGGCCAGGTCACGGACGAGCGTGGTGTCGAGCTGATCCGGCGTACCGGTGCCCACGGCGACGCGGACCGGGCCGTCCGTCGTGGGCCGGACGAGCGTCTGGCCGCGTTGCGCGGTGAAGCCTGCCGACGCCAGACCGGCCGCGTCGGTTCCGAGCTCCTCGGCAGGCTCCGCCCCTGCCGACACCGGGACCGCGAGCGCATCCGCCTCTTCCATTGCCTGCTTCAGCGTTCCGACGCCGACCGAGGGGCGGTGCCGTGTCGAGGGAATCGGGTCGAAGTCGCCTGGGATTGTGTTCACGAGATCTCCTCGGGCCGGAGCCTCCGCTGTACCGCGGTCGCGCTGGAACGGTCGCCTTCGACCGCTGGGTCAGCTCTGCAGGGCTTGGACGAGCTCGTCCTCGCGCTCCTTCGTCAGATTCGTCTGGATGACCGTCGGTCCGAACGGTTTGAGCGCGTCGACGACCCGGTCCACGGTCGCCGAGCGGGCCAGCAGGAACACGGCGGCGTGGTCCTCCTGCAATTGCCGGCCGACATCCTTGATCAGCTGGTCGTTGATGCCGACATCCGTGAGCTTGCCGGCCAGCGCACCGCTGGCGGCGCCGACGGCGAACCCCGCGAGGGGATTGAGGAAGATGAGTCCGATCAGGGTGCCCCAGAGCGCACCACTGGTCGCTCCGGCTCCGGTCAGGTTCATCGTCTGCTGGATGCGCACCTTGCCCTTGGCATCCTTGTAGGCGATCGCTGCGTCTTCTCGCTGCAACAGCTCCTGCTTGGCCAGCTCCTCGGTCAGCTGGATGACACGCTCGGCGTCCTCGCGACTGTCGAGGCCGAGTACCACCAGATGGGTCATGCCGGACTCCTCCCTGAGGGCGCCACGACTTTCCGCGCCGGACGCCTATCCCATCAACCGGCGGTACGGTCGTCCTCCTCCGATTAGGGTGAGTCCGCGGGGCGAGCGGCGCGGGCCAGGAAGCCGGACAACGGCGCAGGGAGCTGTGCGGGGCGGTCGCCCCAGTCGTAGACGACCGCGGTGCCCGCGATCAGGTCGTGCAGGGCGCGATGTTCGCGGTGGAACAGGATCGGCAGGAAACCCAGCCCCGCCGGCAGCACGCTGACCGGGAACGCCAGCACCCGGAGCAAGGCCTGGCCGGGTCGGAGCGTGGCGCCGTCGGATCGCACGACGCGCAGTCCGACGAGGCTCTGCCCCGGGGTCCGGGCCACGATCGCGAGAAAGCCGAACGCGTAACAGAACGCGAGGACTCCGAGCCCGATCGTCGACGGCGGCCGCCGTACGGACAGGCCCCAGAAGGCGGTGGTGAGCAGGTCGAGTCCGGCCAGGCCGATCGTGAACGACGAGACGACGACGAGAACGTCGAGCACGGTCGCCACGGCTCTGCTCACGGCGCCTGCGTAGTGACCGGTGACCGTCAGGCGTCGTTCCATGCCTGCTCCGGGTCTGCGAGCAGCCGTGGCGCGATCGGCTGCGGGCCACGTCGGAGCAGCCGCACGACGAGCATGTCCATTACGGCGTCGAGCCCGGCCAACTGCCGGCGGACAACGTCGAGCACCGATCCGGCCAGCCGCGCCTGACTCTCGACCACGATCCCGGGCAGGCCGGAGCGCCGTACCAGCCGCTCGACATCGATGCGCTCCGCCAACGCGTCCAGGTCGACGCGCTCCAGCAACCGCTCGAGATCCACACGGTCGACCAGCCGGTCGATCTCGATGCGGTCGAGCAGCCGATCGAGGTCCACCCGGTCGAGGACGCGGTTGACGTCGATGCGGTCCACCAAGGCGTCGACGTCGATGTGGGACAGGATCAGGTCCGGTTGGACGGTCTCGACGACCCGGCCCGTGACCTTGCCGGCGAGCCGCCCCAGCACAGCGGTCGGGCGGTTCATCGGGCCGTTCCGGTCCCAGAGCTACCGTGATGCATCCTGTCCCCCACCGTCCGGCGCGCCTGCCGACCACCTTCGTTCGCGCCTCACCCGCGGTGGATCACCCGCCCCGGGTGAGCCCCTCACCTGATCCGGGGGATTAGACCAGGCCGACGTCGCGGGCGACTCGGAGGGCTGCGGATCGCTTCTCCACGCCGAGTTTGCGGTAGAGCGCCATCAGGTGGGTCTTGACGGTGTTCTCGGTGATGTACAAGGCCTGGGCAATCTCGCTGTACGAGTTGCCGAGCGCGAGCTGATCGAGCACGTCCGCCTCGCGCGCCGTCAACCGGATCCGCGCACCGTTGACCGTCGCGTCGAGACGACGCGGCGGCGACATGTGCGCATCCGGCCTGGTCCGAGCCAGCAATGTCCGCTGAGCGATGTCACTCCCGGCCGCCAGGTACGCCGAGAGTTGCTCGAGCGCTGCGGCGGCGAAAGGTTGTGGGTTCGGTCCGGCGAGATGACTGCGCAACAGATCGAGGAACACCGGTTCGGCCCCGGCCGGGACGAGCGCATGCAGATTTCGCTGCGGAGTCACCCGGTTCAAGGTGTCGACCAGGGAGGCCTCCGCGGCCGGCCGATCGCCCAGGCGACCCAGCAGGACCGTTCGGAACGACGCCGCCGCGGCCGCGACCGGAGGATGCGGGTTCAGCCCCTCGAGGACCCGATCGATCAGCCTCACGGTGGCTCGCGGATCGCCCTGGCCCAGCGACAGCAAGGCCCGGATCAGCTCGGCCTCGGTGGCGTTCCCGCTCCGGTCGAGCTCCCGGACCTGCAGGTCGACGCCGGCCTGGTCGCCGATCAGAATCGCCAGCCGAAAACGCAACAGCGCGAGATCGCGCGACAGGAACGACGGCAGCGGTCCAGCTGCCGCAGGATCCCTGGTGAGCTCGGTGGACGCGTCGTCGAGACGGCCGGCCTCGATCAGGAGCACCGACCGCAGCATCGAACGCAACGCCGTGACCACGGTGTCGGAGTCGGCCAGGTCGGTCTCGACCACACGCTCGTACCAGGACCACGCACGGGCGAGGTCGAGCTGGTTGAGAGCTGCGAACCCGAGTACGAGCTGGGCTCGCACGGCATAGACCTGCGGTAGCCGGTCGTCGACGACGTCGAGAGCAGCCTGCGCCGATTGAGCCGCGTTCTGCATCTGGCCCCGCACGTGCTGCACGATCGCCCGATGCGCCAGCCCGCCCGCGACCAGGCCCGGATGGCCGGCCATGCGGGCCGTGACGAGCGCCTCGTCCAGATGGGCGAGCGCGGCGTCGAGATCATCCGCCCAGGTCTCCGCGGCAGCGAGCTCGATGAGCAACCACGCCAGCCGCTCCGGCGCCAGCACGGTGTGCCGGCTGTCGCCGTCGGCCGAATCCGGTGCCAGCAGGTTCCGGGCCCGGTCGATCGCGGCATGCACGTCGTACCAGCCGTACCGCGATTCCCACAGTCGCAGCAGTACGGCGTCCGCAGCGAGCGCATCGTCGTCCGGTGTCACCGGATTCATCGCACCGGCAAGATCGTCGGCCGACGCGGTGTCCATGACCGCACCGGCGACATCCCCGGAGACGCGCCGGAGCAGACCGCGGACACCGATCAGGTGTGGGTGGTCGGCCAGATATCCGTCCGGGAGAGCGTCGAAGCCGGCCGTGACGAGATCGAGCTCGCCCGCGGCGAGGATCTCCGGCCCGTGTCCGAGCACGATCCGGGCGACGAACTCCGGATCCGCGGCGCCCAGTGCGCTCCGCAGCGCGGTGGCGCCGTCACCGCGATTCTCGTAGTACAGCGCCGACCGCCGCTGTGCGGCGACAACGAGCCGCGCGTCGTCCGCGCTGGCCGCGGCCCGCCGCCGGAGCAACTCGACGAGCAGCGGGTGGTACCGGTACAGCGGCTCGCCGCCGGGATCGGCGACGTACGCCGTCACCAGCAGCCCGTTGCCGGCGAGCTCCGCGAGCATCGCGCCGGCATCCGGGTCACCGCTGAGCATCACGGCCTGCGGCCCGGTCACAGAGCCGGGCCCGAAGGTGCTCAGCAGCATCGCCTGCACCCGGTCGCCGAGGGTACTGAGGCTCTCGCCGAGGAGGAGATCGAGAACCGGTCGCTGATTCGCGGGCGGCCACACGGCGACCCCGGAGGCGGCGAACGCCCGCGCCGCGAGAACCAGCGCAGCCGCCCAGCCCGCGGTGTGGGTCTGGAACAACTCGATGTCTTCCCCGGTGGCCTCGCTGGCGTGAGCCTGCACCAGCGCGGTGGCCTCGGCGTCGGTGAAGCGCAGGTCCCGCGACCGCAAGGTCAGTGCCATCCCCCGCAGTTCGAGCTCGGACACCGGCAGCGGAAGGTCGTACCGCGTGGCGAGGACGAGCCGGACGGCGTGCGGCGACTTCCGCAGTACCTGCAGGACATCGGCCACCATCGCCGCCGGCAGCAGATGAGCGTCGTCGACGACGATCGGATCCGGCAGGCTCGGCACGTCACCACCGATGACGTGCTGAAGGGATTCGGTCAACGCGCCGGGCGACTGCCCCGACACCCACATCACGGGCTCGCCGGATCGTCGTCGCCGGGCCACCCAGTCCGACAGCAGCACCGTCTTACCGGTACCGGCCGGAGCGACCAGCATCGTCAGCGGTGCCCGTACGCCGAGGTCGAGAGCGGAATGCAAGCGCTCGCGGGTCACGAGCGTCAGCGGCGGCCACGGAATTCCGCCGCTGGCCGCAACCCGGAAGTCGTCGTGCTCCTGCTCGGGCGTCGGGCTGCTGCTCCCCATCGTCGCCCCTCCCCTGGCCGACGTGTCCTGGTCTCCACACACTCCCGCTGATTCGTCCCCAAAGAATCGAGACTAACCGGTTCACGCCAGATTGGGCAGCCTCACCCGCGCTTCAAACCTTCGTTCGGTTACGGCCGATGCGCGGCACTTTCGCGCCGATCCATACCGCGACAACGACCAGGAGGCCGATTCCGACGAGCCAGCCCCAGAGGCCTTCGGACACAGGCCCGAGCCTGCCGAGCGGGAAGCCGCCAGGGTCGTCGGACTGTTGCAGAGCAACCAGGTAGGCGATGATCGCGCGCTTGTCCTCCGGGCGGAGCACCTGGTCCGAGAACACCGGCATCTGCTGCGGCCCGGTCAGCATCGCCTGGTACATGTTTCTCGGCGTGGTCTGCATCAGCGACGGCGCATAGCCTCCGTTCGGCAGTGCGCCACCGCGACCGGCGAAGTTGTGACAGGCCGTGCAGTTCGTCCGGAACAGTTCGCCGCCCCGAACGATCTCGGCCTGCGTCGCGTTGCTGACGTCGTACGCCTCCTGCGCGGGTACCGCGGGTCCTGGTGCGAGGGAGGCGATGTACGCCGCCAGCGCCGCGATCTCGTCGGTGGTGTACACCGGGGGCTTCCGCGGCACCTGGGCGCCGGTCTGTGCGGCCGGCATCCGTCCCGTGCTCACCTGGAAGTCGACCGCGGCCGCCCCGACACCGATCAGGGACGGGCCGGTGACACGACCTTCGCCGTTGGTCCCACCCTCGGCATGCAACCCGTGGCAGCTCGAGCACCCGACCGCGAACAGCCGTCGTCCTTCGTCGATCTGCTGAGACTGCGGACCGTCCGCGCCCTGGGCCCCGTTCGGCATCAGGGCGCCGTACGCCGATCCGACGATCACGAGCGCTGCGCCGACGACCAGGGCCTTGGCGAACCCGCCACGCCGCACCAGTCGCGGGACACCGCGCATCTCCACACCTCCCGGGCCGGGGCTGCCGCTGACCAGCAGACACGACCCGGCGCGCGCCGGCATCATCCGAATCGGGCGATCCGGCGCACCGCCGTACCGGTCAGCAGGTACTGGTCAGCGGGTGTCGCGTTTGGCCTGGCGGCGGGCGCCGGCGGCCCGGGTGGATGCGTCTTTCTTCAGCCCGCCCGTGGTCTTGGTCGCGCGAGGACGCCTGCTGGCTGCGGGCGCGGCCGCCGCATCGGTATCGCGCACCGACGCTGCCCGGCCGGCGGCCCGCACCGGCGCCACCTCAACCCGCGCCCGCGCCGATCGCGCCGCTTCGATCCGCTCGCCGCGCAGCTCCGACGACGCGCGGCTGGCCGCGGTTGCGACCTGCCGGCTCACCCGCGCCAGCACGGACTCGAACAGCTCTGCCTTGTCACGATCCCGCTGGTTCCTCGGATAGGACACGCCCCGGCTACCGACCTCCGCCACAGCCGCGCCGGCCGCCCGCCGGTAGTTCTTCACATACTTCGTCCGAGCCCGCCGCACCCGCTGATGCAACTCCAGCAACTCGTCCTCGTCGAGGCCCTTCAACACGTCCCGCTCGGTCTCGGCCACGAGCAGCCGCTCGGCCTCACTCAACGAATTCAGCAATCCTCTGTCCATCAGAAGCACTCCCGACGCCTGCGGCTACGACTTCCCCTTTCCTAGACCGTGCAGCAAATCCCCGCGAAACAACAGGTCTGACCGCCGCCTGAGCAGGTTGTGCGGCGGAAGGCCCGCTTGCCAGAGCCGCTGGCTTACTGATACACCGTATCTATTAACGGATACCTGCTCACTTGGCGGGGAGACTTATGGCGATACCGTGTATCGGTTTGAGCGGCGTGGAGGTGGCGGGCCCGGGCACCGCCGGGCTGCAGCAGTTCGGGCACGACACCTGGTGGCTGGTGCTGCTGAAGGCAGCGGTGATCTTCGTGATCCTGATGCTGTTGACGCTCTTCAACATCTGGGCCGAGCGCCGCCTGGTCGCCCGGATGCAGCAACGGATCGGCCCCAAGGTCAACGGTCCGTTCGGCCTGCTGCAGTCGCTGGCCGACGGCATGAAGCTGATCCTGAAGGAGGACCTCATCCCGAAGACGGCCGACAAGCTGGTCTTCGTGTGCGCGCCGGCGATCGTGGCCGTTCCCGCGTTCGTCACCTGGTCGGTGATCCCGTTCGGGCCGACGGTGAAGCTGCCGTGGAGCGACACCGTCACGCCGCTGCAGCTGACCGACCTGCCGGTCGCGGTGATCTTCGTGCTCTCGATGGCCTCGGTCGGCATCTACGGCGTGGTGCTGGGCGGCTGGTCGTCCGGGTCGACGTACTCGCTGCTCGGCGGACTCCGGTCGAGCGCCCAGATGATCTCCTACGAGGTCTCGATGGGCCTCTCGTTCGTCGCGGTCTTCCTGTACGCAGGTTCGATGTCGACGTCGCAGATCGTCGAGGCGCAGGACAAGATCTGGTACGGCGTGATCCTCGCACCGTCGTTCGTCATCTACCTCATCTCGATGATCGGCGAGACGAACCGGGCACCGTTCGACCTGCCCGAGGCCGAGGGTGAGCTGGTCGGCGGGTTCCACACCGAGTACTCCTCGGCGAAGTTCATGCTGTTCTTCCTCGCCGAGTACGTGAACATGGCCACCGTGTCGGCTTTGGCGACCACGCTGTTCCTCGGCGGCTGGCACGCCCCCTGGCCGATCAACCTGATCTGGGACGGTGCAAACGACGGCTTCTGGCCCGTCCTGTGGTTCATGGGCAAGGTGATGTTCTTCATCTTCGTCTTCGTCTGGCTGCGCGGGACGCTGCCGCGACTGCGCTACGACCAGTTCATGCACTTCGGCTGGAAGCGGCTGATGCCGTCGGCGTTGCTGTGGATCCTGGTGGTCGCCACGATCCGCGCGGTCGAGCTCAACGGCGGCATCGACCGGCAATGGCTGTTCGGGGCGCTCGGGCTCTGCCTGGTCGCGATCGTTACGCTGTCGTTCGTGGCCGAGAAGAAGCAGTCCGACGCCGCCACGCAGCAGGAGGCGGCCACGTTCGACGCCTTCGCCGGCGGCTACCCCGTACCCCCACCACGTCGCACCGATGGCTGAGGCGAAGGGCCCGGTCTGGGCCCGCAACGACCGCGAGCCTCGTCGCAGGACACTGAGCCGCGAGTCGATCGTCTACGCCGCGATCGCGCTCGCCGACCGCGACGGGCTGGACGCCGTCTCGATCCGGAGCGTCGCGTCGTGGCTCGACGTACGGCCGATGAGCCTGTACGGACACGTGTCGAGCAAGGACGACCTGCTCGACCTGATGTTCGACCAGATCGCCGGACAGAACGTTCTCGGTGACCAACTCCCGCAGCACTGGCGAACCGCACTCGAGGCCATCGCGCGGCGCACCAGAGACCAAGGACTGGCGCACCCGTGGACGATCGAGTTGATGACCGATCGCATCCAGCTGGGACCGAACACGCTCCGGGTCCTCGACGAATGGATGCGGGCCGTCGCGCCGCTGTCCGTTTCCACCGAAGCCGCCTGGACCATCGTGACAGCCGTCAACGACTACACGGTCGGCTACGTCATCCGGGTCGTGGCGCAGCGGCGCGCCGTACCGTCGGACGCACGCGCCGCCGGCGAATGGACGGCGACCGTCAACAGCTACCTCACCGAACGCGCCGACAGCGGCGACCACCCCCACATCGCGCCACTCCTGCGCCACGGCTTCGCCACGCAGCCGGACAGCTTCGAAGCAGGCCTGTCATGGATCCTCGACAGCATCGAGCAGTCGCACGCCGGCCCTACCTCCGCCGGCGCGGCCGGACGGTGAGATATCCCAGTGCCGCGCACAGCGCGACCGTTCGTACGGCGTGTGCGATCTGCCACCGATCGCGTAGGCTCGCCCAGTCCGCCGGTGGATCCTGTGCTGTCCATCCCTGCTGTTCCAGGTTGATCGGACCGTTGACCACCACTGTGACGACGACCGCGACCAGGATCAGGACCAGAGCGATGAGCGTCGGCCGCAGCAGCGCCCTGTCCGTCTTGTACGCCTGAACGACGAGCGTCACAACGGCGATCAGCGTTGCCGCGAAGATCGCGCCGATGAACCAGGTGAAGTACTCGTACTCCGCCTGGCGCACAGCGACGTACTGCGGCCCGTCGAGCGACCGAAGCGCAAGCTCGAGCACGAGCACCGTGGCTGCCACCCCGACAAGGATTCCGCAGCACATCCGGCTTGCGACCCGAGCGATCCTGGTAACCGCTCCTGTCCGCATCGCCGCCCTCCTTCGCCTCGACATCAGTCCTTGACTTGACGTCTGGACCGGTCGATGTGTGACACGCTCAGCGGCAACTCAGTTTGTACTCGTGGGAGGACTCGGTGGAATTCGGGTGCTCGACGACCAGGGTCTCCTTGAAGCTGAACGCACCGGATGTCGCGGCGGGATCGACGGTGGTTTCGACCACTTTCGTGGCAGCTGAGGCGAACTCGACGGTGACCGGCTTCGAGTTCGTCGTCAGCTTGGACTCCCAGTGGTACGTCACGGTCGCGGCGTCGTCGGTCGTGATCCTGGCCTGCACGGTGACGGGTCGAGTGCAATCGACCGCTGTCGACTCGAGCTCGACGAGATCGACTTCGGTCACTGGTCCGCCGCGTCCGCGGAGCAGCAGGGCCCAAACGGCTGCCGAGACAGCGATGGCCACGACGACGACCAGGACAAGGTTCCGGCTGACGATTGGGGATGGTCTGGCGGCCACCGCCACCGGTTCGGGCGCTTCCGTTCCTGGATCGACGAGGTGAGCGGGCGTGGTCGAGAGCACCAGCTCGGGGATCGACCGCAGGACGAACGGCCGGGAGATCTCCCGCTCGAACGCCGACTCGGCGGCCAGGAAGCGCCGGTAGGTCGCGACCGCCTCCGCTCGTGCGGCGGCGAGGTCGGCGTCGTCCACCTCGCCGATCGAGCCGCCTCGCAGCACGAACCCGTACAACAGCTCCAACGGCCGGCCGAACTGGTCGGTCGCCGGCCCGGACAACCATCCGATATCGCCGGCCCCGAGCCGTTCACTTCGAGACACGAGTACGACGTCACCCGCCACCAGCCCTTGGACCGGCGTGATCGCCACGCCGGACTCGCCACCGGTGGCCTGGTCGAGTACGCCGTACTCGTTGCTCTCAGCAAGAAAATCCGGGACGAGCAGCGGCTGGTACCCCTGCTGCCGGCCACGGGCGACCAGGAACGTCCAGCCGTACGGCGGTGAATCGGGCACCGTGGTCACCGTCCACCGAGCCGGGAAGCGGGCAACCGTTCCTCGAGCCGCTGCAAGTCCGCGGCGAACTCGCCCAGCACGCGCGCACGGGCCAGCTCGACAGTCGCCGCCTGGCGCCGGGCGTCGCGTCGTTGCTCACCCACCGCCCTCGCCTCGTCCGTCGGCATACCCGCCATCCAGTCGAGAAACATCCCGACGACCTCACGCCCGGCCGACCCACCGACGACGTCCTGAAGCCTCCGGCCCAGCGTCGCGCCGGCCGGGAGATTCAGGAACGCCGTCATCGAGAACCGTGGCTCGTGCCGGGATCTGGCGTCCGCGGCGAGCTGTTGACGAGTGGCCGGATCGAGAGACTGCTCCACTTGCCGGAACAGGTCCGGAAGGATCGCGGTGAGCGGCACCTCGACGTTGGCCGGGTGGAGTTGGCCGTTCGGAAGCTTCAGGATCCGGCCGTCGGTGTCCATCTGGGCGAAGTCCGGGCCGACCGCGCTGACCGGGATCAGCCGGATGATCCGGCCCTCCCAGCTGTGCGTCTCGACGAGCGCGTTCAGCTGGGCAGTGTTCATCAGGGCATCGCGGACGAGGCTGAGCCGGAGGTTGTCATCGGCATCGACCGGCTCACCGAACCCGCGGATCAGGTCCCACTTGGTGAGAACGAAGTGGATCGGGCAGGTGGCGCCGGCCATCATTCCGGTCATCGGCTGGATCGAGCTGCGGAAGTAGCGTTGTCCGGCAGGTTCGCCGCGGAGGAACTGGAGGACCCGGTAGCCGTCCAGCATGCCGAGCAGCCCGTGGGCATTGCGGATCCGTGCTTCCAGATCGCTGAGGCCGGTCGAACCCGCTGCCTGCTGGGTTTCCAGCAGTTCGCCCGCATAGTCGAGATAGCTGATCGTGAACACCTGATGCTTGGTGCCACGGTCGAACGACATGCAGTCGAAGACGAGCTCCCGGGTCTCGCCCGTGCGCGTTCCCCGCGGCCACGGCTCGGCGGTGTCGCTCACCTCGTCGAACACCTTGCTGAGATAGATCCGCTGCGCGGCGGCCGTCTCCAGGAAGTACGAGCGAGTGGCGGTCGGAACGTTCACGGTGTGGAACATGCTCGACAGATAGACCGTCTTCCCCGACCCGGCGATGCCCAGGGCAACAACCCGGAAGTGCGGCATGGGGACCTGGCGGGCGGTGGCGGGCGGGGCAGCAGGTCGTCCGACCGGGGTTGCCTCGGCCACCGCGAAGACACGCTCCCGGAGCACGAAGGCGTGGATGCTGGCGGCGACGATCAACAGGATCAGGATCGCCGGGACGTTCAGTGCGAGGAATGCGACCAGGAGCGCGGCGTAACCGGCCGCGGCCAGCCACAGGGCGGCGTTCTTCAGTCGTACGGCGGCGTGAACGAAGGGCACGAAGGCCAGCAAACCCAACGACAGCAGGGGAATGAGCGCCCACAGGATCGAGCCGATCTCACGCCCGCCACTCCGCTGCGCGGCGACTGGCTGAGCCGTCGGCGGCGGCGCACCGCTTTCGACAGGACGTGGCTGGACCGGTTCGGTAGGACGAACCCCCGCCGGAGCCGTCCGAGCAGGATCCGGGTGCGGCCGGCCCGGCCTCGGAGCGGCAGCTGACACGCTCGCAGCCGGAGCCACTTGCGGCTCGGTAGGCGCTGGGCCCGGAGCGGGCTCGGTCGTTGCAACAGGTGCGCCACTCACAGCTGGCGCGTCCTGCACAGTCGGCGTCTCCTCCGTGGCCCGCACCTGCTCCCCCACCGATGGCGCCTGCGCGGACGGCAGATCCTCCGCAGCCGGTGGTTCCTCTGCGGACGGCACGTCCGCCGGAGCCGGTGGTTCCTCTGCGGACGGCACGTCCGCCGGAGCCGGTGGTTTCTGAGCGGGCGGCACGTCCTTCGCGGCCGGTGGTTCCTCGGCGGTCGGTGGTTCCTCGGGTGCCGCCAGCTGTTCGGCCGGGAGGACGGTCACGGTTACCGGGAGGTCGACTTCGCCGGTAGGGCCTTTGAGATTAAGGGTTCCGGTCCGGGTGGCACGGGTGTCGACGGAGATATCGAGGCCCTCGGGTGTCTCTTCGACGTGGATCCAGTCGTCCGATGCGTGCGGCGTACAGATCCTCGCGACCGGCGGGCCGAGCAACTGGAGAACGAGGTGCGGCGGCTCCGCGCCCGAAACGACCGGCTCGAACCGCAGCGCCGTCGCACTGGGACGGAGGGTCGCCTCCCGGACGGCCGCTTGCGCGGGCTCAGCGACGTACTGGATATCCGTCCGCGCGATCTCCACCAGCGCTTCGTGCGCCCCGACCGCCGCCGGCAAATTCTCGCTGAGCAGTCGCGACCGCAACTCACTGACCGCGCCAAGACGCGAGAACATGTTCGCGTCGGTCATCGCGGCCTGCAGATCAGCCGGAATGGGCTGTGGTTTGATCCGCCGCCGGCGACTTCTGGCCAGGTACAGCTCGCCCTGCATCTCCACGTCCCGGCTGGGCGTCTGATGCGGCGTCTGCGCACGCACCCGGTCGAACACGTAGTCGTACAACTCGTTCAGCGAAACCCAACCGTCCTCGTCCCGGTCGGCGTCACCGGTCGCGAGCCCCTCCACCAGCGCGGTCGTGAACACGGACGGACGGCTGCTGTGGTCGTCGGCGAGCTCGTCGCCTTCGAACGCGTACTCGATCGAGTTCGACGCGGTGATGACCGCCCGACCCCGACCGCCGCCGACCCGATTGCCCGGAAAACTGTCCAGGACGTTGACATCTCCGGTCGACCGGACCGCGACGCCCTTGCCGAACGCCCCGCCGTAGCAGCAGTCCAGCAGCAGTACGACGCTGCGCGACCGGCTCGCCTGCATGCACCGCCGTACGAAGTCCGCCGAGATCGCGGTGGAACTCAGCCGGTTCGGCCGGGTGTTCCGGGCGGCGAAGAACAGTTCGCCCGACTCGCTCTTCAGGCCGTGGCACGAGAAGTGCAGCAACAGCACGTCGTCCGGCTGACTCTCCGCGAGCAGGTCCTCGATCCGCGTCTGGATGACGTACGACGGTTCGTTGCGAACCGTCTCTACGTCGAAGGCGCCGATCTGCCCGTCGCCGAGAACCCGCCCGAGCGCCTCGGCATCGGCGGCCGGCGACCTCAGATGCCGAAGCCCGTCGTGGTCGTACTCGTCGTTCGCGACGATCAGGGCTCTGCGCCGGCCGTCCACTACTTGCCCCCGGGATCGGCGTGCCTGCTGACGAACAACTCGATCAGTCGCGTCTGCTCCGGGGCACTCACCTCCGAGAGCTCCAGTACGTCGCCGTCGAGCTCCAGCCGAACAGTCCGCTTGACGCCGTCGCCTCGCGCCAGCCAGTTCCTGATGACGGACACCACCTTGCGCACACCCTCGGTGGCTTCGCTGAAGGTGACCAGCAACCCGCCGATCGCGAGGAACTCGAGCGCCCTCGTGCCTGGTGGCGGCTCCCCCGCCGGCAGCGCCGTGACGTTGTCGACGTCCAGCTCCAGCAACTCCCGCCGCAGATAACCGGTCAGCTCGTCCAGACGCTCGGCATCCGCACCTGACTCGGCAAGCTGAACTTTCAGCTCCCCCACCATGGACCCCCTTGACTCCCGGGCGAGGCCCGCGTTGCGAAGCCCCTCCCCACACGCGGTGTCACCTCTGTGTTACTCAGGCTAGACCTCCAGCCACCCGCACCGCTACGTCGAGCCGGCGCTTATCCCTTGACGCCTGAGGCGACGACGCTTCGGACGAAGTGGCGTTGGGCGAACAGGAAGATGAGGAGCGCGGGAAGGACGTAAAGGGCGGCGGCCGCTGCTTGCACCGTGGGGATCGCGTTGCCGTGCGGATCGCGGTACCAGGCGGTGATGGCGACCGACAACGTCGTGTGGTCGACGTCGAGCAGGAGCGCCGGCGCGATGTAGTCGCCCCAGGTCCAGATGAAGGACAGCAGGAACGACGTGATCAGCACCGGTCGCGACAGGGGCAGGAAGATCCGCAGGAAGATCCGCGTCCAGCCGCACCCGTCGATGATCGCGGCGTCTTCCAGTTCGCGCGGGATCGCGGCGAAGAACTGGCGGAACAAGAAGATCAGGTACGGCGACGCCGCGAAGCCCCACAGCACCCACGGCCAGTACGTGTTCACCAACCCGAGCTTCGAGAACAGGACGTACGTCGGCAGCAGCGTCAGGATCTGCGGCAGCATCATCGTCGACAGCAGGACGAGGAACAGCCCACGCTTGCCGCTGCCGCGGAGTCTGGCGAACCCGAATCCGACGGCGGCGCTGGAGGCGGTGACAAGTACGGCGTACATGGTCGACAGGAACAGTGAGTTGACGGCGTACGCCGGGAAGTTGATGTCTGTCAGCGCGTGGACGAAGTTCCCCCACTGCGCCTGCCGGGGCAGGATGTGCGTCGGCACGGCGGCCCACTCGTCCCGGGTCTTCAAGGCCGCCAGCAGCAACCAGACGAAGGGCCCGACGAAGAGCACCGCGAGTGCCATCAGCAGGACGTAGATCGCCCCCGCACTCAGACGGACCTTGACCAGCGGCAGCCGGTGGACAGCGGCGGATGCGGTACGGCGGTCGTGCACAGCACGTTCTCCTAACGGTCCGACTCGGTGTCGACCTCGTAGTGCACCCAGAGGCGACTGGATCGCTGGATGAGTAGCGTGAAGGCCAGGATGACCAGGAAGAACACCCACAGCATCGCCGACCCGTATCCGAACCGGTTGCTGGTGAAGAACTCCTGATACACCTGCACCATGTACAAGTGAGTGCTCCGCGGCACCTGCCCTACCCCGGCGATGCTGTTGGTCTCGGCCAGCAGCAGCGGCTGTACGACGATCTGGAACGTCGCGATCACCCCCGTCACCACCTGGAAGAAGATGACCGGAGAGATCATCGGAACCGTGATGTGCCGAAACACCCGCCACCGGCCCGCGCCGTCGACGACTGCCGCCTCCTCCAGCTCGGCCGGAACGCCCTGCAGCGCGGCCAGCATGATGACCATGCCGCCCCCGAGGCCCCACAGCGTCAGGATGATCAGCGCATAGAAGGCCATGGGATCTATCAGCCACGCGATCGGCTTGATCCCGACGACGTGCAGAAGCGCGTTCGCGATGCCGGCGTCCCGGTTCAGGACGAGCTTCCACATGATCGCCATCGCCACCACCGGAACCACCGACGGCAGGAAGAAGATCGTCCGCCACAGGCCGAGCGCTTTCAGCCGCCGGTTGAGCAGTACGGCGAGTCCGAGTGCGGCTGCGACGCTCAGCGGTACGGCGATTGCCGTGTAGGCGATCGTGCGCAGCAGAGCGTGCCACGCCTCGCTGTCGCCGAAGAGTTCGGTGTAGTTGCGGATCCCGACCCATCGCCAGCGCGGTGAGCTGCCGTCGAAGTTCGTCAAGCTCATCCCGAACGCATAGCCCAGCGGCACCACGGTGAGCAGGAGGAAGCCGAGCACCCAGGGCGAGACGAACAGGTAGAAGGATCGGTTCGAGTACCGCGACCAGCTGGTTCGGGCCATGTCGCGGTCAGCCGATCTGCTCTTTGCCCTGCTTGAGCACCTTGTTGACGTCGTCGGTGATCGCCTTGCAGGCGGCGTCGACCGTCGCCTGCTTCTTGATCGCTCTCTGCAGGTGCTTGTCCAGCGTGAGATTCCAGGTATCCACGGTCGCGTACGGCGAGTCCGGCAGCGGCGCGCTGAACTGCAGCTCGTTCTGCGCCGTCTTGTACGCCTGCTTCTGGTACGGCAGATCCTGCGGCAGCTTCGGCAGCAGCGACTTCAAGGCAGGCAGGCCCCAGCCGCTCTTCGCGCGCTCCTCCGCGGGAGGCCCCGCCATGAAGTACTCCATCAGTTTCCACGCCTCGTCCTTGTGCTTCGACTTGGCGGGAATCCAGGCACCCATACCGGCGTACGTCGGGCTCACCCGGTGATCCCCCATCACGGGCGCCGGCGCCATCCGGATCACCGGATGCAGAGCGGTCTCCTTGACGAAGTTGCCGCCGTACCAGTAGCCGTCCTGGCTGATCGCCATCCGTTTCGCCATGAAGGTGGACAGGTCGGCGCCGTCCGGCAGCGGATCGAGCGAGGACGGCCCGACGCCGGCCTGCGCGAAGTCGACGTACCACGCCACCGCCCGGCGAGCAGCCGCGCTGGTGAAGTCCGTCTCGGTCAGGTCACCGTTGTAGATCTGTCCGCCCTGCTGCAGGATCATCGTCGCGAGCGGGGCGAACAGGTTCCAGGCCCACTCCACTCCCAGGCCGTAAACCTTCGTCTTGCCGCCCTGCCTGCTGGTCAGCTTCTTGCCCACCGCAAGCAAGTCGTCGTAGCCGATCGGCTCGGTCTCGCTCAGGTGCGGGGTCTTCGCCTGGTCGAACAGCTGGGCGTTGTACCACAGCGTCGCGTCCTGACTCCAGTCCTTCACGATCCCGTAGTACGAGCCCTGACCGATCTTGCTGCCGTCCCAGCGGAAGCTGTCGTTGACTCCCAGCAGATCGTCCTTCTTGAGCACCTGACTCTTCTCGAGGTACGGCGTCAGATCGGTCGCCAGCCCGCGCGCGTTGACGTTGGCGCTGCCGACGGCCGCACCGCGGACGAAGTCCGGTGGAGTGCCGGACGCGAGCATCGCGTTCAGCCGCGTGGCGTCGGTCTGCAGGAAGTTGATCCTGATCCCGGGATTCTTCGCCTCGAAGTCCGCGATGTGGTCCTTGGTCAGCTCGTTGTTGTTGTACATCACGGTCAGCGTGACGGTGCTCCCGCCGCCCCCGCCGCCGTTGCCGGCCGAGCTGCCCGACGAGTTGGCGTTGCAGCCGCTCAGCAGTCCCCCGGCGGCCGCGCCGCCGACGACAGCGGATGCCCCGCCGAGCAGTCGCCGCCTGCTGATCCGCGCCGATCCGTTCATCCCGACCTCCTCAGTCCGCGCTCCTGACTGGGAGCGCTCACAGTTTGTTGGCCGTCCATACCGCTGTCAATAGCTCGAAAACCTCGGATCCTCATGTCATGATGAGTGCCGTTTCTGTTCGCGCTCCCAGATCGGACACCTGTCGATGAGCATCGTCGTACCGGTTCATTCGGGATCGGCCGGCCGCGCCGAGCCAGTCCTGCCGCAGCTGACCGGCATCGCTTTCGGCGGCGACTACTACCCCGAGCAGTGGCCCGAGCACGTGTGGTCCGAGGATGTCCGGCTGATGCAGGACGCGGGGGTCAACCTGGTCAACGTGGGGATCTTCGCCTGGGCCCTGCTCGAGCCGTCTCCAGGAACGTACGACTTCGGGTGGCTGGACCGGGTTGTCGACCTGCTCCACGACGGCGGCATCTCGGTCAACCTGGCCACGCCCACCGCGGCCCCGCCGCCCTGGTTCTTCCGGCGCCATCCGCAGGCACGCCTCGTCGACCGTGACGGAAGGTTGCTCGGTGCCGGCGGCCGGCAGGCGTTCTGCCCGCATTCTCCCGAGTACCGGGAAGCCGCGATCGCCATCACCGAGCAGCTCGCGGCACGCTACGCGGGTCATCCCGCATTGACGATGTGGCACGTCCACAACGAGTACGGCGGCGCCAACACACACTGCCACTGCGCAACGTCGGCCGAGGCGTTTCGAGGCTGGCTGCGACGCCGCTATGTCCGCCTGGACAACCTGAACGACGCCTGGGGCACAACGTTCTGGGGGCAGCGCTACGGTGATTGGGCCGAGATCGAGCCTCCGCTCGCCTCCCCGATGGCGGTCAATCCGGCGCAGCAACTGGACTTCTTCCGGTTCAGCTCCGACACGCACCTCGACAACTACATCGCCGAGCGAGACCTCCTCCGCAGGCTCTCCCCCGGGGTTGCCGTGACGACCAACTTCATGATCAACAACTGCAAGTGGATCGACTACCGGCGCTGGGCCGCCGAGGTCGACGTGGTTGCCAACGACCACTACCTCTACGCCGAGCAGGCGGCCAACCACATCGAGCTCGCGATGTCGGCGGACCTGACCCGATCGGTCGCCGGCGGCCGCGGATGGTTGCTGATGGAACACTCGACGAGTGCGGTGAACTGGCAACCCCGCAACGTCGCCAAGCGTCCCGGTGAGCTGCGCCGCAACACCTTGAGTCACCTCGCTCGCGGCGCGGAGTCGGCACTCTTCTTCCAGTGGCGGGCCTCGCGCTTCGGCGGCGAGAAGTTCCACTCCGCGATGGTTCCGCACGGTGGCACCGGGACCCGGGTCTGGCGCGAGGTGCTTGCCCTGGGCACCGATATCTCCCGGCTCGGCGAGCTCCGGGGCACTCGCGTCGTCGCAGATGTCGGGATCGCCTGGGACTGGCCGTCCTGGTGGGCGCTCGAGCTCGAGTGGCGTCCCTCCGTCGACCTCTCGTACCTCGACAGAGTCTCGGCGTTCTACGAGGCGACGTGGCGCTCGCACCTGACCGCCGACTTCGTCGACCCCGAAGGCGACCTCTCGCAGTACCCCGTCGTACTGGTACCGAGCCTCTACCTGACAACCCCGGCAGCTGCGGACAACCTGACGACGTACGTCCGCAACGGCGGCACACTCGTGGTGTCGTACTTCTCCGGCATCGTCGACGGGAACGACGCCGTCCATCCGGGTGGCCACCCCGGGGCGTTCCGCGAGCTGCTCGGCCTGTCCGTCGAGGAGTTCCTGCCGCTGCGAGAAGGCGAGCGGGTCCGTCTCGACGACGGCTCCTGCGGCGACGTCTGGGCCGAGGACCTCGTCCTCGACGGCGCGGAGGCCATTCGGCACTACACCGAGGGACCCGCCGCCGGGCAGGCCGCGATCACCCGTCACCGGCTCGGACGCGGAACGGCGTGGTACATCTCGACCCGCCTCAGCGCCCACGATCTCGCCGCCGTACTGCGCGACGCCGGCCTCCCGCCCCACGCTGACGTGCCTGAAGACCTGGAGGTTGTACGACGTGTCGGGCCGGAGCACGAGTACCTGTTCGCCATCAACCACGGAGAGCGTGACGCCACGCTGGCCGGTGACGGCGACGAACTGCTCACCGGTGCGTCCTGCTCGGGCGATCTCGTCGTACCCGCGGGTGGCGTGCGAGTGGTTCGCACGCCTCGACGCAGAATGTGACCATGAGCTCCTCGAACGCTTCCCGCCGCCCGACCATGGAGGACGTCGCCGAAGTCGCCGGCGTGTCCCGGGGAACGGTCTCCCGCGTGCTCAACGGCGGCCACTACGTGTCCCCCGACGCGTTGACCGCCGTACAGCGCGCGATCCGCAAGACCGGGTACGTCGTGAACCAGCACGCGCGCAGCCTGGTCACCCAACGGTCGAACTCGGTTGCCTTCATCCTCTCCGACCCGCAGGACCGGCTGTTCGAGGACCCCAACTTCAACATCCTCCTGAAAGGCTGCACCCAAGCCCTGGCCGAGCGCGACATCACCTTGCTGCTCACCATCGCCGGCACCCAGGAGGACCGGCGGCGCGTCGGTCGCTGGGTCACCGCCGGGCATGTCGACGGCGTACTGCTGGTGTCCGAGCACGCCGGCAGCCCGCTGACCGACGAACTCCGATCCCGCGGATTGCCGATCGTGGCGGCGGGGCGGCCGATCGGGCACGAGCGCGAGATCTCCTACGTAGCGGCCGACGACCGCGACGGTGCACGGCAGATGGTGAACTACCTGCGGTCCCGCGGCCGCCGGCGCATCGGCATCATCACCGGACCGACCGACACCCCCGGTGGCGTCGACCGGCTGGCCGGCTACCGCGACGTGATCGACGAACCGGACCCGGGACTGATCACCCACGGCGACTACACCCAGGCGTCCGGCGAGCGGGCGATGGCGGACCTGTTGGACCGCGCCCCCGACCTCGACGCCGTCTTCGTCTGCAGTGATCTGATGGCTCTCGGCGCGATCTCGACCCTGCACCGCGCGGGCAAGCGCATCCCACAGGATGTCGCGGTCGGCGGCTTCGACGATTCCAAGGTCGCCGTCAGCGCCGACCCGCCGCTGACCACCATCCGCCAGGATTTCACCCGCGTCAGCACCGAAATGGTCCGCCTCCTGCTCGACAGCATCGGCACCAACACCCGCTCCGCCGTCATCCTCCCCACGGAGCTCGTCATCCGCGAGTCCGCCTGACGGCGACACACTCCGTGCGGTGCTGGACAGGTCCGAGTCATGAGTGAGCATTCACCGCCGGAGCGAGAGGCACGGTTCACCGGGCTGTTCGAGGCGACGTACGCCGACCTGGTCCGGTTCGCGCGGCGACGGGTATCCGACGAGCAGGCCGAGGACATCGTTGCCGAGGCGTTCCTGGTTGCCTGGCGGCGGACTGACGACGTACCGACGAGCCTGCCGGACGCGCGGGCCTGGCTGTTCGGCATCGCGCGGAACGTCATCCTCAATGTTCACCGCGGAGCGCGACGGCGGACGGCACTGGCTGTCCGGCTCAGCGAGACGACGACCGTCACCGCCGACAACTCCGAGCTCGTGGCCCGGCAGATCGATCTCGCGCGAGCGTGGGACAAGCTCTCCGGGGTTCATCAGGAAGCGCTGGCGCTCGCGGTACTCGACGACCTCACCGCACCCCAGGCCGCGGCTGTCCTCGGGATCTCCCCCGTTGCGTTCCGGTTGCGACTCAGCCGCGCCCGCCGAGCGTTGCGTGCATTCCTCGGACATGTACCGGCCCCTTCGCCCGAAAGGCAGCTCTCATGACTCGCATCGACGAACTCCAGGTCCTCAAGAGCCTGGATCCGGCGAGGACCGACGCCGACCCGAACGGCCGGCGCGCGCAGGCCGATCTGCGGCGGATCCTTGCGACCGAACCCACACCGGTGCCTGCGCGCAAGCGGTCGGGTCCGCGGATTGCCGTGGCTCTCGCCTCGGTTGCTGCTGCGACTGCCGCTGTCCTTGTCCTGACATCGGCCCTCGGCGGCGATCGCGCGTTCGCCACGTGGACCGCGACGCCGACGGGTCTGTCGGCAGGCGAGCGGGCCGACGCCGCCGATTCGTGCCGCAAGGAACAGAAGTCAGCCAGCCCCGAATACCGCGATCAGTTGTCCAAGGCGACCATCGCGATCGCGGAACGTCGGGGTGCGTGGACGCTCGTCGTCCTCGCGGACCGAAGTGGGTTCGGCGCGCTGTGCATCACCGACGACTCGCGGCACCTCTTCCGCAGCTACTTCGGTTTCATCGGCACAACGCCGGCGGCTGATCGCCCGGCGCCGCGCGCCCTCACCCCGACGAGCCTCGGCACCGGCTCGATCGACAACCACAGTCTGTCGGTAGCTGCCGGCCTCGCCGGAGCGGACGTCACGGCCGTCACCTACACCAGCCCGACCCGAGGCAAGATCACCGCAACCGTCAACGCCTCCCAGTTCGCCCTCTGGCTCCCCGGCAACGACCTGACAGACGCGAACCGAACCGGAGTCCCGGTCCAGGTGTCCTACCGAGACGGCACCACCGCAACCCTCACCCTGCGCCTCTGAGCAGCGCGAGGATCTGTCGCGCCACGGAACGGGCGAGGGTGTGCCCGTCGCGTCGGCGATGGGCACACCCTCGGGGTCGGATCAGGCGGTGGTCGCGCGCCGCGGCAGCACCCAGTCCGGGCGTACGAAGTGGCACGTGTAACCGGCGGGGTACTTGACCAGGTAGTCCTGGTGCTCCGGCTCGGCCTCCCAGAACGGACCCGCAGGCTCGATCGTCGTCACGGCCTTGCCCGGCCACAGGCCCGACGCGTCGACGTCGGCGATCGTGTCGCGAGCGACCTCCTCCTGCTCCGGCGTGAGCGGAAAGATCGCCGAGCGATAACTGGTGCCGATGTCGTTGCCCTGACGGTTCACCGTCGACGGGTCGTGGATCTGGAAGAAGAACGCCAGGATGTCGCGGTACGTCGTCCGCGCCGGGTCGAAAACGATCTCGACCGCCTCTGCGTGCCCGGGATGATTGCGGTACGTCGCATGGTCGTTCTGCCCGCCCGTGTACCCGACACGCGTCTCGAGTACGCCGGGCTGCCGGCGAATGAGGTCCTCCATACCCCAGAAACACCCGCCGGCGAGGACGGCCGTCTCGGTGCCGGGCTTGCGGGTGACCTGCCCGGTGTCGTCGATTCCACTGGTCATGACGCATGCTCCTCTGTGCTCGTGATGTCGCTGGACGTGTCGGCCGTCTCGAACAGCGACCGATACTCGCCGTACCCCTGACTCTCCAGCTCGGAGACCGGGACGAAGCGCAGTGCGGCGGAGTTCATGCAGTACCGCTGGCCTCCCGCCGCGGCGGGGCCGTCATCGAAAACGTGACCGAGGTGGCTGTCGGCTCCAGTGGACCGCGCCTCTGTGCGGGTCATCCACAGCGATCTGTCCGTGACTGTGCGAACTGCGTCCGACGCGATCGGCTTGGTGAAGCTCGGCCACCCGGTACCGCTGTCGTACTTGTCGGTCGACGAGAACAGCGGCTGTCCGGAAACAACATCCACATAGATCCCGGGCTCGTGGTTGTCCCAGTACTCGTTCCGGAATGCGGGTTCCGTCCCGTCCTTCTGCGTCACGCGGAACTGGCTGTCGGTGAGGCGACTGACCGCCTCTGGAGTCTTCCTGTAGTCGTGTGCCACGGTTCTCCTTTTCTGACGTCGCTGGCTGCGCCGTCACCGGTAACAACATCGCTGGCAGCTGATTTGGTCCCGGCTCCCGCAGAACGCGCTGTGACCGCGATCTCAGTTCAGATCGTGGTCCCCGACGGCGAGGCGACGGAGTCAGGGGGCGATCTCGAGCTTGGTGATGAGGCCGTCGGCGAGGGTGAACCGGTAGATGATGTCGACGACACCGCCGGGGAAGTCACCCTCCAGGTGATTGGTGACGACGTAGTGGGAGTCGTCGAACTTCTCGACGTGGCTGACCTCGACCGTATAGGTGTACTCGCTGGTCTCGGTCTCCCGCCAGCGGTGGATCTCGTCGTGACCGGTGTAGGTGGTGCCGTCGTCGTCGACCACCACGGCGTCCGTGGCGAAGGCGGCCAGCAGGTCGTGAGCGTTCGCCTTGTGCTGGTGATCGGCCTCGCGCAGGTACCTCGTGATCGCCGGCGGCAAATGCTTCGCCATCTCGGCGGCGGTCGGGTCGGGCGGGTGCTGGATAGTCATCAGGCGCCTTTCAACGTGAACGTGGTGCTGCCATGCATTGGCTGTGGTCCCATCCTCGTCACCCTCCTGGCCCGCCGAAGCGTTCGGTCCGCGCGCCGAGCTGTCAGCCGCACGTCAGTCGCCTTGATAGCGCTGCTCTTTCCACGGGTCTCCATAGTTGTGATAGCCGAACATCTCCCAGAAGCCGGGTTGATCTGTGGGGCGCAGGTCCAGACCACGCACGCTCAGCGACGACATCTGCCAGCTCGCGCCACTCCCCCACCAACTCGTCAAGGAACAGGTGCACACCATGGGCGGCCGCTCCGACCACACTCCAGTGCAACTGCTTCCCGACCAGCGACAGATCGATCAGATCCTGCAGCACCAGCTGCAACTCCGAACCAACCGCCGCACGCTCGTTCGGATTCTCCAACGGCGGCAACTGCACAGAATTAGCAACAGCTTCCGTAGACATACCTCATCAGTGTCACGCCCACCGCCATACCTTTCGTCCCCACCCAAACCAACCGCCGGAGCACACACGGCGGCCCGCGCTCGCGGAGGCGGTTGAGTCGGCGCCGGCTGCGCTACCTCGGGCTCAGCTTCTTGGTTGTCATGACCGCAATGTCAAGTTGGGTTTGCCGGCTCCGACCTTGTTGCGAGTGCGCCGAAAGGACGGGTGACCAGCGAGGGCTGACCTCGCTGGGACGACAGAATCACCCGTGATCCTCGGCAGAGACCTAAGGATGACTATGCAGACCATTAGTCCGTTTCGTATCGACGTTCCTCAGCGTGAACTGGACGACCTTCGGCAGCGGCTGGATCGGGCCAGGTTCACCGAGGAGTTGCCGGATTCCGGGTGGGACTACGGCGTACCGGTGGCCTATGTCCGCGAGCTCGTCGCCCACTGGCGCACGGCGTACGACTGGCGCGCCTGGGAGGCCAGGCTCAACGCCTACCCGCAGTTCACGACAACGATCGACGGACAGCGGATCCATTTCCTGCATGTGCGATCACCGGAACCGGACGCGAGGCCGCTGATCCTCACCCACGGCTGGCCGGGCTCGGTCGCCGAGTTCCTCGACGTGATCGGACCGCTGACCGATCCGCGCGCACATGACGGCGATCCCTCGACGGCATTTCATCTGATCGTCCCTTCGCTGCCGGGATTCGGGTTCTCCGGACCGACAACCGAGCGCGGCTGGGGACCACGCCGGATCGCGGCCGCCTGGGCACAGCTGATGACCCAACTCGGCTACGAGCGCTACTGCGTGGCCGGCAACGACTGGGGAACCTTCGTCTCGCTGGACCTCGGCAGGATCGCGCCGGAGCGAGTCGTCGGTGTCCACGTGACGCAGATCTTCACAGGTCCGGCCGGTGTGCCGGGTGAGCTGGACAACCTCACCCATGACGAGCAGGCCGCACTGGACAACGAGCGGCAGTTCGAGCAGACCATGAGTGCGTACGGCGTACTCCAGACCCAGCAACCGCAGTCGCTCGCGCACGCGCTGGCGGATTCGCAGGTAGGTTTGCTCGGCTGGCACTGCCTGATCTACCGCGGCCGTCTGGACCCCGACTTCATTTTGACCAACGTGATGATCCACTGGCTCACCGGCACCGTCGCCTCGGCGATGCGCATCTACTACGAGTTCGCCCAACAGGACGGTCCCGCCGCCCCGACGACCGTACCGGTCGCTCTGGCCCAGTTCAGCGAGGACACCATGCCGATCCGTCGCTTCGTCCATCGCGACCACAAGAATCTCGTGTCGTGGAACGTCTTCGACCGTCCTGGGCACTTCGCCGCGACCCAGTCGCCGGACCTGTTGATCGCCGACATCCAGAACTTCTTCAAGCACCTGCCCGAGCGCTGAAGACGGGAAACGCTGCTCATCGTAGAGCTCTGCCGGTTCACTTCGATGCAATCCGGTCGAGGAGGAACCGCACCATGGTATCGATGACGTCGCCAAAGTATTGGCTGTTGCCAGGGTAGTGGAATCCATGCTCGGCGTCTTCGTACTCGAGTAGCGTGCACTCGTTGCCAGAGCGCACCATCGCGTCCCGGAACCGCCGCACGGACTCGATCGGCTCGACGTCGTCGCGGGTGCCGTGGTGGATCTGCATCGGCGGGTTCCCTGGTCGCACGAACTCGATCAGTGAGTAGTCGAGTAGCCTGCCCTCATCGATGCCTACCTGCTTTTCGAGGCGGCGCTGCGCGTCCGGCTCGAAGGTCCGCAGATCCAAGCCCGCAGGATTGAGGGCGACCACCGCCGCGACGGCGGGCTCCGACGCCGCAGTAGGCACGTCCGCGGCGGTCATCGCGGCAACAAGCGCGAGATGAGCACCTGCCGAACTGCCACCCGAGGCCAACTGCTGTGCTTCGAGCCCGCGCAACGCGGCCAGCCGCGCGAACTGCTCGACCGCGCGTCGAACATCAGCGATGCAATCGTCGATGCCGGCAGCGCCACGAGACAGCAGCCGGTACCCGGCCGAGACTGCGAAGATTCCGCGCGACGCCAGGTTCCGGCGCGCGGCCGTAGGTCTTCGCCCGGATCGAAGACCAGCAAGGGCAGCTCAGTGCCATCGGCGGCTTGATAGAGCACCGAGGACTCGCGACAGGCCGTACTCGGCGGATGCGTTGGATTGGTTCGGTGCTTCTGCGAAGCCTGTGAGGACGAACTCCCCGGCGAGCTGCCCACGGGGTCGCTCGGTGGTACGCAGCGGGTGCGTAGCGCTGGCTGACGGAGTGCACGTCTCCAGGTGTTACCAAGGGTCTCCGGTCCCCAGTTCCGCGAGATGCCGTTCATAGCTGGCGATCTTGCCATTCACCAGTTCGAGACAATCAAGCAACTGCGCGATCTCTGCGGAGATATGTGAGCTGTGCTCGCGCAACACCTCGAGGCGCTCCGCCTCGTTCCCTTCGCCCCTCCGCACAAGTTCCGCCAGCCGCCGGATATTGGCCAGGGACATCCCGGAAGCCCGAAACTTGATGCAGTTCAAGATCCATTCGACGTCCGACGACCTGTACACCCTCCTGCCGGACCGGTCCCGGCTGATGGTGCCGGCGAGCAGGCCCTCGCGTTCATACAGCCGCAGCGCGTGAACACTCAACCCCGTTCGCTTCGCTACCTCGCCGATGCTCAGCACCTGACCGCTCATTCCTTCACCGTAACCGCTTGACCTAGACCAAGGTCTAGTACCTAGCTTGCTCGGCATGGCTGACAAATCTCATCTCCCCGATCACGACGCGCAGAGCACGGCCGTCGAGGTCATGTCAACGGTGGACCTCGCAGGCCGCTTGGCCTTGGTGACCGGGGGATACTCCGGCCTCGGGTTGGTCGCGACACGCGAGCTTGCCCGTGCCGGCGCACGTGTTGTCGTTCCCGCTCGACGCGCTGAGGCGGCAAAGCGGGCGCTGGACGGCCTCGACGGAATCGAGCTCGACGAGGTGGACCTCGCCGATCTCGCGTCCGTTCGCGCGTTCAGCCAACGGTTTCTGGACCGGCACGACCGGCTGGACCTCCTGATCGCGAACGCCGGGATCATGGCGTGCCCCGAGACGCGCGTCGGTCCGGGGTGGGAAGCGCAGTTCGCGACCAACCACCTAGGACATTACGCCCTGACGTGCTTGCTGTGGCCCGCGCTCCGCTCCGCGGCAGGCGCTCGCGTCGTCTCGGTCGCTTCGGGATGGGACCCGGCCTGGTCCATTCGATGGCGCGACGTTCAGTTCGAGCACGGATACGACAAATGGGCTGCGTACACGCAATCGAAGCTCGCCAACATTCTCTTCGCCCGCCACCTCGACCGGCTGGGTGCCCGGGCCGAGGTCCGTGCCTTTTCTGTCAATCCCGGCTACATACTCACTCCGCTGCAACGGCATTTGGACACCGAAGAGATGGTTGCGGCCGGTTGGATCGACAGCAACGGCGTAGCCACACCAGGATTGTTCAAGACACCCGAACAGGGGGCAGCCACGACGTTGTGGGCAGCCACGTCACCGATGCTCACTGCACACGGCGGCGCGTATTGCGCGGACTGCCGCGTGGTCGACGCCCAGGTCGACGAGGACGAAGCCCGGCGCCTGTGGTCGCTCTCAGAATCCATGACGGGCATCGGCCTGCCCGAGTGATCCCCGCCGGACCACGTCCCTGACCCACAGGCCGTCGTAAAGCAACGACGAGCCAGATGCGCACCGCGTAGCGGACCCACCGGCGGGAACCAATGTCAAGTTGTTGCCAGACGCAATAGTTGCGTACGACGACCTGTAGGCGGTGTCGCGGTCACGGGCAGAGGGGCATGCCAGTTAACTTCTCGAGGTGGGGATCGAATTGCGGCAGCGTTGGGGCGCCCAACCGGTTTGGGTTCGGTGTGCGCTGGTTGTGTATGTGATCGGATTCGTTGAGGGAACTCGCGCGCATGTCGCGGACCTTCTGCGTGGCGGGCTCGGCGCTTATGCCTCGTACGGGCCTGTCGTGCTGCAGGTGTTCTTCATCAGCCTGGTGGTCCTGGATCCGATCGTGGTGGTGCTGGTGGCGCTGGCGCGTCCGAACGGTGTTTGGCTCGGATTGGTCGTGATGGCGATGGATGTGCCGGCGAACGTCTTTGCCAACTGGTCGATGCTGAGACAGGACTGGTGGTCACTGGTACGGCCGGCGGGCATGTTGCCCTTGACGCTGTTCAGCGTGTTCGTGCTGGTCTCGGTGGTCCCGCTGTTGCGTCACTTGTCGGCCTCACCATCAGCTGCATGAGCCGATGGTGGCTGCTCGCCGTGGCAGTCGGCTGAAGTGCCGGGAAGGAGCGCCGGAACGTGAAGGCCTCCGGACCTGGGCCGTCGGCTCGCAGCAGGGTAGTCCCGCAGGTGCTCCAGCGACTCCCATACCGAAAGCGTGTGGCGGGCGGAATTCATTTGGGCCAGCTGGAAGGCGAACCTGCGTCGGCGCAACCCGGGCATAGGGCGCTCGTCAGCCGTTCAGGAACTCCATCATTTGTTCGGGCCAGCGGGTCCCGGCCGGCGCGCCAGGCGGAAACGCGATGTCAAGATCAGCCAAATGTTCGTCTTCGAGCTGCACCGCCAGCGCTTCGACGTTCTCGTCGATACGCTCGGGCCGAGTGGTGCCAGGGATCGGGACGGCTCCCGGACACATCCTCATCACCCAAGCCAGCGCGACCTGAGCCGGGGTCGCGTCAACGGTTCGGGCAAGAGTACGCAACGGACGCAAAAGCTGGCGATTGCGGGCGAAATTCTCACCCTGGAACCTCGGACTAACCCTCCTGAAGTCGTCCGTGTCGAGCTGTTCCACCGAAGCGATCGCGCCCGTCAAGAAGCCCCGTCCCAGGGGGCTGTACGGCACGAACCCAACACCGAGATCTCTCAACGTGGGCAGGACCTCATGCTCAACATCGCGGCTCCACAGCGAGTACTCGCTCTGCACTGCGGTGATCGGGTGTACCGCGTGCGCGCGCCGGATTGTCGCCGGCGAAGCCTCACTGAGCCCCAGATGCCGGACCTTGCCCTCCAACACCAGTTGAGCCATTGCGCCGACGGTTTCCTCGATAGGAACCCGGGGGTCTACCCGGTGCAAGTAGTACAAGTCGATGGTGTCCACACCCAGTCGACGCAGTGAACCCTCCACCGCCAGACGCACCTGTTCCGGTCTGCCGTCGGGAACCCGCCCCGACTCGAGAACCGGCATCGACCCGAACTTGGTAGCGATCTGCACCTCGTCCCACCGACCGGCGAGCGCCTCCCCGATCAGCGTCTCGTTGGTTCCCGAGCCGTAGTGGTCGGACGTATCAAAGAACGTCACCCCGCGCTCAAGCGCCCGCTCCACGGTGGCGAGTGCCTGCTCCCGCCCCACCGACCCGTAGCCGAAGGTCATGCCCATACAGCCCAGACCAACCGCGGAAACGACGAGGTCCTTGCCCAACACACTGCGCTGCATACTTCCCGCCTCCTCAACGTTCGGAAGTCGATGTCACGAAGGATTCGAATCAGACACTTCGGTCGCGAACTGGACCTGCGGTTCACCGGTCAACAATTCCGGCACGCGGGCCAGAAAGGCAGACACATACGGAGTAGCGAAGTGCGCATCGCAGGCGGACCGGTCAACGTAATGCTCGAAGACCAAGAAGACTCCGTCGTCCCCACGGAAAACCTCGTAGCCGACCGCGCCCACCTCCTCCCGCGTCAAGCGCTTCAGCTCGAGAAGCTCCTGCTGAACCTGGCCCACGCGCTCTGGACGCGCCTTCAAGATGGCGAATACTGCTGTCATGGCGACCATGGTTGTCACCACCCGGGAGGATCGATAGGAAAAAGCGGCCATCGGCTGGGGCCGCCCTTCGTCCACGGGCTCGTGCGGCTCAGAGGCGAGACTGAGCATGTCCCGGCCATGTACGGCGAACCAGCTAAAATAGGTGCTATGCGCACGACGTTTGTGCCGGTTGGGCCGGCGCTCGCACGGTGCGTTGATCGGATCTGGACCTGGGAGGGCGACCCGAGCGAGCTGCCCGCGCTGTTGCCCGGCACCGGCGCGGAGTTGATCTTCCATCGAGGTTCGCAGCTCACTGCACATGGTGCAGACAGTCCGGTCTCCCTACCTCGGGCTCACCTGCTGTGTATGCGCCGGGAGCGGTGGAGTTTGACGGCTGATGGAATGGTGGCATTTACCGCCATCCGCCTGCGTGCCGGCGCCCTCGCCTACCTGACTGACCACCCGGTGGAGGACCTGATCGACCGAGCAGTCGACATCAGTGACCTTCTGGGTCCGGCCGGCCGGTACCTCGTCTCCGCGTTGAACGGCACGGGTGATCTCACGGTCCGTGCCGCCAGGGCCGAGCAAGTACTCCGTCGACAGCCGACTCATCGCACAGATCCGCGGATCATGGCTGCCGTTCACCAGCTGTACCGGCAACCGGCTTCGACCTCCCTCAAGGACCTGGCACCGGCGTTGGGCGTCAGCACCCGCCACCTACGCCGAGGATTTGCGGCGGCCGCGGGTGTGTCACCCAAGGAGTTCCAGCGGCTCGTTCGATTCCAACGAGTGATCCGGACGATGCTCCTCAAGTCGCCGACGAGCGCAGCCCCTGTCGCGTTGGCCGCCGGCTACTACGACCAGAGTCACTTCATCAAGGAGTTTCACCGTCTGGCCGGCCAGAGTCCCGGGCGAATGCTGAGCCAGCCTCCGCCACACTTCTATTTGCCGAGCTTGCCGCGACCATAAGTCATCTACCACTGCGGTGCACCGGCGTGGGCAACCCTCCGATGATCATGCGTTCGAGGCTGTGTCGGGCACCATGGTGGCGTCGCCGAGATGACGGCGCAGGAACGTCGCGGCCGCGTCGGCGGCCTGCCCGACGTACGGCTGCACATCGTAGAGATCGATGTGTTGCCTGGCGTCGAGCCAGCGCATCTCCTTCGGTCCGGTCGCGTCTCTGTAGAGCAACTCGGCGAGTTCCGGAGCGCAGTAGTCGTCGGTCCGGCCGTGCACAACCAGCAGCGGGGTCTCGCTGAGCATCGGCGCAGTGCCAAGCGCATCGAAGGTCATGAGCGCGTGGAGCGACCCGTAGGTGACCCGGTTCTCCCAGTGCACCGCCGTCGACCGCTGTGTGCCGTAATAGGCGAACGGCTCGTCACCACGCATCGCCGCGATCGCCCCGCCAGGGGCGACAGCAGGCAACTCGTCGTCATAGCGATCGAGGAACGACTTGAGAGCTTGGCGATAACTGTGGGGGTCACCGGAGCTGAAACGGACAGGGCTGTTGTAGGCGCCCGCGATGCCGACGACCGCACCAATTCTGGGGTCGGTAGCCGCCGCGCGAACCGCGTAACCGCCGCCAAGACAGATCCCGGCCACCGCCACACGGGCCGGGTCCACGGCCGGGTGCCCGGCGAGCAAGCTCACTGCCGCGCGCAGGTCGGCGAGCTTGCCTTGGCTGTCCTCGTGCGCCCGCCGCCCGCTGCTCTCGCCGAAGCCGCGGTGATCGAACGCGAGTGTGGTGAAACCGCGCTCGTGCAACTGTGCGGCGTAGGTCCCGACTACCTGTTCCTTTACACCAGTGAACGGGCCGGTCAGTACGACGGCAGGCGCTGCGTCGCCGGCCACGGCCAGGTTACCGACCAGCTCGAGACCGTCGGCAGTAAAGGTGACACGCTCGGCGCTCACGCCACCACCGTCTCGGTCGGCGCCGTGCCGACGCCACTGTCCACGGCGCCGGCCAGCTCCGCCGCCACCGCATCCGCACCGAGGCCGATCATCCAGGTCAGCGGCGCGTCGGGCAGGAAACGCGTCATCACGACAGTCAACTCCTCGCGTTGCGCGTCGGTCAGCCTCGACGCTCCACCGGCGAGGCGGCCAACCGTCTCCCGCAACATCATGAGGTATCGCCGCTGGTCAGCCAGCATGCCGATGCCTCCTGGCGCGCCGTGACCCGGATACAACGTGGCACCGTCGAGCTCTTCGGCGACGGTGTCCAGCGCCATGAGCCAACTGTCGCCGTGCCCGTCCGCGGTGTAAGGGTGGGTGCCGTTGAAGGCCAGGTCGCCGATGAAAGCACGGTCTTCGAGCATCAGGTAGGAGTCCGCATGGCTCTCCGCCGCGCCGACGGAGTGCATCGTGAACCGCAAACTTCCCAGCTCGACGGTATCCCCCGTCGCCAGCCGTCGGTCCGGGACACGGTGCCCGTCCGGCCATTCGTCGCCGTACACCGGCTGCCACTGCGCGCGCTTCGCGTCGGCGATCTGCGCGATCGTGTCGGCCACACCGGCCGCCGCATACACGGGCACCCCGTCGCCGGCGAGCACCGGCAGGCCGTTGAAGTGATCCGGGTGTGCGTGCCTGACGAATACGCCGAGCAGAGGTTTGTGCAGCGCCTCGATACGGGCGGCGAGGGCACGGATATCGGAAAGCAGCAGGTTCGCGTCGACGAGCACGACTCCTTCGGCCGTCTCGATCAGATAGCTGTTGACGAACAGACCCGCTTCGGCAGCGGAATAGGTGTGAATGCGGTACTGGGACGTGCGTTCGGACATGTCGGCCGCGTTCCTCTCGACGTTTATCATTGGCTGAACGTTAGGTCGCGCACTGCTCGTCGGACAGAAGGCACTTGGCGGTGCCCTTCGACGAGAGCCGGCGGTACAAGCAGATTCGCTTGGGGGGTTGTTGATGGCATTCGTCGTTCCGGATGTGCTCGAGGAGGGCTGCGCGACGCGGCAGGCGCTCGAACGGCTCGCCTCGAAGTGGCGAGTGCTGCTTGTCTACGCGTTGCTCGCTGGTCCTCAGCGGCCCGCTGAGCTGCGTCGCCGGGTCGAAGGGATCACACAGAAGGTCCTGACCGAGACGCTGCGCGGCATGGAGCGGGACGGATTGGTGCAGCGACAAGTGCTGAAGGAGTCGCCCCCACAGCATGTTGAGTACGCGCTGACCGATATCGGCAAGACGCTGCAGGAGCCGCTCGCCGCCATCTGCGCCTGGGCGACGCAAACCAACGCCTGATCGATACGTACGCCGCCGAGCCCGGCGAGCCCCGTCAAGTTCCGCCAAGCCGAGTCGAGCGACGTGCGAGCAGGCAACTGGCGAAGAAGAAGTGTGACTCAGGCGGTCAGTGCGACCACCGCGTTCGTCTCCTCGGCGGTGAGCGGACCCCGCGTCTCGGCCGCGAGGCACTCGGCCAGCTCTTCACGGTTCTTGACCCCGAGTACCACCGTCGCCACCCCGGGCACGCTCAATGCGTAGCGGTGCGCCAAGGCCGCGGGCGTCTCGCCGAGCTCGGCCGCCAGCTTGCGGAACGGCTCGGCCCGCGCGAAGTCCACGGCCGCCGGGTGATCGGTCGGCACGTCCCGGTCGAGCGTCGACGTCAGCGAGCCCGCCGCGACCGCGCGGATCCCGATGACCGCCACCCCATTGCTGTTGGCCAGCCGTCGGATCGCGTCGTTCGCCGGCGGCACGCCGTCGAAGACCCAGAGGTCGCCGACCATGTCCATCGGGTTGACGATGACCTGCGCCGCGTCTGGCCTGGGCGCCTCCCGCAAGGCGTCGAGCACGGTGTCCGGGTGCGCGATAGCGGTGATGCCCCACGCACGGATCAACCCCTCGTCGCGCAGCCGCTCGAACTCGGGCAGCACCTGGTCACGGTAGCGCCGCCAGTCGATTGTCCCCGGCTGTGTCCGGTCGCGCGGGCTCAGATGCGTGTGCAGCAGGAACAGGTCCACGTGGTCCCGCCGCAGCCGGGCGAGGCTGTCGTGCAGACTGCGCCGGATGTCGGCATCGCCGTCCTGCGAATGCACCTTCGTAGTGATCATGACGTCGTCCGACGGGCGCAGCGCCTCGCCCGCTGCCCGCTCCGACTCCGCGTCCGTGCCGTATCCCGGCGCCAGGTCGAGCATGGTGATACCGCCGTCGATCGCGGCGCGGATGGTTGCCACCGCCTCTGCACGGCCGGTGCGGCCCCAGACTCCCGCGATGCCGCCCCCGCCGAGCGTGAGCGCGCTGACGCGCCCCAGTCGCCCGAATTCTCTCATGTCCACGATGAATACTCCTCGAATCGGTCCTCCGATCGACCGTAGAACCTAGAGCGCGGTCTATCTCAAGAGTCGTCCCGATCGCCGCGGCGGACCCGGGCGCCAAGTGAGTCTTGTTCCTAGCTGCGGCTCGCAGCCGCCAAGGGCCGTCAGCATGCCGAGGGTGGGTATCTTCATGATCCTGGCAACGATCATGATTCCCACCCAGCTGCTGATGATCCCGACGTACCTCCTGTTCTCGCGGCTGCGGCTGATCGACAGCCTCGGGGCGGCCATCGTGCCCTGGCTCTCGTCAGCGTTCGGGATCTTCCTGATGCGGCAGTTCTTCCTGTCGCTGCCGAAGGAGCTCGAGGAGTCCGGTCTGATCGACGGCGCGAATCGCTGGCAGGTCTTCTCCCGTATCGTGCTCCCGCTGGCGAAGTCCGCCCTCGCGATCCTGGCGATCTTCACGCTGCTCGGCTCGTGGAACGACCTCGTCTGGCCGCTGATCGCGATCAACAACGACCACGCCTTCACCCTTCAACTCGGCCTGGCGAACTTCCAGGGCACCCGCCGGACCGAGTGGTCCTTGCTGATGGCCGGCAACGTCGTAGCCACGTTGCCCCTCATCCTCTTCTTCCTGATCGCCCAGAAGCAGTTCGTAGCCACCATGACCCTCTCCGGCCTCAAGGGCTGACCCGGCTGGGTCTGCCACGTGGACAGACCCAGCAACTCGAGAGCCCCTTCATGGTGTTGCGAGGGCTTCGGTCGGGGCCAGTCTTGCGGCGCGCATGGCGGGGTAGAGGCCGGCCATCGCGCCGATGACGACCGTTGCGGCCATACCTCCGATACTCGCCCAAGCGGGCACAACCGCTGTCCAGCCTTGGGTTATGGCGTAGAACGTCGTGACTGTCACGCCGAGGACCACGCCTCCGATGCCACCGAGGAGCGAGAGCAACAGTGACTCGGCGAGGAATTGCAGTCGGATCTGCCCTCGGGTGGCGCCAAGGGATCGACGGAGTCCGATCTCCGGGCGGCGCTCCAGGACGGAGATGACCATGGTGTTCGCCACTCCGACGCCGCCGACGAGGAGAGCTACCGCGCCCAGGCCGAGCAACAGCCCGGTGAATGCCTTGTTGGTCGCCTGACGTGCTGCCAGCGCATCCGATGGCCGTGACACCTTTACCTCGTTGGGCGCCTGCGGGTTGGCGGTTTCGGCAAGCACCCCCCGCACCGCCTCGACGGCGGAATCATCGCTGCGTGTGTAGACGGTGGTGGGGTGGCCGTCGAAGCCCAGATAAGACTGGGCCGCCGGCCAACCGATGAGCGCCGCGGAGTCCAGCTCTGGTGCGAGCAGCACCTCGTCGAGGATGCCGACAACGGTGAACCAGATGCCGTCGACGTAGACCTGTATCTCGGTTCCGGCCGAGCCGATGCCTAGTCGATCGGCGGTGCCGGATCCCAGCACGATCGCGGGATAGCGAGCGGTGGCCGCATTGAGCCAGGTCCCGTCCGCGAGCGTCGCGCTCACGGTTTTGAGCAGGTCGAGGTGTGCGGCGCGCACCGAGATGCCTCCTGATTCGACGGATGGGATCTTGTCGTTGCGGTAGACGTTCGTGTCGGAGATGGTGCCGACAGCCGCGACCTGTGTCACGGGGCCGATCCGGGAGATCATCTTGACCGCCTCGGGGGGAAGGCTCGCGGTATCGCCGAACAGAGTCTCGCCGGGGGCCACGGTGAGCAGGTTGGTGCCGAGGGCGGCGAGCTGGCGGTCCAGCTCCGCCCTGCTCGATGATGAGATGCCTACGACGGCGATCATCGCGGCGATACCGATGGCGATGCCCAGAGCGGACAGGAACGCCCGCAGGGGCCGGGTGCGGAGCCCGGAAGCACCGACGCGTACGACGTCGGCTGGACGCAGCCGGGCCGGCGCGAGCGTGCTCATACGATCACCTCGCCGTCACGCATGGACACCTGCCGGGGAAGGCTCGCCGCGATGTCCCGGTCGTGGGTGATGACCATCACTGTCGTGCCGGCGGCGTGCAGCTGTCGCAGAAGCGTCATCACCCCGGCGCCAGACCTGGAGTCGAGGTTGCCGGTCGGTTCATCGGCGAGCAGCAGCGCTGGTTCTCCGACGACCGCACGGGCGATCGCTACCCGTTGCTTTTCCCCGCCGGACAGTTGATGCGGGCGGTGGTCGAGCCTGTCACCCAGGCCTACACGCATCAGCGACGCCGTCGCACGTCGCTTGCGCTCGGCCGACCTCATCCCGGCATAGAGCAGTCCATCAGCGACGTTGTCCACAGCCGACAGGCCGGACGCGAGATGGAACTGCTGGAAAACGAAGCCGATCCGCGTTGCCCGCAAGGCCGACAACTGCCCGTCCGACAGCGTCGCCACCTCATGCCCGTCGATTCGGACCCTGCCGGACGACGGTCGGTCAAGCGTCCCGATCAGGTGCAGCATCGTGGACTTTCCTGAACCGGACGGGCCAACGATCGCGACCATCTCGCCGTAGCCGACGCGCAGGTCAACGGCCCGCACCGCGGTCACCCCACCCGGATATGACTTGGTCACATCAACCAGTTCGACGACCGCCGCGTCCTGTACGGCGGTGCTCATCGCGTCGCGTGCAATGCTCGCCGTTGCGCTCATGCCGGAACCCCTACCGTCATGCCGGCAGTCAGGCCGCTGCCGGAGACCTCGACCCGGCCGCCCGCGAACAGGCCGGTGTCGACGGTCACGATTCGGGTGCTCGTCCCGTCGACGACCTGCACGCCGTAGCCGCCTTCAGCGAGCGCCAGCAAGGCGGCGATCGGGACCGTGAGCACGTTCTTTCGCTGGGCGGCGGTGAAGCCGACCTTGACCGATGCCTCGTCGAGCCCCACGACTGCCTTCGCGTCGCTGATGGCGATGGTGACCTCGATCTTTGTTTCAGGGTCACCCCCGCTGGTGTCACTGGTGTCGATCACAGTGCGAGTTCCGATGATCTTCCCGTTCACGACGGTGCCGCTGGGCACGGTCACCTTGACGCCGCTTCCCTTCTTGGCCAGCCGCTGGTCGGCGACTTCCAACTCGACGACGACCACTCGTGACGTTCCCGTGTAGCTGAGGATGGCGCCGCCGGGCTGGATACTCGCGCCGATGTCGGCCTCGTGGGTGTCGATCCGCGCCTGCCCGTTTGCGTAGGTGACTCGTCCGAGGTCGACTGTGCCCGTCTCGTCCAGTCCGAGGTCGTCCTGCCACTCCTCGACAGCCTCGGCGGTATTGTCGGAGAAGGTCTCGTCGACCGTGAACCCGCGATACCCCAAGGCGTACAGGTTCTTCTCGAACTGCTTGACATCGGGCCCTTCAGTTCCCGACGACAGCGCCCGATAGGCCGGCAAAGACCCATACAAAAGCACGGTTGGCTTGTTGTCGATCCGGTAGAGGACTTGACCCTGCTTGACCACGGTCCCTTCGGCCGCCAGCCCGGTTACCGTTCCACCGGCCTTGGCCAGCACTTTGGTCGTGTCCCCATAGCTGAGATCGCCGCTCTCGGTCTGCGTGTCGACCAACGTCTGCCGGGTCACCTTTGCCGTGGCCGGCGGAAGATCGTCGTTTTGGTTGCCTGCGGCCCCGTCCTTCGACAGCCCGACGCCGGCAGCGGCCGCGGCTGCGCCGGCGATCGCCAACCCCACCAGCGCCACGACGATGACGCGCCCCGTGCGCCTGCGGCCCGCGCGGGTCATCCTGCCCTCCCGGACGTACTGGGCCTGACCATGTATTTCTTGCATGCCTCCTGGGCTGTTTTGAATTCGGCCGAGTTCGGGTCGATCTCACGGGGCAATCCCTGGTTGCCTCCGCCGGCGTCCGGGTCGGGGTACTTGGGAAGCCCGTTCTCACGCATGCACTGGGCGAACTTGCGCATCTGCTCGAGCTGCGCCGGATCGTTCTCCGGCGGCTCGCCGCCGTTCGGCAAGTACTGCTTGCACTTCTGCATCGTCTCCTGGACCGTCTTCGGGTCCACACCTTCCGGACCGATGACTTTCGCGGGACCACCGCTCTTGGACCCGGTGCCGTCGTCGCTTTGTGGGTCCGGCCAGTTCTTGATCCCGTTGTCGCGCATGCACTGCGCGAACTTGAACTCGTCGGCCTTACCACCGGTTCCAGCGCTCGCGCCGGCCGTGGCGCTGCCGCCGGCCGTGGCGACCTCCTTGTCGTGGCCCGTCTGCCCGCACGCGGTAATCAGGAAGAGCAACACGGAGACGAGAGCGAAACCCGGCCACGACATCCTGCGGCTGCGGCGTGCTTGCTGTCGGGGGCCAGCCACTCGGTTCGCGCCGGCCAGATGAGTGTGTTTGATCATGGGACGAGCCTGCTGCCCGCGGCCGCCAACACACATCCGCCCGCTGATGCGTGATCGCTCTATCCAGAGATGTACTTGCGCTCGGCCGGAATGCTCCTCGCGGCGCACGCGCGGCCGTATATCCCGGTGATAGTTTGCGTATCGTGCAAGCCTGGCCGGTCCGTATCCGCAATTGGTCGCGCCGACCTGCGTTGAGGGACGCTGGGCTTGCGGCGGCGCTCCTTGTGACCTGTGTGCTGGTCAACGCACCGAACACGGAAATCTCTCAAACCACAGCCCCCGACGTCGATCGTACGTCGGGAGGCAGCTTGGCGCTGTGGTGGTCTGCAACGGCAGTGGCGCTTGCCTGTGTTGCCTTACGACGGCGCTGGCCGCTGGCGATGCTTGCCATCTGCATCCTTTCGGCAGCCGTACATGTCGCGCAGGCCGTGCCGTTCCTGATCGTCGACCTGGCCGTCCCGATCCTGCTCTACACGGTTGCGGTCCGCCACGCACGGTCAGTCTCACTCGGGCTGCTGAGCGGCCTACTTCTACTCGTGACTGGCTGGAGCCTTTACACCGCGGCGAACGCACTGCCCGTTCCCGGGCTGCCCGGCCGCATCAACCCAACGATCCGTCAGCCGATCGGTACGTCGCCGGTACCGTCGAGGCCACCGGTCAGCGTGATCCAACAGACCTGGAGCGGGGTTGTCGTGCTCGGATCAGTCCTCGTGGCTTCATGGGCCATGGGCGCCGGCGCACGAACCCGCAGCGCATATCTCGACGAACTGCATTCCCGTGCCAAAGACCTGGAAAGAGAACGGGATCAGCGAGCGACGCTCGCCGTGACAGCAGAGCGTGGGCGGATCAGCCGCGAACTGCACGACATCGTTGCCCACGGCCTGTCCGTGATGGTCGCTCAGGCGCAGGGCGCCGCGGCAGCTTTGGAGAAGCGTCCCACCGACACACAAGCCGCGCTCAGTGCGATCGTCAAGACCGGACGTGACTCTCTGGCCGACATGCGACGAGTACTGGCCAGAGTCGACGGCGTCGACGGCCTCGACGACACCTGGCACCCGCAGCCGGGACTGGACCGACTCCCCCTCCTGGTGGCTCAAGTAACCGAGGCGGGAACGCCGGTCCGGCTGCATGTCGAGGGGTCACCCGCCGCGTTGCCGCCCGAAGTGGATCTGTCGACCTACCGGATCGTGCAGGAAGCACTCACCAACACGATGAAACACGCCGGCACCGGCGCGACGGCGGACGTCATCCTGCGCTACCGCGATTCCGGTCTCGAAATAGAAATCCGCGACGACGGCCACAGGAGGACCAGCCCCCACACGGCGGGGAACGGCCTGCACGGCATGAGCGAGCGCGCACGGCTGCTTGGCGGAAGTCTCACCGCAGGCCCTCGAACCGCGGGAGGGTTCAGTGTGCGAGCCGAGCTTCCGATCCAGGGACCGAACCGATGATCCGCCTCCTGCTCGCCGACGATCAGGCCCTGGTCCGCACCGGATTCCGCATGATCCTCGAGAATGCGGACGACATGCAGATCATCGGTGAGGCGATCAACGGCGCCGAGGCAACAGAGATATCGCTCGACCGTCAGCCGGACATCGTCTTGATGGACGTCCGGATGCCCGACGTCGACGGCGTCGAAGCAACGCGCCGGATCTGCGCCGAGGACCCACACGCCCACATCCGGGTCCTGATCCTCACCACGTTCGATCTCGACGAGTACGTCTACGCCGCCCTACGCGCCGGCGCGAGCGGATTCTTGCTCAAGGACACGCTTGCACCCGACTTGCTCTCAGCCATCCGCTCAGTCGCCCGCGGCGACTCCGTCGTAGCACCAAGTGTCACCCGCCGACTCCTGGAACGCTACGTCGGCACCGGCCACAGAATCGTCCCCGGCTCCGGCAACTTGGCGTCGACCGATCGCCTGGAGTTGCTCACGGACAGGGAGCGAGAAGTGCTCGGACACGTCGCATACGGTCTGACAAACGCCGAGATCGCCGGCCGCCTGTACCTCTCGGAAGGGACCGTGAAGACCCATGTCCACCGTGTCCTGTCCAAACTCGGCCTGCGCGACCGCGTACAAGCCGTCGTCTACGCCTACGAAAGCGGATTGGTCCGGCCCGGTTCCGGCGATCCTCGCTAACCCGTTGCACAGGTCAACCTGTTCGGCGGCGCTATGCGGTCTGTCCGACTGAGGCGAGCTCCACGATGGCGTCGGCGGCCTCGCCGGCGCCATCGGTGGCGGCGTAGAGCCGGCTGATGCGCCGCGCGGCACTTCGCGCGCGCGGGTCAGCGAGGACAGCGCGAACCGCCTCGGTCACTTCGGTGTCCGCCCGCGACACGGGTACTGCCCGGGCCACACCGTGCCGCTCGGCAATATCAAGGCTGGCAGCCTGCTCGGCCTGGAGGGCGATGCCGACGAACGGTGTCCCGGCGGCCATCGCCGTCTGCACAGATCCCTGGCCGCCGGTGATCACCGCAATCGCCACGCGCGGCATGATCCGGTGACTCGGCAACACCTGTTCGACCAGAACACCGTCGCCCTCGAGACCGGTCAGGTCATGCATCGTGCCCGCGACGAGGACCCTCGGTACGACGTCACGCACCTGGCCGACCACGGCCCGTACCAACTCCGGCGATGTCGAGGTCAGGGCGACGTACGCAACCGGGCCGTCCTGATCGAGAAAGCTGTCCACCCGAGCGGGAACTGGCACGTCGAAGTGCGCGAAGAGAGGTCCGGTGTAGCGCAACCGGGCGCCTGACCGATACGACCTGGCCGGTTTGGGCACCCAGCCGTCGACATCGTGACGTGGTACGCCGAAGACCTCGGGGGTATCGGTGATCAGCGTGAGATCGCCCATCAGCAGAGCGGGGAAGCTCGGGATACCGGCGACACCCAGCTCCGCGGCGACGCGATTGAAGCCGCCGGTGTAGATCTTCTGATACGGCAACCCCTTGTTGAAAAGGAACTTGCGAACCCTCGCCGGCATGAGTCCCTCCAGGGGCAGCCCGAGCCGGCGATCCGGCGGTATCACGCGGCCGCGCTCGAACAACGGCGGAACGAACGCCCCGGAGTGCTCGACCACGACGGGAATCCCGGCCACTTGCGACGACAACAGCGCGGTCAAAGTCCATCCGGTCACGACCGCCGTGACGCTGTGGGTGCGGAAGTACTCGGCTTCGAGGGCGACGTACTTCCGGATCTCGTCATCGGTCCACATGCTCTGCTCCGGTGAACCGATTCCTGGAATCGAGGAAATGAACTGCCCGACGCGCTCGGCGTTCCATCCGCCCCCGAGGACATCGACCTCAACGCCGTGGTCTCGAAGCAGGTCGACATAGGGCCCACCATGGGTCAGGGTTGTGACCTCTACCCCGCGAACCGTCAGGGCGCGGTGAATCTCCAGAATGCGCGACGTCTCCGACAGAAAGCCGCAGTTCGGCAACAGGCAGATCATGGCTCCCCCTCGGTGCCTCGATGATCCGACGTTAAAGGTAATATATTGCGCATGTCAACGATGGGACCCGACCCGCTACGACTCCGTCCGGACCAGGCCGCAGATCTGCCGGAGCACTCACTGCTGGCGATCGAGGCGTTTCGCACGACGCTCGCGCTCGCCGCTCGACTGCGGGCAGCCATGGACAAGCGGCTCCGCGACGACGGTCTGACCACGCAGCAAGCCGCTCTGATCACCGTTGTCGAAGCAGCCGGCTCGCCGTCACTGTCCGACGCGGCAACCGCACTCTCCTGCTCCAGGCAGAATCTCAAGCAGATCGCGTCCGCCCTGCAACGCAAAGGGCTCGTCGAATTGCGGGCGGACCCCGACGACGCGCGAACCACGCGCATCGTCACGACCCGGAAAAGCCGCGCCTACTGGGCCTCACGCGACACCAGCGACGTCGACGCCGTGGCCGGATGGTTCCGCGCCCTCGACGCTCCCGCACTTCGAACCCTGGTAACAACACTCAACCTCGTGATCGCCCAAGTCGACCCTCGCTCGGACAGGCCCGCCTGAGCCGCGTCCCCCCGAGCAGCCCTCTTCGCCCCGCGATCACGAACCACGAGCTCACATGACCGACTGCTTTCAGGTCAGCATGCTCCGCTGCTACTGCGGGGTCGGCTGATGACAGGAAGTGACTGCCGGAACGCTCGCTGCGCTGGCCTGGCGGCTTTTGCTGCCCGGCGTCCCTGGATCGGCTCTCAGCTCCTTGCGGAGGCCTCGCGAGCGGACCAGAGTGAGAGGTTGCGACCACCCGGTCAGTGCTGACGGGCACCCGGGCGCGCCGCGCAGAACGATCCATCTAGCTGAGGAGCGTCATGCGCAGGATCAACGTCGCCGCGACGGTCGCCGCGGCAATCGCAGCACTACTTCTCCCGACGCCGGCACAGGCGGCGCCAATCACGCCCGGCGGGTCGACAGAAGTCACTGTCGGCAGCAATGACCAGCTGTTCTCGCAGAACAAGCAGAACGAGCCGGGGCTGGCTGTGAATCCAGTGAACCCAGCGATTCTCGCGGCGGGAGCCAACGACAACATCGACCTGGAGGCGTGTAACGCCGGCGACGACCGCACGTGCCCGTTCACACCGGGCGTGGGCGTGTCCGGCGTCCAGTTCTCGACCGACTCCGGCCGCACGTGGACGCAACCGACGTACACCGGCTTCTCGGCGCGCGTCACACCGTCCTGCCTCGGCGCACCAGACGTCGCGCCCGGCCAACCCCCGGCCGGCGACACCGGCTGCGTACCCGATCCCAACGGCCCGATCGGCACGCTGCCCAACTACGACGTCAACGGTATGGTCTCCAACGGCGACCCGGAGCTGGTCTTCGGCCCAGTTCCCGACGCTTCGGGGAACTTCGCCTGGTCCAACGGGCAACGGCTGTACTACGCGAACATCGCCACCAACTTCCCGGGCAGTCCCGGCTTTGCCGGCGCCGCGGCCATCGCGGTGTCCCGCACCGACGATCTGGCCGGCGCCATCGCCGGTGACAACGACGCCTGGATGGACCCGGTGGTCGTGACCAGGCAGAACCAGGCTCTCTTCAGCGACAAGGAACAGATCTGGGCCGACAACGCCGAGAGCAGTCCCCACTTCGGCAACGCCTATGTCTGCAACGTCGGGTTCCGCGGGGCCGCTGGAGCCGAACCGGTACTGTTCGCTCGTTCCACCGACGGCGGCGATACGTGGACCACGCGCCAGTTGTCCGCAGCCACGAACAACAACCAGACCGGTGGACGGCAGGGCTGTGCCATCCGAACCGACAGCCATGGCGTGGTCTACGTGGTGTGGGTCGGCACGGACATCCGGACGCGCCAGGGTGTGTTCTTGCAGGCCCGGTCCTTCAACGGTGGCCGGACTTTCGAGCGACCCAGGGCGGTGGTCTCGGGGCTTGGCGGAATCGGGCAGTTCGATCCCGCGCAAGGCCGGTTCACCATCGACGGCATCGCGGGTGCCAGAACCGACACCTTCCCGTCGATCGACATCGCCAACGGTGCACCGAGCGGTTCGGACGCCACCGACCAGATCCTGCTCACCTGGTCCGACGACAGTCAGGGAACCAACCTCGAGAAAGCCTTCCTGGTGAGCTCGACCAATGGAGGCGACACCTACTCGGGCAAGGTCGTAGTCAGTGAGGGCAGCGACCGAGCCAACTTCCCGGCGGTGGCGATCTCGCCCGACGGCACCGACGCATGGCTGGTCTACAACGCCTGGCTCGACCCGTGGCGCAACGACACGACCTCCGCGCGCCGGATGCTGGGCGTGGTCCGGCACGCCGACATCGTCGGTACGGCCCACACCATCGGCGCGTTCACCACAGTGCTGCGGGGTGCGACAGGCGACGGACGCGCGTCCAGTGCCAACAGCCTGACCTCGGAGTTCCTCGGCGACTACAACTACGCCGTCGCCACGCGGGACTACGGCTCCGGTGTCTGGAACGACATGCGCAACGGTGCCGTCTGCCCCGCCATCAACGCCTACCGTCAGGCGTTTGTCGAGGACGTCCTGGCCGGCACCACGGAACCCATCGTGGGAGACGAGAAGGAGGACCCGGCGGCGGCAGCCGAACTGCCGGCCACGCACTCGACGGACCTGCGCCCAGGACCCAACAACGATTGCCCGGCAACCTTCGGAAACTCCGACATCTTCGGTGGAACCTTCAGCGACGATTCGTGACCCTGTTCGAGTTGTAGCCACAACAACCCGACGGCTGCCCACACCGCACGATCGAGTCGTCAGACCTCGCTCGCGCCTGCTCCCGTGGTGCGGATCTCGGCCTGGCCGCCGAAGTAGGTTTCGTGATCAGGTCTCTGATGCCAGACGGGCCGGAGTTGCCCTCGTCCTGAAACAGGGCGGCGGTAGGCGTCGCGGTCCGGTCGGGTGTGGGCGGCAAACCAATCGATCAGCAGGCCGTTGAGCTCGTCGATGGTCTGATAGCAGTACCGGTCGTCGATCCGATTGTGGCGTTCCAGCGGATCCTCGCGGACGTTGTACAGCTCGTCCGGCGCGTCACCGTGCCGCCGGACGAGCTTCCACTCCGCGGTCCGGACCATGCGAGTTCCGCCGTACTCGTCGAAGACCATGATGTGCTCGGCCGCGCCGGTTCGGCCGTCGAGGCGGGACACGAGCGAGGCTCCGGCCGCGAGCGGATCGTCCGCACGCGGCAGATTCGCCAGTTCGAGGATCGTCGGGTGCAGATCGCAGGCACCTGCCAGTCCACGGTCGACCATGCCGCTCGGCGTACGGCCCGGCACGGAGATGATGAAGGGCACTCGGACCGAGTTCTCCCACATATTGAGCGGGGTGGTGGCGTTTCCCTTACCCCAGATTCCGTGCTGGCCGCAGCTGAAGCCGTTGTCGGAGGTGAAAACCACGCAGGTCGACTCGGTCAGTCCTTCGTCGGCGAGTTTCCGGACCAGCGCCGCGACACCGTCGTCGACGGCCGTGATCGAGGCGAAGTAGCCCTGCAGACTGGGCCGCGGATCGCGCATGGCGTCAGAGATCGGACCCGGCTCCCAATTGAACCATGGGTGCGGATCCTCCCGTGGACAGGTGTCGAACGCGCAGTCCGCGTACAGGTCGAGGTACTCGGCTGGATGCTGCCCGAGCCACGGACTGTGCGGAGCCGTGTAGTGGACCTGCAGGTAGAACGGGTCGTCGCGGCGCGCCACGGTCTCTAGGAACGCCAGGGCCTCGCCGGTGATCGCCTCGGTGATGTACCGGTCTTCGGACACCTTCGCGCCGTCCCGCCAGATCGGCGCGCCGAAGTACGGTCCATCGCCGGTGCGATGCGCGTACCAGTACTCGAACCCTGGCGCCGGCTCCCGGGCATCTCCCAAGTGCCACTTCCCCACATGACCACACCGCCAGCCGTTCGCCGCAAGAACCTCCGGCGTCGTCGTCAGCCCGGTCAGATACCTGGCCTCGTCGGCGACCCCATAAGCCTCACCGCGGATCCAGTCGTGCACCCCGTGCGCAGAAGGCATCCGTCCGGTAAGCAACGACGCCCTGGCCGGCGAACACACCGGAGATGCACAGAAGAACGACTCGAACCGTACGCCGTTGTCCGCCAGCGCATCGTCGTTGCCCTGACAACCCAACGCCCACGGCCCCTGGTCATCGGTGACCACCACCAGAAAGTTCGTCATCCCTCAGCAACCCCTCTGCTCGCGCTGAAAGCGGCACCGCGACCAGAGAAGCCCGGAGCCCTTGCGAACAAGGCTATTTGAGTTCGGCGGACGTCTTGCCCAGCAACCGCCGGGCGACGATCAACTGCTGGGTGCGTTCGAAGATGTCGAGGATCTCGGTGGTGCTCACCGGCCCTAGTGGCCAGAGCCCGCCAATATGGGCCCTGACCTGGGAAAACGCTGCTCATCGGCACCCGCCGATGACCAACGTTTGTCAGCGTCCCACGGAGCAGTGACGGAGCAGAATGCGCCGATCTGGACCGCTTCGCTCACCCGCTTGCACGCCCGCTCAGCGAGCCCTGGCGGCTCTTCGGAACGACGGTGAAGCAGTAGCAATCGCTACAAGTATCCGGTCAGGCGCGGAAGTTCGAGGCGCGTGCGTACTTCCGGGATCTGGATGGGCAGACCCGGCCTGTCGCGAAGTGGGAAACACCGCGAACCAGGCCAAGACCCGCTTTGCCAAGCCCTGAAGACGCCAACGGATCGCGGGCGTCGGGCAACTGAAGTCGACCGATCGGGTGTCGACCGCCGCGGAGCTGTTCTTGCAGAGGTCCAGATCGTCGATGCGGACGGTCTGGTCGAAGGGGCGCCGATTCAACCGGTCGCCCGGTCGAGCAGCGTTTCGGCCAGGTCTTGGGCGTCTTGGAGCGGTCGCGTGTCGTTGAGTGAGGTCGCCAGGGCGCGGGCACCCTCGAACAGCACGGCGAGTTGTCGGCCCAAGACCTCCGGCTCGTGGGCGCCGGCCTCGGCGGTGGTCTCGATCACGCGTTCGGCGAACTCCCTCTTGTGACGCTCAACCAATGCCGTGGCCTCGGGCATCGTCCCGGCTGCTTCGACGGCGACGTTGTGCAACGGACAACCCCGCACCGTCGCCGGCGGTGCGGCGGCCGGAAGCTCGGCGAACAGCCCGAGGAGACGCTCACGCGCGCTGAGGTCGCTGCGCTCCAGAACGGTCTCGGCGAGTAGTGCGCCGTCGGACTCGAGACGTTCCAAGTACGCGCTGACCAGCGCCTCCTTGCTCGGGAAGTGTTGATAGAAGGTCCGCGTCGATACATGTGCGGTGTCGGTCAGCTTCGCGATGCCGGTGGCGTGGATCCCGTCGCGTGCGAACAACTCGACCGCTGCGCGCAGGATGCGCTCCCGCGCTCCACGCCCGCCTTTGGGTGCGCTGGTCGTCGTTTCACTCGTTCCCATGCCCAAAGTATAGCGATCGATTTACTTCCCAGAAGTGACCTGCTAGATTGAAGGTACAGCGATCACTGTACTTCGGGAGCAGTGCCCTGGCACTGCACTCGTGCCCCAGAGCCGCACCTCCCATCCGAGAACGAGAAAGGAACGAACAAGCGATGTCCACTCAGAACTTCGTCGCAGTTCCCCACGAGGCCGTCCGGTGGTCGATCGACACCCGCTCGTCCTTCGAGGACTTCCGCGCTCGCTACGAAGCCGCCGTACCGGTACTGGACCTCGAGCGGATGGCACAGATCCGCGCCGAGCGCGCAAGCTGGGACACCGTGCTCGCCGCTGCCGCGGAGAACGCCCCGCACGGATTCCTGCGGTTCTGGAGCACCGATGTCGGCGAGCTCATGCAACTCGCGGGCGATCAGGGCTTCTGCAGTGGCTACCTGATGGGAAATCACACGATCGCCGAGCGCATGTACCGGCACGACCCGGCGGTGATGCTCTACGCCCCGCTGCGAACGGCGATCCATCAGGACCAGCACGGCGTCACGCGGTTCTCCATCGACCAGCCCAGCACCCGATTCGACAGCTTCGGGCTCCCGGACATCGCGTCCGTCGGACTGGAACTGGATCGTAAGGTCGCCAACCTCCTGCGAATCCTCGACGTTCCGGTGCCCCCCGCCTTCACCGCGGCAAGCGACCAGTAGTCGACCCGACCTCCGGGCGCGGCCCGGACATTGAGAAAGGCAACCATGAAGAACGACGAAACGTCCGTCGGTGACGCCGTATCGACAGCAGACGACAACGAGCTGGTCGAGCTCGGCGTCGCGGCAGCGGCCACCGCGATCCGCAACGGCGAGATCACTGCCGAGTCGTACGCCACGGCCCTTCTGCAGCGGGCCCGCAAGTACGCAGATCTGAACTCTTTCATCACGATCGATGAGTGCGCCGTGCTGACCGCGGCCGAAGCTGCCGACAAGGCACGCGCCGCGGGCTCGAGCGCTCCCCTGCTCGGCGTCCCGCTGGGAGTGAAGGACAGCTACCTGACACGCGGTCTTCGCACAACGCTCGGGGTAGAGGTCCTGGACGGTTTCACGCCGGCCGAGGACGCCGAGGTGGTTGGGACGATCAAAGATGCCGGTGGCATCGTGTTCGGAAAGAACAACCTCGTCGAGATGTCCTTCGGACTGACCGGGGACAACAATCGCTATGGCCAGGTCAAGAACCCTTATGGCACCGACCACATGTCAGGCGGGTCTTCCAGCGGTTCCGGAACAGCTGTCGCAGCTCGGATCGTGCCGGGTGCGTTCGGCGGCGACACGGTGGGTTCCATCCGGGTGCCCGCGTCGCTGGTCGGCGTCGTGGGCTTCAAACCGACCACCGGACGTTGGCCAGGCGGCGGCGTGGCGCCGATCTCCCACACGCTCGACACCCCAGGCATCTTCGCGCGCACCGTCGAAGACTGCGCGCTCATCGACCAGATCGTCACCAAGGACGTGACCGCCTCCCCGGCCGCCGGTTCCGATCTGAAGGGGGCGAGATTCGCGTATGCGCCCAAGCAGTACCTCGGGTTGATCGAGTCCGAGACCGAGGCGCACTTCCGTAACACACTCCAGCGCATGCGCGACGCCGGCGCCGAGGTGGTCGAGATCGACCTCGGCGAGGACTTCTCCGTACTCGCAGACCGATTGACGTGGAACCTCTTCTTCCGCGAGACGATGCAAGCCGTCTCCGAGTATCTGCGCCGGCACGACGTCCCGGTTTCGTTTCACGACATCTACGACGGGCTGAAGCCGGAACTCAACGGCGTGTGGAGCGAACTCGTCCTCCCGAGCGGACCGGGCTACATCTCCCAGCAGACCTACGAGACGGCGCTGTCCGTCGATCGTCCAGAACTTCAGCGCCGGTTCGACGAGATGTTCACTCGCGGCGGCATCGATGCGTTGCTCTCCCCAACCACGCCCAGTACCGCACCACTGATCGAACAGCAGGCGACGTTCACGATCTCGGGCGAGGAGGTCAGCCATCTGGTTCTGGCGAAGAACACTGTCCCCGCCAGCGGCGCGGGTTTGCCGGCCATCAGCATTCCGATGGGCATCACTCGACACGGCCTGCCCGTCGGACTCGAGATCGACGGCGCACACAGTGACGACAGGAAGCTACTCGACCTGGCACACCGGGTGGGGACCGTTCTCGACGACCTGCCCGCGCCCGCGTGAGCAACCGAGTGCCCTGCTGCCGGTGCTCGCCGCGGTGGTCGCGCCTCGGTTCGCCGGCTGTTCAATGCCGGGTCAGTCAACCGACCACTGCAGGCAAGCCAGTCTGGCTGTCGGGGCGGACGCAGCCTCCTCGCCACCCTTCTCCCGCGTGCAGGCCCGGGACCGGCGACACCGCGGAAGCCTGCTCGAGTCCGCAGGTGGTGTGCTTGGTTGCCTTTGGCAATCTACTGCCCCTGGATCGACCTGTCGGTTGACCGAGATCAAAGGTGCTGTCGAGGCCTGACGGACGGACTCTCGACGCGGATCGTGAAGCCGCCTTCGGCGGAACGGCGCGACGCATCTACCGGCTCGGCTCAGATCCGTACGCTCGACGGTGCGTGCGGGCTCAACCGGCGCGGTAGAAGGTCTTCGTCGCGCGGGCCACGACCGACTGCAGGCCGACCAGGTCCTGCTCGCGGCCGGCCGCGGTGATCTCCACGGTGGCCGTGGTGGGCCGGCCGTAGTCCGTGGTCCAGAGGCTGATCACCAGCCGGGTGCCCCCGGTGTCGTCGGTGTAGGAGTAGGTCATCGTCTTGGTCTGCAGCACGTCGTAGGGCTCACCGTTCGGGTGCAAACGCGGGGTCAGGCCGTCGACGACGGACAGGACGCGGAAGCCCTTCGTCCCTCGCAGTGCGGCGATCCTCGCGTTGACCACGTCCGTCCTGGTCTCCGTTGCTGGGAGGACGCAGTTGATCCGCAGCACCCAGAGGCCGTTCCTGCCGCTGAACTTCGCGTGGTAGTCGGCGACCTTGACCTTCGTCCAGCCCTGCGGCACCTGGGCTCCACAGCCGGACTCGTAGCCGGGTCCGGAGACGCCCCAGCCGTCCTCCTGGTAGGTCACCTGACCGGGCTGGAGCGGCGGTGTGCCGGCGGCGGCCCTGGCGGGCGGGAGCGTGGCGGGCGGGAGTGTGGCTGTGCTGGTCCGACCAGCGTGGGCGATGCTGAGTCCCCCGGCGGCGAGTGCGGCGACGACGGCGGTCACGCCGCCAGTACGCGCGAGGCTGAACCTCATGGTCCTCCCTTGATGATGCGCGCTGATCGCATCGGTCGATGCGATCACTTGGACAGCCCCTGGGAAGGAAAAGTTCGAGCCGCCGACATCCGTTCCTGGAGGCCGGTTTCAGTTACCGGGTTCGACCAGATCGACCGGGGATTCGGCCCGGCGCTGGCGGAGGTCTTCTTGGGGCGCAGAGCGCCAGGCATCAACTCGCCTCCTGCCGGTGACCGGTCGGCGCCGGTTCGCGGTCGGGCGCCGCGCGGAGTTCGCCACGGTCGATCCAGGCGATCCGACCGTCAGGCATCCGCACCCGCCCGAGCTACCGGCGCAGATGACCTATAGGTCACGCCGCCTCGCGCAGTCGCCTCCGCACGAAGGTGACGCTTGGGTCGTCGCCACCGACTCTGTTCTCGGAGAATTGGATGCTCCTGCGGGCCTCCTCGAAGTTTCTTCGGCGATGTCCATGAGGATGCGCGGCCAATCTCCGCCGACGCCGACAAGGCACCTTGGCCACTACGACCCGGGTTTCACGTTGCAGATGTACACCCACCTGCTCCCGGTCTGCTCCGAGAGGAAGTCAGAGCGGGCCGGAAGCCCTTGCGAACAAGGCTATTTGAGCTCGGCGGAGGTCTTGCCGAGGAGGCGGCGGGCGACGATCAGTTGCTGGATTTGTTGGGTGCCTTCGAAGATGTCGAGGATCTCGGTGGTGCTCACCGGCCCTGGTGGCCAGAGCCTGCCAATATGGGCCCTGACCTGGGAAAACGCTGCTCATCGGCACCCGCCGATGACCGCCGTTTGTCAGTGTCCCACGGAGCAGTGACGGAGCAGAACGCTCAGATCTGGACCGCTTCGGTCACACGGCGGCGAGGATCATTTGTCCGTGCCTTGGATCAGCGCGTCCCAGTCGATCGTCGTACTGCCAGCGGCTCCATCACCCAGGACTAACCTGCTGGGGTCGCCCGCCGCGCGGGCGCCTGAGGCGAGCCATGCAGCGACTCCGGGTGGATTCCGTCGCTCGAGTTCGTCGAGGAAGGCACGACGCGTCTCGATGATGCGTGAGCGCTCCGCCGGGGATTTGGCCTTCTCCAGAGCAGAGAAGCTGGCCCGCCACGCCAAGCACAACGCATCATCACTCAGCTCGGCAGCCTCGGTTTCCGCGGAGATGGTCAACTCGGCTTCCCGCATGGTGCCGGCGGGCGCAGCGCTCGACATGTGCTCGTCCGGGTCCCGGCGCTCAGGCAGTTGTTCGTGCACTCCGAGCCAGCCGATCCAACGGCGCGCGACGTACGGCGATCCACCGACGGCCAGGGCCAGCACAAGCACCGCCATCGGCGCGCCCAGGAGCGACCCGAGTCCGACGAACGCTACGGTGCCCGCCCCGGAGACAGCCGTATTCGTGACAATCAAAGGCCACTGCTGTCGTTTGACCTGGGCGTCGTCTACCGGTGTCAGGGCGACCATGGTCGCGGCAGCGCCCGTCAACGCAGCGAGGACGAACAACAGGATCAGCGTCGGCAGCTCCCATGTGAGCGCGGCCATCGCGCCGGTCACCCCGACGACAGCGCAGAAGCTCAGCCAGGCAACCCGGTGCACCCTCATCCTTCTCCTCCAACCTACGAGGCTCGTAGCTACAAGTCTGTTCTGAAACAGGAGTGACCCCTAGGGCAACGACCGGCGAACAGATCGCCAGTAGATCGCCGACGCCCGGCAATGAAGGCGGCTCGCAAGGAAGATCGTGCGCGTGCCGACTCAGGCAGACGTACGCCGGGAACGACGTTGCGAGGCATCCGAGCGGTCTGATCGGACCTTGACGGGCGTGCTGAGTCGATCGGGTTCAAGACTCGGTTGCCGGTCTTCGGCAGCGAAGCATGGTCGTGTTTGACCGGACTCGGGCATATCCGCCACAGGGGTACGGCGGCATTGTGAGCTGTCAGCCGTGAACCGACCAACCGGCTGACCCTGTCGCGATGCAAGGAGGTCCTGTGATCGAGTCCAGATCTGTGGTCCCGCCTGGCGAACACCACCGTCGCGGGGACTTGGACGTCGACGCCTTCCGGGCGGATCTTGAGCAACACCGGCGGTTTCGGGTCGAGCAGCTCGACGAGCTCACGGCCGACCTGTGGGCCGGATCCGATGATGCGATCGACGAGGTGGCGTCCGCGTTGATGGCAGCTGCGGAGACGGCCCTAGCCGACATCGATGCCGCTTTGCACCGCATTGATGAGGGCTCTTACGGGCTGTGCCGGGAGTGCGGCGGCGCGATTGCCGTCGACCGCTTAATGGCGCTCCCGATGGCCGGCCTGTGCATGTTCTGCCAGTTCGCACAGGAGGCGAGCGGTCTACACGGCGAACACCCGCCATGGCGGCGTCGCGGCATGCGACCCGCCCCAGCACAGCCGTCGCCGACAGTTCCGCATCGTTCGGCGCATCCCGGACCACAGCCTCGAGACATCGTCGATATCTGGGGCTACGACTCCTTCCCAGCCAGCGATCCGCCGGCGAACTGGTGAAGGGCGACCCGCACAAGCGCGCCTACGGAGACCTGATGGAGAGCTCGTGGTGAATCTGACCCGTAGTACCTCGCGCGGCGCCGGAGCAGGACGATGACCGGCGTCGCGGAACGGGCGGCAACCAGCGCGGTCACAAGGGCAGACGGTCGCCGCCCACTGGGGCATGCGCTGGTGCGTGTCCTCACAACCACCGATCACAAGCTGATCGGGCAGATGTACCTGATCACGTCGTTCGCGTTCTTCCTGATCGGCGGCGTGATGGCGCTGCTGATCCGCGCCGAACTGGCCAAGCCGGGCCTGCAGATCGTGAACGAAGAGGTGTACAACCAGCTCTTCACGATGCACGGCACGATCATGCTGCTGCTGTTCGCGACCCCGCTGTTCGTCGGCTTCGCCAACGTCATCATGCCGATCCAGATCGGCGCCCCTGATGTCGCGTTCCCGCGGCTGAACATGCTCAGCTACTGGCTGTTCCTGTTCGGCGGCCTGATCGCCTTCAGTGGCTTCTTCACCCCAGGCGGCGCGGCGAGCTTCGGCTGGACCGGCTACGCCCCGCTGTCGAACGCAGTGCGCTCACCCGGTGTCGGCGGCGACCTGTGGATCATGGGTCTGTGGATGGCCGGCCTGGGCACGATCCTCGGCGCGGTCAACTTCATCACCACGATCATCACCCTCAGGGCACCCGGGATGACGATGTTCCGGATGCCGATCTTCACCTGGAACACTCTCATCACCTCGATCATGGTGCTGATCGCGTTCCCGATCCTGGCCGCCGCGCTCCTGGTGCTGGAGGCCGACCGCATACTCGGGGCCCATGTCTTCGATGCCGCGAACGGCGGGCCGATACTTTGGCAGCACCTGTTCTGGTTCTTCGGGCATCCAGAGGTTGTACATCATCGCGCTGCCGTTCTTCGGCATCGTGACCGAGATCCTGCCGGTGTTCAGCCGTAAGCCGGTCTTCGGCTACATGGGGCTTGTCGGCGCGACGCTGGCGATCGCCGCACTCTCGTTGACGGTGTGGGCACATCATATGTTCGTCACCGGTGCGGTGAGTTTGCCGTTCTTCTCGTTCATGTCGTTCCTGATCGCGGTGCCGACGGGGGTGAAGTTCTTCAACTGGATCGGGACGATCTGGGGTGGCTCGGTGTCGTTCGAAACCCCGATGCTGTGGTCGCTCGGGTTCATGACGACCTTCCTCTTCGGCGGTCTGACCGGCGTCATCCTGGCCTCGCCGACCTTGGACTTCCAGGTCACCGACACCTACTTCGTGGTCGCGCACTTCCATTACGTCGTCTTCGGGACAGTCGTCTTCGCGATGTTCGCCGGGTTCTACTTCTGGTGGCCGAAGTTCACCGGGCGGATGCTCGACGAGCGGCTCGGCAAGCTGCACTTCTGGATGTTGTTCATCGGCTTCCACACCACGTTCCTGGTGCAGCACTGGCTCGGTGTCGAGGGTATGCCGCGGCGTTATGCGTCGTACGGCGCCAACGAGGGCTTCACCACCCTCAACCAGGTCTCCAGCGTCGGCGCCTTCATCCTGGGCGCCTCGACGCTGCCCTTCCTCTACAACATCTACAAGACCTACCGCAGAGCACCTTTGGTGGGAGTGGACGACCCGTGGGGCTGGGGCCGCTCGCTGGAGTGGGCGACCAGCTCGCCGGCGCCGCGGCACAACTTCGAGAAGCTGCCCCGGATCAGATCCGAAAGCCCTGCGTTCGACAGGCACCACCCGGAAGTCGCACTGGCTGAGTACCGCGCCAACCGCGCGCCGGCGGACAACCTGCTGGACGCCGGCGACGACGAGGGCCGCGTGGAGAACCTGGAAGAGAACATCGAACAGGATCACTCCAACAGGCCGAGCCGCGGCGGTGACTCCGGTGAGTGACCTCACTCGCCGCTCGACGGAGCCGGTTCAGTCCTTGCTCCCGGCAAGGGGACTCGGGTCGCCTGCGGCCGGGTCTGCAGCCAGGTTTGTGAGGTTCGCCAGTACGTCTTGGTAGGCCTTGTTGAAGCTGGCGATGCCGTTGTCCTCCAGGGTGTGACCGACGGCAGTCATGTCAACTCCGACGGCCGTCAGCCGCTGCATCAGTTCGGTGGCCTGCGGCACACCGTTGTCGACGGTGCGCGTCATCGTGCCGTGGTCCTCGAAGGCCGCGATGGTCGCTTCGGGCAAGGTAGTGACCGTTTCGGGGCCGATGAGTTCCTCGACATAGCGAGTGTCGCGGTCCATGGGGTTCTTGGTGGACGTCGAAGCCCACAGCGGACGCTGGACATCTGCGCCCAGTACCGCGAGGCGGTGCCAGCGCTTGGTAGAGAACCGTTCGGTGAACAACCTGTACGCCAGCTTGGCCTGCGCGACCGCGGCCTGGCCGCGTAGAGCCAGGGCCTCGTCCGTGCCGAGTTCCTCCAGCCGCCGGTCCACCTCGGTGTCGACCCGACTGACGAAGAACGAGGCGACGCTGCTGACAGTCGAAGGATCGCCGCCGTTGGCGGTGAACTTCTCCAGCCCGGACAGGTAGGCCTCGATGATCTCGGCGTACCGCGACAGGGAGAACAACAGCGTCACGTTGATGCTGGCACCCTCGCCGATCAAGGTTTCGACGGCGGTGACGCCTTCGGCGGTCGCGGGAATCTTGACGAGCAGATTGGGTTGGGCGATACGACGGCGTAGCCACCGCGCGGCGGCGATCGTGCCGGACGCGTCGTGAGCCAGCTCGGGGGACACCTCCACCGACACGAAACCATCGATGCAGTCACCCCCGTCGAAGACCGGTCGCAGTACGGTGAGCGCCTGACCGGCGTCAGAGATGACCAGTTCCCAGTAAGCCTCCTCCACCGACTTGCCGGCGGCCATCAGTTCCGAGAACTGTTCGTCGTAGTCGTGGGAGCCGGTGATGCTCCGGGCGAAGATCGTCGGGTTCGCGGTGACGCCGCGGATCCCGTCGGCGACCATCCCTGCCAGGGTGCCGTCACGCAGGTAGGTGCGGGTGAGGTTGTCCAGCCACGGGCTCTGCCCGAAGTGGCCGTACAGGTGTTCCAGCTTGGTCATCGTTTCCCGGCTCTCCCTGGCATCCGCCAGCTGTGGCTATCAAGTTGTGGTGTTCAGTTGTCCGTGTCGTGGAGCAGGTCGTCCCAGTCGATGGCGGCGCGACCTGCCGCGCCGTCTCCCAGCACAAACCTGCTGGGGTCTCCGGCTGCTCTCGGTCCCGACGCCAGCCACGCGGCCATGCCGTGCGCGGTGCGGCGCTCGATCTCGTCGAGATACGCCCGCCGGTCGTCGACGACCCGTAACCGTTGCGTCGGCGAACTGGCTCTTTGCAGGGCGGAGAAGCTGGCCCGCCATGCCACGCAGAGGGCTGCGTCGCTGAGGGCGCCCACGGCGATACGCGGCTTGGACGCCACGTCCGGCTCGGCCCGCAGGATGGCGGCCGTCGCGGACTCTAACGAGAGCTCGAGGCGAGGCGGGGGTGCGGGCTGAGGTGACGAGCTGGTCAGGTGACCGTGTTCGGTGAGCCAGCGAAGGCAGCGCCGAATCGCGTACGGGGACCCGCCGACGATGATGAGCAGGAGGAGCACCGCTTTCGCAGCGCCCACCAGGTTGCCCAAGCCGACGAAGCAGACTGTGACACCCGCGGTGAGGGCTGTGCTGGTGGCCACGATCCGTCGTCGATTCCGCGGCGGTCGGCTGGGACCGTCGGGGTCTGCCAAAGCGACCATGGCCACGACTGCGCCTATGAGTGCCGCGAGGATGAGGAGCATGATGACGTTCGTGAGTGACCACGTGAACGCCATGACTGCACCTAGTGCGCCGAACACACCGCAGAACAACAGCCAGAAGACTCGGTAGGCCTTCATGGTGTGTTCACCTGTCCCGTAGCGTCGGACGCGTCGAGGCGGGCGGCGACTGATCGGTCCACGACAAACCTCCTTGCGGCGGCGGGCCCTGCTCGTGCAGCTACGACTGTGCCGCGACGTCGCGATGACAGGTACGGCAACGATCGGCGAACCTGGGGCTCGGCTGTTGGCCGACGCCCGGCAACGATGGCCCCTCGGGAATCAGGGGCGGTCGGCTAGGCGTGGGCCTCCGCGCCGGATGGAAGGTCGCGGGCGGGCCAGTCAAGGAGTCGTGCGCCGAGGACGGCAATGTGCAACGTGAACCGTTGTGCCGGGTCGCCCGGGTCATGTCCGGTGAGGGTCTTGACCTTGTCCAGCCGGTAGGTGACGGTGCGAACTGACATGCTCAGCCGCCGGGCCGCCTCGGTTGCGACCTCACCGGTGGCGAAGTACGCCTCGAGCGTCTGCAGCAACGGCTCTGCGCCGCCGCGGGCCTGGGTCAGCGGGCCGAGCACAGCCTGGATGAGATCGACGATGGCGGCCTGGTCACGGATCAGAACCCGGTACACGAGCATGTCCTCTGCGTCGACGACAGCGGCGTCGAGCTGCAACCGGTCGGCCAGCGTCAGCGCTTCCCGCGCCTCTTCGTAGGAGCGGGCGATGCCGTACGAGCCGGGGTAGGGCCGGCCCGTTGTGACGCGCCATTCGCGGCCCGACCGGTGCCGGATCAACGCGTCGTGGATCAGGGTCCCCACTCCCTGTGTGGTGGTGCGGGGTGCCGTGCTGGAGGCGGTCGCCGGGATCAACACCACGAGAAGGCCTTCTTTGGTGGCGACGAGAACCTCACGGTCCCCGAAACGGTCGAGAATGAAGGCTTCCAGCGTGCTCACGCTCGTGTCGCCCTCGGAGAGGGTGTCAGCGGGGCGGGCCAGGACCACCTGGTGCGGTCGGCCGAGGTCGAGCCCGAATGGTTCCGCGCGCTCCACGATTCCGGCGACGTCAGGGTCGCCGCGCAGCAGATCGTCGATCAGTTCGCGGCGCAGCGATTCCTCCTGCCGGATCAGGTGCTGAGTGGCGATCTGGTAGCTGTCGACGAGGACGGCGCTCACTTCACCCACGGCGCGAAGTACTGCTTGTGCAGATGCGCGGACGGTGTCGCGGTCGCGGTACGGCACAACGTCGGGCAGGTCCCGCCACATCCGCCAGGCCGCGGACAGGTAGAGGTCGACGACGCGTCCGGCAGGGATGCCCTGTTCGGCGGCGCGGCGCCCGAGTTCACGCACGATCGCCAATTCATGTTCACGGGGGCGTCGCCCGGAGATCGCCGCGTCCGCGAGCAGCGTGAGGTATTCGACCAACAGCTCGAGCGGCGCCTGGGAGTCTCCAGCGGCCGCTTCTGCGATCGCCGTCAGCCATGCCTCATCCGCGCTGTTCGCGGCGGAACCGGGCCACCGCAGCCCCCCGGACTCGCTCATGCCACTCCCCTCGCACTGGATCTACGCAGGTCTCGGGCCATGTCCCAGTAGAGCATCGTTGCCGGACGTCGGCCATAAGCCTGGTCACAGGTTCGCCGATCGGTGCCCTACCTGCCTGACCGCTCGAGCGGCACAGTCGAAACCACTGGGGTACCAAGAGCTGAAGCGGAGCGGCGACATGACCAAGACAACTGCTGTAGTGAACCACGGCCGTCGGCCGGTCCTGGTGGGTGTCGACGGCTCGGTATCCGCGCAGGCCGCACTCGCCTGGGCGGCCGCCGAGGCGGCGTACAGGAGCTGCCCGCTGCACATCGTTCACACCTTCACCTGGCCGATGATCGGCGACCCCTTCGGCCTGCACCTGACCGAACATATGAACGACGGCCTCCGGGCTGCGGCCGGTTGCATCCTCGCCGAGGCGAAGGACCAGGCCCGCCAGGCTGCGCCCGACATCACGGTCACCGCCGAGTTGTTTGCTGCGGCCGCGGCACCGACGCTGCTGAGCCAGGCACAAGACGCGCAGTTGGTGGTCGTCGGCAGTCGAGGCCTCGGCGGCTTCCGCGGCCTGCTGGTGGGGTCGGTCAGCTCCACCGTGGCTGCGCACGCCCCGTGCCCGGTGATCGTCGTTCACCCGCACCGAGACGGTACGGCGTTCCCTACGTCGCCGACCGGCCGGGTCGTAATAGGCGTCGACGGGTCGGAGGTCTCGGCCGCGGCGATCCGTTTCGCCTTCCAGGAGGCGGCACGCCGCCGCGTCGGAATCACCGCCGTACATGCCGCGATGCCGACCCGTCAGCACCCGTCACTGCGTGTCCCCGCGGACATCGTCGAGCAGGTCGACCGGCAACTGTTCGCGGAGGCGATGGAAAGCAAGCGGGTACTCATCCCCGGCATCGACGTGAAGACCAAACTCGTCCACAGCCACCCGGTCCAGGCGCTGCTCGACGAGGCCGACGGCGCCGAGCTGATCGTGGTCGGGTCGCGCGGGCGCGGCGGCTTCACCGGCATGCTGCTGGGCTCGGTCAGCCAGGCCGTGCTGCACCACGCCGCCTGTCCGGTCGCGGTCGTCCACCCCCACCGAACCAAGTCCGACAAGCCAATGCCTGCCCAGCAGCCGATCCTCCAGATCGCCGCACCGCATCGTTTCGCGGATCTGAAGGAGCTGTCATGACACCGACACCGCAAGGTCTGCCGGAAAGCCTTGGTTTGCACAGCCAACTGCTCGACCTGGACCCGTCGGAGACGCAGGAGTGGCTGGAGTCGATCGATCAGGTCGTCGACCACGCTGGGCAGAACAGGGCGCGGTACCTGCTGCTCAGCATCCTGCAGCGAGCCCGCGACCGTCGCGTCGGTGTCGCGAATCTGCGCAGTACCGACTATCTCAACACGATCGCTCCCGATGCCGAGCCGGCCTTTCCCGGCGACGAGCACATCGAGCGGCGAATCCGGGCTTACAACCGCTGGAACGCCGCGGTCATGGTCCATCGCGCGCAACGGCCCGGCATCGGCGTCGGCGGGCACATCTCCACCTACGCCTCCGCAGCGGCGCTGTTCGAGGTCGGCTTCAACCACTTCTTCCGCGGCCACGACGCCCCCGGCGGCGGCGACCAGATCTACTTCCAAGGACACGCCTCCCCCGGAATCTACGCCCGCGCATTCCTGGAAGGGCGACTCACCAGCGACCAGCTCGACGGCTTCCGGCAGGAGATCTCCCATGCCGATACGGGTGGCGGGTTACCGTCGTACCCTCATCCCCGGCTGATGCCGGACTTCTGGGAGTTCCCCACAGTCTCCATGGGCCTCGGACCGCTCAACGCGATCTACCAGGCTCGCTTCAACCGGTACCTGCACAACCGTGGCCTCAAGGACACCAGCCAGCAGCGTGTATGGGCATTCCTCGGCGACGGTGAGATGGACGAACCGGAGTCTCTCGGCGCGATCGGAGTGGCCGCCCGTGAAGAGCTCGACAACCTGATCTTCGTGGTCAACTGCAACCTGCAGCGCCTCGATGGCCCCGTCCGCGGCAACGGCAAAATCATCCAGGAACTCGAGTCGTACTTCCGCGGCGCCGGCTGGAACGTCATCAAGGTGATCTGGGGCCGCGAATGGGATCCGCTGCTGGCCGCCGACACCGACGGCGCACTGCTCAACCTGATGAACACCACACCCGACGGCGACTTCCAGACCTACAAGGCGGAGTCCGGCGCGTTCGTGCGCGAGCACTTCTTCGGTCGCGACCCGCGCACCGCGGCCATGGTCGAGCATCTGTCCGACAACGAGATCTGGAACCTCAAACGCGGTGGTCACGACTATCGCAAGTTGTACGCCGCGTACCGGGCAGCCACCGAGCACACCGGGCAGCCCACGGTGATCCTGGCCAAGACCATCAAGGGATGGACGCTGGGCTCCCACTTCGAGGGCCGCAACTCCACCCACCAGATGAAGAAACTCACCCTCGACGATCTCAAGGGTTTCCGCGACCGGCTGTTCCTCGATATCCCCGACTCGGCGCTCGACGCGGTCAAACCGCCGTACCACCGGCCACCGGAGGACTCGCCGGAACTGCAATACCTGCACGAGCGTCGCCGCGCTCTCGGCGGGTACCTGCCCGCCCGCAGAGTCACCAGCAAACCGCTCACGCTGCCGGGCGAGGCCGCGTACGCAGTCGCACGACGCGGCTCAGGCCGGCAAGAGGTCGCCACCACGATGGCGTTCGTCCGGCTGCTCAAGGACCTCATGAAAGACCCTCAGATCGGTCACCGATTTGTGCCGATCATCCCCGACGAGGCCCGCACCTTCGGCCTGGATTCCCTCTTTCCGTCCAAGAAGATCTACTCCCCGCACGGACAGCATTACCTTTCGGTCGATCGCGGGCAGATGCTGAGCTATCAGGAAGACGTCCGAGGTGTCCTTCTGCATGAGGGCATCACCGAGGCCGGCTCCGCCGCGTCCTGGACGGCCGCGGGTACGTCGTACGCCACCCACGGTGAACCGATGATCCCGCTGTACATCTTCTACTCGATGTTCGGGTTCCAGCGCACCGGCGACCAGCTCTGGGCAGCTGCAGACCAGATGACCAGAGGATTCCTGCTCGGAGCCACCGCAGGCCGAACCACCCTGAACGGTGAGGGCCTCCAGCACCAGGACGGCCATTCGTTGCTACTGGCATCCACCAATCCCGCGTGCATCGCGTACGACGCGGCCTACGCCTTCGAACTGGGCCACATCACCGCCGACGCACTCCGGCGCATGTACGGCGAACCGCGACCAGGCGAAGACCAGAACGTCTTCTACTACCTCACCCTCTACAACGAACCGGTCCCGCAGCCGGCCGAACCCGACCAGATCGACATCGACGGCATACTCGCCGGGATGCATTGCTACTCCCCCGCCCCCGATGGCGACGGCCCGAAGGCACAAATCCTTGCCTCCGGCATCGCGATGCCCTGGGCGCTGGAGGCGCAACACCTCCTGCACACCGACTGGGGCGTCCAGGCCGACGTGTGGTCGGTGACGTCCTGGACCCAACTACGCCGTAACGCCCTCGCCGCAGAGGAGTGGAACCAGTCCCACCCCGACCAGCCTCCCCGCGTTCCCTATGTCACGCGGCGGCTCGCCGACACCGCCGGTCCCGTCCTCGCGGTCTCGGACTGGATGCGTGCCGTGCCCGACCAGATTGCTCCGTTCGTCCGCAGGCCTTGGACGTCACTGGGCACCGACGGATTCGGCCACTCCGACACCCGCGCCGCACTCCGCCGCCACTTCGGAATCGACGCACAATCAATCGCCGTGCGGACGCTGCAGCAGCTGGCCGACTCCAGAGACCTGGACGAGTCGGTCCCGCGGTCAGCCAGAACGACGTACCTGGCTGGACAAGCCAAGGCACGCCCGACGTCCGGCGGCGATGACAACACCAAGTAGACAACTGGCAGGAACGCGTTCCAGGAGGAGCCATGCGAGTGTTCGTGGCCGGTGCAACCGGAGTCATCGGTCGCCGGCTGCTGCCACTGCTCACCTCCGAAGGCCATGAGGTGATCGGTTTGGCTCGCTCGTACGGCGCCGCCGTCGAGGTCGAGCTGCTAGGAGCCGTGGTCGCCGAGGCCGATGCGCTGGACTCCAGCGCGCTGAGCCGCGTCGTCAAGGATGCTGCACCCGACGCGGTCGTTCACCTGCTCACCGCGATCCCGGCCAGGATCAATCCGCGCCGGATGAGCCGCGACCTGGCGCAGACCAACCGTCTTCGCACCGAAGGCACGCGCAACCTGCTGTACGCCGCCGAACAGGCCGGCGTGAAACGCATCATCAGCCAAGGCCTGGCCTGCATCTACGAACCGAACACGTGGGTCCCGGCCACTGAAGTCACGCCGTTATGGCGGGATCCACCCAGACAGTTCGCCCCGGTCTTCGCCGCCTTGAGGTCGCTTGAAGAGCGGACCAGGCAGGCAGACGGACTTGTACTGCGCCTGGGACAGCTCTACGGCCACGGCACGATCTATGGCAGACACGGATCATTCGTCCGTCAGGTACAGGCCGGAAAGATACCGCTCATCGGCTCCGGCGACGGCACCTTCTCCTTCACCCACGTCGGCGACGCCGCCTAGGCCATCGCCGCTGCTCTGCACAGCCAGGTGCGCGGCGCACTGAACGTGGTCGATGACGAACCCGCACCGATCCGCGAATGGCTGCCTGTCCTGGCCGAACTGCTAGAGGCTCCCCCACCGAAGCACATACCCGTGGCCCTTGCCAGATTGACCGCCGGCGCCTGGGGAGTCGCCTTCATGAACCAGCTGCGCGGCGCCGACAACGCCCTCGCCCGGCGCACCCTCGACTGGGCCCCGCACTACAGCTCATGGCGACAGGGGTTCGCCGCGGAACTGACCCACGCCGCGCATCCCTGATCCCAGCGGCGACACCACGAACCACGCGGCAACACATCCTGTTCCGTCCCTGACACGCACCGCCGGGACACCGTTGGCACTACCAACGTACCGGCGGGCCGCGCGTTGCCGATCTTCGGCAACCAGACAGGCGCCAAGTCAGCCGACCAGGGGCGGTGTCAGACCGCGGCCGTCAGACAAGCATGGAAGTACATCGACGCTCTAGAAGGAGCAGATTATGAGTACTGAGGGGCGCACTGCCCGCACGCCAAGCCGGGAGACACTGTCGGACCCGGCGTACCAGGCTTTCCTGGTTCTGCGAACCGTCTTCACCGTGGCGCCGATCGTGTTCGGCCTGGACAAGTTCGCCAACCTGCTCACCGACTGGCCCGGCTACCTGGCCCCCTGGATCAACGACATCGTCCCCGGCTCCGGACAAGACGCCATGTACCTCATCGGCGTCATCGAGATCGTCGCCGGCATCGCGGTCGCTCTCATCCCCCGGTACGGCGCACTACTCGTCGCAGCCTGGCTCGCGGGCATCATCATCAACCTGCTGACCCTCTCAGGCTTCTACGACGTCGCCCTGCGCGACTTCGGCCTCCTCGTCGCCGCCCTCGCACTGGCCCGCCTCGCCACCAAATACGCCCCCGCACGACACAGTTCCTGACGAGACCGCAGGCAACGTTCAAACGGAGAAGCAATGATCATCCTTTACCTGCTACTCACAGCGGTGGTTGGCGGCCTGATCGGGTCGGCGATGTGTGTCCGCGTGGTCAAACAGTTCGAGCGCGGCGTCGTGTTCCGGTTCGGCCGGGTGCGTCCCGCGATCCGGCCGCCTGGCCTCGCCTTGCTGGTACCGATCGCCGACCGGCTGCAGAAGGTCAACATGCAGATCATCACGATGCCGGTCCCAGCCCAGGACGGCATCACCCGCGACAACGTCACAGTCCGCGTCGACGCGGTGGTCTACTTCAACGTGATCGACCCGGTCCGCGCGGCCGTCGACGTCGAGGACTACATCTCGGCCATCGGCCAGGTCGCGCAGACATCGCTGCGCTCGATCATCGGCAAGAGCGACCTGGACGACCTGCTGTCCAACCGGGAACGCCTCAACCAGGGCATGGAGTTGATGATCGACAGCCCGGCCTTGGACTGGGGCGTCCACATCGAAAGGGTCGAGATCAAGGACGTCGCCCTGCCAGAGACGATGAAGCGGTCGATGTCGCGCCAGGCCGAGGCCGAACGGGAACGCCGGGCCCGCATCATCACCGCGGACGGCGAACTCCAGGCCTCGGAGAAGCTGGGCCAGGCCGCCGAGGTGATGACCAAGCACCCGGCCGCCCTGCAATTGCGGCTGCTGCAGACCGTGGTCGAGGTGGCCGCCGAGAAGAACTCCACGCTGGTGCTACCTTTCCCGGTCGAACTGCTCCGGTTCCTAGAGCGATCGACACCGGCCGAGAGCCCCCAGCCCGCCACCGCAGGCTCCGTGCCCGATGCGGCACCGGCCGCGAAGAACGGCGACGCCGTGTCGGATCGGTCGACGGGCGGCGAGATCGCGCAGTCCCAATCAGTCACGGGACCCGCCTCCTTACACCGATCGCAGCCACCGCAAATGGTGACGGCGACGGCACCGGCTCTCCCCGGCCCAGTCGCGACCGTGCCTCCGGGAACGACCGAGGCGGCACACAACCGGTGGGGCGGACTTCATTCCGGGAGCGCAGACCCGGCGTGGCAGCCGTGAGCCGTGGGCATCAAGGCCGGCCTGTGCCCTGGAAGCGCTGATCGCGTACGCGGCCAGTCGGCCACGTAGCAGCGGCAATGGGGATGGCTGACCCAGTCGCTCAGGTTTTGGTCGGCCAGATCCCCAGGTACGCAGGTGCCAGTGAAGGAAGGAAGCGCGACATGGCAACCGTCTCGTTCAAGGGAGCCACTCGGGTGTATCCGGGCTCCGACATCCCCGCCGTCGACGGGCTGGACCTCGACATCGCCAACGGCGAGTTCGTGGTCCTCGTCGGCCCGTCGGGGTGCGGCAAATCCACCTCGCTGCGGATGCTCGCCGGTCTTGAAGAGGTCAACGAGGGCAAGATCTACATCGGCGACCGCGATGTCACCAACTTTCCGCCGAAGGAGCGGGACATCGCGATGGTGTTCCAGAACTACGCGCTCTACCCGCATATGACCGTGGCGGACAACATGGGCTTCGCCCTCAAGATGCAGAGCCTGCCCAAGGAGGAGCGGGTCAAGCGCGTCACCGAGGCGGCCAAGCTGCTCGGTATCGAGGAATACCTCGACCGCAAGCCGAAGGCCCTGTCCGGCGGTCAGCGCCAGCGCGTCGCAATGGGCCGCGCCATCGTGCGTAACCCGCAGGTCTTCCTGATGGACGAGCCGCTGTCGAACCTCGACGCCAAGCTACGTGTCCAGACCCGTACCCAGATCGCCGAGCTGCAGCATCGGCTGGACGTCACCACCGTCTACGTCACCCACGACCAGATCGAGGCCATGACGATGGGCGACCGCGTCGCCGTCCTGAAAGATGGCCGGCTGCAGCAGGTCGACACCCCACTGAAACTCTACGACCGGCCCAAGAATGTGTTCGTCGCAGGCTTCATGGGATCGCCGGCGATGAACCTCATCGAGGCCCAAATCACCGACGGCGGCGCGAAGATCGGCGACTACGTCGTCCCGATCGAGCGCCGCCTGCTGGCCAAGGCCGGAGACGACCAGACGCTGATACTGGGGATCCGACCGGAGGCCTTCCAGCTCGCGGACGAAGGGCTGCCCGTCAGGGTCGGCGTGATCGAGGAACTCGGCTCGGACGCGTTCCTCTACGGCACCGCGGAGCACTCCACCCTGAACCAGCACATCATCGCGCGGATCGGCACCCGGCTGAACAGCGAGAACGGCGCCATCGTGCACCTAGCTGCGCGGCCCGACAAGCTGCACCTCTTCTCGACCTCTACCGGGCTGCGCCTCACCGCCTGACCGCTTCGCATCGAAGCGGGTCCCGTGTAGCGCGGTCCTCGCAACACTTCGAGTTGAGGAGTTGCGAGGACACGTCGTTTCTGATGACTGTGTGCTGAGCTGCTGCGGTTGCTGGACGCTCGGGTGTCGGTCGCTGGTGCGAATTTCCAGGGGCCGGCGCACCAACTAGCTCCAGTCTTCGACACAGCCGCTGCACTGAGTTCGGGTGACTGCTGGTGAGGCCCACCGCTAGAGCTTCTCCGCCGCGGACCGTGCTGGCTGTCAGTCGTTGGCGCCAGGGTAGCTCTTCGACCCCTTGGGATCCCGAGGATCGTCAGGGCCCAGACGAGTGGGGGAACATGCATCAAGCATCGGTCGCTGTCACGGACGCCTCGTGGTGGTAATGCGCAAGTTGTTCAGCGCTGACGCGTTTCAGCTCGGCTGCCGGGAAGGGTGCCAGGAGTTGCCAGCCCACATCGAGGGTCTCGGTCAGAGTACGGCGGGCTGGTCCTTGGCCGAGATAGGTGCGTTCGAAGGCGGCGGCGAAGGCCAGATAGCGCCGGTCCTCTGTGGGTAGTCCGCTCTCGCCGACGATCGACATCAGCCGTCGGACCTCACGGCCGCGGGCATAGCAGGCGTACAGCTGGTCGGCGAGGCCGCGGTGATCGTCTCGGGTCTTGCCGACGCCGATGCCTGCGTTCATCAGGCGCGACAGTGACGGCAGTACGTCGATCGGTGGCTGGATGCCTTGCCGGTCGAGTTCACGCGACAACACGATCTGGCCTTCGGTGATGTAGCCGGTGAGGTCCGGGATCGGATGCGTGATGTCGTCGTCGGGCATGGTGAGGATCATCAGTTGGGTCAGTGATCCGGCGCCCCCACGGACCCGTCCGGCCCGTTCGTACAGCGAGGCCAGGTCTGTGTACATGTAGCCCGGGTACCCCCGGCGGCCCGGCATCTCCTCCCGCGCGGCGGAGATCTCGCGCAGCGCTTCGCAGTACGCCGTCATGTCGGTCATCACGACCAGGACGTGCCGGTGCTGTTCGAACGCCAGGTATTCGGCCATGGTGAGCGCGACCCTCGGTGTCAGCAGCCGTTCGATCGTGGGATCGTCGGCCAGGTTCAGCAGGAGCACGCTGCGCGCGGCAGCCCCACCGGTCAGGAACTCCGCGCGGAAAAACTCCGCCTCCCGGCGAGTGACGCCCATTGCGGCGAAGATGACCACGACCTCGGCATCGTCGCCGGGCACGCGTGCCTGCGCGGCGATCCGGGCCGCGAGGCTGTTCGCGGGCAGCCCGGCGCCGGAGAAGATCGGCAGTTTCTGTCCTCGGACGAGCGTGGTGAGTCCGTCGATCGCCGAGACGCCGGTCTCCATGAACTGGTCGGGGTGTGCGCGGGTGATCGGGTTGAGCGGCAGTCCGTTGACGTGGCGGTAGTCGTCCGGGACGGGTTGCGGGCCGTTGTCACGTGGCCTGCCGGCTCCGTCGAGGACGCGGCCGAAGTAGTCGGTGCCTACGCCGGTCCTGGCGGCGCGCCCACGGGTGAGGACGGAGGTTTCCCGGCGACCGATGCCGGCGGTTCCGCCGAAGACCTGGACGACGGCCAGCGACCGGTCGAGCTCGAGGACCTGGCCTTCCCGGACCGGGCCGTCGCCGGTTTCGATCTCGACCAGTTCGCCGTACCCGACGCCGTCCATCCCGTCCACAATGATGAGTGGCCCGGCAACCCGGGTCACGGTACGGTGCCCGACGGTGAAAGGGACACGGGCGCCGGTGGTGGTCACAGCGAGCTCATTTCTTCGGCGATCCGCCGGGTCAGGTGAATGGCGGAGTCGTCGATGTCGTCGGGTGGCCAGCGGCGCATCCGGCCGAGTTCGGCCAGCACACTCGCTGCCGTGATGTCGGTAATGGCGACGCCCTGCTGGAGCGCTGACCTCATTGCGGCGCCGGCCTCGTGAACAACGCGCAGCATCGCCAGCAGCCGTTGTGGTGGACAGGACGCGTCGAGGTCGTCGAACGAGGACTGTTGAAGCAGGTCTTCTCGCAGGGCTTGCCCGATGCGCAGGGTGATGCGTTGTTCGGCGGCCAGGGCTTCGACGCCGAGCAGGGACACCACTTCCTGCAGAGCGCCTTCGTCTTGCAGGGCTGCCGCCGCCCACCGGCGCAGCGGCGACCAGTCCGGACCGATCTCCTCGTCGAACCATGCATCGAGGCCGTACTGCGAGAAGCTGCGCAGCCAGTTCACCGCAGGGAAATGACGTTGCCGCGACAGCGCGGTGTCGAGCGCCCAGAAGCACCCCGCGAGCCGCAGGCTGTTCTGGGTGATGGGCTCGGAGAAGTCACCGCCGGCCGGTGAAACGGCGCCGACGATCGTCACCGACCCGGTACGTTCCGGCGTGCCGAGGCATTGGACCGCGGCGGCGCGTTCGTAGAAGCCGGCCAGTCGCGTGGCCAGGTAGGCGGGGTAGCCGTCCTCGGCGGGCATCTCCTCCAGCCGGCTCGACACCTCACGCAGCGCCTCCCCCCAGCGGCTGGTTGAGTCCGCCATCATGGCGACGTCGTAGCCCTGGTCGCGGTAGTACTCCGCGATCGTGATCCCGCTGTAGATGCTGGCTTCCCGGGCCGCGACCGGCATGTTCGACGTGTTCGCGATCAGCACGGTGCACTCCATCAGCGGGGCACCGGTGCGCGGATCGGTCAGTCCGGGGAACTCTTCGAGCACCTCGGTCAGTTCGTTGCCGCGTTCGCCGCAACCGACGTAGACGACGACGTCTGCGTTCGAGAACTTGGCCAGGGCCTGTTCCAGCACGGTCTTACCGGTCCCGAATCCACCAGGAATGATCGCGCTTCCGCCCCGGGCGACCGGAAACAGCAGGTCGAGGACCCGCTGGCCGGTGATCAGCGGCACGGTCAGCGGTAGCCGGTTCGCGACCGGGCGAGCCAGGCGCAACGGCCATCGACGCATCATCGCCACCGGATGCCCATCGATGTCGACGACAGGATCAACGACAGTGGCCGGTCCAGGGCGGACTGCGGTGACGACCCCAGTGATGCCTGTCGGAACGAGGATCCGATGCTCGATCGCGCGTCCCTCCGGGACCGATCCGAGCAGGTCGCCAGGTCCGACCCGGTCCCCGATCTCAACGACGGGCCGGAAGTCCCAACGCTGGTCGCGGTCCAGCCGCGGCGGGTCCGCGCCTCTGGCGATGTAGAGGTTGCCGTCCGTGCTCAAGTTGGTCAGCGGACGCTGGGATCCGTCGAGGATGCCGCCGAGCAGTCCGGGGCCGAGTTCGGCGTACAGCGGTTCACCGGTCGCCACGACCGGATCGCCGACCTGCAGGCCGGTGGTGTCTTCGAAGACCTGCATCACCACCAGGTCGCCGTCGAGCTTGATGACCTCGCCCAGGAGCTGTTCGATGCCGACCCGCACCACGTCGAACAAGCGCGTATGGGGCAAGTCGGTGGCGCTGACCACCGGGCCGGAGATCCTGACCACCCTGCCGCTGTCGGTGGTCACCTGCCTGGCCTGTCCGGGCCGCCTCGGCTCGACCGGCTCGGTGCGTGGTCTGGTCGTAGTCATTCCGAGCCTCCGCTGGGGGTGAAGGTGATCTGGTAGCCGATCGCCCGGGCCAGCAGGTCACGCAGCGCTGCGTCCTTGGCCGCGGAGACATCGCCGTCCTCGTCGGGCAGGGTGAGGATGAGCGGGGAGGTCTGTTTGGTCCAGGTCGCGCGGACCGACGGTGCAACGAGCGACCAGAGTGCCCCGTGGACGGCGATGACTGCGGCCTGGCCGTCGGCGATCTCCTGGGTGACCGCGGCGACGGTCTGGTCGGCGTTGCCGGCGGTGATGGTTCGGGCGCCGCCGAGACGAAACCCCGTGGCCGTGGCAGGGGTGGCGACAACCAGTGCGTCGGTCATGGATTTGTACTTCCCGGGCGGTGTCGTGTTCATGGAACGAGCAGGTCTCGGACGTCGTGAGCCTGGGCCGTGCCGGCGAGCAGGAGCCGGATCGTGCGCGCTTCGCATTCGGCGGCCAGGACGTAGCCGACCGGCACGGTGGCGCCCAGGGGGTCGCCGCGGCGCAGGCCGCGCACCGCCTGTCGCCAGAGCTGCACGTCCAGATCCCATTCGAGCGCAGGGAGGTCCTTGTTGTGGAGGTGTCGTTCGAGGGGCTGCCGCCAGTTGGGGTAGGTGGCGATCGCGGGCTGCGGATCGCCGCGCCGCGCGGCCAGCAGCGCCGGCTCGGGGACCAGCCCGGCGGGCAGAAGACGCGGTGTCTGGAGTGCTGGGTCGCGCAGGACGGCAAGCAGGTTGGCCCGGTCGCATTCGGCCTGGATAAGCTCGAGGACTGGGCGGGCGGCGCGACCGATCCATTCCAGCCTGTCGGTCCAACCGTCGATCGCGGCTGCCGCGATGGTGGTCTCGAACTCGTCCGAATCGCCGGTCAGCTCGTAGCGTTCCCAAGCCGCCGGGAGCGCTCGAGCGGTGAGCGTGTCGGGGAGCCGATGGGTGGCCATTCGGATGACTGCTGTTGTGCCGTCGGATGCTGCGGCGATGTCGGCGGCGGCTCGCTGATCGATCGCACCGACCCCCATCACCGCAGCGAGCCGGACGGCAGCGGGCTGCCCGGTGCGTGCGCCCCGTAGCAGCGCAAGTGCGTCTTGCAGGTCGTGCCGGGCCAGGAGCACCCCGACCGCGGCACCGGCAATGCCGCCGTACAGTCCCCGCACTCCGCGCAGCAGGTCTCGCAGTCGGCGCCCGACCGAATCGAGCAACTGCCGGTCGTCTCCTTGGTCGCGGTTCAGGTAGGCGCGGTAGGCCGACGAGGCGGCGAGCCGTTCGGCGACCGCGCCGCCGGAGACACCGGCGAGCTGGTCGTAGTCGACGGGGCCGAGCAGTGCGGGCAGCCGGGCCCGCAGGCGAGTGTTGCCGGTGATGAAGTCGGGGCGGGGCGTCATGAGTCCTGGTTCCAGGAGCCGCTCAGTTCGGCGCGGGTCTCCGGCCAGATGTTCGCCAGCCGGGTGAGGTAGGTGTTGTCGATGTAGTGGCCTTGGTCGTCCTCGGCGATGGCGCCGCCGTGTTCGAGGTCGGCGACGATCTGGACCGTGGATTCGGGCCCCAGCGTCACAGCGTCGGCCGGATGAACGTGAACTGTCGTAGCCTGCGGCAGCGCCGCGACAGCTTCCTCCAGACTGGCGGCCGCCATCGCCGGGCCTTCCGGGCTGCCGGGTACGGCGAGCAGTCGCTCGCGTGCCTGGCTGAGGACCTCTTCCAAGGCGTCGTCGCGAACAGTCCGGACCGCCCGACGGGCATTGAACCGCGCGGTGACCAACAGAGTCTCCGCCTCCTGCCGGGCTGCGGCTTCGGCTGCTGTCACGACGTCGGCATGGATCTTCGCGCCTCGCTCGTGCGCCTCGGCGAGAAGCTGAGCTGCTTGCCGGCGCCTGTCCTGCTGAGCCTTCTCGTGCTCGGCGGCTCCTTCTTCCTCCAGTGCGGTGAGCAGATCGCGCAGCGCCATCATTTGCCGCCGAGCAGCAAGATAATCATTGCGGAGACCGCGAAACCGAGGATGACCAATGTCTCCGGAATGGCCACCAGCAGGATCGCGCGGCCGGTCAGTTCGGGCTTCTCAGCTACCGCGCCCATCGCAGCGGCCCCGATGCGTGCCTGGGCATAGCCGGTGGCCAGTGCGGCAAGCCCGACGGCGAGGCCGGCAGCGAGGGCGATGAGTCCGAGTTCCATGATGTTTGTCCTTTCAGACAGATGACCCAGCCGGGACCGGCTCGGGTGAGTTGACGGCGGACGCGGACGACACAGGAACGCTCCCGGACTCGGGGCCCTCGGCAACGGAACCGCCACCGAGCGGGGCGAAGAGCCGGCCGCCGCCCTCGTAGAACTGCCCGAAGAACTCCACGTAGTGCAGACGAAGCGCCTGGATCGTCGGGCTGAAGGCCGCCAGGGCTAGATTCAGCGCGTGGAACAGCGTGGCGACGAGCAGTCCGAGCAGCAGCGGCCCTCGGGCACCCAGCTGGTTGGCAACCTCGGCCAGGTACGTCGAAGCGAGACCGACCGCTGCCAATCGCAGGTAGGACAAGACGTTGCCGAGGGCACCGAGCAGATCAAGCGGGCCGAGCAGCAACCCGAGCGCGCCCTGGGACACGCAGGCCACGACGACACCGACGACCAGCGCGGCAACCGCAGGGGTCAACACCTCGGCGGGGAATCCCGCGGCGGCTACACCGGCCATCCCGAACAGCCCGGCCAGCACCAGAAGTGTTCCCAGCTTGGAGGCCAACGGCCGGCGGTGGTGCCCCCGCGCGGCCGTCCAGACACCCAGCACCAATCCCAAGACGACGTGGACGAGACCGATGGCCAAGGCGAACAGCAGCAACGGTTCCAGGGCGGTCGGGCCCCCTCGGTAGAACCACAGTGCCGGCATGCCAACGCGATGGCCCAGGCTGCCGAGTGCCTCGCCGTACAGAACACCGAACAAGACCGTCCAGGCGCCGCCCAGAACCATCACGCGGCCGACCTCACCGAGGGTCCTCTTGGACCAATGCAATCTGAGCCACCACCCAGCGGCCAGCAGCAGCGCGCCGTAGACGACGTCGCCGACCATGACGCCGAAGAAGATCGGCAGAACCAGCGCCGTCAGACCCGTCGGGTCCAGGTCGCCGCGCGCCGGCCAGGACAACAGCCCGACCAGCTGCTGGAACGGTTCCCAACCGGGCCGGTTCCGCAGCAGTACCGGCTGGTCTCCCACCGATTCACTGGTGTCGAGGCGCTCGACGGCCACGGCTGAGCCGAGCCGATCGGCCAGTACTTCCTCGACACGTGCGGTCTGCTTCGCGGGAACCCACAGTCTGAGGACGAAGGTACGTGAGGACACATCCGCCTGCGCGGCCGCGACAGCTCGTTCGACTCGGGCCCGCAGCACAGCGATGGTGGCGCGTAGTGGCCCCGTGGCGGGCATGACGGTGGCAACCAGCTCGACCCGGACTCGGTTGCGTTCACGAGGCAACACAGCGAGCCTCTCGCGCATCGCCTCGACCGTTGCGCGCAGCGACTTGCCGGCGTAGGCGGCGGGAACACCTACCTCGACGATGCGCTCCGTACCGAGCAGAGCGTCGACCTTGGGCAGATCGCGGCGACGAAGAACCAACAGGCATCCGACAGGACTGCCGGGAGCCGTCGTGGAGGTGACCATCAAGTGCCCACGGCCCAGCAACTCGGCCAGTTGCCGAGTCAGCTCCGGGACAATTCGCAAGTCCGGGTCGTCGAGGACCAGCGCCATACTGGCAAGCCCCAGGTTCGCCAGCTGCCGGTCGTTCAGCCGACCCAGTTCAGGCACGAGCGGCTGCAACGCATCAAGGGCTGCGATGGACCGGGGCAGCGCCTCGGCCTCGCCACGTAGTTCCTCGTCTTCGGCCAGCAGCTTCGCCACCTGAGGTTCGAGGTGATCGAGCGTGGTCCGCAGGGCGGTGTCGCTGAGAATGGTGCCGGTCGCGGATCGGTCGCCGAGCGTGAGGATGGCGTCGGTCCGGGCGATGAGCTCCGCCAGGTCGGGCGGGGTCTCGCCCGGGTCGACGACGGTGACGACTTCAGCCAGCCGCAGTTCTTGCAGGGCTCCCAGGGCGTCGTCCAGGCGCGACCTGAGCCCGGCGATCTCGAGCTGGGTTAGGGGGACCATCATGATCGGCTCACCTCGTCGTGCGATGTCTGCTGAGGCAAGGCCGCAGAGACGACCATTGCGACGTCCTGGTCACGGCGCCGGGCCGCGACCGCGGTCAGAGCGGCGGCTCGGCGGATACCGGCCTGCGTAACCCGGGCGGCCTCGGCGCGGGCGGCGGACAGGATCGCGGTTGTCCGTTGCCGCGCCACCTCCGCCGCCTGCGCTTCGGCCTCGGCGACGAGGCGATCCGCCTGCACTTGAGCTAGTGCCACCTCATCGCCGGCTCGGTTCGCCGCAGCCAGACGGGCCGCGATCGACTTCTCGAGGGCCCGCACCAACTCGTGCGGCGTCGCACCATCTGTACGGTTTGTACGGCCTGTTGTTTCGCTGTCGTTCGTGCGGGTCATGCGGCGCTCCGGTTGGGCTCGTTGCCACCTGCGTCACGCGATTCCCTGCGGGTGCGGGCCCGTCTGAGCCGGGCATGCTCCTCACGCTCGCGCTCCTCGAGTGTCAGCGCGATCCGGCGCGCTTCCTCGTGCAGCTGCGGGAGCACGATGTTGTCCAAGGCATTGACCTGCTTGGTGGTCCGTGCGATCTCCGTGGCCAGCCGTCGTACGCTGAGCTCGACCGCGCACAGGTCCAGGAGCCACTCGAGTTGCTCTTCGTAGGCCAGCGCGACGGTGTCGAGGTGCGCAGAGACCAGAGAGGGCGCCCAGCCGCGCGTGGCTGTGTTGCGGCGGACTGGGTCATGGCTCAGGTCGAACACGTGGACCCCTGCCACGGTCCGAGATCGAAGGTCCGCGCCGATCCCTGTCGCGGCGACCAGAGCGCCCGACGCGAGTGCCTCAGGGCCGCACACGGCGGTAGCCTCGTCAAGACGCTGCCGGGCTTGGACTGCAAGCGTCCGCAGCCGTTCCAGTCCGTCCAGCAGCTCAGTCCGACGGTTCCGGAACTCCCGGACAAGCGCGGTTCGCTTGTCCTTCAGTAGATCGCGGCCTTGAGCGACGAACACCGCCCGCCGACGGCGGTCGAGCAACTCACTTCGAGTGGCAACAAGGGATTGCATGGCACACTCCCGGATACGTGATCGGGTATCTCTGACACTGCCGTGATGTCGCCCCGACAGGTATTGGCAGCTTCGGCGAAGGTCGCAGCTCGTTGCTTGCCGGGAACCGGCAATGGCACAACTGATCCGCAGGTCACACCATCGAAGCCTGGTCCGGCAGGTGCATCACGAGACCGACGGGAGATCCCGGAGCGCGAGAGCTGCCTGAACGAGAGCAGCATGGGTCAGCGCCTGCGGGTAGTTGCCCAGGTACTCGCCCGTCGCGGGGTCCATCTCTTCGGCATAGAGGCCCAAGGGACTGGCGCGGCTCAACAGGTCGGCAAACAGCTCGAGCGCCTCGCGCCGACGATCGTCAAGCGCCAGCGCTTCAACCAGCCAGAAGGAACAGGGCAGGAACGCGCCCTCGGTACCCGGCAACCCGTCACGCCCCGGTGGGTATCGGTACAGCAAGGGACCACCGGCGCTCAGTTGCTTGCGGATGGCGTCGAGTGTCCCGCGGGTACGCGGTGAGCCGCGCTCCTCGATCCCGATCTGAGGCAGGATCAGGAGGGCGGCGTCGAGTTCTTGCGACCCGTAGCTTCTGGTGTAGCTGCCCATGCTGGTGTCGAAACCCAGGTTCTTGACCTCGATGCCGATCGCCCTGCGGGCGGCCTGCCAGCGTTGCCGGCGACCGGTGGAAAGCCGGTGGGTCTCGGCAATGCGCAGGGCTCGGTCGAGCGCCAGCCACGCCATCAGTTTGGAATGCACGTGATGGACCTGGTCTCCGCGGACTTCCCAGATGCCTGCGTCTGGCTGGCTCCACCGTCGCGCGACCAGGTCGGCGAATCCCTGCATCGCGCGCCACGTTTCGCCGTACAGCGGATGACCCGCCTGCACGAGGGTCCAGGCAGCGTTGAGAATCCATCCGTAGCCGTCGAGCTGGTGTTGCTGGGCCGCACCGTTGCCCACACGAACCGGGACGCTGCCGACGTAACCGGGCCAGTCTCGCAGGCCACGTTCGGGCGGCGCCTGACGGCCATCCAGGGTGAGTAGGACCGGTAGGCGGGGACGTTGCAAGCGGCTGGCGTGCAGCAGCCACCAGAGGAACCCTCGGGCTTCCTCGACCATGCCGACACTGAGGAAGGCCACGATCCCTATGCTTGCGTCGCGAGGCCAGGCAAAGCGGTAGTCAAAGTTCCGCACGCCGCCGCGCTGCTCGGGCAATGAGGTGGTCGGCGCGGCCACGGGCGCACCGGAGGGTGAGTACGTCAGCAGGCGCAGAGTCAGCAGGCTGCGGATGACTTCCTCGCGGAAGGGCAGATCCTGGTCGACCCGAGCGGTCCAGTCGCGCCACCGTCCTTCGTCCTCGACGAGAAGCGCCCAGGCAGCGGCAGCCTGGACATGGATCAGTGGTTCCCGATATGCGACGGTGAGGACGAACGTGACGGGCCGATCAGGGGTAACGGTGAAGTGGGTGGGTCGGCCGGGCTCGATGGCCGGTCCGGGATCGCAGCTCAGCGATATGGCCAGCGCGCCCCACTGACACACGAGATCCTGGCCACGGTGCCGGATGCGAGGCTCGCGGTGTTGCTCACCGCGGCGAGGATCGAACTCGACAACAGCGTCGACCGATCCACCTACAGCCGACAGTCGCCGGACGAGGACCGTCGCCGGCAACAGTCGTCCGCCCACCTCGGCCACCATCGCCTCGGTCAGGGTCAGCTTGCCGCCGGGCGTGATCCAGGTGGTCTCCAGAGTCGCGGTGTGGTGACGGTAGTTGCGGGCGACAACTGTTGGGGTGGCGGCTGGTCCCAACCGGAATCGACCCGCCGCAGGCCCGCCGACAAGTCTGCCGAAGATCGGGGCGCTGTCGAATCGCGGCACGCACAGCCAATCGACTGACCCGTCACTCGAGACGAGCGCCGCGGTGCGAGTGTCGCCCACCAGCCCGTAGTCGGCGATCGGCTGCATTTCAACGCGCCTGCAGAAGCAGGCCGAGCACGATGCCGTAGACAAGGTGGGCGACGACGGCTACGGCCGGGGTCTGCACGCCATAGTTGAGGGCCAGCAAACCCGGCGGCTCGAGAACGGCCCTGCTCGATGGTCCGGCGCGATGCGACGCCATCCGGGGATGCAACCCGGGGAGCACCGGAAGCAACACCATCAACGCAACCGAGACGTGCAGGAGGCCGAGCAGCCCGCCCAGCCACCAGGTGGCTCCATGCAGCAGGAAGAACACAGTCGCGTAACCAAGCGCGAACACCTGACCGACAACGAGGTGAACAAGGAACCCCGCGACCCGAGCACGATCGGGGTCCTCAGTCACCAGGGTTCCGAGAACGAGCGGAAGATCCAGCCGGGTGAGGCCTGCCAGCTGGGCGGTGATCATCACGGCAGTCAACGCCGATGTCGCCACCAACCCGAAGACCGCCCACCCTAACCAGTCCACGACATCGCCGATCAGACTCTTCGGCTACGGGTGCACCGAAGGCTCCGCCAGTCCGCAGTGCGACGGCCGACCTCGCGAGAAGACAAGCACAACGGCGACCGGCCGTCTGCGCGACGCACTCCCCAGGTTTCACGAACCACGGCGCACCTCCTGGTACATCGCGCGCGCCCTGTGGAGCGAGCTGCGCATTTATATCGTAACACGATATACTCGAAGGACGGCCGGGTTTCCCCGGTGAAACCACTGAGGATGTGATTCACGTGCAGCCCGACACGATGCACGACCAGCAGGCCGCGGAGCAGTTGACGAAGGCCGACTTCGAGGCGTTGGCCCGCTTCCGTTTCGGCATCCGCCGGTACCTCCGCTTCAGCGAACAGGCCGTCCGCGGTCATGGCCTCACACCGCAGCAGTACCAGCTACTCCTGGCGTTGAAGGGGTTTCCCGGCCGCGAGTGGGCGACGGTGACCGAACTGGCCGATCGTCTTCAACTGCGTCACCACAGCGTCGGTGAACTGGTGAACCGCGCGCAGGCGCAAGACCTCGTGACCAGGGCGCCTCACCCGACGGACGCCAGGGTAGTCCGGGTGGAGATGACGCAGCACGGCGAGCGGGCCTTGGCGCGGCTGAGTGCACTGCACCGCGACGAGCTTCGACGCATAGGCACAGCCCTCGCCGTACCCGACTGGAGCGACACCGCCGACGGTGCAGCATGACGCGCCGTACGGTCCAGGTACGCAGAATCTACGACGAGCCCTCCGCCGACGACGGCATCAGAGTCCTGGTCGATCGAGTATGGCCCCGCGGCATCCGCAAGGACGCCGCCGCCATCGACGAATGGCTCAAGGACGTCGCACCGTCAACGGAGCTCCGCAAGTGGTACGGCCATGTACCGGAGAAGTTCGCGCAGTTCGAGGCACGCTACCGCGACGAGCTCGCGAAGTCGGATGCGAGGACAGCGTTGGACCACCTGCGCACGCTGGCGAAACGCGATGCCTTGACCTTGGTGACCGCCACCAAGGACGTGGATCACAGCCAGGCGGCGGTCCTGGCGCGGCTGCTGCGAGATTCACGTTGACCTTCGCTGCCCGGACCGATCGACCCCGACCGGAGGCTTTGGCCACACTACTGACCAGGGCGCTTCCCGATCTGCAGGCCGGGACGGCGTCGATGGACGGTCAGGTAGGACAGGCCGTTCTTGCCGGCGGTGATGTTCCGGGTCGAACTGCGGGGCAGCCAGACTATGTTGCCGTCGGCAAGAACCTGGTCACCGTCGGGCGAACCGACAATGCCGCCACCGGCGATGACGATGAGTACGACGTCGAGATCGGGCTCGGTGTGGGTGTCCACGCGCTGCCCTGCAGGTAGATGGATGAGGTTCGCGTCGAGCTGCCGCCCCGGCTCGGCGAGCGTCCACCGGGCACCCGACGGTACGAGTGAATTCTCGACGAGTTCGTGCACGTCGACCAGGACCCGTACCGTCGGACGCTCAGGCCGGAGTCCAGCTGGATCCGCCTGCGACCCGTCAGGCATCAACAGCGACCCGGCCGATTCGGACTCGCCACTCGTCGGGCCCGGCCTGCAGATAGTCCCAGCTGAAGGCGCCTCGGTACCTGGCTTCGAACTCGCGGCGCAACGGCTTGGGGTCGTGGCTGTTGACGAGGATAAAGGCCTCTCCCGGTGCGAGCTGGGCGTACTTGGCGAACACGCGGGGATGACGGCCGCCACGAGCAATTCGCCGTACGTCGATCACCGTCGACTGCTCGACCCGCTCCCCCGCCAGATAAGCCTGCAGGCCTGAGGTCAGCAACGACGGATCCACGCCGGGCAATCCGGCGAGCGCGGGCAGCAACACCGACTCCTCGATCTGGAGTTGGGTATCCAGGGCCGCCATGATCATCACGCCGAGCCTCGCAGCATCCACAGAGCCGGCCGTCGCCAGTTCGTCGATCTGCGCGTTCACTGCTGCAGCGCCGACTCTCAGCGCGTCGGCCAGGAGCCGAGTTTCATCATCCTCGGTGGCGGGTCCATACAGGTCTCGATCTGCAGTCGTCAGGTACCGGCGCACTTCGTGGAGGCAGAAGTCCACCAACTCCGCGGATCGAGGCTCGGAACCTTGAGCCACGGGCTGCGTCGTGGTCAGGTCCGCCAGTCCGGACAACAGCCGCTCGTGGGCCTCACGGACTGCACCTCGAGCGATCACGTCAGGATCGGTTTCGGTCGCCTGGATGAAGATCTCCGCAGCCGGCATCGTGCCACTCTCCTCGCGTCGACGTTTTCAACGATTATTACATGTGCTATTTGTAGTAATTACAAGCGCCTGGACGAGGAGACTGTTGTGACCTACGTGATCGCGTTGCCGTGCGTCGACCTCAAGGACCGCGCCTGCGTCGACGAGTGCCCGGTCGACTGCATCTACGAAGGCGGGCGCTCCCTCTATATCCAGCCCGAGGAGTGCATCGACTGCGGGGCATGCGAACCGGTATGCCCCGTCGAGGCCATCTTCTACGAGGATGATCTGCCCGAACAGTGGAAGGACTACCAGGCAGCGAACGAAGGATTCTTCGACACGCTCGGCTCCCCCGGCGGAGCCTTCAAGGTGGGCGCGGTTCCCTACGACCATCCACTCGTCGCGGCGCTACCGCCGCAGGAGCAGGCAAGCTGATCCCATGACCAGAACCGACCAGAGCGCCGACGACCGGCCCCGTCGACAGGCGCTGCTCGAAGCTCTGCGCCGCTCCAGCACTCCGCTGGGCGTCACCGAACTCGCCGAACAACTCGGCATCCACCCCAACACGGTCCGGTTCCACCTCGATGCACTCGTGACCCAGGGGCTGGTCGACCGCCAACTCGAGAAGCCGACTGGACGGGGCCGGCCGCGGACCGCGTACGCACCACATCCCGGGATGGACCGAGGCGGTCGGCGTCAGTACCACCTGCTGGCCAAGATCCTGCTCGATCAGCTGACCACCAGTCCCGATGCGGGCACCGCAGCCGAGGCCGCGGGCCGTGGTTGGGGCGGCTACCTGATCGAGCAAATCCCGCCTTCCCGTGATCCTTCTGCCGCCGAGTCCACTGAGCGGCTGACCGCAATGATGACCGAGCTCGGTTTCGCTCCGGAACCCGACGGCGACACAACCAATCGCATCAGACTCCGGCACTGCCCCTTCCTGGAGCTCGCGGAGGAGTACTCGTCGACCTTGTGTCCGCTGCATCTCGGTCTCATGCGAGGTGCCCTCAGCGAGATCCGTGCCCCGATCGCAGCGACCAGTCTCGAGCCGTTCGCCGAACCCGACGCCTGCATCGTCCACCTCTCCCCCGTTCGCACCACCGACGCGGGCACCCGTCCGCAAAAGCGTCGCAACAGGAGCAGATGATGTACCTGACGAGGATCGGAACCACACCCCGGCGCCGGGCGCCAATCACCGGCGGCCCGACGATGGAAGTACTCGTAGCGGCCGAGACCTCGGACAACATCGCCATGGTCCAGGTGTGGATCCCGCCCGGTGGCGGCCTGCCCGAACACGACCACGGATCGTCCGAAGTCGTCCTGGTCCACATCTCAGGTTCGATCCACCTTCAGCAGGGCGGCCGGGAGCACCGGCTCGCCCCCGGCGCCGTCGCGCACATCGCCACCGGGGAACGCGTCAGCCTGACGAACCCAGGAACCGAACCGGCCGTGATGATCATCGTCGCCTCACCGCCCGAGTTCGTCGCGCGAATCACAGCCTGGCCCGCCGCCTAAGGGGCCATCGACAACCCAGTAGGAGCAGTTTTGAATGCCGCACCAGCCGCCGTAGCTACCGCCGACATCTTCATCTGGCTCGGCATGGTGCTGGCGATCTCCTTCCTGGAGGCGCCCCTCAAGTTCCGCGCTCCCGGAGTCGACATCCCCATCGGGCTCGCCATCGGCCGCATCGTCTTCCGGGTCCTCAACCGCGTCGAGATCGCACTGGCGCTGATCGCCCTGGCAGCCGTCGCCATAGGACGGCCAACCGGTTCCGTAGCAGCTCTGACAGCAGCGATCCTGATCATCCTGGCCGCACAGCTCATCGCGATCCGGCCCCAACTCAACCGACGCACGGACCGTGTCCTCGCCGGACAGCACCCGCCCCGGTCGAGCATGCACCTGTACTACGTCGGTCTCGAGGCAGCCAAGGTGCTCACCTTGGCTGCGCTCGGAACCTGCCTCCTCGTCGCAGCGTGATTCGGGAGAGTTCGCAGCCCAGTACTGTGCGGTGTACGTCGACCCGAGCCAGATTCAAGACGCATCGAAACCGGATCGTCAGATGAGTAGGCTCTGGTGGCCAGGTAGCACGAGACCCGTTCACCAGTTCGCAGTGCTGGCAGACCCCGAAGCGACCGATCGCGAGCCGGAAGAGAGCAGCGTCGACATCCGCCAGGGCAGCTCTGGCCACTCTCGGGGCCGTGACAGCCACGACTGCGCCAACGCTGCCAGCTCGCTCACGCGCTGAGTACGTACCCATCGGTGAAAGCTGGAGTCCGCCGTTGCCGGTACCGGCAACCTCGCAGTTCTGCTGCTCACGGCTCGATCAAGCCGGCCCGGATCGCGTAGCGGGTGAGCTCGAGGCGGTCGCGAAGACCGAGTTTCTGGAGCATGTTCGCGCGATGCCGCTCGACCGTCTTGATGCTGATGAACAAGGTCTGAGCGATTTCCTTGGAGGAGTTCCCCTCGGCGACGAGTTTGAGGACCTCCTCCTCGCGGGCGGTCAGGATCTGCTCCGGGATGGCCTGGCCGAGACGCGCCCGATCCAGGTAGTTGCGGATCAGCGCATTCACCGCTCCTGGATACAGGAACGGCTCTCCACGCATCGCGGCGCGGCAGGCCTCCACCAGATCGCGATCGGCGACGGACTTCAGCACGTATCCAGCGGCGCCGGCCTTGAGTGCCTGGAAGAAGTACTGCTCGTTGTCGTACATCGTCAGCATGAGAATCCGCAGGTCGGGATGGCGCGACGACAGCTCACGGGCCGCCTGCAGGCCGGTCATCCGCGGCATGGCGATGTCGAGAATCGCGAGATCGACGTCGGCGGACCGGGCGAGATCGAGGGCCTCCTTTCCGTCGCTGGCTTCAGCGACCACAGTCAGGTCCGGTTCACTGTCGAGGATCAGCCGTACGCCGCGTCGTAGCAGTGCGTGGTCATCTGCGAGCAGGATCCGGGTCGGGTCCGGTGTGACCATGCTCAGTCGCCGTTCCCGTTGACCGGCACCAGCAGGTTCACCTCGGCACCACCCGTCGGCGCGGCACCCAGGTCAAGAGTGGCGCCGACCAGGAGTGCACGCTCCCGCATGCCACGGATTCCTGCTCCTTCGTGCGCCAGTCCGAGGCCGCGGCCGTCGTCACGAATCCGGAGGGCGACCACCCCTTCGCTGTGGCGCAGGCTGATCTCGACCTGGGTGGCGTCGGCGTGGCGTGCCACGTTGGTCAGCCCCTCCTGGGCGACCCGGTAGACCACCAGTTCGGTCTGCTCGTCCAATGCCGGTAGCCCCGGCTGGAAACGGTGCCGTATCGAGAGGCCGGTGTGCGTGGACAACTCGGTGGCAAGCGCAGTCAAGGCACTGACCAGACCAAGATCTTCGAGCACACCCGGTCGTAGTCTGTGCGCCAGACGGCGTACCTCGTCCAGGCTCTCCCGGGTGGTCTCCTGAGCATGGCGCAGATCCGCACGCACCTCGGCATCGTCGACCCGCTCGGCCGCGCGCTTCAGCTCCAGCAGTACGGCGGTCAGACTCTGGCCGACCTCGTCGTGCAGCTCCTGCGCGATCCGTCGCCGCTCCGCCTCCTGCGCAGACAGCGCCCGGGAACTGCTGGCGGCACGCTCGGTTTCCAATCGCGCCAGCATGTCGTTGAAGGCCCGGATCAACTGCGAGACGCCACCCTGCCCTGCGACCGGCAGACGCTGCCCGGGCCGAAGCAGATCGACGGTTGCCATCCGTCGGGTCAGCCGGTCCAACGGCGCCAGCCCGACCTGCAGCAGCAATGCGTTGGCGACCAGCATGACCGCCAATCCGCCCAACAGCACCAGCGCCTCGGTGAATACCACCGGTACCGACACGGTCACTGGAGCCCACAGCAACAATGCTGTCGCGGCAGCGAGCACCACCGCGTTCAGAGCGAAGATGCGCCAGAACAATGGCACTGTAAGCACCCCTCTCGTCACGACCGCGGTCTCACAACGCGGCAGCCCCGTGTCACACCACCTTCACCTCTCAGTCGTGAAGGTCGAGTGCCAGCGGACATCAGAGGTTGCATGCCTTCCAGACTGCCTTCTGCCTCGCCGCACGTCGATCGGGGGTGACACTCATCTTCCGACCATTAGTGGGCGACGACTCCAGGGGCTAGTAGGTCGAGGGTACGGTCCGTCCAGCCGGGGCGGGGCAAGCCAAATCTGAGTGATTCTGCGAGGTAGGCGCCGATCAGGAGGCCGAGCAGGGTGTCGGCGTCGATGTGAGGGCGGAGTCGGCCGGCTGTGATGTCGAGGTTCACCATGTCCGTGAGCGTCGCCAAGCGGGTGGCCAGGCGGGCGCGAAGGGCTGAGGTGAACTCGGGGTCGCTGTCGGCGATGACGGCGGCGACTCCGCCGGGGCCGACCCGGTTCTCGAGGATGTCGCTGATCCGGTCGAGAACCCATTGCAGCTTCTCTCGCACCGGGAGGTCGGGCGCCAGCGCAGCGGGGTCGACGAGATGCTCCATGGTCGCGTGCATCAACTCGTCCCGGCTGCGGTAGCGGCGGTAGATCGTCGTACGCGCGACACCGGAGCGGGCCGCGACCGAGTCGATGCTCACAGCTGATGGGCCCTTCGAGCGCAGTAACTCGAGGGCCGCCTGGATGATGCGCTCGTCGGTCGATTCGAGTCTCGGCCGGCCACGGCCGGTGGTGTTGTGCGGCATCGGTCCTGACCTCCGGGAATAGATCTGCTCCTATTTACGCTACACCATGTGTATCGATTAATGGAGGAGCGATGAGTACGTCGTCATTGGAAGCGGTCGAGGTAGCACTGCTGGTTCTGATCGGGGTGCTGACGCCGCTGATCTGCATCGGAGGCCTGGGATGGGCCTACCTGATGCAGGAGCGCGACTCGACCGAGCGTGCACATGGATCGTCGGAGGAAAGGTGAAGATGGACAAGATCGTCGTCGGCATCGACGGTAGTGAGACGGCGCGGCGAGCGCTCGAGTGGGCGGCAGCGGAGGCACGCTTGCGCGGCGCCAGGCTCGTTGTTGTCCATGCCTGGCAGCAGCCGGCTGCGGCCTTGATGTCGCCATACGCTCCCCTGTTGGCTGACCCGGGCTCGCTCGCGGAGACAGCGCGACAAACGCTGACTGACACTCTGAAGGCCGCAGACCTGTCCGGCCTCGCCAGTGAACCCGAACAGCTGGTCGTCCAGGGCGCGGCCGCATCAGCTCTGATTGATGCCGCAGAGAACAGCTTGCTACTCGTCGTGGGCTCACGTGGCCGCGGCGGCGTCGCCGGCCTTCTACTCGGTTCCGTCAGCCGACAGGTCGCGCACGAGTCCACGGTTCCGGTGGTCATCATCCCTCCGGCCGCAACCGCCCCGGACGCACAGACCAGAGAACGGGACGGCTGACAAATGATTGCCCCAGGCAAAGTGCCGGCACAGGAGCTGGCCGCCCTGAAGAGGAGGCTGCGAGAGCACCGCCGTTTCCGCCAGAAGCAACTACAGGACCTCGCAGACCCGTCGCAAGATCGTCGTACCGCAGCGCACGTCGAGATCCAGGCAGCACTGACCGCCGCTGCGCACCAGGTTCTCAGTAACATCGAGGTCGCATTGACCCGAATGAACACCGGCCAGTACGGCAGTTGCCAGCAACGTGGGCGTCCCATCGACCTGCAGCGTCTGCGGATCGTGCCGCACACCCGCTGCTGCGCCCGATGCCATCACGCCGAGGACACCCGGCGCGCCGCGATTGAACCCACCGGATCGCACAAGTCAGGGGCAGCGGCGAAGATGGGTGCTGGTCCCGATAGGCAAGCCGGGTGCCGAACGGCGACGGTGGTGCCATGAAGACACCACGGGTGACCTCCAGCGCGGTCGGTACGGGTGGCCAGCCTGAGCTGCACCGCAAGCACGAGATCCTGCAACGCCTGCAGCACGAGCGAAACACCCGGCTCGCCCAGGTGAACGCCATGGAAGCCGACAAGCCCAACGCCAACGAGGACTTGGTGAAGGCACAGACCACGGCGATCCGCCTGGTCCTGGCCGAGATCGAGGCGGCGGTGGAACGCGTACAGGACGGTTCGTACGGCGTTTGTCACGGCTGCAAGGTACGGATCCCGGTCGGGCGACTGGAGATCCTGCCCTACGTTCGCTACTGCGTGCGTTGCCAGCAGCAAGCTCTATGACGACTCGCGGACACTGATCGAGGAGAGCCCGTGACCAGCCGGACGGCCACCGCCTTCAATGCCGGACTGCCTCGGCAGGAGCTCGCGACTCTGCGAGCAGCGCTGCTCGAGCAGCGCGCCTTCCGACGTGAGCAACTCAAGACCATCCGTTTGTCGGTGCCGAAGGAGTCGATCGGCGCCGACCGGTCGGCGCGAGCTGAGGTGCAGGACCACCTGGCCGTTGCGGCCCGGATCGTCCTGGCCGACGTCGAAGCCGCGCTCGACCGGCTCGATACCGGCCACTACGGACGATGCGTCCTGTGCCGCAGACCTGTTGAGGTACGACGGCTGCGGATCTGTCCGCAGACCGTGTACTGCGGCGAATGCCACCGCGTGCGGGAGTCTGGGCCTTGAAGCCGCTGCTCGCCGGAAGGCCGCTGCGTCGCACCACATCCTCCGGGCGGACTCGCACCGGTCTCGCCATCGATCTGGGCAGTGCGCGTACCAGAGCCTGGGCACCGGGACACGGCCTCCTCGTCGACGTGCCGACCATGACCGCCGCTACGGGGAAGCGCCCGGTGCGCCGCGGGAAGATCATCGACCGAGCCGCGACGGCAGCCCTTGTCGGTGAGCTGCTGAAGTCTCAGGTGATCGTGGAACGGCGTCGTACGGTCGTGGCAACGATCCCGATCACCTCCGACGAGGTACATCGCGGTCACCTCCTCGCCGTCCTCGATGTCCTGGGTCCCGAAACGATCCTGACGATCGACACCGTCAAAGCGGCTGCCCTCGGCGCCGACGTCGACATGACGGAGCCGCTGCTGGTCGTCGACATCGGCGCTCAATTGACCGAGGTCGCGCTGCTGGCCGGGGGCAGCTTGTGCGGTGCGCGATGCACAAAGCTGGGAGTGCGCGACCCGGTTTCTTCGACGCAGATCGTTCAGGAGATCGTGGAGTCAACGGTCCAGCTGATGGGTGAGTGTGGTCCACAAATGGTCGATGCTCTGGATCGAGGCGTTCTCCTGACCGGTGGCGGCGCGCTCCGCCCCGAAATCACGTACCAACTCTCGACCCAACTCGGCGCCACCGTCCAGCCCGCCCCGGCACCCCAGTCGGCCGCGGTCCGCGGTGCCGCACTCGTCCTCCAAGCAGCTCACCGCCACCCCAGCGCCTTCTGATACCAGCCCGGTCGCCGTCGGCATGGCGGGCGCCCCACGGGGGTTGCCTGGGGCACCGGATCACCGCCAGATGAACCAACATGCCCAATCACTACAGCTAGGGTACGAGCGCAGCTTGGGCTCACCCCGCTGCTCGTCGCCCGCCAGCCCTACATCTGCTACGTCACCGCCGCCCACGTGCCGGTCCGGCAGATCGGGTCGGGGCGGGCTGCCGTGTCGGTGGGATTGACAGGTCCTCGACTTGAGTGGTGCCTGTCGACACCGGGCTATGCGACTGGACTCGTTTGGGCCGCTGCTGTTTCAGCGCGCGGCGTTCGATCTCGGACAGGCCACCCCACACGCCGGCGTCCTGGCCGGTGCGGAGTGCCCAGTTCAAGCACGCGTCGACGACGTCACATTGTGCGCAGACCCGTTTGGCGGCTTCGATTTGCTGCAAGGCTGGGCCGGTGGTGCCGATCGGGAAAAACAGTTCCGGGTCCTCATTTCGGCAGGCACCGTTGAGTAGCCAGTTCATGCACTCTCCCTCCGGGAGCTGAAGCTGCGGCGCATGCCGAATCCATGTGATGGAGTGGCAGGCCCGGCGCCGAGGTGGTTAGGGGCTCAAGACGCCAGGCCCGCCGGTCTTGGGAGTTGGCCGAAATCCGTCTCCGAGTCCCGGATCGCTACTTCGGCGGTGTCCGGTGGCCTACTTCATGCTGTGCGCAACGAGTTCGGTCAGGTCGAACAGGCGGTTGGTGAAGCCCCACTCGTTGTCGTACCAGCCGAACACCTTCACAAGATTGCCGTTCGCGTACGTGAGTGGGGCATCGAAGATGCACGACGCCGGGTCGCCGATGATGTCGTGCGAGACGATCGGGTCCTCGTTGTACCGCAACAGGCCCTTCAGAAGGCTGGATGCCGCCTCAGCGAAGACGTGGTTGACCTGCTCTGCGGTCACGTCCTCGGCGAGTTCGACGACCAGGTCTGTGAGCGAGCCATCCTGGACCGGAGCTCGAACCGCGACGCCGTCGATCTTGCCGGCCAGATCGGGAATCACCAGGCCGACTGCCTTGGCCGCGCCAGTGCTCGTCGGGATGAGGTTCACAGCACCCGAGCGTCCACGGCGCAGGTCCTTGTGGGGCGAGTCGAGGATCACCTGGTCGTTCGTGTAGCTGTGGATCGTTGTCATCACACCGCGTCGGATCCCGAACGCCCGATGCAGCACGGACACCATGGGGGCGACGCAGTTCGTGGTACACGACGCGTTCGAGATGATGTTGTGTGAGACAGGGTCGTAGGTGTCGGCATTTACCCCTAGAACGACTGTCACGTCGACATCCTTGCCCGGCGACGACAGGATGACCTTGCGGGCACCGCCGGTCAGGTGCGCGGCCGCGATCGGGCAATGGCCCATAGGTCGAGTCGTACTGCAGCAGGTTCGCCAGCGTCGCACTGTCGGTGACGTCGTTGACCGACACCACCTCGACGACCTCATCTCCCCGCCCGAGCGCGACCCGCAGAAAGTCCCGCCCGATCCGACCGAACCCGTTGATTCCTACTCTCACAGACATCCTCGACCTCCTAGCGCCGCCGAACCGATCCTCAGGGCAGTTGACGTGTCCATCGCGGTGAGACCTCTCTCCACTCCCGCGCCCATTCCTCGGCGCGGTGATGGTCCAGCGGTCGGCGGGCCAACCGAACGACGACGATCAGCAGCGGCCAGGCGAGGACCGCCATACCGATACCGGCCACAACCCCGAGGGCTGCACTGTCCGAGGGTGGCCGGGGAGCGCGGGTCACCTTGCCGTCCTGATCGAGCCAGATCGTCAGCTCGCTGCCGGACTTGGTGCCGATCAGCACATCTGCCCGGTCCTCGCGTGCGGATCCTGAAGCATCGAACCAACCAACTCGAACTCTCGTGGTGGTCAGCCCGGGACTCAAAAGCGCGGTTTCGTCCGAGTCCTCGAGTGTTCGCGCTACAACCGCACGGGTGTGTGCGCGTTCCTGGGCCGCCGCGTGCTCCGCGCGATCGCGAATTGCAGTTCCGAAGGCTGCCGCCGCGGGTATCACCAGCGATGCAACCGTCAGCGCGACCATCAGCAGCACTGCCTCGAGCCGGTCCACCCTTCGACGCAACGGATTGCGGCCGAAACCGAGCAACCGCAGCTGCATCAACATGAACAACTCAGCCCGGTGTTCGTGGGTCGTGCTCATCGCGCGCTCCAATCTCTCTCTGCTACTAAGACAAGGAATCCACGGGTCTTGTGACGACGGTGGCCACGGGTCGCGGTCGGAGCGGAGCGATATCACGGATGCGCCGCAGGTCATGTCACGAATGACATCCCTGTTCGGACTTGGTTGTTGCACCACCGATCGTTGCCAACGGCGCGATTCGAATCGTCCCCTCGCGACCGGACATCCCTTGTCTGCCGTGATCACCAATTGGAGTCGTCATGTCACCCACCATCGTTCTGGTCCACGGTCTGTGGCTCACGCCGCGAAGTTGGGAGGGCTGGAAGGCGCGCTTCGAGAAGCGCGGGCATGAAGTCCTCGCACCTGCCTGGCCCGGAATGGAAGTAGAGGTCGAGGCCCTCCGCCGCGACCCGTCGGTCATGAACGGACTCGGAATCGGCGAGGTCGTCGACCACTACGACCAGATCATCCGCAGCCTCGCCAGTCCACCGGTGATCATGGGACATTCGACCGGCGGCCTGGTGACCGAACTCCTGCTCGACCGCGGCCTCGGCGCTGCCGGCGTAGCCCTGTCGCCCGCACCGGTCAAGGGCGTCTACCGCCTGCCGCTCAGTCTGCTTCGGGCCATCGCTCCAGTGCTCAGAAACCCGGCGAACAAGAACAAGACCTACGCGATGACGCCGAAGCAGTTCCACTACGCCTTCACAAACACCATGAACGACCAGGACGCCAAGGCGGCGTACGAGAGGTACGCGGTCGCTGGTCCCGGGCGGATCGCCTTCCAGGGCGCCTTCGCAAACTTCAATCCACACGCGGTCAACAAGGTCGACTTCCGCAAGGACGACCGTCCTCCGCTCCTCGTGATCGGGAACAGCGAAGACCATACGATCCCTGCCTCGGTCAGCAGAGAGGCCGCGAAGCGCCTCGGCAAGTCGAGGGCAGTGGTGGAGTACAAGGAGTTCGCCGGACGGCCTCACTTCACCGCCGGCGCCCCGGGCTGGGAAGCCGTTGCCGACTACGCGCTCGAATGGACGATCCGTCACACGAGCGCGGCCTCCAGGCACAACTAGGCATCAGCCGCTGCCTGCGGTCACCACTGCGGGAAGCGAGCGCCGTGTCAGTCGCAGCAGTTCCGGTCGATCATGTCGATCGATCGAGTGAATCCGAAAGGACGAAACCTCACATGAGCAAGCACTTCCTCGAGCCGGCAGCTCAGGAGTTCGCGGACGCGACGTCGAAGCCGCCGTTCCTCTACGAACTCGGCCCCGACGGCGCGCGCAAGGTTCTCGACGACGTTCAAGCTGCCCCGATCCCCAAGCTCGACGTCGCCGAGAAGTGGATCACCGTTCCGGCCGAGGTCGGCGACGTCCGGGTCCGCATCGTCAAGCCCGTCGACGCTAAGGAAAGCCTCCCGACCATCCTGTACATGCATGGCGGCGGATGGGTCCTCGGGAACGCCGGGACGCACGATCGGCTGGTTCGCGAGTTGGCCGTCGGCGCCGAAGCGGCCGTCGTGTTCGTCGAGTACGACCGCTCCCCCGAGGCGCACTACCCCGTCGCGATCGAACAGGGCTACGCGGCAGCGCGCTGGGTCACCGAGCGCGGTTCGTCCGAGGGCCTCGATGCTACGCGGATGGCGGTGGCCGGCGATTCGGTCGGCGGCAACATGACGGCCGCCTTGGCCATCCTCGCCGTACAGCGAGGTGATGTCAGGTTCGTCCACCAGTCGATGTACTACCCGGTGACCGACGCAGCGCAGGACACCGAGAGCTACCGCGAGTTCGCGGAAGGCCCGTTCCTCACCGCGAAGGGTATGGCGTGGTTCTGGGACTGCTATCTACCTGACGAAGCCAGGAGGTCCGAGATCACGGCGTCGCCGTTGCGGGCCGGCCTCGACCAACTCGCCGGGCTGCCGGAAGCCTTCCTGATCGTCGACGAGAACGACGTACTTCGAGATGAGGGAGAGGCGTATGCACGCAGGCTCACCGAGGCCGGCGTCCGTACCACCTCGGTCCGCTACAACGGCATCATCCACGACTTCATGATGCTCAACCCGCTCCGTCAGACCGCCGCCACGACCGGCGCTGTCGAGCAGGCGGTCCAGATCCTCCGTAAGGCACTCGGCACCGCCTGAGCTGACCGCCGGGCGCGATCTGCTGTGACCACCACGCGATGGTCGTCGACTTTCGGCGACCATCGCGTCTTTGTGACCGATGCCAGCTGGACTCGGAGCCGGCGGCTGCGTGGCGCCCAGGACTACGTGGCCACCACGGACACGTAGTGGCACGGCCACGAGGCCGGCCGGAACCACGCGACCAGCCACGTTCTACGCGGGGCGCGAAGGATGCTTCGCGGCCGCACAGTGATGTCGAGGGCATGTGACTCGCCAGGCGGGAAAGGGGTTGTTCGCGTGAACACCGGACTGTCATCGCAGAGATGGGAAGGCGGGGAGACCTGGCCGGACCGGCCGGCGAGCGCCGAGCAGTGGGATGGCGGCCTCGAGGAAGCAGTCGAGACATTCGTCAGAGTACGGCCGCGGCTGATGGCGATCGGGTACCGATTCCTCGCCAACTGGAGCGAGGCCGAGGACGTCGTACAGGAAACCTGGCTTCGCTGGCAGAACACCGATCGTACGGTCGTCGCCGATCCGCAGGCTCTGCTCGCGACCATGGCGACACGGCTCGCGATCAACATCAGCCTGTCCGCGCGGCGGCGTTACGAGGTATGCCGAACTCCGCCGGTTCCCCCGGCAACCGACGTGAACGACGACCCGGCCACGACGGCCGAACGCCGCGAAGCCGTCGAACAGGCGCTGCTGATCGTCCTCGAGAGCCTCACGCCGCGAGAACGCGCCGCCTTCATTCTCCGGGAGGCCTTCGGCTATTCATACGGGCAGATCTCAGAGTTCCTCCAGCTCGGCGCGGCCAATACCAGGCAAGTGGTCAGCCGCGCCCGCCGGCATCTCGGAGCCAACCGACGTGTCATCGTGAGCTCGGCGTCGTACCAGCGCTTCCTTCAGGCATTCTTCACCGCAGCCCGTACCGGCGATCTCGGCAGCCTCGAGAGACTCCTGGCCGCGGACCTGACGGTCGATTGGGACAACTGAGCCAGGCCACCATGGCACACATCGAGGATTACGCGCTGATCGGCGACCTGCGTACGGCGGCGCTCGTCGCGACTGATGGGTCTGTTGACTGGCTGTGCCTCCCCCGCTTCGACTCACCTGCGGTGTTCGCGGCCGTACTCGGCGACGACGGCAACGGTCGCTGGACGATGGGGCCGTCAGCCGGTGGGCGCTGCACCCGCCGACGGTACCGACGACATTCGTTGATCCTCGAAACGGATTGGATCGTCTCCGACGGCCAGGTGAGGGTCACCGACTTCATGTCTCCCACCGGCCCGGAGGGGCAACTCGTGCGCGTAGTCGAGGGCGTTGCAGGTCTGGTCCACATGCACACCTCACTGGCGTTGCGGATGGACTACGGACGGATCGTCCCCGAGCATCACGGCCTCGGCCGGCGGATTCTCGCGACGACGGAGCACCAGAACGTGTGTCTGTCCACCGACGTCCACATGAACCGTGTCGGCGGTTGCATGACTGCCGACTTCACGGTCGGCGCGGGCGAACGCCTGACGTTCGTCTTGACTCATGCCCCCGAACCGAATCTACCTGCGCCGGCCGATCCAGTCCGTTCGCTGGCCGCGACGTCGGCATTCTGGGATCAGTGGATCAGTCGGTGCACCTATGCAGGCCGGTGGGCCGACTCGGTGCGACGTTCACTCGTTGTCCTCAAGGCGCTTACTCATGCCCCGACCGGCAGCATCCTGGCCGCAGTCACGACCTCACTGCCCGAGAACATCGGCGGCACACGCAACTGGGACTTCCGCTACTGCTGGCTCCGCGACGCCGCGTTTGCCCTGGAGGCGTTCGATGCCACCGGCTACGGAGCAGAGGTCGCAGCCTGGACGGACTGGTTGGCGCGGGTTGTGGCCAGCGGCTCCTCGGACGTGCAAATCATGTACCGCCTCGACGGCGCCCGCCATCTACCAGAGCAAACCTTGGACTGGCTCGCGGGTTATCGCGCATCCGCACCGGTCCGCATCGGCAACGCTGCGGCCATGCAAGTACAGAATGACGTCTGGGGCGAGGTGTTGAGCGTTCTGTGCAATCGCGGGCCATCGGATCGGAGGATGCGTCGCATTCTGTTGAGGGGCCTCGAAGACAGTTGGCAGGAACCTGACAACGGCATCTGGGAGGTTCGCGGCCCGCGGCGTCACTTCGTCCATTCGAAGGCCATGGCCTGGGTCGGCGTCGATCGCGTCGTCCGCGCCCTGGAGGCTGAGGATGCCACGCCGGAAACCCTCGAGCGCTTGCGCAAGCTTCGCCGGACCATCCACGACGACGTTTGCCACCGTGGGTTCAACACCGCGCTGGGCAGCTTCACACAGTGTTATGGCTCCAGCCGCCTCGATGCCTCGCTCCTCCTGCTGCCGCGGTACGGATTCCTGCCATGGAACGACCCCCGCATGGTCGGCACGGTCGACGCCGTCCAAAGCCATCTGACGCGAGACGGGCTGGTCCTGCGCTACTCCACCGACGCGCGCGTACCCAACTGCGACGGCATCCCGGGTGACGAAGGCACATTCCTGGCCTGCTCGTTCTGGCTGGCGGATGCATTGCACGGAATCGGCCGCACCGACGACGCCGAGGCCCTCTTCGAACGGCTGCTGTCCTTGCGCAACGACGTCGGGCTACTCAGTGAGGAATATGACGTGGCGACCGGGCACCATCTCGGGAACACTCCACAGGCCTTCAGCCATGCTGGGCTGGTCAGCACTGCCTTGCGCCTGAGCCGCCAACTGTCCCACAGCAAGGAGCCGGCAGCATTCGAGTCTTGGTCCGACGCAGCGAGCTGAATCCGTGCAACGCTGAACGGCGTTGTCGCACAAACGTCCTACCGCAGATTCGCACCGGCTGCTGACGCTGTGGCTCAGCATTGCGTTCGCCGTGACAGCCTCACGATCTGTGGCAAGGGATGGGGGACCAACTCCGGTCTATGAGTCAGTAGAACCACGGTGCGAGACCCGGCGGCACCGAACAGATCCATCAGCAGGGCCCGCGCGGTCTCCTCATCGAGATGCTCGGTGGGTTCGTCGAGAATCAGTACGTCGTGCCGCGCGAGCAGCAGTCGTGCGAAGGCAAGTCGCTGCCGCTCTCCTCCTGACAATCGAGCACCGCGCTCCCCGACCATTGTGCCCAGTTGCCGCGGCAATCGCTCGACGAAGTCACCGAGCCGCGCGCGGTGGAGGGCGTTCCACAGCTGGAGATCGCTGGCATCCGGACACGCCAGCAGCAGGTTCTCTCGGATGCTCGTGTCGAAGACGTAGCAGTCCTGGGTCAGCAATCCGATTGCGGACCGCACCTTTTCGCTGTCGAGCTGCGTGAGATCGAAACCGCCCAGATTCACCTCGCCTGCGCGGGGGTCCAGGAGTCGCAACAGAACGGCAGCAAGCGTGCTCTTGCCCGATCCGCTCGGTCCGGTGATGATCACTCGACCGCCCTCAGGAACGTCGATGTCACCGACCTGCAGTACGTCGGGACCATCGCCGTACCCCGCCCGCAAACCGTGGATCCGCAGACTACGATCGCGCGGAAGCGGGTGTGGGCGCGCCGGGCCTGTGACCGGCCTCGGCGCGGCGAGGACCTCTCGCAGCCGGTCCAGGGAACCGCGAACCCGCACCGCGATCTGCGCGGCCGGAGGGATCTCACCGAGGACATCCAGCAACGCCAACGGCGTCAGCACCAGCACGGCAAGTGTCGGGCCGGCCAGGTGGGAGCGACTGCCCACGACGAGTCCGGAGACAGTGGCCCCACCCACGCAGAGGACGAGAAGAGCATTGCCGAGACCGGCGCTCCAAGCGGATCGGCGTTCGGCGGCAGCCAGCCGGACATCGGCATCGGCGAAGGCGCAGATCACGTCGTCCACAGCCCCGAAGGCGACCAAGTCCGCGGCCGATTGCAAGCTCTCGGACGCCCGAGCTGCCACCTCGCCGCGCCCCTTGGCGATCGACCGCTCGGCATGGCGTGCCGTGGCCGCAGTGAGCCAAGGCACGATGATGCACGCCACCAGGACCGCGAACCCGACCTGGACGCCGATCACTGGCTGCAGCGCTCCGATGAGTGCAACGGTCGCTGTAGCCGTCACCGCGGCTACGACGACGGGGAGAACGACTCGCAGCCACAGGTCGAGAACGCAGTCGACGTCGAGGAGCAGTCGAGCGAGAAGATCACCGCGCCGTAGATCGAGGCCGGCCGGCGCCAACTCCTCCAGCCGATCGGTCATCCGTGCCCGGGTTCGTGCGAGCAGCCGGTACGCCGCGTCGTGACCGGCGAGCCGCTGAACGTATCGGAACATCCCCCTTCCGATGCCGAAGGCACGGACGGCGACGATCGCCACCATCAGGACGAGCACCGGTGGCTGAGCCGCCGCGGCGCTGATCAGCCACGCGGACGTCGCCAGCAACGCCACGGAAGATCCTGAGGCCAGCACGCCCGACGTGAGTGCGACCAGCAGCCATCCTGCCGCCCGTCGGTCCGGGAGGACGATGGAGGAGAGGCTCACGAGACCGACAACTCCCGATACTCGTTGGCCGACCGTCCCAGCTCGACTACGCGATCGGCCGCGGCGATCCACGCCGGGCGGTGCGCCACGAGCAGAACTGTGCGACCGGCGCCCCTGAGACCTGCGATGACTTCCGCCTCGGTTTCACAGTCGAGACCCGCTGTTGGCTCGTCCAGGAGGAGCACTGCCGCGTCGGTGATCAGCGCCCGGGCCAACGCTACTCGGCGCCGCTGGCCGCCCGACAGTAATGCGCCTCGTTCACCGACCCGTTGCGCCGGACTCAGCTCCCGTGCGCCTGCCGCGTCGAGCGAGGTCACCACCTCATCATCCGATGCGTCGGGACGGCCGAGCCGAACATTGGCGGCAACCGAGCCGTCCCGCAGGCTCGGATGCTGCGGGACCCAGGCGAACTGCCGTCGCCACACCCTCGGCTCGAACTCGGCCGCCCCAGATCCTCCGGCCACAACACCACCGGATTCGATGGCAACCAGGCCGAGGATCGCGGCCAGGACCGTCGACTTGCCACTTCCGCTCGGTCCGGTCAGCGCGACAATCTCGCCTGGCCGCAACTCGAGATCGAACCCATCCAATGCCGGCGCGTCCCGCCCCGGGTACGTCACTTTGACGTCGTACAGGGACAGCGCCGTGCAACCGAGGTCTGGCACGTCCCTCCGATCACCCCAGTTCGGCACTGCGGTCTCCAGGACCCTGAGGGCCTCTTCGCTCGCCGCCACCCCGTCTGCGCTGGCGTGGAACTGCATGCCCAGCTGCCGCAACGGGAGATACGCCTCGGGCGCGAGGATCAACACCACCAGCGCTGTCTCGAGCCCGAGCTTCCCGTCGACCAGCCTGAGACCGACGCCGATCGCGACGAGCGCCACCGACAGGCCGGCGAGCAACTCGAGGACCAACGAGGACAGGAACGCCAGCCGCAGGGTCCCCAGCGACGCGATCCGGTACCTGTCGGTCACCTGTTGTACTGCGGCCGTCTGTGCCTTCGCGCGGCCGAACAGTTTCAGCGTGGTCATTCCACCGGTCACGTCGGCGAAGTGGTGGGCCAGAATCGCGAGCGCGTGCTGCCTGTGCCGGCTGTGTGCTCGAGCCGCCCAGCCGATCAAGGTCATGAAGATCGGGATCAGCGGCAGAGTGACGAGGACCGTGCCCGCTGCCAGTAGGTCTCCGGTCGCCATCCAGCCGATCACACCTGCGGGCACAGTGGCAGCCAGAACGAGCTGCGGCAGGTAGCGGGCGAAGTACGGGTCCAAATCGTCCAGGCCCTTGGTCAGCAGGGTTGTCAGCGCACTGCTGCGTTCACCGCTCAGCCAGACCGGTCCGAGCTTCAGAGAGTGCTCCAGCACCTGCCGCCGCAGTGTGGACTTCACCGCGGCGGCTGCGCGTTGTGCGACCACCTCCTGCGCCCACACCAGCAATGCCCGGCCTGCAACGACTGCAGCCAGACCCCAGGCGACAGCAGTCACCCCGCTGCCCCGCAGCACGACGCCCGCAATGCCGTGAGCGAGCAGCACGGCCTGAGCGATGACCAGCACACCGCTCGCGACGCCAAGCACGATCGATGCCAGCAGGAACAACCGCGCCGCCCGCGCGCGCCTCAGTAATCGCGGGTCGAGCGGCTTCATGACGCCGACACCGACACTGGCGCAACTGTGACGCGCTTGCGGAACACCCAGTAGGTCCAACCTTGGTACAGCAGCACCAGCGGCATGAAGATCGCCGTGATGATCGTCATCGCCTTCAACGTGTACGGCGTTGACGCGGCATCAACAATTGTCAATGTTGATCCGGGGTCAAGTGTTGACGGCATGACGTCGGGGAACAGCGCGACGAACAACGACACCACGGCCAGTCCGATCGCGAGCGTCGTACCGACGAAGGCCCAGCCCTCCCGAGCCAGCTCGTTCGCGACCAGACCAACCGAAAGCCCCACCATCGCAGCCCCGGCCAGAATCATCGAGGCCAGATCTCCCCGCAGATGCTGCGCCCACACCAGGAACCCCGCGGCGAGTACCGCGAGGACGACACTCGCGCGCGAGGCCAGTCGGTTGGCGCGGCGGCGTAGGTCGTCGGTGGTCCGCAGGGCGAGGAAGATCGCGCCGTGGGTGACGAACACCGCGACGAAGGTCAGGCCGCCGAGCAGCGCGAACGGGTTGAGCAGCGTCCCGAAGCCGCCGACGTACTCGTGGCCGGCATCCAGCGGCACCCCGCGCACGATGTTGCCGAAGGCAACGCCCCAGAGCAGCGCGGGCAGCACCGACCCGACGACGATCATCGCGTCCATCCGCGCGCGCCACTCCGGTTCGTCCCGCTTGCCGCGGTACTCGAGTGCGACGCCGCGCACGATCAGTCCCACCAGGATCGCGAACAGCGGCAGGTAGAACCCGCTGAACAGCGTCGCGTACCACTCCGGGAACGCCGCGAACGTCGCGCCACCAGCGACGATCAGCCAGACTTCGTTGCCGTCCCAGACCGGCCCGATGGTGGTGACGATCGCCCGGCGTTCAGGCTCGGTCCGGCCGAGCACTCGCAGGAGCATCCCGACCCCGAAGTCGAAGCCCTCCAGCACGAAGTACCCGGTCCACAGCGTCGCGATCGCAACGAACCAGACAGTCGTGAGTTCCATGTCAAACCACCTCAGTACGCGAAGGACAGCGGATCAGGCTCGTCATCGGCGCCGGACTCGTCATCATCCGACCCGCCGGTCCGCCGCCTCCCGACGCCCACGTCCGCCTCCGGCAACCCGCTCCAGATCGCGCGCAGCATTAACCTCATCTCGACGACCGCGAGTACGCCGTACAGCGCGGTGAACCCGACCAGCGAGGTGATCACCTCGCCGCTGGTCGTACCGGGTGAGACACCCGACGCCGTCGGCAACAGACCGAACACCAGCCACGGCTGCCGACCGGTCTCGGTGAAGATCCAGCCGAACGTGTTCGCCACCAGCGGCAGCAACGGCAACGGCGCCGCCAGCCACACCAGCCAGCGAGCAGGAGCCCGCCCGCGACGCGTGGTCCACAACAACCACAGCGCGACCGCCGCCGACGCCATCCCGACCCCGATCATCAACCGGAACGTCCAATACGTCAGCGGGATGTTCGGCTTGTACGACCCCGGCCCGTACAACTGCTCGTACGCCTCCTGCAGCGAGTTGATCCCCTGCACCTCACCATCGAAATGCCCGGTCGCCAGGAACGACAGCAGATACGGCAACTTGATCGAGAAAATCTCCTTCGAACCGTCCAACGTGCCGACCGTGAACACCGAGAACGACGCCGGCTTCTCGGTCTCGTACAACGCCTCGGCCGCCGCCATCTTCATCGGCTGCACCTCAGTCATCACCTTGCCCTGCAGATCACCGCTGATCGCGACACCCACACCGGCCACCAGCACGACCGACGCCCCGATCTTCAACGCCGACCGGAACACATCCCGATCCGTGCCCGGCCGACGGACCAGATGCCACAACGCGACCCCGGCCACGAACGCGCCGCCGACCATGAACGCGGCGAAGATCGTGTGCGGAAAGGTGACCAGCACGACCTTGTTGGTCAGCACCGCCCACAGGTCCGTCAGCTCCGCACGACCCCGAGCCGCGTTGTAGCGAAAACCCACCGGGTTCTGCATCCACGAGTTGGCCGCGAGGATGAAGTACGCCGACAGTTGCGTGCCGAGCACCACCATCCAGATGCACCCCAGGTGCACGAGCTTCGGGAGCCGGTCCCAGCCGAAGATCCACAAGCCGATGAACGTCGACTCGAGGAAGAACGCGAGCAGGCCCTCCAGCGCCAGCGGGGCCCCGAACACGTCGCCGACGAACCGCGAGTAGTCGCTCCAGTTCATCCCGAACTGGAACTCCTGCACCAGACCGGTGACCACACCCATCGCAATGTTGATCAAGAACAGCTTCCCGTAGAACTTCGTCAACCGCAGATACTTCTCCTTCCCGGTCCGGTACCACGCGGTCTGCAAGCCGGCGGTGATCGCGACCAACGAGATCGTCACCGGCACGAAGAAAAAGTGGTACACGGTGGTGATCGCGAACTGCCACCGCGCCAGATCCAGGCCGTCCATCGCCACCTCCCCGCGCCCACTCGTCGACATCCGTACCGACAAGTCCGCGAGGACGGTCACTTTGTGACAGCCCCGTCATCCGGACGTAGATGTCACAAACTCAGCCCTCCTCCGGACTACCCAACGCGACAACAGGCACAGATCCGTTGGAGAAACCATGAGACGAACGATCGCAACTGCCGCTCTTGCCGTGATGCTCACAGCGGCCGCAGGATGCGGAGGCGCCGCGCCCGGTCCAGATGCTCAGGCCAGAGGCGAGATCACCGTCTGGTACTCGAACAATCTCGAAGAGGTCGCGTGGGGCAAGCAGATGGTCGCAGCCTGGAACGCGGAACACGCGGACCAGAAGATCTCTGCACAGGAGATCCCGACCGGAAAGAGCTCCGAAGAAGTCATCGGCGCCGCGATCACGGCCGGCAACGCGCCCTGCCTGATCTTCAACACCTCGCCGGCCTCGATCTCACAGTTCCAGAAGCAGGGCGGCCTGGTGCCGCTGGACACGTTCAGCGACGGTACGTCGTACCTCGAGGGCCGCTCCGGCGATGTCGCCGAGCAGTACAAGTCGTCGGACGGAAAGTACTACCAGCTTCCGTGGAAGTCGAACCCGGTGATGATCTTCTACAACAAGAAGGCGTTCGCCAAGGCCGGCATCGACCCGACGAACCCGCCGCTGAGGACGTACGACGAGTTCCTCGCCACCGTTCGGAAGGTGGTGGCAGCCAAGGGCGCGCAGTACGCGATCCTTCCGGCCCCGAGCAACGAGTTCTACCAGTCCTGGTTCGACTTCTACCCGCTGTTCGCGGCCGAGACCGGTGGAAGCCAACTGGTCGCCGATGGCAAGGCACAGTTCGCCGGCGACGCGGGCAGGAAGGTCGCTCAGTTCTGGCGGACTCTCTACGCCGAGAACCTGGCCGGCAAGGAGAGGTACACCGGTGACGCGTTCGCCGACGGCAAGGCGGCCATGGCGATCGTCGGCCCATGGGCAATCTCGGTGTACAAGGGCAAAGTCGACTGGGGCGTCGTACCGGTGCCGACGTCGTCCGGCAGGCCGGCGAGCGAGATCCACACCTTCTCCGACGCGAAGAACGTGGCGATGTACTCCGCGTGCAAGAACCGCGGGACGGCCTGGGACGTGCTGAAGTTCGCCACCAGCAAGGAGCAGGACGGCAAGTTCCTCCAGCTGACCGGGCAGATGCCGCTGCGCAAGGACGTCGCCTCGGCGTACCCGGACTACTTCGCCAAGAACCCCGACTACAAGACGTTCGCGGACCAGGCCGCACGCACGGTGGAAGTGCCGAACGTGCAGGACTCGATCACCATCTGGCAGACCTTCCGGGACGCGTACTCCAAGTCGGTCATCTTCGGCCGCCAGGACCCAGGCACGGCCCTGGAGGAAGCTGCCCGCCGCGTCGATCAGCTCGCGTCAGAGTCATGACCGCCACAAGCAATCCGGCGATCCGCGAGACTCCCAGGCACGGGATCTCCGGCAGGCGAACCTGGTTCGGTCGAGTCATCGGCGAACAACCGATCGGCGGCGCACTCGTCGCGCCGTACGTCGTGTTCCTCCTCGCGGTCTTCGCGTACCCGCTCGGCTTCGCGGTCTACATCTCGTTCCACGACTACTTCTTCGCGGCACCGGGCGCGATTGTCGAGCGTCCGTTCGTCGGATTCGACAACTACGTCGCCGTGCTGTCGGACGCGGCGGTACGGCGTGCCTTCGGCAACGTCCTGGTCTTCCTCTTGATCAACGGGCCGTTGACGGTCCTCCTGTCGCTGGTCCTGGCAAACGCCCTGAACGCCGCGATCCGGTGGCGCACCTTCTTCCGGGTCAGCTACTACGTGCCGTACGTCACCGCGAGCGTCGCAGTCGTCGGTGTCTGGCTGTTCTTGTTCAACTCCGACGGCCTCGTCAACGCTGTCCTCGGTCCCGTCGCGCCCGATCCCTCCTGGCTGGTCAACTCGAAGCTGGCAATGCCGACGGTGGCGATCTATGTGACCTGGAAACAACTCGGATTCTTCATCCTGCTGTACCTCGCCGCCCTGCAGAACGTGTCGAGAGACCTCTACGAGGCAGCTGCCATGGATGGCGCAGGCCGGTTCCAGTCGTTCTGGAACGTCACGGTGCCAGGAGTCCGGCCCGCAACGACACTGGTCGTACTTCTCGCCACGGTGACCGGGGCGAACCTGTTCACCGAGCCCTATCTGTTGACCGGAGGCGGCGGGCCGGACGGCGCGTCTGCCTCCCCGGTCCTGATCATGTACCAGCGCGGAATCGAGCAAGGCAATCCTGATGTCGGCGCGGCCATCGGCATCCTGCTCGTCATCGGCGTACTGATCCTGGCATTGATCGAACGGCGCTTCGTGGGGAGAGAAGACTGATGCGATGGCGCTTTCCTGCCCTACTGGCCGGCTCGTTCGTGTTTCTGTTCCCGTTCTACTACATGCTGATCGGGAGTCTGCAGGCTGAGCCCGATCCATCGGTCGGCGGCGCCTTTCCCGCACCGGGCAACCTCACCGGCGAGAACTACGCCGAGATCGACGCGGCGATCAACCTCGGTCGCACGTTGCTCAATTCCGGCGTCTTCACCGGTGGAGTGATCCTCGGCACGATGGTTTTCGGGGTCCTGGCCGGCTATGCGCTGGCGCGACTGCGGTTCCGCGGACGTGGGCTGGTGTTCAGCCTCATGCTGCTGATCCAGGTGATCCCGTTCCAATTGCTGACGATCCCGTTGTACGTGCTGATCGTCCGCAGCTACGGGCTCGCCGACTCCTATCTCGGCATGATCGTGCCGTTCGCGATCAACTCGACCGCAGTGTTCGTGTTCCGTCAGTACTTCCTCCAATTGCCGGGCGAACTGTTCGACGCCGCCCGGATCGACGGTGCGTCCGAACTCAGCATTCTGTGGCGCGTCGCGATTCCCCTGGTGCGGCCTGCACTCCTCACCGGCGTATTGCTGACCTTCATCGGTCCGTGGAACGAGTTCCTCTGGCCCTTCCTGATCACCAAGAACCAGGAACTGCAACCGCTCGCCGTAGCACTGTCCAACTACCTCACGACGGTGTCGGCCCGCGCCGCCAATCCGTTCGGTGCGGTACTGGCCGGCGCCTGCGTACTCGCGGCACCAGCCGTCGGACTCTTCGTTGTCTTCCAGCGCCAGTTCATCTCCCAGGGACTCGAATCCGGACTGAAGGGTTGATTGACATGACCTTCCCGTACACCTTGACTCGTGTCGGCGTCCTGATGACTCCCGAGCCCGGCAACGAACTCGAAGCCGAGGGGGTGCTGAACCCGGCCACTGGGCACACTCCGGATCGGAAAGTCCACCTCCTCCCCCGCCTGGTTGCCGCAGGCAACGTATCGCGGGTCGGGCTGGCCAGCATCTCACTGGACGACGGCGTACCTGTCGGAGTCCAGCGGGAGGGAGTCGTCCTCGCGCCCGACGAGGGCTGGGAGCGCGGGGCAAACAACGCCGGCGTCGAGGACCCGCGGGTGACCTTCCTGGCCGCACTCGGTCTCCACGTGATGACCTACGTCGCCTACGGCCCGCTCGGCCCGAAACCGGCGTTGGCCGTGTCGTCGAACCTGCGGGACTGGCGACGCTTGGGACCGTTGCATTTCGAGTACCAACCGTCACTGGACACGGATCTGAACCTGTTCCCCAACAAGGACACGGTGTTCTTCCCGCGGCCGGTGCCCGGTCCGGACGGCGAACCGTCGTACGCGATGCTGCACCGGCCGATGTGGGACCTCGGGTGGTTCCGGGAGGGCGAAGGCGTGCACTTGCCCGCCGGAGTGACCGACCAGCGGCCTGGGATCTGGGTGTCCTTCATACCCGTCGCCGAGGTCGAACGAGATGTCCGCAACCTGGTGCATCTGCGTTATCACCGGCTGGTGGCGATGCCGGAGTACCCGTTCGAGGCGCTGAAGATCGGTGCGGGACCGCCGCCGTTGTGGACGCCGGAGGGATGGCTGGTCATTCATCACGGGGTCACCGGTGGACAACCGAAGGGCTTCGACCCGACGACTCAGGAGGTCACCTACTCGGCCGGCGCACTGCTGCTCGACACCGAGGACGTGACCAAGGTCATCGACAGAACCTCCGAGCCTTTACTCATCCCCGAAACCGAAGAGGAACGGACAGGAACCGTCGCCAACGTCGTGTTCCCGACCGCCATCGAGGAAATCGAGTGTGTCCGCTACGTCTTCTACGGAATGGCCGACGCGAAGATCGGCGTCGCCCGGCTCGAGAAGGTGTGACATGCGAGACCTGAACGATCTGATCAAGGCCTACGACATCCGCGGCATCGTTCCCGATCAGCTCGACGACGACCTTGCCTACCAAGTCGGCGCGGCCTTTGCTTACCACCTCGGCGCAGAACTGATCGCGGTCGGGCACGACATGCGTGTGTCGTCCCCCGCCCTGGCAGCGGCCTTCTGCGCAGGGGTCACTAGCCGCGGCACCGACGTACAAGCCATTGGTTTCGTATCGACCGATCTGCTCTACTTCGCCTCAGGGATGCTCAATGTCCCTGGCGCGATGCTCACCGCGAGCCACAATCCTCCGGCCTACAACGGCATCAAGATGTGCCGGGCCGGAGCGGCACCAGTTGGGCAGGACACCGGTCTTGGCGCGGTCAGGAAGCTGCTCGAGAGCGGTCTGCCCAGGTACGACGGGCCTGTCGGCCTGGTGCGCCGGCAAGACCTACTTCCGGCGTACGCCGAGCACCTCAGCGGCCTGGTTGACCTACGGAGCAGTCGACGCCTCAAGATCGTGGTCGACGCCGGCAACGGAATGGCCGGCCGGACCGTGCCCCGCGTGCTGGATCACCCTGCCTTCGAGATCGTGCCACTGTACTTCGAGCTCGATGGGACCTTCCCCAACCACGAAGCCAATCCGATGAACCCGGCGAACCTCACCGACCTGCGGACCGAGGTCCGCGACCATCAGGCAGACATCGGCCTCGCCTTCGACGGCGACGCCGATCGTTGCTTCGTCGTCGACGAGAAGGGTGAAGCGGTCTCCCCCAACACCATCATCAGCCTGATAGCGACGCGCGAACTCGCCCGCCATCCGGCTGCGGCCATCGTCTACAACGCCATCACCAGCCGCGCGGTCGTGGAGCAGATCACCGCGCACGGTGGCCGACCGATACGCACCCGCGTCGGGCACTCGTTCATCAAGCAGGTCATGGCCGACAACGACGCCGTGTTCGGCGGCGAGCATTCCGGCCACTACTACTTCCGCGACTTCTGGTACGCCGACAGCGGCATGCTCGCGGCATTGCACGTCCTCGAAACCCTCGGACGAACAGATCAACCGCTGTCGGTGCTGACAGCCGAGTTCTCGAAGTACGTCGCCAGTGGCGAAGTCAATCTGACGATCAGCAACATCCCCGCCGCTCTGGCCCGCATCGAAAGCCACTACGTGGCGACCGGCGCCACCGCGGACCATCTGGACGGCCTGACGATTACCCTCTCCGACGGCGCATGGTTCAACCTGCGGCCTTCCAACACCGAACCGCTCTTGCGGCTCAACGTCGAAGCACTCGACTCGACCACGATGACCCGCCTCCGCGATGAGGTCGTCGCACTCCTCAGTTCCCCTTGACAGGTCCGTCGGACGCGCCGACTCGAGCAGTGTCAGCATGTGGTTCGAGATAGCGCGATAGGTCTGCCGGCCTCGCGCACGCCAGGGCATCGAGTCCTGGGAACTCGATGCCCTGGTTCCGCGGACCGCTAACGGACGCTCGACGCGGCCTGCTCGATGACCCGCGTGACGGTCCTGGGTTCGGTGATCAGACCAAGATGCCCGGCGCCGAACTCCGTGACGCTGGAGCCGGCGCGTTTGGCCATGGATCGCTGGACGTCAGGCGGGATGATCTCGTCCTCGGTACCGATCAGGTACCAGGACGGGATTGTCCGCCAGGCCGGCGGACCGGACGGCTCGATACCGGCAGCGAGCGCTGGTGGTCGCTGGGAAGCTGCCACGACTGCCTTCTGATCGGCGCTCAGGCCGGCCGCGAACGACGTGAACACCACCGACTTCTTGAGGTAGAGGTCCGTAGTTGCCGTAGGCGGAAGCGTGGCCGGAACAAAGTCGAACACAGTCGTCGGATCCGGCGCCGAGAGGGCGGAGTCCGGCCCAACCACTCCAAGGGTCGTTTCGCCCTGATCTAGGGCGAACGCGTTGACGTAGACGAGCGCCCTGACATTCGGACTTCCGGTGGCCGCGTTGGTGATCACGGCGCCTCCGTACGAGTGCCCGACCAAGACGATGGGTCCGGTCATGGTGTCCAGGATCGCCCTCAAGTAGGCGGCGTCACTCGTCAATGACCGCAAGGGATTGGCAACCGCCCGCACTGGATACCCGTCGTCCTGGAGCCGCTCCACGACTCGTTGCCAACTGGATGCGTCGGCCCACACCCCATGTACGAGAACGATGGTGGGCTTTTCCACCCGGCTGTCGTGCGCGACAGCACTCAGCGAAGGAGTCAGGCTCGCGAGAATGACGACGACCACGAGCATCGCCGCGGTCACGAATCGCCGGCGGACGTGAAGGGCTACCTGTTGCAAGGGACGGCTCATCATCAATCGGTCCTGTTCCATCCGGAGGTCGACTCCGGCGCGGCCGGGTCGCCGTGGCCGGCTACCGAAGTCGAGTCGAGCGCGAATTCGCCGACTCGTCGCTAAGTCCGGACAGCCACCCGGAGTGTGACAGACCCAGCCTTGTGTCACAGAGCGGCCGCGCGGCCGGTCCTACACACCGAAGCTCGATCCTCGAAAGTCCTGTGAAGGTCCCGTATACGGAGGTGAAGAGGCAATGTCGCGAATGGGTTCCGTTGCCGGACGGATCGCAGTACCCATGCGTGGTTCGCGTGCCGGGCTCCACCGATTCGTCCAGTCATTTGCCGCGGAGCATCCCCCACTGTCGCTCGCAGCAGCCGACCTCACGATCAACGATCCCGAAAGCGTCCGGCGCCAGTACGGCGGAATCTTCAGGTATCTGACCCGGGTCGAGCTCGAGGTAGAGCGCAACGTACTCGAACTGCGTGCGCTCATGCCCGATGCCACCGAAACCGACCGATTCTTCTACGAAGACGTGTGGTCACCGCAGGAGCTGCAACACGGCATCCTCCTCGATGCGGTCCAACGGCGCTTCGGGATGACGCCGGCACCACCCGACGTGGCCGGGGTGAGCGCCCGCATCAGATTGGCCGGGGTGTTGTCGCATCTGCCTGGAATGCTCGCAGTCATCCGACTGCTCTACTACTTGACAGGCGCCGCGACCGAACGGTCCGCGGTGATCGCCTACTCCCGACTGGCCGAGGGACTGCGCACAACAGGCGAGCGCGCGATCTCGGAAACCGTCATCGCACCGATCAAGCGACAAGAGCCGGGTCACTTCGCGTTCTACAGGCTCTCAGCTGAGGTGCTGGTGCACGAGGAAGGGCTCAACGACTGGCAACTCCATCTCGTCCGCATCCTGCGCAAACGGTCGTTCGATCTCGTCGGCGTGAACAACCCACGACAACGCGCGGACTTCGGCGACGTCGCTCGCGCCCTCGATTTCGACAGGGATCTCATCGCGGTCGCCCGGCAGGTGAGTCTGGTCGAACGTGAACTCCTCTGGGCGCAACACCATGGGTTGAAGGTCCCCCGCTACTTCCTGACGGCGTTCCAGGAAGCGATCGCCCTGAGCACGGTCAGGAGCGCAGGACTCGAGATTTGAGCCGACCCGCTTCGCCGCGAGATCCGGTTCAAGCGATGGGCATCACCAGGGCGTCTCTCAGCTGCCGACGGTTGCTCACGTTCAGCTTCGCGAACACCTTCCGCATGTGCCAGTCCACGGTGTGGCGGCTGATGTAGAGCTCGCCTCCGATCTCAGCGTTGGTGCGTCCGTCGGCGGCGAGACGGGCGATGTGCAACTCCTGTGCAGTGAGCTCCAACTGCGTGTCGACCGATCGCCTGTGCACCTTCTCGCCAGTGGCGGCAAGTTCGCGTCGAGCCCTTTCGGCGAACGCCTCCACACCCATCGCCGCAAATGAGGCATGCGCCTCATGAAGGACCGCACGTGCATCCACACGACGGCCCGCTCGGCGCAGCCACTCGCCGTACAGCAGATGGGCTCGTGCCAACTCGACGCGTACGCCGGTGCGGCCCAGCCGGTGGATCGCCTCTGCGTAGAGATTCTCAGCTTGGTCGCCGTCGCTGATCTGTGCCCTGGATCGTGCCGCTTCGCCGAGCGACCAATCCGTTCCGCAAGCCCGGGCTGTCTCAGAGAGTAAGTCAGCGGCGGCCGCAGCAGTGGTGAGATCACCGGAACGCGCGGCCGCCTCCACCAGCTCGACGAGCGCCCAACTGCCGGGCTGCGTTTCCACCGGAAGCAGCGATACCTGCCCATCCTCGGAGTTTCCGAAGATCTCGTGACAGTGCGAGAGCGCGCCTGCGTAGTCGCCGTTGCCGTTGCACAGCATCGCGTTTGTCCAATGACTGATTGCGAGCACCAGTCCCTCGCCGCGCGCACGAGCGTTCTCGGCCGCCGCCTCGATCACCGGCGCGGCGTCTTCCTGATTCCCGCGGAACGCGGCCATACCCATGGCGCCATAAGGGTTCAGTGGGATTCCAGCGACGTCGGCCAGTGCTTCTGCCTCATCGAGCAGAGCAGCGGCGCCGACCAGATCTCCGCTGAAGAGATGCGGATAGACCACACTGTTCAGTGCAAATTGCAAAGCGATCAAGGCACCGGATTCCCGGGCGAGCTTGAGATGACGACTGGCCAACGCAGTCCACGCGACGTCATCCCATAGATCGGCGGCGACGACGCCGGCGAGCACGATGAATCGAAGCCCTTCGTCCACGGGCAGGTCGTCAGTCTCGAAAGCCTCAACGGCTCTTCTCATCACCGGCGCGGCGGCAACGAGACCGTCCTCGTGCAGCACGGCCATGCTCTTCAGCAGCAGATCGCTTCGACGCGGGTGTGCCAGAACCGGTGCGCTGCGGGCCGCCCTCGCGACCTCCAGGGCTCCGGGCTCACCCGACAACCGTCCGGCGAAAAGGGAGGCTTCGAGAGCTCCCACATAGGTATCGAGCGCAAGCTCGAGATCCAACGGCTCCAGCCGCCGAGCCGCGGCGAGCAGCAGAGGAAGAGCCTCACTTCCGCGGTTCGAGGCGAATCCGATCTGTGCCCGGACCACTTCGGCCCGAGCGCGTTGCTGCTCAGTCATAACCTCGAATTCGGCTTCTGTCAGAATGCGGAGCGCATCGCCGAGCGCTCCTGCGTGCACCATGGTCTGGGCCGCGTTGATCGCGCGGTCGGCGCGCAGGATCCCGGCGGGGGTCAGCGCGGCCGCTCGTTCCAGAAACGCCCCGGCCGCGGCAAGCCCTCCCTGGCCGACGGCCCGACCAGCCGACAGCTCCAACTCGGCGGCAACCGTCTCGTCCGGACCGGTTGTCGCATGCGCACGGTGCCAAGCCCGCCGATCCGGGTCCCGGAGTGGGTCTGTAACGTCTGCAAGCGCTTGGTGTACAGCCTTCAGATCCGCCACCTCGGCCGAGCGATAGACCGCCGAGCGCACCAGCGGGTGACGGAACCTCACGGAGCCCCGAAGGCCAATGAGTCCAGAGTCCTCGGCCGGGACAGCAGCGTCCATTCCGAGGCCGAGCCGCTCGGCCGCCGCTCGCAGCAGTTGGCCATCACCAAGCGGCTCGGCCGCTGCGATCAGCAGGAGGTGCCGAGTCTGCGGTGGGAGCGCGTCAAGCTGACGGCGGAAGCCTTCCTCCAGCCTGCGAGTGAACGCCGTGGCCGGCGTCAGTTCCGGACCGAATGTCAGTTCTGTCGCCGAGTACCACCTGGGCAACTCCAGAAGCGCCAACGGATTCCCTCGGGACTCTGCCAAGATCCGCCCGCGCACACGGTCGTCCAGCGGAGTCCTCACCGCCGATTCCAGCATCGCTGCGGCGTCGGTCTCGCTCAGGCCATTGATCGCCAACTGCGGCAACCCCGCCCACATCTGGTCGCCTCCTGTTCGGGCCGCGAACACCATGACGACAGGCTCGGCGGCCAGTCGACGGGCCACGAAGGCGAGATTCTGGGCAGAGGCGTGGTCGAGCCACTGTGCATCATCGACCAGGCAAACCACGGGCTGATCACCGGCGTGTTCCGAGAGCAGGGTCAACACCGCCAGCCCGATCAAGAATCGGTCCGGCGGCTTTCCAGCGCGGATCCCGAACGCTGTCTCGAGGGCCTCCGCCTGCGGCGTCGGCAGCCGCTCAAGACCGTCGAGAAGGGGGTTGCACAGCTGATGAACCCCGGCGAACGGAAGCTCCATCTCAGACTCGACGCCGGCCGCGCGGAGGATCCGGCAGTCGGACGCGGTGTCGACGAGGTAGTCCAGCAGCGCCGTCTTGCCGATCCCGGCCTCACCTTGCACAACGAGCACGGCACTGCGACCTGAGCGCGCCGATCGGATCAGCTCGAGGAGTGTCTCGCACTCTTCGTGTCGCCCGCGCAACCAGCGCGGAGGGCGGGCCCCGGGATGCAAGACTGCCTCCATCAGCGTTGAGAGATGCAGCCGGCCGGCCCCAGAACGAACGGCCCATACCTCACCGAGATTCTCACTCCCCCAGCGACCTGGCAAGCCCCGACGTCAACGGGACAACGGAACGCCGACCGTCATCTGATCAAGGACCGCCACGATCATCGCGTTCGCAGCGGCGGCGGCCCCAACCGTGGTCAAGAACCACGAGGAGCGCGACGCGCCTCGCGCTCAGCGAGCTCGCTCTCGAGCACCAGCGCCAACATCGGTGCGCCGGGTACACACAGCATCGTGACGATGAAGCGAACCGGTATGTCACGGCGGTGATTTGCGTCCTGGTAATGGATGACGTCCCCACCAGGCTCCCAGAACGCCTCTCCCGCGTGGATGACCCGCTCGGGCAGACCTTCGAGTTCGAACAGCAACTCGCCCCCGAGCACGTAGCCGAACACGGGGCCTGCATGCCGGTGAGGCGGCGCTCCGGCGCCGCCCGGCGGGTACTCGACGACAGCGGTCGTCACATGCGCGTTCGCCGGGACAAACGCCGGCGCGACCTCCTGTAACACAGTGAGCGCGGAGCGCCACTGTGCCGACGTGGCTTCTGGTACGTCGCCGCTGAAATCGGTACTGGGCATGGAACTCCTGGATGCCTCGATCTCGATGCGGGGTGTTCCGTAAGGCGGCTGGTGGCATCCCCGACCCGCGGGCGGTGTCATCAACTAAGACCAGGTAGCCCCACAAGATGTGACACATTCCCGGCAAAACGTCGTACCGCCTCGCTAGGTCAGAGTCTCCGTACCCAGGGCAAGCCGGGTGGCGATCTCTTTGCGAGAAGCGATGCCAAGCTTCGAGTACACCTTGCGGAGGTGCCAATCCACGGTGTGCGGGCTCAGGAACAATCTGGCGCCGATCTCAGGATTCGTGAGCCCGTCGCCGGCAAGCTGAGCGATCTGCGCCTCCTGGGCAGTGAGGGCGGAGCGACTCGCGACATTGCGTTCACGTACCTTCGCCCCCGTGCCCCGGAGCGCGCGACGTGCGCGTTCGGCGAACCCGCCGGCGCCGAACTGGGTCAACATCTCATGAGCGCGCGTGAGTTGCACCCGAGCGTCCACGCGGCGGTTCTTCCGTTGCAGCCACTCGCCGTACAAGAGGTGCGTACGGGCCAGAGTCACGCGAACTCGGGTCTGGGCGAGCCGATCGATTGCCTCTCGATAGAGGTCCTCGGCAGCGATGCCGTCGCTCAGGAGAGCACGCGAGTACGCCTCCACGCCGAGCGCCCAGTCGGTATTGCTTGCCCGGGCTGCCTCCGACAGCTGCTCGAGCGCATCGCCCGCGACCTCAGGAGCGCCGCTGTGCGCAGCGGCCTCGATCAGCTCTGCCAAGGCCCATCGCGGCGCGCCGAATTCCTCCTGGTATCGGGCCGCGGCCCGGGCCGCACTCAACGCTTCCTCGTACCGGGCAAGGCCGTTGCACAGGACCGCGTGGTGACAGTTTGCGACCGTGACCCCGAGCCCCTGTCCGTGCAACGTGCCCTGGTTCACGGTGGCATCGATCAGCGCGGCTGCCTCGCGTTCGCGACCTCGAACGGCGGCCAGCGCCAGAGCTCCGAACGGCGGTTGGATTGTTCCGGTCGCCGTACTCACCGTTCGGACCTCATCGACCACCGCCGCCGCAGTCGCCAGCTCACCGGCGAAAACATGCACAACCGCGGACGAGTCGAGGGCCAGAGGAAGCTCGCTGAACGCGCCAGCGCGACGGATGATGGCCACGTGTCGAGTCGTGACCATCTGCCAGCGCTCGAGATCCCAAAGATCTGCCGCAATGACCCCGGCGAGCAAGAGCCAGCGCAGCAACTCCTGGGTCGGCAAGTCACCGGTACAGAACGACGTGAGAACCCGTTCGATCATCGGTATCGAGGCTGTGTAGCCATCCGTGAGACGCACGGCCAACGCATCCAGCAGCTCGTCGGTGGCGCGCGGCAACTGCGACGGCGGCGCACCGCGTGCAGCCGTCGCCACCTCCCGCCCACCTGGGTTCCGCGCAAGGTGACCGGAGAAGATCACCGCTGAGACCGCTTCCAAATAGGTGTCACGGGCGAGCACTACGTCGAGTTGCTCGAGCCTACGAGCTGCTGCGAGCAGCAACGGAGGAGCTTCCATGCCGCGGCCTTGCGCAAAAGCAAGTCCGGCACGCAGGACATCGATCCGAGCGCGCGTGAGCTCGTCGGGCGCCTCTGCGCTCGCCGTCGCAAGGAGATCGGCCGCTGATCCGAACGACCCGGCTTGGAACTTCGCTTGTGCAGCTTCCAGCGCACGCTTCGAACGCTGGCCAGGATCTTGCGTCAGCTCTGACGCGCGCTCGAGTAACGCGGCGACCGCCACAATGCCACCCCGCGCCCGTGCCCGTACTGCGGAGCGCTCGAGCTCCGCTGCGACGTCCTCATCAGGACCGGTGGCGGCTTGCGCACGATGCCAGGCCTGGCGATCGGGATCGATGTCAGGATCGATCGATTCCGCCAACGCCCGATGCGCGGTCCGGCGGTCCTTCGAAGATGCGACGCGGTACGCCGCCGAGCGAACCAGCGGATGCCGGAACCGCACCCGTGAGTCGAGAGTCATCAGTTCCGAGGCGTTCGTGGCCGCGGCGTCCACATCAACCCCCAGACGCTCGGCTGCCCGGCGCAACAACTCGACGTTACCCACCGGTTCGGCGGCGGCGACGAACATGAGAGATCGAGTCTGGGGAGGAAGCGATTCGATCCGGCGGACGAACTCCCGCTCGATCTGCGTCGACAGTTGCCCGGCCTCCGCATCGGCGAAGCGGCCGGCCAGTTCCGTCGTGGCCCATCTGCGCGGCAGTTCGAGTAGAGCCAGCGGATTGCCTCCCGCCTCAGCGATGATGCGGTTACGCACCCACTGGTCCAGCGGATCGGTGACGGCCGCGTCCAGAAGTGCTCGGGAGTCGCGCTCGGGCAGCCCCCGCACCGGCAACTCCGGGAGACCCGCGAGCATTTCGTACGACGTGGGTTCACGGACTGCGAAGACGAGCGCGACCGACTCCGCGAGGAGCCTGCGGCCGACGAACCCCAACGTCAGTGCGGATGCATGATCCAGCCACTGCGCATCATCGACCACACAGACCAGCGGCTGGTTCCCTCCTGCATCCGCGAGCAGGCTCAGAGTGGCTAGGCCGACAAGGAACCGGTCCGGCGCAATCCCTGCGCGGAGGCCGAACGCCGCACCGAGCGCGTCTCGTTGTGGCCCCGGAAGGTGGTCCAAACCAGCGAGCAGCGAAGAACAGAGCTGGTGCAGTCCTGCATATGACAGCTCCATCTCCGACTGAATGCCGGCAACCCTCACAATCCGGCATCCGGCAGAAGCCTCCATCAGATAATTCAGCAGTTCGGTCTTGCCGATCCCCGCCTCGCCACGCAGAACCAAGGCCGCGCTGCGCCCAGCCCTGACGCCTCCCAGGAGGTCATCCAGGACCCGACACTCATCTCGCCGCCCAACCAGTCCGGCCCCCGCAGGTGCCACCGATCGAGAGTACTGCGAGCCAAGCCGACACGTCTTCGGTTCCGGCCACGATGCATCAGGTCAATGCCACCGACTCACCGCGCACAACGTCGTGACCTCCGGACGATCGCCTGAGCGTCGCTCGACATCGGTGGCCGAAATGGTGGGGCATCGGTCCTGGCGGCCAGACTGCGACATCGACAAGATCGAGGCATGTCAGGTACACGCCATGTGCTGGTGCTGGTGGTCGACGGGGTTCACTCGTTGAACGTGTTTGGCCCGCTCGAGGTGTTTCATGGTGCGTCCATCGAGGTGCCCGGGGCGTATGACGTGCTCTTGGTCGGCCCGAGCGATGGAGGAATCGTCCGAACGGACACGGGGGTCCCGCTGGGCGTCGCTCCGCTGCCTGAACCGCCGCCGCGGCATGACACGCTAGTGATTGCGGGCGCTGCGGGTATGGTCGCGGGCGTCGTCGATCCGGAGGTCGTCGACTGGGTTGCCCGAGCCTCCCGGCGCGCGCGCCGGACCGTGTCGGTTTGCACCGGCGCCTTCGTGTTGGCGTCTGCGGGTGTGCTTGATGACCGGCCGGCGGTTACTCATTGGGAGTATTGCGCGGAGCTTCAACGTCGCTTTGAGGACGTGCGAGTTGATGCCGACCCGGTGTTCATCAACGACGGCGACGTGTGGACGTCGGCCGGAAGTACGGCGGGCATCGACCTCTCGCTGGCGTTGGTGGAGCAGGACTTGGGGCCGAGGGTCGCGGTTGCGACGGCGCGCCGGCTGGTGATGTTTCTCAAGCGGCCCGGCGGCCAGTCGCAGTTCAGTCGCGCTCTGTCGGCCCAGCAGGCGGCGCGGAACGAGTTGCGGGATTTACAGGCCTGGATCACCGGTCACCTCGACGGCCACCTCACCGTCCCGGTACTCGCCGAACGCGCGGCGATGAGTGAGCGCTCGTTCACGAGAGCCTTTCAGCGTGAGATCGGGCAGAGTCCGGCGGCGTACATCGAAGATCTGCGGATCGAGCGCGCGAGGGATCTTCTCGAGGACGGTGCACACTCACTCGACCTGGTTGCGCACGCGGTTGGCTTCGCCAGCCAGGAGGTGCTGCGCCGCGCCTTCCAGCGTCGCTTGGGTGTCTCACCTTCCGCCTACCGAGACCGCTTCGGCGCTCATGGTCTGTCGGATGCCAGCGACCGCTTTCCGCCGTAGCGGCGGCTGTACCCCTCGGTAGTAGCCAGGGGGCCACGCGGCGTTTCGGCGCCGCAGAGAACCAACCCGGCCTGTGTCGCCTGCCGGCACGAGTCGTACTGCAGCGAGTCACGTGTGGCCGGTTGCTGCCGAAATCGTCCCCAGCGCACCGCTGGTACCTCGTCCGGGAGCAGATTCCCTCTGTCCGGATGCACGTTCCGTCATGTCTTGCCTGTGGCCGAGGAGTTTCGATGAATGCTGAGGGTGCTCGTCCCCGAGCGGGGCGGCGCGAATGGGCAGGTCTGGCCGTGTTGTCGCTGCCCGCGCTGCTGATCGCGATGGACGCCAGTGTGCTCAACCTTGCCGTCCCGGCACTGAGCCGGGACATGCGGCCCAGCAGCGTCGAAGTGCTCTGGATCCTCGACGCGTACACGTTCATGGTGGCCGGTTTCCTTGTCACGATGGGAGCTCTCGGCGATCGGATCGGCCGTAGGCGCCTACTCACGATCGGCGCGACGGGCTTCGGAACGGCTTCACTGCTCGCGGCCTACTCCGGGAATCCACAGACGCTGATCCTGGCCCGCCTGCTGCTCGGCGTGGCCGGTGCGACCCTCGCGCCGTCCACCTTGGCCCTGATCAGAAACATGTTTCAGGACTCGCAGCAGCGGGCCCTGGCGATCGGAGTGTGGGCGGCGAGCCTTTCCGCGGGCGGTGCGATCGGGCCCGTCGTCGGCGGTGCGATCCTTCAGTCCTTCTGGTGGGGCGCAGTATTTCTGCCCGCCGTGCCAGTCATGGCCCTACTGCTCCTGACGGCACCACGCCTCATTCCCGAATACCGGGATCAGCACGGTCCACAGCTGAACGTGCTCAGCGTGGCGATCTCACTTGCCGCGGTGCTGCCTGTCGTTTACGGACTCAAGCAGGTCGCGCAGGACGGGGGAAGTTGGCCCGCTGCGGTTGCGATCCTCGTCGGAGTGCTGATGGGCGTGGCGTTCCTCCGACGCCAGCGCACGCTGAAGGACCCGCTGCTCGACACCAAGATGCTTCGCATGCCCGCTGTGAGCCTGTCGTTGTTCGCGAACTTGATCGGGTTCCTGGTGTTGTTCGGGATCTCCCTGTTCGCCGCGCAGTACCTCCAGCTCGTCCTAGGTATCGACGCGCTCCAGGCCGGACTCTGGATGCTTCCGCTGTTCGCCGGATTCATCGTGGGCTCGCTACTCACGCCGTTGGCCAGGCGCCGCATCCGCGCGACCCCGCTCATGATCACTGGACTACTTGTCGCCACGGCAGGCTTCGCCGTGCTGACCCGGGTCGGCACAGACCGTGGTCTCGTCGTACTCGCTCTCGGCTCGGCGCTGCTGTCGGTGGGACTGGCGCCGGTGTTCACGCTCGTCACCACCATCGCGGTCGAATCGGTGCCGCCAAGCCGGGCAGGCTCGGCCGCGGCCATGTCCGAAACCAGCACCGAACTCGGTGCCGCGCTCGGTGTCGCCCTACTCGGGTCGGTCGGAACGGCCGTCTATCGGGCACACGTTTCCGCGGCAGCGCCGGCGGGCCTTCCGGCGAAGGTCTCGGCCGCGGCACACGACAGCCTCGGTGCCGCACTGGACGCAGCCCAAAACCTTCCCGGCGACACAGGCGCAGCGTTGGCAGACGCGGTACGAGCGGCGCTCGTCGATGCCCTGCACGCCGTATCGCTGGTCAGTGCCATCGCGCTACTCGTGCTCGCCTTCGTCGTCGGTGTGCTACTGCGGCCGCCGCGAGAAGTCGACGACATCGACCCCTGCGGGACCGCTGAAGCAGACCTCGCCGCGCCCGCAGACATCGACTGATCAACCGAAATCCGGGCGTCCCGTCCGGGGAATCGGAAACCACCCGATCGAAAGGAACCGCCATGACCATGCCCGCAGCCACCGACAGCGCCGCAGAGATCCTGCAGCGAAACATCACCGCGCTCAACAACCGCGACCTCGAGACCTACCTCAGCAACCAGCACCCCGATGTCACCATCACGCTCCCGGGCGGGGTGCAAGTCCACGGCCGCGATCAGGTTCGAGCGTCCACGCAGGTGATGTTCGCCGCGTTCCCCGACGGCAAGCTCCAGTTCGGCGAACAGGTTCTCGCGGACGACGCTGCCGCAACCGAGGTCGTGTTCACCGGCACGCACACCGGCCCGCTGGCGACGCCTGCCGGCGAGGTCCCGCCGACAGGTCGGGCGGTCCGCACCACAACAGTCTCCATGCTCCGCTTCCGCGACGGGATGATCCTCACCGAGCGAGTGATCGGTGACGAACTCGAACTGGCACGGCAACTCGGGCTCAGCACGCCCAACGCCTGAGCAGATCGATCGCCTACGGCGCCGGTGGAGCGATCGGCTCCGCGACCGCCCACGCCGACCGGTCGAGGCCTAGCCGCCGTCCGTAGCTGCGGCGATGACCCTGGTCAGCCGGTCGTGCAGGTCCATCAGCTCGTCGACGTCCATGCCGAGGCGTTCGACGACCGCCGGCGGCACCTCCAAAGCTTTGTCACGCAGCGCCCGACCTTCTTCGGTCAGAACAACCGCCAGCGAACGCTCGTCCGACGCTGAACGGTCGCGACGCAGAAGACCGGAGGCTTCGAGGCGCTTGAGCAACGGCGAAAGCGTCGCCGGCTCGAGCTGAAGCATTCCGGACAGATCCTTCACCGAAACCGGCTCGAACTCCCACAGCGCCAACATCACCAGGTACTGCGGATGCGTCAGGCCCATCGGCTCGAGAACCGGGCGGTACAGCGCGATGACCGTTCGCGCGGCCACCGCCAGGGCGAAACAGACCTGGTTCTCGAGCGCCAGCGGGTTGTCCGCGGGCGTGATCTTCGTCGCTGCCATGCCAGGAGCGTACCAACCGTATGTAGACTAATAGTTAGTACACTAACTATTGGAGACATGATGGACCAGGCCACCGAACGCCGCCCGATACGACGCCGACGCACTCCTCGCCCGATGAACATCGAGACCGTCCAGCGCTGGGTCGTCTCCGCGGTCCTCTTCCACGTCGGCACCGTGCCCGCCGTGACGCTGGCCGTCTACAGCATCGGGGTCGCGGCCACCGATTTCGGTCGCGGCGTCGGCCTGTGGCTGATGTCCGGGGTGATCGGCGTCCTCACCGCCGCAGGCATCCTCGCCATCTTCCGCCGCAACCCGCTCTCCCCCTGGCTCCTCCTCGGCATCCTCCCAACCGCCGCCACCGGCTTCTACATCTTCTGACCCACCTGAGTGCTCACCCACTGAAGCCAGCGCCGCTGGCAATGGACGGGTCTCCACTGACGAGGCCATCCTGGTGCCGCCACGGCCGACATCGCCCTGCACGAGAACAATCCTGGACACTGCGACAGCGGATCGAGGACCTTCACGACTGGCCCAGCAGTTTCGCAGCCGTCGGGATCGGGCCCTGGATGTGCACTGTCACAACTTCAATGCGCACGACCTGCCGGTGCGGGGTTTGTCCGGCACGTGGCGAACGTCCTGGAGAGCGATGGTCAGGTGCCCGGTGCGATCGCACAGGCTGACACGCAGACTCAACTGCCCTCGCGCTTCTGATATGCGTCCGTGTACAGCTTCCTGTTCGGTGCCGTCGGCAAGCATCGTGTACGTGCTGCGACCGTGGATCAACGCTACATCGCCGAGGATGCGGACCTTGACGTCATGGACGGTCGAAGACTTCGTCGTACAGACTCCGGGCGTCGTTGAAGGTCCGCGGCTTGGCGATGTACATCGCTGGCCTGATCGGCCTCGACGTAGGCGACGTTCAGTCGTTCGAGGGTCGCAAGGTCCTCGGCCGGCCGAATGGTGTCGCTCATTTCCTGCCCCTTCTGTGTCCGGTCCGCTAGTGGTCACAGGTGTGTCGGGCAAACCATGAGTTTTCGGTCCGGCAGGACGTCTTACCGACACGCACGACTCGTTCCTGCGCCACTGCAGGTAAGACACCACGACGGGATCGACGCTGATCAGAGGTACGAGGACGCCATGGCGGCACTGCGTGGCGCGGGGCGATCGACCTGGAGAGAGGCACAGCTCGATGCACGACGTGGCACCGGTAATCAATCTGCACCGCCGGGACGGGACGCTCACGCCGGCGTTCGTCTCCGCGGTGATCGCCGTGGTGGCGACGTTCTCCGCGGTAGGGTCGACGATCCCGCTGTTCAACATCTACCGCGCCGAGGAAGGATTCACCAACGCCGACATCTCGCTGACCGTCGTCGCCTACTCCGCCGCGACTCTCAGCACCCTGCTCGTCCTGGGACGACTGTCCAATTACGTGGGCCGACGGCCGCTCGCGATCGCCGGCCTCGGACTGCTCGTACTGGCTTGCCTACTGCTCCTGAACGTGCACGACATCGGCATTCTGATTGCCGGCAGGCTCCTGATGGGCCTCGGCGCCGGGCTGGGAAGCAGCACTCTCACCGCCTACATCGTCGACGCTGCGCCGACCCGGCCGGCCTGGCTGGCCTCCGTTGCTTCCAGCCAGACAGTCATGCTCGGTCTGGCCGTCGGGGCCATCGCGTCCGGTGCCTTGGTGCAGTTCGGGCCGTGGCCACGTGACCTCATCTACCTGGTAGTCATCGGCCTGCTTCTGGTGTCCGCCGGGCTCGTCGCGATCAGCCCGGAGACCGTGACCTCAGCGCCGGGCGGTTGGCGATCACTGCGCCCGAGCGTTCGCCTACCGGTCCGTGTCAGGCATCTGCTGCCCGTCGCGGCCGCCGTGTTCCTGGCCACCTGGGCGACCGGCGCCTTCTACCAGGCCTTCGTGCCCGCACTGGTCGAGGACCAACTACACACCGCCAATTCACTCATCCTCGGCCTGGTGTTCGCTGGCTACATGGGCCCCAGCGCGCTGGGCGCTCCCCTCGGCGGCCGATTCTCACCGGCAGCAGCGCAACGCCTCGGCATGATCACCTTCCTGGTCGGGTGGATCGGCATCATCATGGCGATCGCCACCGGAACACTGCTGCTGTTCATCGCCGCAACCGTCATCGGAGGCGCCGGTCAAGGCATCGCCATCAGCGCGGCCACCCGGGGTCTGCTGTACGGCAGCACCCTGTCCGACCGAGCACCGATCTTTGCGGTGGTGTATCTGCTCAGCTACAGCGGCGCGACCGTTCCCAGCCTCATCTCCGCCCGGCTCTCCGGCATCTTCTCCGTGCCAACCATTTCCCTCGGGTACGGCGGGCTCGCCCTCGTCGCCACGCTGTTCACCGTCTTCGCCGCACGTGACCCGCAACCATGGCGTGAAAGGCTGAGTTGATGAGCAACGAAGCACAGGCATCGGCGGCCGAGGAGCTGATCGACAACACCGAGCAAGGCCGCTTCGAGCTCTACCGAGGCCCAACCGGGTACGCCCTCCGGCACACCGAAGTCGAACCGACTCATCAGCACCAGGGAGTGGCCGGCGCCATGCTACGGCGAGTGCTCGACGAGGTCCGCACCCGCGAGGCCACGATCACCGCAATCTGCCCCTTCGTGGCCGACTACCTCTCGCGTACGACGACGTACGCCGATCTGCTCGACCCGAAGCACCAGGGCTACCCCGACCGCGCCACCGCCGAAGCAGCGCAGGCGAAAGCCGCCCGCCAAAAGCTGACGCCGACTCCACTCACCCGAGTTCGGCCGCACGGAGGCGGTAGATCTACTGTTGCGAATGCCCAGCGCATCAAGGCCTGGCTCGCCTCGGTCGCGAACCCCCGGCCCCACACTGCCGGTGCGAGCTGACAGCCGATCTCGAAGTCTTCTTCGTACGGCGGCAACAGGCCGATCATCAGGCCGCCGACCACTGCGTCGTCGGCCTTGGTGACGATCGCCCATCGCCCAGCGGGTACGACGAGACTCTTACCGGCCTCGATCCACGCACCGAGCAACAGGCGCATGGTCGCCTTGTTCGGTACCCGTCCCACCTCGGGCGCCAGCCACCGCGCCACTTCCCTGGATCCGAAGATCTCCAGGGCTGCCGTCGCGTCTGCTTCTGTCCAGTCCCGAATCGCGAGCCGCTCGCTGTCAGCGATCACTGCCATCTTCCCCATCCTGTCGTCCGAGACATTCCGCGCTCCAGCCGTCCAAGGACGGCCGTCCAATGACCTGGCAGGCCAGTCTGCCCACTGAAGCATTCGAGGCAGGCTGGCTTGCTCCTATCGCGGACCTGATGACGATCGGCAGCGCGCCGACAGTGAGCGTGGTCCACCATCCCGACGACGAGTACTACGAGCTGCTCGTCGACGGTGAGCAGGCCGGACTCCTCGTGTACCACGTGATCGGCTCTCGGCTGTCGATCACCCACACCGTGATCGAACCGGCCTACCGCGGCTGAGGACTTTCATGGACGCTGGTGGGCCGCGCACTCGACGACATCCGCACGCGATCCGTCGCGGTGTCCAGCTACTGCCCGGTTGTCGACCGGTTCGTCCAGAAGAACCCGCAGTACCGCGACTTCCTCAGCGCGGCTCGGGCCGCCCACCAGACGTCCTGACGGGCTGTTCGGTGGGCGTCGTGGCATGCGCGCGGACTGAGTCCATTGCCAGTGTGAGCGCGACCTCCATCGGTGCGGGGTCACGAGCCGCCTGGGCGAGGACATACCCGCCTTGAAGCGCCGCCATGATGCCGGTCGCCAGCTTCCGCGGGTCGGCGTCCAAGGTCAGTGTGCCGTTGGTCTTCATCCGCTCGAGCGCATCGGTCAGCAGGGAGATCCAGGACGTCAGGTGCGCCTCGAGATCGATACGGGCGGCTTCGTCATGGTCGGAGAGCTCGGTCGACAGCGCACCCAGTTCGCAGCCCAACGCGCCACGGCGAGCTGTGACTCGCTGGAGGATGGCCCGGCACCAGCGTTCGAGGCCACTGAACGAGTCGACCCTGCGGAAGTACTGCTCCTCGCGCTCGAGGACCCGGCTGCCGCGCAGCGCGATCACCGCCTGGACCAAGGCGGACTTGTCGCTGAAGTGCCGGTAGAACTGTGACTTGCTCGTCCCGCTCGCCGCCGTCACGTCGTCGAGCGTGGTCGCGGCCGCGCCCTTGAGGGCTATCAGCTCATCGGCAGCGGCAACGATCCGGTCTCTGGTGGCCGCGCCGCGGGCGGTCAGGCGGCGAGCGAGCTCGTCCACGGTCTCGGGCACATGACGAGCTTATCGGGACGGGCCAACGACGAACGAGGCTCCACCATCGCGACAGGATACCCCTGAGTAGCATGGCTCGGCTGAGTGCGGGGTGATGCCGAAGACGGGTGTTGACGCCGACAACGATGGCCCACACAGGCACGGACCGTGCAGCCTGATCCCGGCTTGAGGGTAAGTACCACTGTTCTGGCCGCTACCAACCCCGTGAGAAGCCGGCATGTCGCCGGTCGGGCGGTAGGAGGACGAATGAGTGAGGTCAGTCGGGAGTATTACGGCAGTTACAGCGTGGACGACGAGGACCAGCTGCAGTTCTCCGACACGCTCGACGGGCGTGGAGTCTCCGACCTGCTCGACGAGGGCTACTCACCACCGGAGAAGTGGTCGGCCGGCGAGGGCTTCGGTACGACCGCGGCCGAGGCATTACGCGGTGAGACCTTCGAGCAACGGCTCGCCCAGGAGGAACCGGACATCGATCCGTACGCCGTGCCGTTGGAGGATGTCGACGGCCCGGAGATCGGCCGGAACCGCGCCGGCCGGTTGGTGGCCCCGGACGAGGGTTCGCACTTCGATCTGGAGGAAGAACTCGTGGCCGCCGACGTCGGGATCGACGGAGGTGCCGCGAGCGCCGAGGAAGCCGCGATCCACGTCGTGGACGACGAACCGCTCGAACTCGACGAGATCGACTCATGAGAACACTGGCGAAGATCCCCGGGCCGGACCTGACCGTGGTCGAGAACGACGAGCTGCGAAGGTACGAGTTACTCGCCGCGGGGACGACGGTCGGAACCCTCGACTTCCGGCTCCTGGGCCGGCGGCGCGTCCTGGGGCATACCGAGATCGCGGCCGATCAGCGTGGCCGTGGACTCGGTACGGCACTGATCAAGGCGGCCCTCGACGACCTCGTCACCACGGGCGTCCGGGTCACGAACTACTGTCCCGCGGTCGAGCGTTTCCTTCAGAGCAATCCGGAGTACGCCGTGGTGCTCGATCCGGAGCACCCACCGATGCCGGCGAGCCGGAGGCAGCACGCCCCGCTGCAGCAGCTCGTGCACGTGCAGCACTCCAGACTCAGAGAACTCGCCGCGCGCTCCCAAGATCCGAACCTCGACGGATTCGAACGGCGCCGTACTACCGACCAGTTCGCGGCCGTAGCCGCGCAACACGCCGCGGCCGTCGCCGACGTACTGCTCACCGCCGCCAGGACGTCCTCCGGTAACGACGCCGCAGTTCTGCTCCACAATCTCAAACAGTTCGAGCAGGCGCTGAGGGTACTCAAAGGCAGGGCGTACGGCGACGCGCGCTTCCTGAATCTCAGCTCCGCCGAGACCTGGCAACAAGCCGAACGTCTGCTGACCGAGCACGAATCGACCGAGGCGCGGATCGTGTCCGGCCTCGAGCGGCTCCATGGCGCCGACCAGGCCACTGACATGGCCCGGACCCTGGCGCAACGGCAGTGGAGTTCGCCGACGCGACCGCACCCGAACTCGCCGCACGCCGGTGTCGCCGGACGACTGGCACGTCAGCTGTGGCGCATCGCCGACTCGACCTGGGACGAGCTGGAAGGGCGCGGGCTTCCGACCGAACCGGCGGAGCCCGCGAATCAGCATTCGACCTTCTCCCATTACCTGTTCGGGACCGCCGACGACCCCGATCCAACAGATCAGGATCCCGAGAAGCGGTAAGGCCGGGCCCTCGATCGGCACACAAGTAGGGACAGTCCGGGCTACTCCGGCCCGGTACGGATCGAGGGGAAGCTCATGAGTGGGTACTTCGAAGGCCGCAAGCTCATCGTGGTCGGTGGAAGCAGCGGTATGGGCCGGCAGACCGCAGTGGACGTTGTCGGGCGAGGCGGCAAGGCAGTCATCGTCGGGCGTCAGCGGGACAAGGTCGACGAGACGGTCGCCGAACTCGGCAAGAAGAGCGAAGCCTGGGGCATCACCGCGGACCTGGCCGACCGCAAGCAGGTCGAGGTCGTGCAGGAGCAGCTCGCCGCGGAACACGCCGATGCCACGCTGCTGGTCAACGCGGCCGGCTTCTTCATCCCCGAGGGATTCCTCGACTACAGCCAGGAGGACTACGACGCCTACCTGGAGCTGAGCCGGGCCACGTTCTTCCTCACCCAGACCGTCGTACGGGGAATGAAGGCCGCGGGCTCCGGTGGCGCGATCGTCAACATCGGCAGCATGTGGGCCCACCAGGCGATCGCGGCGACGCCGGCGACCGCGTACTCGATGGCGAAGGCCGGCCTGCATGCGCTGACCCACAATCTGGCCATGGAACTGGCGGCCGACGGCATTCGCGTCAACGCCGTAGCTCCCGCCGTGGTGGCCACGCCCTTGTACGAGGGATTCATCCCGGCCGACAAACTCGAGGAGACCGTGAAGAGCTTCGACGGCTTCCACCCCCTCGGGCGAGTCGGAACCGCCCAGGACATCGCCTCCTCCATTGTCTTCCTCCTCTCCCCGGAGGCCAGCTGGATCACCGGAGCAATCCTGAACGTCGACGGCGGCGTGATGGCAGGGCGCAACTGACGACCGAACCGGACTCAGCACCGCATTGTCGGGATCGTCAAGTAAGAAATCGATCTGTACCGGCGGCCAACTCGTACGAGTGCGGCCGCCGGACCGGTCGGGTGATCTGGATCGATACCGTCGCCGAACGCGCGCTCGATCACATCCGGCTGGAATGAGTCTGGAACGCGCATGACGAGTTTTCAGGATCACGGCGGCCCTGTCGGCAACGATGCGCGCCGCGCGCAACTGGACCTGTTCTGCGACTACCGGACGAACGCCGCCATCTACCCGGCCTGGCAAGCGCGGCTGCGCCGTGACCAGCCCAGAACACTGATCTTCTGGGGGCAGGGCGACATCTTCTTCATCTCCCGGATCCAGTCCGACGCAGGTATGGCGGCCGGTAAAGGCCGAGGCTCGGACCCGACACAGAATCTGCGAAGGCCTCGACTGAACTCGTAGCGTTCCTCGCGTTTCTCCCCGTCCGCCGGGGCTGCTCACGCGATCTGTTGCTCCGCCAGGTAGCCGGCTTCGACCAGAGCGGTCCGCAGCTTGCGGCGGGCGTCGAACATCATCTTGTAGATCGCGTTGTGCGTCGCTCCGAGCTGATCGGCGAGCACGTCCGTGGGCATTCCGTTCAGCACAAGAGCAACGAAGACAACCCGTTGCTTCGCCGTCAGCTTCTCGTCGACGGCGCGATGCACGGCGTTCATCAGATCCCGGCTCTCCGCATGCGACTCAGGTTCGATGCCGAGTCGTGCCGGAAGACGCTCCCAGTCCTCGTCGTCGAACGCGACGCCCGCCCGCTGCCAGAAATGCCGGTTGATCTTCGCGGCTACGTCGAAGATCACGAACTTGTACGCCCACGTGGTGAACTTGCAGTCGCCCCGGAACGTGCCGACCTTCCCGCAGATCGTCAGGAGGGCATCCGCGGCCGCCTGGTGCGCGATGTCGTCCAACTCCGGGCCGGCGAGCCGCAGTCGGGCTGCACGCCGCGCGACCTCCGACCTTGCCGCCCGCAGGAGAACTTCGTACAAGCGACGACTCGCGACTTCACGCTGATCTCCGCACCCGCTCAGGTCGCGGACCCAGACCTGGTTCTCCCCCGCGACCTCTGGAGAGACGACCCGCACCTGCGTCAACGACTCGGAACTCTCTCTCTTCACTGGAATCTCCCGCGACCAACGCACTGTAACAACTACAGGTCCGGCACGTCCGCGCCGACCGATGAACCGATGACATGGACGATACAGTCCATTCGTAGCTCCGTCCAATCATCACAACCGCTAAGCCCAACAGACGAATGCAGGTCCATCTGCCATCGCGGAACTGGTCTATATCGTCCTATTCAATCACAGCGTCATGAGGGAGTCGTAGATCCAGTCCGGCCAACGGACCCCCCGGCTGCTGCAAGGCGCTGCCCGTCGACAGGCTCCCCAGGTCGACCGCGGCGTATCCGATGTCGTCGATGAGGGAGCTGACCGCCGACCGGGCCTCCGCGTCGTCGCCGGACAGGAACATGACCCGCCGCCCGGCCGCGCTCGCGGGCGGCAGTGCGAGTACTGACGCCGGCAACGTGCAGAACGCCTTGACCACCCTGGCCCCAGCGGCGGAAGCCTGGACGACCTCGCTCGAGCTGAGCCCGCCAAGGTCGTGCGGTTGCGGCAGGCGAAGGTGGCTCGCCTGTGCCGTGGCGTCGACGAGGATCCGACCGTGCCACGGCGGCAACTGCTCGAGTAACGGGACGACCATGTGCCACGGAACCGCGAGGACCACGAGGTCCGCGGCCGCGACAGCACTCGTCTCAAGGGCACTCGCCTTCGGGCCGAGGTTTTCCACCACCGAGTCCAGGGTTACCGGACTGCGGCTGTTGCACACTACGACGTGCCGCCCCGAGGCGACGACATGTGCAGCCAGGGCTCGTCCCACCGCACCGGAGCCCACGATGCCGATCGGCGCTGCCATCGATGACCACCTGCCCCTTGGTCGCGGACGCTATTCGTAGTGGCCTTCGAACGTCACGCCATCGTTGAGCCCGGTGAACCTGAGCCCGACGATCCGTGCGCCATCGACCATCCAGCGCAGCGCATAGCAGGCTCGATAGGACGGCGGCCAGAACGAGCAGAACCTGCCCTGGTCGTCGACATACCACTCGCCGGCGCTGTCGCCGCCGCGTTCGGTATAGGTCGTCTTGCCGTCGCTCGCGAAGATCTGAGTTGCTCCGTCGCCGTACACCAACCGGCCGGCAGTCACCGCCTTCGGGATATCGGCAGCCGCAACCGCCGCGCCGTCCTCGGCCTGAATCCCCTGCAATACGTCACTCATCGCGCCCATCGCCTTCCATCCTCGACTTGCCTTCGATGCGTTGGTGGCCACCGACGCACGCATGCTTACTGCGCGAAGAGCACAGCATTGAGGGCGTGCCCATCGCTCAGCGATGGACACGCCCTCGGGTCAGACACTCAGGCGGTGGCGCGGCGTGGAAGGACCCAGTTCGGACGTGCGAAGTGGCAGGTATACCCGGCCGGGTACTTGATCAGGTAGTCCTGGTGCTCGGGCTCGGCCTCCCAGAACGGGCCCGCGGGCTCGATCGTCGTCACCGCCTTGCCCGGCCACAGGCCCGACGCGTCGACGTCGGCGATCGTGTCGCGGGCCACCTTCTCCTGCTCCGGCGTGAGCGGAAAGATCGCCGAACGGTAGCTGGTGCCGATGTCGTTGCCCTGCCGGTTCACCGTCGACGGGTCGTGGATCTGGAAGAAGAACGCCAGGATGTCGCGGTACGTCGTCCGCGCCGGGTCGAAAACGATCTCGACGGCTTCGGCGTGCCCGGGATGGTTGCGGTACGTCGCGTGATCGTTCTGGCCGCCGGTGTACCCGACACGCGTGTCGAGCACGCCGGGCTGCCGGCGAATGAGGTCCTCCATACCCCAGAAACACCCGCCGGCGAGAACCGCGGTCTCGATGCCCGGCCTGCGGGTGATCTCGCCGCTGTCCTGAATTCCGCTGGTCATGATGCGCGCTCCTGCGTACTGGTGGCCTCGAACAGTGACCGGTACTCGCCGTACCCCTGCGCCTCGAGCTCTGCGACCGGGACGAAGCGCAGCGCGGCGGAGTTCATGCAGTACCGCTGACCGCCGGCGTTGACCGGACCGTCGTCGAACACGTGGCCGAGGTGGCTGCCGGCGCCGGTGGACAGGGCCTCCGTGCGGATCATCCCGTACGACCTGTCGGTCTCCGTACGGACGGCATCCGCCGAGATCGGCCTGGTGAAGCTCGGCCACCCGGTGCCGCTGTCGTACTTGTCGGTCGACGAGAACAGCGGCTGTCCGGAGACAACATCCACGTAGATCCCGGCCTCGTGGTTGTCCCAGTACTCGTTCCGGAACGCAGGCTCGGTGCCGCCTTCCTGAGTGACGCGGAACTGATGGTCGGTGAGGCGGCTGAGCGCCTCCGAAGTCTTCCGGTAGTCGTGAGACACGATTTCTCCTTGTCTGACGCCGCTGGCTGCGCCGTCACCATGTACAACACCATGGGCGATCGATTTGGTCCCGAGTTCCGCAGGAGCCACCGTGACCGCGATCTCAGTCCGGAGGAAGTTCAGCTTCCTGTACGGCGGCCAGCAGTCCGTCGACATCCTCCGCACAGGCTTCACAGGCGGCCAGGTGCGCGGCCACGCCCGGATAGTGCTGGGCGGCGTCGACACCTGCCGCAAGCAGCTCGGCGTACAGGTGCATGACAGCCATCGCCTCATCGCACCCCACGTCACGCGGGTCAGTCGCCAGAAACCGCTCGATCCTCTCCCGCGACCCAGTCATGACCTTTCACCTCTATCCATCTGTGACCAGCAGCCCATTCTGATAACCGTTAGTGGTCGTGCGGCTCGGAATCTTACGCCCTGCACCGAACTCGACCTGCGTGGTAAGACGTCGAGGGTGTGGTGCCGCCGACACATGTGAACAGAAAGTTCGGTGTAAGCGACAGCTGGATACAAGGAAGTGCCGGCTGAGGGCAATTGTGGTGACGGACGAGAGTGCGGGGACGGGGGGATGACGCTGGCCGAGCGTCCCCGGCCGACGCCGGCGATCAACGACGTGGTCGTCGAGATCCACGCCTCGGGCTACGTTCCGACCGAGCTGACGTGGCCGTCGACCTGGACCGATCGCGCCGACCGCAACCGGACACCGTCGGTCCCGGGGCACGAGCTGGCCTGGTGGATCAGTTTCGGCCGCCAGGCCCGCAGTGGTCAGCTCGAGTGCAGGAACCTCATGATCGCCTGCGGCAGGTGCATGGCCATCTCGTCTGCGGTCGGGTCGGGCGGGGTCTGGATCGTCATCTGGCACCTTCCAGGTCGGGGGTGAAGAGCAGATTGTCGTAAGTCAGGACTACGCCAACGGGAGGATCGGGTGCGTCATTCCCGGCGCATCGAGGCAGTACATGCCGCGCCGTTCACTGAGCATCAGCAAGATCGTGTCGCAGTCCCTGCACCGAGCCACCGTGCCAGGCCCGGACGCGTACACCGCCATCTCGGCCACCACACCGGTCTTCCCGCAACCGGTGCACTGGTATCCCATGGTCGTCAGGTCTCGCGCGAAGAGATCATGCATGACGCCCGCTATCGCGTTGCCGTCGAGAGGTTGCATTGTCCTCACCCTTCTCACCCTCCTGTCCCGCCGAAGCGTTCGGTCCGGATCCGTCCCGGGTCATGCCCCAAAGCAACCATGCCTGCAGCCGCGGTCTCGACAAACGCCGTTGGCCCGCAGATATAGGTGAGCGGCTCGTCCTTGGCTGACCATCCGGTGGTGGCCAGGAGTGCCGGGTCGATGCGTCCGCGGTAGCCACGCCAGTCGTCCGGAGCCTCGCGAGTCAAGGTGACCGAGACATCGACCAGGTCGTCGGCAGCCAGCTTGATGAGTTCCTCACGGTAGATCAACAACTCCAGCGACCGCGCCGAGCACAGCAGGCGAACAGGCACCCGGCTGCCGCTCGCGCGGTGATGCCTCAGCATCGACCGAAAGGGCACCAGTCCTGATCCGCCGGCGACCAGGAACAACGGTCCACCGAGTTCGTTGTCCCAGGCAAAGTATCCGCCGACCGGGCCCCGCAACTCGATTTCGTCGCCTGGCCGCAATTCGTCCACCAGGTACGGCGACACCTCACCGTCGTCGAGTCGCTCCACTGTGAGCGACACGTACGCGTCCTCAGGCGCCGACCCGATCGAATAGCTTCGCTCCGTCTGATACCCGTCGGGTGCCGTCAGCCGTACGTCGACGTGCTGGCCGGCGCGGTGCCCGGGCCAATCCTGGATGGCAACGGCGATGGTCGTCACCCGCGGAGTCTCGACGGTCTTCGAGACCACCGTCCCGGTCTGCCACGTCAGTCGCCTTGGTAGCGCTGCTCTTTCCACGGGTCTCCATAGTTGTGATAGCCGAACATCTCCCAGAACCCGGGCTGATCCGCTTGGCGTAGTTCCAGGCCACGGATCCATTTCGCGCTCTTCCAGAAGTACAGGTGCGGTACGAGAAGGCGTGCCGGCCCACCGTGTTCCGGGTCGAGCGGCTGTCCGTCGTACTCGTCGACGACCCAAGCCTTTCCACCCCGCAGGTCCGCCAGTGGGAGGTTGGTCGTGTAGCCGCCGTCGCAGAACGCCAACGCATGGGACGCCTGGGTCGGCGCCGCATCGAGCAAGGTGTCGAGCGAGACGCCCGACCAGGTCGTGTCCAGCTTCGTCCACTTCGTCACACAATGGATGTCGACGGTGATGTTCTCGTGCGGCAACGCCCGGAACGCCTGCCACGACCAGGAGACCGGCCGGTTCACGAGTCCACGGACCGTGAAGTCCCACGTGTCCAGTGGCGTGTACGGAGTCGGCCCGGCCGACAACACCGGAAAGTCCCGGGTCACGTACTGCCCAGGCGGAACCCGCGCCGAGTCCGTAGGACGCCGCCCGACGAACCCTCTGCTGACAGCCATCAGGCCTTCTCACCGAGCTGCGCACGCAGCATCCACTGGTGCTTCTCGAGCATCCCGACAACCCTGACCAGTACGTCCTGCGTGACCAGGTCCGCCGCACCGACCGATCCCAGCCGCTCACGAATCCGCTCGGAGACGGCCGCGACCCGCCGACCCAGCTCCCAGACGACCGCATGATCAGCCAGCGACCGCACCGCGACAGGCTCGACACGCGACCCCGCCGCAACCGCCGAACTCTGCCCGTCAGGAACGACTCCCAACGTCATCGCACGTTCAGCAACAACGTCCGCTAGCTCGCGCCAGTCCCCGACCAGCTCGTCGAGGAACACATGCACACCATGCGCAGCCGCCCCCACCACACTCCAGTGCAACTGCTTGCCGATGAGCGACAGATCGATCAGGTCCTGCAGCACGACCTGCAGCTCCCCACCGACTGCCGCCCGCTCGTTCGGATTGTCCAGCGGCGGCAACTGCACCGAGTTCGCAACAGATTCCATAGACATACCTCCCCAGTGTCACGACCACCACCGGACCTTTCCTCGGCAGCCGGACAATCCTCCTCGGGAGCCGTCAGAACCCAGCCGGGCGCTCGCCCGCCACGAGCTGGTAGGAGTCGGTGACGAGCTGCTTCACCAGTTTCTCGTCGACCGTGTCCCCGCCTTCCACAGTGATCCAGTGCTTCTTGTTCATGTGATAGCCGGGGGTGATGTCCGCGTACTGCTCACGGAGGGCCACAGCCTTGTCCGGATCAGCTTTCAGGATCATGACAGGGCGCCCCGGCAAGTCCGTCATGAGCATGAAGACCTTGCCGCGGACCTTGTATAGATCCCAGTTGGGGTCGAGACGATGCTCCACGTCGGCCCCGGGCAGGTTCACGGCGAGGTCGTTTGCGATCCCCTGCAGCTCCAGCGTGTCCACGGCGATCAACTCCGTTCTCGATACGAATGGCCAGGAATCGTAGGCGTCCTCCTTTGGTGGCGAGATCGGTGTGGATCTTTCGGCTACCCGGAGAGAAGCGGATTGGCCGGCCGTGCGGCGGTAAGAACCAGCGCGGGCCAGACACCAACCACTCGCACCACCCACCCCATCGGAGGCTGATTCGCTGTGTCACGACTGACTACCCCCTCTCTGGACGACGTCCCTGCTGGCGCGCGGCAGATCCTGGACGAGGTTGCTGCGCAGCTCGGATTCGTCCCGGACATGTTCCGGACGATCGCGTCGAACCCGACCGTCCTAGAGGCCGTCACGAGCTTGCAAGGCACGATGAGCCGCGTTCTGGACGCCCGGACCCGGCACAGCATCGCTCTGGCCGTTTCTCAAGCCAACGAGTGCAATTACTGCCTGGCCATACACACGTACACGTCGTCCGAGTTCGGCGGTATGTCGAGCGAAGACATCGACCTCGCCCGCGCCGGGAACGCCGTTGATCCCAAGCGCGCCGCGGCGGCTCGCTTCGCTCGACAGGTCGTCGAGAGTCGCGGACAGGTCAGCGACGCCGACCTCGCAGTTGTCCGGGACGCCGGGTACAGCGACCCAGAGATCCTGGCGATCGTCACGGTCGCGGTGCAGGCCCTGCTCACCAACTTCATCAACAACGTCAATCAGACCGACGTCGACATCCCCGCCGTCAACGCGGCCGGCTGACGCGACATGCCCGGATCCGAACTGTATGAGCAATTCATGGCACTGCACAGCCGCGACGGTGGCCTCGTCATGCCGAACGCCTGGGACGGACTGTCGGCGTTACTGCTGGCCGACGCCGGCTTCGAGGCGATCGCGACGTCGTCCGTAGCGCTCGCCGCCACCCTCGGCAGGCCCGACGGACGGCACCAGATCACCCGCGACGATCATCTCGAGCACGCCGGACTGCTCGGCCGGCTGACCGGGCTGCCCGTCAACGGCGATTTCGAGGACGGGTACGGCGAGACTCCCGAGGATGTCGCGGCGACGGTCGAAGCCGCGGTCGAGTACGGCCTGGCCGGCATCGGGATCGAGGACACCTCGGGCAACCCCGGCCGACCGATCCGGGACTTCGACGAAGCCGTCGAACGCGTACGTAGCGCCGTCGACGCGGCCAAGGGACGGATCGTCGTCACCGGCCGAACTGACAACTTCATCCAGGGCCGGCCCGATCTCGACGACACGATCCGGCGCCTGACAGCCTTCGCCGAGGAGGGCGCGGATGTGCTGTACGCCCCGTACCCACCTGACCTCGACGCGCTCGACAAGATCATCACCGCGGTCGCGCCGACACCGGTGAACGTACTCGTGTCACCGTCGGACAAGGTCCTGTCCGTCGCCGACCTGCAGAAGGCCGGGGTCAAACGGATCAGCCTGGGTCCGTGGCTGTACGTCCACGCGATGGGGGCACTCGAAGAAGCCACCAAGGCTCTCGTCGCGGGCGACCTGGCCTCGGCCGCGACCGGCATCAGTTTCGAGCGCGTCGGCGAACTACTTGCCCGCGGCAAGAACCAGACGAAAACCAAACCAGCCATTGATCGCAAGAAGGAAGCAGATTGACATGGATCTCGACAAGCTCATGGGCAAGCATCTCACCAGGTACTTCGACCCTAGTAGGACGATCCCAGAAGAAACTCTTCAGCAGCTGTTGAAGTTCCTGCGCTCGACGCCCACGTCGACCAACATTCAGCCGAACCACTTCTACGTGCTCGCCACGGACGAAGGCAAGCAGCGGCTGGCGGACAACCTGGGCGCACGCTTCCAGGACAACGCCGAGAAGATCCTGAACTCCTCGCACACCATCATCGTCACCACCCGGGCAGACCTGCCCGAGAGCCACGTCGAGGCGGTCTTCACCAAAGAGCGAGCCGACGGCCGGTTCCCCGACCAGGGAAAGCAGGAGCTGTGGGAGTCGATGACCCGCGACTTCCTCAGCCTGCGCAACTACGGCTACAAGGACGTGAACCACTGGATGGAGAAACAGACCTACATGGTTGTGGGTCTGACCATGATGGCCGCTGCCGAACTCGGCGTCGAAGCCACACCGCTCGAGGGGTTCGACCCGACCAGCGTCGACAAGGCATTCAAGATCCGGGAAACCGGGCATGCCACGACCGTACTGCTGGCACTCGGCTACCCCGACCCCGCGAAGCAGTACACCAACCCGATCTCGCGCTTCGACGCCGACCAGCTGTTCACCTTCGTCTGACCACCGGCAGGATCGGAACGGCTGCATGCCACCGCGCTGAGGTTCCCCTGGTCACCAACCTCGCTGAACGAGACGCGCACCGACGGACATCACAGCGTGCGGACGTGAACAACCGCGTATCTGTGGCGTCGCCGGTGACACAGCGGGACGGCTGGACACTGACCAGATGGACAAGCAGGCCATTCGTCAGAGAGGCACGGCTCGGTGGAAGACTCTCCCCGGTGATGACCCCGGTCCGCCGGGACAGAACTCTCCAGATGGCGTTCCTGTCGGCAGCCAGAGCCTGGCGCAACTCACCAGAGCGACCGCCGGCCGCCCTATCGCTCGATCCGACCCGCTCGGCGTCATCGGCGGCGGCATGCTGCTCGGCTACGCCGGGGTCTCGACCCGGGAACAGAACCTGCACCGCCAGCTCGACGCGCTTACCGCGGCCGGCTGCGACCGGATCTGGCAGGAGAAGCTCAGCGGCAAGAACGCCGACCGGCCCGAGCTGCAGGACTGCCTCGCGTTCGCGCGACCCAACGACGTCGTCACCGTCACCGAGCTGTGGCGCCTCGGCCGCAACTTCCAGGACCTGATCCAAATCGTCAGCGGGCTCCATCAGCGCGAGATCGGCTTCAAGTCGTTGCACGAGGCCCTCGACACCACCACCCCGGGCGGCCGGATGATCTTCCACGTCTTCGCCGCGCTCGGCGAGTTCATCCGGGAGATGATCGTCCAGGGCACCCGCGAAGGTCTCGACGCAGCCAACGCTCGCGGCACCAGACTCGGCCGACCGCCGGCGATGACACCGGAGCAGGTCCAGCATGCACGCGATCTGCTCGGCAACCCCGACAACACCGTGTCCTCGATCGCCCGGCTGCTCGGCGTCAGCCGCGCCACCATCTACAAGTACGTCCCCGCGCTCCGCTCCCCCGCCGTACCGGGTGCATCCGCTCCGCTTGAGCTATCCACGGCCGCGGACGATCGCGGTACGGCGGATCGGCCGTTGCCGATGCCGCGCCCGCCACGTGAGGACGCGTGCCCGACCTGCGGATACCGCCCCTCAAGCAAGCACGAGCTCAAGCTGCACCGCGAGAGCCTCGAAACCCTCTGGCTCCTCCCCGACCCGGACCAGTCCGCCACAGCGGTCGTGGAGCGCTGGCACTGCGAACGCTGCCAGCCCCACCAGGCCCACATCATCATGTGCGGTCTGTGCAGCTCGATGGTGGTGCTCGGCAACGAACTCGCAGTCGGCGGCCTGACGCAGACCCCACGTGCCGCCGTACGGTGGCTCGTTGGACATGGCTGGACTCAAGCGAACACCCAGTGGATCTGTGGAGACCACTCCTAGAGTGTTGACGAGGATGATCCGAGCTGTCGTGCTGGGCCTCCGCAGATCGTGCCGTGCAAGCACCCGGGACGGGGACCCCGTCCCGGGTGCTTGACGACGATCGGGCTCGAATCACTGTGACGCTAGGGAGCGCCTACTTGTCGCCGGGAGCGCGGCGAGCTGCAAGCAGCTGGTAGACGCCGATCAGGAGCTGAACTGCTCCGACACCAACAATCGGCAATGCCGATACGCCGAGGATTGGAACATTGTTGGCGAGCAGCACCACACCGATGACGATCATGGCAGCGCCAACCACGACGCCCTGCCAGGCTCGAGCGTACGTCTTGAACCCCCGGCCGCCGCTGCGGTACATGACGGACCTGTAGCCCCGCCACTTTGAAATGCGCCACTTCCACTTGCGCGGGTTTCGGGGCGAATCAGGTGTCGTGCTTGATGTCGCCGTAGAGTTCGACCTCGGAGAGGTTGCCGAACCAGCTTGTGGCGTTGTAGATGCGCAGGTATCGGTAACGGTTCTCGCCTGAGCTGGGCTGGTCGCTCCACGTGTTGGCGACAGCGCCGGCGAGTGGCTTGGTCAGGTCGGTCCAGGTCTGGCCGTCGTTGGACCCTTGCATGACCGCGCCGTTGGCGCGCTGCGGGTGGCTGGCCCGCGGAAGGACCAGCACCTCCTCGGGCCGTACAGAGGCGTGGGCGCCGAAGTCGAGGACGTAGTACGCGCCTGGTCCACTGTTCAGGTCGGCGTACGTGTCGGCGTCGCGGTCGAACAGCAGGTAGCCGACCTCGTCGGCGCCCAGTCCGGTGCCCGGCCATTGTTTGTCGGAGGCGGTCACGGTGGCGAGCTTGGCCACGTCGATGAAGTGTGCTGGGTCGCCCGCGATGTAGAGCTTCGATCCGTCGGTGGTTCCGTACGCCGTCGGACCGGCCTTGCCCGCGACGTCGAGGTAGTCGACCGCGACCTGGATGTCGCCAGGTGGCGCGTTGTCGAGTTTGACCGATGCGGTCCAGTTGACGCCGTCCGCTGAGGTCGCCTTCGTGGTCACACCTTGGGCGGTGACGGTGACCTGCTGGATCGGCTCTTTCGCGGTGACGGAGACGTCGACGGTGTCGCCGGTCATGATCTTGCCAGCGATGGCCTGTGCGGACGTGATCGAGGTCGACTTCACCAGGTTGCCGATCTCGTGCCGTTCGCCGTAGATGTGGAACTCGGTCATCTCGAACAGGTTGCGGACGATGCCGTACAGCACGTCCGGCAGGGGTTTGAGCAACTGCACCTTGAGGTAGCGGAACTGTTGGTCGCGCAGGGTGGGTGCGACGTCGAGGGTGTTGAAGTCCTGGGTGAACCGGGTGACGCCGGGGGTCAGCCGGGTCCAGGTCCTGCCGTCGTTCGAGCCGAAGACGGTGGAGTTCGCGAGCCGGTCGGCGAAGATGTTGCTCTGGAATCCGAAGCGGGTCGCCGAGACCCGGAAGTCCGGCCCGAAGTCGAAGGTGTGGGAGAGGTTGACGGCCTGGGGGTACGACGTACCCGACTGGTTGTCGCCGTCGACGAGATTGCCGATGTTGGCCCCGGCCGTGGAGTTGACCACGAGCGAGGGATAGTCGAGGCTGCCGTCCACGGCTGTGCGCGGGGAGACGAGGGCGAGGCCGTCGACCGCTGTCACGAGGTGGGCCAGCGCCGCAAGGTACTTGTCGTTCGTACCTTTCTTGCCCAAGTCCTGTGCGGTCGTGAGCGCCTGGTCGAAGGTGGCCTTGGTGTCGGAGACGTACATGGCGCCCGCGTCGTGGCCCAGCTCGGCGAGTGTGAGCGCATCGGTGCGGTTATGGGCCGCGGCGAGTACGACGTGGTGGCTGGCCACCGTGGTGCCGTCGGAGACCGCCACTGCGATGGTGGTGGAGCCGGCTGCGGCGGCGGTCCAGGTCAGCTGCCCGGTGGAGGTGTCGAGGCTTGCTCCCGGGGGTAGCCCCTGCGCGGTGTAGGCGAGGTTGCCGGTGCCGGTGTAGTGCGCGGAGAGGTCGGCCGTCGCGGTCGCGCCCTTCCAGTTCACGATGCGCGCGGTCGACGTGTCGTCGAAGGTCGGTGAGGTCGGTCCGGCGGCGTTGGTGTCGATGTGATCGATGTCGATCGTCGCCCCGCCGCCGGTCGCCTGGACGAACAGCATGTCCCCGATCGAGCGGGGGTACATCACGTAGCGCCACTGGCCGCCGGTGTCCGGCACAAGGATCGTGTGATCGTCGTGCCGGTCGATCCGCAGCCGTACCTCGCCGTTGGTGCGGACCCGGAAGGCGAGCAGTTGCTTGCTGGTCGAGCCGCTGAGGTAGGCGATCTCGGAGCCGTGGCCCGCGGTCGACATGCGCACGTATCCGGTGGTGCCATCGGTTCTGCGCTCGACGTCGCCGGAGAGACGGGTGTACTTGTTCTCGACCTCGAGGATCGTGGGGCTGTCGGGCAGCGGCGGGACGGTTTGCCCGGCCGCGGCTGCCGGCGCGAACAGCCACGAGTCGCCGCCGCCGTCCACGTTGTCCCAGGCGTTGTTGCGGCTGCCGCCGTAGTAGAACAGCGGACCGTTGCGCTTGGCGTACGCCTCGGCGAGGTACGGCGCGAGCTTCGTGACGTCCTCGCCGCGGGTGAACGCGTAGTAGTAATAGATGTCCCAGAAGCTCGCGGTGTTGTAGCGCCCGCGGTAGCCGTTCGAGATGTGGTTGTACGTGTCGCGGATCGTGCCGTCAGGCGAGATGGCGTAGGCCATCGGAGTCCACGGGGTGTCGTAGCCGAGCATGAATCGCCAGAAGTAGTCGGCGGCGGCAACGATCCGGTCGTTCAGGAATTCGTAGGGGCCGACTGCGTTCGGGGCGTCGGAGACGGTGCCGGCGACGGGGTCGACCTTCGTCCCTTGCGCCAGCAGCATGCGGGAAATGATCGCGGCGTTGGTGAGGTCGCCGCCACCGTGGGCCTGGTCGCGTCCCATCTCCGCGTGCTGGACGTGGGGGTCCTTGATCGGCTTGCCGGTGGCGTCGTCGGTGTCGACCCATCGGAACAGCCGCGCGATCGACCCGTTGAAGCCCTGGTCGTTCGCGGTCGCGTTGACGGTGAACCATTCGACCGAGCGCTTGTAGAGCGCGGTGTCGTCCATGAAGATCGCGCCGGCCATCGCGCCCATGAGCGGGTAGCTGTGCTGGTTCATGAAGTGGTTGTTGTCGTTCTGGAAGGTCTCGATGACCGGGACGACGAGGTTGTCGGTGAACGCCCGCGTGTCGGCGTCGGTCCAGGGGTACGCCTCGTCGGAGCACGAGCTGTAGCGCAGCAGCTCGGCCGCGGACACCATCCGGTTGAGTGGGATGCCGGTGTGGATGTGCGAGTCGGTGAAGTACTCGTACTTCGCGGGATCCATCTGCTCCCAGATGCGGATGATGTCGAGCGCGTTCTTGCGGTACACCTCCTCCCCGGTGAGCACGTAGAGGACCGCCTGCGTGTACGACTTCAGGCCGTCGGCGATGAAGCGGCCGTTGAATCCCTGGCTGTTGAACGCGTCCGAGGCGGGCTTGGTCGGGTCGGTGCTGCTCCGGTTCGACGAGGTCACGCCGGTACCGGCGGCTGACGACTGCTGTATGGCGCGGAACGACGAGGTCCAGGGCTCGGCGCCCGCGGCGATCTGCCGGCGGGCGTTCTCGAGGATCGGCTGGGTCAGGCCGACGCCGGGGTGGACGAACCCCTGCGCACTCATGGTGGACCGGAACGTCACGGCACACGTGCCGAGGTCCTGCGCGGCGGCCGGTCTGGCTGCAGCGAAGAGCAGTCCGGCAACGAGCACGAGGACTGCGGCGAACGCGGAGAAGCGTCGAGCCTGGCCGCCTGTGGCGGTTGGAGTCGGATTCACAGGGAGCACCTCTTCCTTGGGCGGAGGAATTCGAAGGAGGACTTCGGTGACTGGCGGGAGCGCTGCGGCGAGCGCGACGATCAGGCCCGAACCATAGTTACCGATTTCTACGCTAGGCAACATCCAGATCAGCGGCAAGCCCACGAGCCCTTGACGATATGGACTTTCGTCTCCTAGCTTTCGTAGAAATCGATAACTATGGCAGCTGCCGCTACCTGTTGATTCCCTAGCTCACCCTGGAGATACGCGCATGCCCAGAATCAGTCGTCGCGCCGCGTTGGCCGGCCTGGCCCTGTGCCTGACCGCCACCATGGCGGCCTGCAGCAACGGCGCCGGCAGTGACACCGGTAAGGCCGGCTCCTCCGGCCCGGTCGAGATCGAGTACTGGGCCTGGGGGGACGCCCAGCCCGTGGTGGACAAGTTCAACGCGACCCACCAGGACATCCAGGTCAAGTTCGTCAAGCAGGCCGACCTCACCACCACGGCGACCGGATTGCGCAACGCGGTAGCGGCCGGGAGTGGTGTCCCCTGTCTGGCCCAGAACTTCGGCGATGTGCCGGCCCTACTGGCGGAGGGCCTGCTCGCCGACGTGACGGACTACGTGAAGCCGGCGGAGAGTCAATTCGCCCCGGCGGCCCTGCCCGGTGCACAAGTCCAGGGCAAGTACTACGGCATCCCGACCGGCAGCGGGCCGACGTTCATGATGATCAACCGCGCGGTCTACGACAAGTACGGCGTACCGGTGCCGAAGACCTGGGACGACGTCATCACTGCGGGGAAGACCCTCAAGCCCCACGGCGTACAGGTGATGAACCTCGCCGGTGAGGACCCGAGCACGCTGGTCAACCTGGTGATTCAGGCCGGAGGCAGTTGGTACTCCGTCGACGGTGACGCGTGGAAGGTCGACTTCCTGTCTCCGAAGTCTGTTGCCGCCGCCAACATTCTCCAGCAGCTGGTCGACAACAATCTCGTCGCCAACCAGACATATCAGGACCGGCCCGCCCTGATCGCTTACTTCGACCAGGGCAAGATGGTCTCGCTGCCGACCTCCACCTGGCAGCTGACCAACTACGAGCTGAACTTCAAGAAGTCCGTCGGAAACTGGGAGCCGGTCGACCTGCCGCAGTACGCCGATGCCGCGAAGTTCGCCACTCCGGCACACGGTGGTGCGCTGCTCGTGCCCAAGGGCTGTGCGCACCTCGAGGAGGCCAGCGAGGTCGGCATCTGGATGACCACCACCAAGGACGCCGTCGACGCGAGCTTCGACAAGGCCACCGGGTCGTACGCGTGGCCGGGTGCGCTGCCGGACCCGTCGCCGTGGATCGACTCCTCGGTGCCCCGGAAGCTGTTCGGCAGCCACCGGTCGGAGGCCAAGTCGGTCATCCTCAAGGCCTCGCACTCCGGCGTCGACAACTGGCTGGTCGGCCCGAACTACACGGGCGTCTTCAAGGAACTGCAGGACCAGTGGGCCCAGGCAGTCACGAAGAAGATCACCTTCCAGCAGCTCCTCGAGAACATGCAGAAGTTCACCGTCGACGATCTGAAGGCCAAGGGCATCAACGTCGCAAGCTGACCACCGACGATCGAGTTGGAGGGGTGCGGATGTCCCTGGACCAGTTGCAGAAACCACAGGTAACGACCACGACGACCGAACCGGCCCGATCCCCGGGCCGGCACTGGCGCCGAACGATGGCGCTCAAGGGCGCGTCCTTCACCGTGCCGTTCTTCGCCGGATTCGTCCTCTTCACCGTCGTACCGGTGATCCTTGCCCTCAGCAAAAGTCTCTACACAGCGAAGAGCTCCGGTCTCGGCTTCGGCGCCAAGACCGTGAGCTTCAGCGGCCTCGAGAACTTCTCCCGCGTCCTCCACGACCAGAAGTTCTGGGGCAGCCTGTGGCGGGTCGCGCTGTTCGCAGTGATCGTGATCCCGCTGATCCAGTTCTTCAGCCTGACGCTGGCCCTGCTCCTCGACTCGGTCCGCAGACGGTACGCCGGTCGGCTGCGGATCGCGATGCTCGTGCCGTACATGACCCCGGGCATCGTTGCGACGCTGATCTGGATCTATCTCTACAGTCCCGCCGTCGGACCGCTGACACCGTTCTTCAAGCTGTTCGGGATCGACGCCAACTTCTACGGCAGCGGGATGATCTGGGTGTCCGTCGGCAACCTGATGGCGTGGGGAGCCATCGGCTTCAACATGCTGATCGTGTACGGCGCTTTGCAGGCCGTGCCGCGCGACATCTTCGACAGCGCCCGCGTCGACGGCGCGTCCGAGTGGCGCATCGCCTGGTCGATCAAGGTGCCGTACGTACGGCGTTCCCTGGTACTGGTCAGCATTCTCGGCATCATCGGGACCCTGCAGATCTTCAGCGAGCCGCTGCTGTTCCGCTCGATGACGCCAGAGACCGTCACCAAAGACTTCACCCCGATCATGACCATCTACAACCAGGCGTTCGCCATCGGCGACTTCAACTACGCCGCCGCGCTGTCGATCATGCTCGCGCTCGTGGTCGGCCTGGTCTCCGCAGTCTTCTACAAGCTGACGAACAGGGCTCCCGTATGAGCACGACCGCACCGGCCAGGCGCCGGCACGACGACGACCTGCCGGCCGGGCACCATCCGTCCCGCCTGTCCAGAACCCTGGTGTGGACAGGTCTCGTCCTGTTCCTGATCTACTCCGTCTCGCCGATCTGGTTCCTGATCGTCTCCGCGACCAAGAGCCAGAGTGATCTCTACACCACGAACGGCTTGTGGTTCGCCGACTTCCATCTGTTCGACAACGCCCGCCAGCTCTTCACCTACCACGACGGCATCTTCCTGCGCTGGATGGCGAATACCCTCCTCTACGGTGTCGTCGGCACCGTCGGCATGACCGTCATCTGCGTCGCCTGCGGCTACGCACTGGCCATGTACCAGTTCCGCGGCCGCGGCATCCTGATGGGCTGCATCATCGCCTCGTTCCTGATTCCCGGTGCGTTGCTGACGATTCCGTCGTTCCTGCTGTACTCACGGCTGCACATCGTCGACACCCCGTGGGCGATCATCGTCCCGCACTTCTTCAGCGCGTTCTCCGTCTACCTCGCCAAGGTGTACGCCGAAGGCGCCATCCCTCCCGAGCTCATCGAGGCGGCCCGCGTGGACGGCGCCGGCGAGTACCGCGCCTTCTTCACCATCGGAGCAAGGCTGATGACCACCGGCTCGGCGACCATCTTCCTGCTCGGCTTCGTCGGCTCCTGGAACTCGTTCTTCGGACCACTGGTGTTCCTGCGCGGCGAACAGAAGTGGACCATCATGCTCGGCCTGTACTCCTGGCTGAACGTCAAGGTCGACCAGTCCGTCGACCTGACCGGACTGGTCATCGTCGGATCGATCGTCTCGCTCATCCCGATCGTCGCCCTGATGCTGGCCATGCAACGGTACTGGCGCTCCGGCATCACCCTCGGCAGCCTGAAATAGCCCTGGCCACCCAACCCCAGTCACTGTTTCGATCCCCTGAACGGAGGAGCCCGTGGCCGACCGCCCTGCGGCACTTTTCGCCCTCGGTGCGCACCATCTGCCGGACCTGTACCCGCCACGGTCAATGCACCGGCTGCAACAACTCGTGCGAATCGATCAGACCCTCGTCGCCGAGCGGTTCGACACCCCTGCGACAAGGGCCGCGCTGGCCTCGACCGAGTTCCTGATCACCGGCTGGGGATCCCCGCCGATCACGACGGCAGTGCTCGACGCGGCGCCGCAACTGCGGGCGATCCTCCACACCGCCGGCTCGGTCAAGGCCCACCTTGCCCCGGCCTGCTGGGAGCGCGGTCTGGCCATCACCTCGGCCGCCGCGGCGAACGCCGTACCTGTCGCCGAGTACACGCTCGCGGCCATCCTCTTCGCGGGCAAGGACGTCTTCCGCCTGCGCGACCGGTACCACGCGACCAGGCATTTCACCGTGGCCCAAGTGCAGGCAGGAGTGGGCAACTACGGCCGTACGGTCGGCGTGATCGGCGCCTCGAGGATAGGTCGGCGGGTCATCGAACTGCTCCGCCCGTTCGACCTCGAGGTGTGCCTGTTCGACCCGTACGTCGACACCGCCATCGCTGCCGGGCTCGGCGCACGACTGGTCGACCTGGACACGCTGATGCGCACCTGCGACATCGTCACCGTGCATGCCCCCGCGAACTCGCAGACCCACCAGCTTGTCGGAGCTGACCAGCTCGCGCTGATGCGGGACGGCGCGACCCTGATCAACACCGCACGCGGCGAACTCGTCGACACCGATGCCTTGATCAACCATCTCGAGGCCGGACGACTGTACGCCGTACTCGATGTAACCGATCCCGAGCCGCTGCCGACCGTCTCCACGCTCTGGAAGCTGCCCAACGTCTTCCTGACACCGCACATCGCCGGCTCACACGGCAACGAACTGGCGCGGATGGGCGATTGCATCATCGACGAACTCGAACGCATCCTCAGCGGCCGACCGTTCGAGCACGCGATCGTGGCCTCCGATCTGGACCGGGTCGCCTAATCTAGGAGTTGACCACGTCCAGCACGCGTCGAAGGGAGCCAGGTGACACGCCAACCGTCGTCCGGGGACCGCCCGACCGTCAAGGATGTCGCCGCGTCGTCGGGGGTCTCCGCCACCACGGTGTCTCGGGTGCTCGCCGGCAACTACCCCGTATCGACCGCCACTCGCGCGCGCGTGATGAAGGCCGTCCGCGAACTGGACTATGTCATCAACGCCCAGGCGCGGGCACTGGGTGGCGGCGGCACAAAGACCGTGGCCTTCATCGTCCATGACCTGGTCGGCCCTGCGTTCGCGTACGTCGGTCAAGGCGTCGAACAGCAGGCCACCGCCGAGGGCCGGCTGTGCCTGGTCTGCACCACCCATGGCGATCCCGAACGCGAGCTGGAACTCATCGAGCTCATGCGCGAGCAGCAGGCCGAGGCAGTGGTCCTGGTCGGCGGCGGCAGCAACAGCCGCAGCTACGTCGAGCGGATAACTCAGATCGCCCGGGCGCTGGACAAGTCCGGCTCCCGCCTGGTTCTCTGCGGCCGGCCGCCGCTAAGCCCCGAGGTGCCCGCGACAGTGGTCGAGTACGACAACGAAGGCGGCGCCTACGCCATCACCAGCTACCTGATCTCCCTTGGTCACCGTGACATCGCCTTCCTGGGTGCGGGCGAACCAGGGCACACCACCGTCGACGGACGCCTCCGAGGGTTCGAGCGCGCTCACGAGGCACACCACCTCCCGATGACGCCGCAGCGAACCCGCGCGATCACCTTCGACCGCGAGTCCGGCTACCAGGCCACCCGCGATCTGCTGGCCCGCGGCGAGAAGTTCACCGCCATCTTCGCCGCGACCGACGTCGTGGCCAGCGGCGTGCTGGTCGCACTGCGAGAAGCCGGCCTCCGGGTGCCGGACGACGTCTCAGTCGTCGGGTACGACGACATCCCGCTGGCCAGAGACCTCACACCGGAGCTGACCACAGTCCACGTGGACCACGAGGAGCTCGGCCGCACCGCCGTACGCTACGCCCTCAACCGCGACCGGCACGCCATGAGCCAGCACACCGTGATCGGCACCCACGTAGTCATCCGCAACTCCACCGGCCCAGCTCCCAAGCCGGCCAGGACGCGTCCGGGGAAGTAGAAAGCCCGCCAGTTCTGCGGGCTCAGGTCGTGACGACCAAGCGGTTCTTGCGGCGATGGGAGGCTGCACGTGCACACTTCTGGACGAGGGAGAGGTTGGCGGCGCTGCCTAGCAAAGGCGACGCCCACGAGCCCGATGCCGACCTGGTGTTTCATATCTTCGCCGCGCTCGCCGAATTCATCCGCGAGCTCATCATGGAAGGCATGCACAAGGGCCTGGCTGCGCCAGGGCGCGGAGCACACGGCTCGGCCGGCACCCAGCGATGACACCCGACCAGGTGCGCCAGACCCGAACGCTCCCCGCGGAGGCCGATGACTCCGTGAGCTCAGGCGCCAACTGGTCGACGTCTGCCCCTCGACGATGTACAAGTACGTCCCCGAACTCCGCCTCCGCCGTCTCCGGCGCATCAGCTCCGCTCGGGCTCCTCGCGATGCCGGCACCCGGCGGTACGGTGGACGGAAACGCTGCCGATGAACCCTGCCAGGCCTCGCATCGACGGCATCCGCACGGGCGTTGATCATCCGAGTTCAGTGCACCAAGTCTCTCTTCACTGGCGGGTCGGCGCTGGAGTTATAGAGGTCTTGGTTCGTTGGATGAGCGTCGGTAGGAGCTGTTGCATGGTCGGATCGATTCGCCGCGGGTTGTGCGCACTGCCGCATGGAACCCCGTGCTAGAAGGAACACGCGTGCGTGCGCTGCCCGATGCTGCACGTCGACCCCCGGATGCTGCGGACGAACTGTTCAGGGTCGCGCGGAACAGCTGCTGGCAATGGGGTCGGCCAGGGTCAGGTGTGGAGTGTGCGGTTGTCGACCAGTTCCTGGGCGATGTCGCGCAGTTTGCGGTTGGAGTTCTGCGAGGCCCGCCTGAGTACCTCGAAAGCCTTGTCGCTGTCGAGGTCGTGACGCTCCATCAGAATGCCCATCGCTTGTCCACCAGCTTTCGGGCATCGATGGCGTACGCCAGATTCTCGTCTCTGCGGGCGGTCGCGATCGCGACGGAGGCGTGACGGGCGAGGATGTGTGCGACCGCGACGTCATCGACGGTGAACCCGTCGGGTTTGTCGCTGTAGAGACTGAGAACCGCCTGAGGGCTGCTGGCCACGACCACGGGCAGGTGGACAGCGCTGCGGATCCCGGCCGACTGGACCTGCTCGGCCCAGCGCGGCGACCACCGAGACTCGGCGATCCTCGCATCGCTCGACGCCACGATCTCAGGGCTCCCCTCACCCGTGACCAGCGCGACCGAGGCATATCTACACCCGACCGCATGCAGAACGAACTGGACGACCTCTTGCACGGTCTGGTGTGAAGCGGGTGAGCAGGCCTATGACTGTGTCTCAGCCGCCAGCTCAATTTCGACGGTCCGGTGCCGATGGAGAACTGCCAGAGCGGCGGCGGTAGGCGCCCGGTGACATGCCGCACAAGCGGTTGAAGGTGGCGTAGAAGCCGCTCTGTGAGCCGAACCCGGCCTCGACGGCGATGGCCGCGGTGGTGGCATTCGTGGTGAGGAGCAGACGTTGCGCCTCGGCGACGCGACACTGCGTCAAGTACGCGCCGAGTGTGGTGCCGGTGACCCGGCGGAACAGGGTCATCGCGTAGTTCGGGTGCAGGTGCGCGGCCGTGGCGACCTCCGCGGCGGTGATCGGATCATGGAAGTGGGCCATCGCGTATCTCGCCATGAGAGCGGCGTGGCGAACGCCGTCGTCGGTACCGTCCCACTCCACAGACGGCAGGTCCGTGCCGCGAACGCTGTGCAGCAACCGCCGGATGTGCGCCTGGATCTCCAGCATCGCGATTCGGCGCCGCTCGACGGATCCAGTGGCGAGATCTTCGGTCCATCGGTCGAAGGCGGACAGGTCCAGCACCCCGGCTGCTTCCATCGGGGCAACCACCGGACGCCCGCCGAGCAGTCGGGCGAGGCCCGCGTCGGGCAGACTCCAGCCGAGCACCGTCCGCACGGGGATGTGAGCCCAACCGACGTGGGCGCGCGACATGTCCGCCGGACTGTCCAGTAGCCGATGCGGCATCGCAGCCCAGAACAGGCCGACCTCGCCGGGACGGATCTCGGCGAGCGTTCCGCCGAACAGGTAGCGCAGCGGCGCGTCGGTCACCACGTTGAGCTCGATGTCGTCGTGGCAGTGCGCCTGCCGCATCGTCGGTGCCGGCCCGGTGAGACACCAGAGCTCGGGCGTGTGCAGCACGAGCGCGGCCGGATAAGACATCGAGGACCTTAGTTTTCAGGAACTTCGGCGTAATCGTCCAGAAGAACTCTAGTCCACTCAGCTCTTAATGTGAAGGCGTTCACCGACGAAGGGACCACGATGGCGAAAATTGCAATCATCGGCGCGGGCGGGTACGTCTTTCCCTTCCGCCTGATCGGCGATCTGCTCAGCTTTCCTGCCCTGCAGAACAGCACGCTCGCCCTGATGGACATCGATGCCGAGCGGCTCGAGCGAACTGCGACAGCGGCCCGTGAGCTGATCGAGCACCACGGGCTACCGGCCGCGGTACTCGAAACCACCGACCGCAAGGAGGCCCTGGATGCCGCTGACTACGTGATCATCACGTTCCAGGTCGGTGGCGTCGATGCGTACCGGCACGACGTCGAGATTCCCCGCAGGTACGGGATCGACCAGACGGTCGGCGACACCGTCGGGCCCGGTGGGGTGTTCCGCTTCCTGCGGTCTGTTCCGGCATACCGGGAACTGGCCTCCGATATCCACGCTCTCTGTCCAGGAGCGCAGGTGATCAACTACGCCAACCCGATGGCGATGGCGACCTGGTACCTGACCAGCCTGGGACTGCGGCCGGTCGGTCTGTGCCACAGCGTCCAGGGCACGACCCGCATGCTCGCCCGGGAGCTCGACATTCCCTACGGCGAGGTGCGCTATCTGTCCGCCGGGATCAACCACCAGGCCTGGATCCTCGACTTCCGCCGCGGCAACCAGGACCTCTACCCCGATCTGCGACGGCGGATGCAACGCCACCTCAACTGGCAGGACACCACCGGGCTCGCCGACGACGACGGTGACCACAGTGGCGTCGACCGGGGCGTGTCCACGTACGAGGGCGGCATCGAACGCGTCCGTACCTCGATCATGGACGCGTTCGGCTACTTCCACACCGAGTCCAGCCACCACGCGTCGGAGTATCTGCCGTACTTCCGCAAGAACCCTGAGCTGGTGCGTGACTTCGTGCCGGTGCGCTGGGACTACTACGAGATCTGCCGCGACCACGACGAGGACGAGAAGATCATCACGGCCCTGGCCGAGCTCAAGGACGAACTCGCACCTTCGGTCGAGTACGGCGCCGTCATCGTCAACAGCATGGAGACGAACCGGCCCGGCGTGATCTACGGCAATGTCGAGAACCGCGAAATCATCCCCAATCTTCCCGAGGGATCCTGCGTAGAGGTTCCCTGCCTGGTGGACGGCAACGGCATCCAGCCGATCGCCGTGGGACCGCTCCCGCCCCAGTGCGCGGCGGTGAACCGCACCAACGTGAACGTGCAGGAACTCGCCGTTCAGGCCGCCCTGACCGGCAACCGCGAACACGTCTACCAAGCCGTCATGTTGGACCCCCTCACCGGTGCCCAGCTCACCCTCCAGCAGATCCGCACCATGGTCGACGAACTGTTCGAGGCTCACGCACCCCTCCTTCCCAGCGAATTGCTGTAACGGACGGAGTCAGCCTGCGAAGTCGCAAACAGTCAGGGGTTCAGCCGACCTGCCGCGCAGCTCAGAGGCAAGCGCCTAACGCGCTGGCCTTGCCTCTGAGTCAGCCTGTCCTGCTGTCCACGCACCGGGTGCGGTCGGGATCAGGTGAGTTCCGCTGGGTTCCGTAGGCGAGGTAGGAGCGGATCGCCAGGATTGCGCCGGCACGGGCCCACTCGGTGAACTCGAACGGTTCGACGTCCATGGTGACCGGTCCGTTGGCCGGGTTGCGGTGCTGGCTGATCGCGGCGTCGCATCCGGTGCTGCCCAGTTCGGTCACGGCGATGCCGTCGCCGCTGATTACGACCTTGTCGGGGTCGAAGGTGTCGTCGAGTGTCGCGACCAGGATGCCGAGGGCGCGCCCCGCCTCGTCGAAGGCGTCGATCGCGTCCGGATCGCCGTCGCGGGCGAGGGCGACGGCGGCCTCGTAGTCCAGGCCGCCGGTCTCGCCCCCGCCAGGCTCCTGGTATCCACCACGCTCGTGCTGACCGCCGCGCTCGTCTTGACCGCCGCGCCGCTGGTAGCGGTCGCGCAACCCGGCGACTATGGCGCTGTTGGTGAGGTAGGCGCTGACGCAGCCGCGCCTGCCGCCGCTGCAGCGGCGGCGCGCGTCGGGGTCGATCAAGAGGTGATCAAGACGCCCGGCCCGACCATGCGCCCCGGTGACCAACACCGCCGACGCCCCCAACATCGAAGTCCTCATCCCGATCACCACCCTGCTCAGGATGGACGATGACCCCTGCGAACTCACCGGCTACGGGCGCCGCTGGCCGACTTTCTGGGCAGGACACACTTCGTAGTAGTCCTGGCCACTCACCTCGATACCAAGGCCGTCGGGCTGCCTGAGGACGACCTGACCCCGTTCGCCTTCGAGAACTTTCCGTGGCTGCGCAACCCGAGCTTCGCCGAGCTCACCACCCCGGCTCTCGTGGTCTCCGGAGACCACGGCACGCTGCCCCTCACCGTGCGCGGATCCGACTGGACCACCGACCCGTACTTCCTCAGCCCGGGCGCCGAAAGTCTGCTCACCCTGTACGACGCGAAGCACTTCCTCGGCGGGATCTCGGGCTACCAGGTCACCGAAACGACCGACGAGAACCCACAACGGGTCTCGATGGTCCAGCAAGGGCCTACCTGCGTCACGCTCTCGGTATGGAGGACGCGAGCTGGACCGCCGAGCAGAAGGATCTTGCCGACAGCAACGACCCGCTCGGGTGCATCGAGTCCAAATGACCCTCGTCCGTCAGAGACCCAATGGCGCGGTGTGCCAGACCGTCCTTGGATCCCAGGACTTCAGGACCGCGAGGATGCGATCGTCGGTCTCCGCGGAGATCGCCTCCGCCTGGGCCTCTTCGAGGATGTCAGCGATCTGAACACGCGATCCGGTGGCCGCCGAACGCACCGCCGACTCGACCATCGCGACGCTCATGAGATTCGATCGCGCCTCTGACTGTGGCGGTTCGCCCGTACGCACGGCTCGGACGAACTCGACCAACGAGCCGGCGATCTGTTCGGGGTCGTCGGCCACCACCGCCGGCAGCGCCTCACCCGAGGCGAGTTCGGCGACGGGCGGGATGTCCCCGTCCCAGACCGCCGTACCGCCGGATGCGCTGGCCCGCCACCGGCTGTTCCAGGACGTTTCCAGGCCCAGGGCGCACCAGCTGCCGGTGAACGTGAAGCGGGTGCCGTCAGCGAACCGAAAGATCGCGGACGCCGCCGCGTTGCCGTCGAACCAGCTCCACGACGGGTTGTACGACTCGCAGTACACCGACACCGGCTCCGACCCGATCAGCTTGCGGGACAGGTCGAACTGGTGGATCGCCATGTCGACCAGGAGCGGCTCGGCCATCCGCTCCCGGAACCCGCCGAAATGCGGAGCCTTGAAGAACTCGCACGACAGCGACCCGATCGGGCCGAGCTCCGCGAGCTGCCGGCCGAAGGCCGCCCCCAGGCGAAGGTATCGGCGCGATTGCGAAACCATGAGCAACCTGCCGGCGGCTTCGGCGGCCGCGATCATCCTCAGGCACTCCCGAACTGTCTCGGCCTGCGGTTTCTCGCAGAGCACCGGCAGGCCGTACGACAGGGCAGAGATGCTGACCAGGGGATGCGCGGCGGGGACGGTGACGTCGATGACCGCATCAGCTTCCGAGCGGTCGACGAGCTCCTCCAAAGACACGGCGACCGGTACGTCGGCGTACCCGTGCTCGTCAGCCGCAACCCGGGCCCGGTCGAGGTCGAGATCGACGAGGCCGGCCAGGACGACGTCCGGGTTGTCGGAGATCGTCCGGAGCCAGACACCGCCCATTCCGCCGGCTCCGACCTGCAGCAAGCGTAGGGGTTCAGGCATCGGCAGGCTCCTCGATGGGTCCGGTATACCCATGTCCGTTGAAGAAGTCGCCGGTCTCGTAGCGCAACAGCGTCGGCAGTTCGCGCTTGGGAAGATCCGTGCGCGCCCACGCGACGCCGTTCGCAATCACCTTACGGACGTCCTTGTGGTGATACACCGGGTAGTCCTGGTCACCGGGCGAGAAGTAGAAGATCTTCCCGTGCCCGCGTCGGAACGTGCAGCCGGAGCGGAACACCTCGCCGCCGGAGAACGACGACACGAAGACCAGTTCGTCCGGGACCGGGATGTCGAAGAACTCGCCGTACATCTCCTGCTGGTCGATCACGATCGGGTGCGGGACGCCCTGCGCGATCGGGTGGGTCGGGGCGACCGTCCAGACCAGTTCGCGGTCCCGTTCGCTGCGCCAGCGCAGGGTGCACGTCGTACCCATCAGCTTGCCGAAGATCTTCGACCAGTGCCCGGAGTGCAGCACGATCAGGCCCATCCCGGCCAGCACGTGCTGGTACACGCGGTCGACGACCTTGTCCTCGACCTCGCCGTGCGCGGCGTGGCCCCACCAGACCAGTACGTCGGTTTCCGCCAGCACCTCTTCGGTCAGACCGTGCTCGGGCTCGTCGAGGGTGGTCGTGGTGACAGTCGCCTCGAGGTTCTCGCGGATCCCGGCGGCGATGGTCTCGTGCATGCCGTCGGGATAGATCTCCCGGACATGCGGTTCCACCTGCTCGTGCCGGTTCTCGCCCCAGACAAGTACACGAATCGTCATAGTGTTCTTCCGTCAGATCGATGTCCGGGCTATGCCCAGAACCAGGTTTCGGGGTCGTAGGCGGCCGGTACGGGGTGGTGCCAGTCGTTCACCAGCCCGCCATTGCCGGTCTGTTCCTTCGTAGGGACGTTCCGCAGGCCCTCCTTGACGAGCACCACCTGCGGATAGTTCGCGACCGAGCCGATAAAGAACGGACCGTGCTCGAGATGGATCTTCACCATCTGCCAGAGAAGGCTGTCCCGCTTCACTGCGTCCGTCTCGACCCGTACCTTCCCGGCGAGGTCCCACAGCCGGGCGATCGGCCCACCAGGCTCCGGCTCCGCCCGAGGCGGCTTGCGCTTGTACGGGTCCACGTCGAGTTGCTGCTTCTCTGCCGCGGTGCCCCGCAGGCTGTAGAACGCCCCTTGCAGCGGCGCCCAGCGAGACGGCTCCATCGGCATCAGCCACACCATGTCGGCTGCCATGGTGACCGTGCTCGCTTCCCACTCCGTCTTACTGATCCCCTGGCCCTGCTCCCACCGGTCCTCATAGCTGGCGGCCGGCACCGGGTTCAGCCGGCTTGCGATGCCGATCGCATCCCAGTGCTTCTTCAGCAAGTGATTCTTCTGCAGCGTCTCGCCACCTGGGGCGGAGTCGGCGGGGTAGTCGAGATCGATCACCAGTTTTCCGCCGTCGGGCATCTCGCGCTTGCCGTCGCCGTCCTTGTCCACGACGCCCAACTCGTCGAGCATCTTCTTGGCCAACTCCGGGTCGTAGCGGACGAAGGAGTCCCGCCACTTCTGGTACATCGACGGACCCTCCCCGCGGGTCAGCTCCAGCGTCTTCGGGCCGTACCCACCGGTGGTCAGCTCGCCCGAGTCGAAGTAGACAGCCTTCCGTACATCAGCACGGTTGAACGCATAGGACAACGCCTGCCGAAACTTCGGCTCACGGATCAGAGCCCGCATCTTCGGCTCGTAGTAGTCCTGGTTGAAGAAGAACATCGACCCTGTGCCGGAGCCGCTGTCCCACAGATGCAACTGGTACTTGGTCTTGGCGACGTTGCGTTTCAGCGGCGCCACGTCGGCCAGCGTCATACCGACGAACGGACCGTGCACGTAGTCGTACGAGCCGTTGTGAATCTTCAGCCGACGGGTCTCCGTCTGGGCGACCACCTCGAAGGACAAGGTATCGAGGTACGGCAACTGATTGCCCTGCTGGTCGACGACCCAGTAGTAGGGATTGCGCTTCCAAGTCGATGAACGGCCTTGGTGGTACTCCGCGAGTTGCCACCCGTTCATCGTCGGCGACTTCGGATTGGTCGTGAAGTCGCGCATCTGGTCGAACTTGGTCGTCCAGTCCTTCCCGACATTGCGGTTGTAGCGGGGGTGATAGGCCTTCAGGTAGTGCTTGGGTTCCATCCAGCCGGCACCGAGTCCACGCTTGACCCAGTTGGCCAGCAGCTCTGGCAGCATCGGGCTGGGCGCGTCGAACGTCATCACGATCGTGTACTCGTCGGGCGCGGTGACCTTCGCGATAGTCCCGGTGCCCGACCGCGCCTCGTCAGGTATGCCTTCGGCGTATTCCTCGTTGAGGACCATGTCCTCCCACCAGAACATGACGTCCTCAGTCGTCCAGGGCTGCCCGTCGGACCACTTCAGCCCCTTGCGGAAATGCAAGGTCCAGACCGTGTAGCCCGGGTTCGACTCCCAGCTTTCCACCAGACCGGGCGCGATGTCCCTGCCGTCGTTGATCCAACGTAGCGGCGAATGGCCGTAGAAGTACTCCTTGGGCGCGTACGTCACGTCGTCGGTGCTCGGCAGGTTGAGCTTGCCGCCGTACTTGCCCGACTGCAGCCAGCGGTGCGGAACCACGTAAGGCCGCTTGGGCAGACGCTGTGCCACAGGCGGCAGCGAGCCCGCCTGGACCAGCCTGGCCAGCTCGGGGGACTCCCCCAGCCGTGCGGGGACGGCCAACGGCTTCGCTTCAGAGCCTTTGCGGGCCAGATCCACCTTCGATCCGTTGCCGCTACCGCTCGAGGTGTTCGGACCAGGCGTGCAGGCCTGTACTGCGAGTACTCCCGCCGCGACGGCGGCACCGCGCAGCAACGTACGGCGGGAGGTTCCTGCCGTACCAACAGCGCTCTCAATCTTGTCCATCAGGTCTCCAAACTGGCTTCACGAATCGTCGATTCAATTCGACTGCAATGACGAGAATGCGCGAGGAGCGCGCTACGAACAGGCCCTCTCGGTCGAGAACCACAGATCCTGCGCCAGGTTGAACGTCGCGAAGGAGTAGTTGCCCATCGGGCTCCAGTACTCGTATTCCTGGCGTGACTCCCCCTGATAGACGAGCACGATCTGCCAGGTATCGACGTACACCACCCACACCCGTCGCTGACGGACCGCGTCGTCGTCCGAGAAGGTGTACAGCCGCTCCAAACGCACCAAGTTGCCCACGGCATCGTCATGCGACTCGAGCACCTCGCAAGAGTTCAGTCGAGCAAGCCCTTCGGCCATGCCAGAACTCAGTAGGTCGAGATCCTCGGCTACGACGGACTCGGGCAATCGGTTCGCCCAGGCCGCGAGGTAGGTCTGCGGCGCCGAGGCCTCCGGAGAGAACAGCGCGCCCTCCTGGCCGTCGGGCAACTCGAACGTGTTCCAGGTCGACGGGTAGCGGAATGCGAATCGTCCGAGCGGATCCTGGTAGATCGACACCCCCCGGAACCGCGGCGGGCTCTCCCGCCTCTGTCCGATCACGACATCGCCCCCTGAGTACCGTGTGGGGCCACATCGGCAGGCGGCCTCGAATTCCTGCTCGCCGCCGCTCGCACCGCCTCCTCCGCCGAAATCACGGGAACGTCCGGCAGCGGTTCGGCGCCTTTCAGCTCGAGCGAGTCGGCGAGGTGGCAGGCCGCCAACTGACCGCCACCAAGATCTCGCAGCTGCGGCACCTCCGTCCTGCATCGATCCTGCGCGTACTTGCACCGCGGATGGAAGTGACATCCGTGCGGCGGGTTGGCCGGCGAGGGCACGTCGCCGGTGAGCAGCGTCGGCCTGGTCCTCTTGCGCGGGTCCGGTTTTGGCAGCGCCGACAGGAGCGCTTCGGTGTACGGCATCTTCGGGCTGTAGAACAGCTGGTCCGTGGTACCGACCTCGACGACCTTGCCCAGGTACATCACCGCTACTCGATCGGCGATGTGTTCGACCACCGACAGGTCATGCGAAACGAACAGGTATGTCAGATCGAACTGCGCCTGGAGACTCTCCAGCAGATTCAGCACCTGTGCCTGCACGGAGACGTCCAGCGCCGACACCGGTTCATCGCAGACGATCAGTTTGGGGTTCAGCGCCAACGCCCGCGCGATGCCGATCCGCTGCCGCTGACCACCTGAGAACGCGTGGGGGTAACGGCTGGCGTGCTCGGGCCGTAACCCGACAACGGTCAGCAGTTCGGCGACCCGGTCGCGCAGTGCGCGTCCATGATGAGTCCGGTTGATCACCATCGGCTCGGCGATGATCCGGCCGACCGTCATCCGCGCGTCGAGCGAGGAGAACGGGTCCTGGAAGATGATCTGCATCTCCGGACGCAGCCGCTTCAGCTGCTGGCGGTCCGCAGTCCCGATGTTGACCGGGCCCAGCTCTTCGTGATGATAGACAACCTCGCCACCGGTCGGCTCCTCCAGGCGCAGGACGGTCCGGCCCGTCGTACTCTTGCCGCAGCCACTCTCACCTACCAGTCCGAACGTCTCACCGCGATTGATGGTGAAGTCGACGCCATCGACGGCCTTGACCTGACCGACGACCCGGCGAAGCAGGCCGTTCTTGACCGGGAAGTGCTTCTTCAAGCCGGTGACCTCGAGCAGCGGATCAGGCATCGTCATTCCTCCTCTTCACGCTCGGACACCGTGTCGACTGCGACGTCGAGAGGGGTGCACCCTGGATAGAGATGGCAGCGCACACCGTGTCCGTCGACCCCGCCTTCGACCGGCGCCTCGATCGGCACCACCGTGTCGCACACGCCCTTCATCGCGCTCGGACATCGCGGATGGAACGGGCAGCCCGGCACGGTCGAATACGGATCCGGGACGCCGCCCTTCATCGACTCCAACGGCTGTCCGCGCCCGACACCTATCCGTGGTATCGAACGGAGCAAGGAGATCGTGTACGGGTGCTTCGGGTTGTAGAACAGGTCGTCGACAGGCGCCCGCTCGACGACCCGGCCGAGATACATGACGACCACGTCGTCGCACAGCTGGGCCACGACGCCCATCGAGTGAGTAATGAACATGATCGACATGCCGGACTCGGCCTGCAGGTCACGCATCAGTTGCAGGATCTGCGCTTCGGTCGTCACGTCCAGCGCCGTCGTCGGTTCATCGGCGATCAGCAGTGTCGGCGTACACGACAAGGCCATCGCGATCATCGCGCGCTGACGCATACCGCCGGACAGCTGGTGCGGGTAGGTTCGCGCCACCTGTTCCGGGTTGGGCATTCCGACTCGGCGCAGCACCTCGGCGGCCCGCCGCCGCGCTTCGTCCTTGTCTCGCGTCTGGTGCAGCCGGACTGCTTCCTCGATCTGGTCTCCGATGGTGTAGACCGGGTTGAGCGAGGTCATCGGCTCCTGGAAGATCATCGAGATCTCCTTGCCCCGAATGGACCGCATCTCCCGGCCCTGCGGATCCAGCGAGGTCAGGTCGACAGCATCCGGCTGCGACCGGAACAGGATTCGGCCCTTGCTGATCGTGCCGGCCTTCTCGACGATCTGAAGGATCGCGCGAGCCGTCACGCTCTTGCCGCAACCGCTCTCCCCGACGATGCCGAGGACCCTGCCTCGCGGCACGTCGAAGTTCACGCCGTTGAGTGCGTTCACCTTGCCCAGCGGTGTCTTGAACTCGACGTGCAGGTTCTGCACGCTGACGACAGCGTCGGCCGGTGTCCGCGCTCCGGGGACGGTCGCGGTGGGTGTCGAGGTCGGCGTCATCCTGTGTACTCCTTGCCTCAGGCTCCTGGTCTGCGTCGTACGAGAGCGCTCGGTTGCCGATGCGGCTTATCCGTAGGGATCCACGGCGTCCCGGATGCCGTCACCGAGCAGCTGGAAACAGGTGACGGCGACGATGACCGCGAACGCCGGAATCAAGAGCCACGGGTACGACGTCACGACGTTGACGTCCTGCGCGTCCTGCAGCAGCACTCCCCAACTGATCGCCGGGTCCTGCATGCCGATGCCGAGGAACGAGAGCGACGTCTCCGCGACGATTCCCATCGGGATCGCCAGCATCGTGACCGCGACGATGTGGCTCAGCGAGTTCGGGATCATGTGGGTGCGAATGATGCGCGCGTGGCCACTGCCGGCCGCCCGCGCCGCCTTCACGTAGTCGGCTCCGGCGTACGACATCACCTTCGCGCGCAGTGCCCGGGCCAAGCCGGCCCATCCGACCAGCGACAGGATGACCGACATGAAGAAGTAGCGCTCGGGTACCGACATGTCGCGGGGCAGGATCGCCGCCAGCGTCGCCCAGAGCGGTAGTGTCGGAACCGATGAGACGATCTCGATGACGCGCTGGATCACCGTGTCGGTGATCCCGGCGAAGTAGCCCGAGATCGTGCCGATGATCACCGCCAGGACGGTCGCGATCGCCGTCCCGAACAGACCGATGCTCAGTGAGACCTGTGCGCCTTTCACCGTACGCGCGAAGACGTCGCGCCCGGAGGAATCGCCGCCCCAGATCAGCACCTTGCCGCTGCCCGGTGTGAACAGGTGGCGGTCGGTCTCGATCAGGCCGAACAGCTTGTAGTTCCAGCCCTTGCCGAACAGGTGCAGCCGATCCGGGTGCTCGCAGTCGGAGGTGTAGACGTACTCGAAGTCCTTGATCTCCTGCCGCAGCGCACACATCGCCGGTCCGCCGCTCCACACGATCCGCGTCGGCACCGCGAACTTGGCGCTGGTGTCGACCGCCGCCGGATCGTTCGGCGCCACGAAGGGAGCGAACAATGCGACCAGGTACAGGAACAGCAGGACGATCCCACCGCCGACCGCGAGCTTGCTCTGCCGGAAGCGGCGAATCATCAAGCGGGTTTGAGAAATTTCGGCGACATCAGCGCCCTTCTCGGCCGGCGCGCCCACGTCCGGGTCGGTCGAGATTACTCCGAGGCTTGCCATCACACGCCTTTCAGTCCACCGCGCGAACGCGTGGGTCGAGCCAGCCCAGTGCGAGGTCCGCCAGCAGGTTGCCGACAATCAGCAACCCGGACAGCACCACCAGCAACGACGCCGAGAGATAGAGATCCTGCTCGGTCAGTGATGTGAGGAACAGCGGCCCGATCGTCGGCAGGTTCAGTACCACGCTGACGATCGCCTCGCCCCCGATCAGTGCCGGCAGCACGCCCCCGAGGGCCATCACCAACGGATGGAAAGCGTTGCGCACGGCATGCTTCCAGATCACCCGGCGTTCGATCACACCTTTGGCGCGAGCCGTCTGGATGTACTGCTGGTTGAGTACGTCGAGCAGGTTGGCCCGCATCACCCTGGTCAGTCCCGCGGTGCCGCCGGCGGCGATGATCACCATCGGCACCCAGGCATGGCTGAGCAGATCGGTGAACTTGCCGAAACTCCACGGTGCATTCACATAGTCGCGCGAGAACAGGCCGCCGACGTCGAGGTTCAGCCATCGTGACGCGATCACCAGGATGATCAAGGCCAGCAAGAACTCGGGGATCGCGACGCCGATGAACTGCACCGAGGTGACGAGATTGTCCGGCAGGCTGTAGCGATGGGTCGCTGAGTAGACCCCCACGGGTATCGCGATCAGCCAGGCGATCATGAGGGCTCCGAAGCTCAGCATGATCGAGTAGCCCAGACGTCCCGAAATCAGGTCGGCGACCTCCTCCTTCTGGCTGAACGAGTAGCCGAGATCGCCCCGGGCAAAGCCGCCGGCCCACTTCCAGTACTGCGTGACGAAGGAATCGTTGAGGCCGTAGCGAGCCTCGAGGGCCGTGATCTGCTCCTGAGGAACAGTGCCTCCGCGCGACTGCAGCTGCTGGATCTCAGCTGTCAACGCATTCCCCGGCGGCGCCTGCACCATGAGGAAGCTGGCGACCGAGATGATCAACAGGGTGATCACCCCGTAGAGCAACCTGCGGATGATGAAACCGATCATGGCGGGTCTCCCGGCAGCAGCTTGAGTCCGTCAGATTTCGAGCGAATCGCGTGTCATCGAAGCGCTTCGACGCGTTAACCGTGCCGAGAGATTAGGACCCCCGACCTGCGCGGTTCAAGAGTTCGGCCTCCAGACGATTACGCCGAAGTTCCTGAAAACTAAGGTCCTCGATGTCTTGTCCGGCCGCGGTCGTGCTGCACTCGCCCGAGACGACATCGAGCTCAACGTGGTGACCGACGCGCCGCTGCGCTACCTGTTCGGCGGAACGGTGCTCGGCTGGAGTCTGCCCGACGCGGGCGGCTGGCGTCGCGCCGAGCACTGTCTCTTATGTACTCACAGGCAAGCGGTCGATCTCCCCCGCGACCCAGCGGCGCGTCCAAGCTGCGATCGACGAACTCGGCTTCATGCCTCATGCCGGTGCGCGGACGCTCCGCGCATCCCGACCGAACGTCCTGGCGCTGTCCGAGCCCGCATTGACGAGCGCGACGTACCACGCTGAAGTAGGTCAGTTCATCTATCACCTCAGCCGCGCGACCCGGACCAAACATCCACTGCCGTCGACCACGGCAACGCGCCGGTGACCAGCGCGACCAGCCCGCCGAGCAGGCTCACCCACTACCGCGGCGGTGATCACGGGTCAGCTACTCGACCGCATTGTCAGGCCGGGCTCAGCGTCAGCTCGAGGCGGACCAGTCCCTCGGGCAGCGCGTCGGCCCATTCCGCCATCTCAGCGGTGACCCGGAACATCATCGCCGCGATGAACGGCTGAGCCTGCTCATCCGAGCCGGTGCCGAAGGATTCCAGGCGCCAGTCTCGCCCGTTGGCGTGCAGGACGTCGTACACCTCGTCGATCTGAACGCGGGTGAACCGGCTGCGCACCACGCATAACTGTCGTGGCAGTTTCGGCGACAACTGCCGGATCACCGCGTCCACATCGGTGGCAGCGACGACCAACACTTCCTGCTCCGGTGAAGGACGGAAGATCGCCAGGTTGACGATCGGTCCGGACGACTCGCGGTCGCGGAGGTCAACGTCCAGCTCGACCACGCCGTGCCGCCAGCCACCGGGCGGCGGCGGGCACGGCGGGTCCCTCCGAGCTGCACGCGCCTCCCGAGCAGGGATCTCCGCCGACAGCACCTCGACCTCGATGCTCTCGTCGCCCCAGATCCCAACCACCGAGACGTAGCCCAGACCTCGGTTCGCTGCGATGCCGGCAGCGACTGCCTCGCCATCTGCCCCGATCAACCGAACCGACCGATCCGACTTCCAACCCGGCGCTTTCCACGTCAAATCATGCACGCGGGCCAGGTCCAACCAATCACCGTCCGCCCGGGCCACGAACCGTCCCCAAGTCCGAACCCTGTCCCCCACCCCGAACACCAGATCCCTCGCCGCCATAACTACATGCTGCTCCGCCCGAACGCTTTCGGCATGCGCCGAACGGCGCCACCCGGCCGAGAACGATGATCCCCTGTTTGGTCCCGTACCTCGTGACGAAGTGCTTCCCCCACACCTTGTTGATCTGACGCAACGTCTCGTGGACTTTGCTCTTCCCCCGAGGCCCGGACGGCCCCCACCCCAGATTCCGCTGATCCCCTCGAACCCAACCGCCCTGAAGGGACGGGAGATCTCTCCACCGCTGGCCGGCTTGAACGACCTGACGCTCGGTTCCGGGTCGGGCACCAGCCTTGCCCGACCCGGGAGTGGCCTACCTGATGGTCAGGTCGCGGATGTTCGTGCCGGCGCCGGTGAAGACCAGATAGACGTCGCGGACACCGCGGGTCAACCGTGGGTTGAGCTGGGTCGTCGTCGCGGCCCAGGTGTAGCGGTCGCCGGTGGGCGGGATGGTGAGCGTGCCTGCGAGGGGCCCCGTCGGGCCGCCAAGGCGGATCTCCACCTTCGCGGTTCCTTCCGAAGCTCGCGATACGGAGGCTTCCAGTCGGGTGGCGCCACTGCCCAGTTGGACATCCTGGAAAGAGATCCAGTCGCCTGCTGACGTCTTGCCGACTGCGTCGCCGCGCACCTTGGCGGCGTCGATGAGCTCGATACCCGAGTAGTCGTCGAAATCCGCGGCCGCCGTACGCCTGCTCAGATCACGTGGCGGGATCACCTCACCACGAACCGCCACCGTCGTACGGGCCCTGATGTCGGCCGAAGAGCTGCCCACCTGCACGTCCTGGACAGCCGACTCGACCACCCACTTGTTCCGGGTCACGTCCCAGAAAGCCAGGTCACTCGCCTTCACGTCGAAGGAGACAGTACGACGTTGGCCGGGCGCGAAGGCCAGCCGCTGGAACCCACGAAGCGTCTTGACCGGCTGGGCTACCCGCGAGGTGCGCTGAGAGGTGTAGAGCTGGACGACCTCCTCGCTCGCGGTCCGGCTGGTGTTGGTTACGTCGACGCTGACCTTGAGCCGTCCGTTCGCCGTGACGACGGGTGAGTCCACCCGTAGTCCGGAGTACCGGAAGGTGCCATAGGTCAGGCCATGGCCGAACGGGTAGAGCGGAGTCGCCCGGTGGTACTGATAGGTCCAGCCGGCCTTGATCACGTCGAAGTCGAGCGGATCCGGCAGCTCCTTGTCCGTCCGGTACCACGTCTGCGGGAGCCGGCCCGACGGCGAGTAGTCCCCGAACAGCACGTCCGCGAGAGCGCGGCCTGTCTCCTGGCCAGCGTGCGATGTCCAGAGGACCCCCTGTGCCTGTGACCAGTCTCCCGTCAACGGATAGCTGCTCTCCAGCACCACGATGGTCCGGGGATTGGCAGCAGTGACGGCCTTCACGATCGCCTGCTGGCCGGCGGCGAGGGCGGTGTCCTGACGATCGTCGTCCTCGCGTCCGTTGATGAACGGAGTACTGCCGACGACCACTACCGCCGTGTCCGCCTTCTTCGCGGCCTCCACCGCTGCGGCCGTCCCGCTGACGAGGATCTCTCGCGCGAACTGCGCCGCTGTGTCCTGGGTCGCCGCGCCGATTGCCAGCTTCCCGTCGGCCTGCAGCACGATGTACTGGTTGGGGCCGTTCCACGGCTCCTTGACCTCGTTGCCGCGGTACCGCAGTACGTAGTTGCCGTTGGCAAGTTTCTCCAGGCCGAACTGCTGCTGCACGAACCAGCCGTTGGGCTTGTCCTGGTCGTTCACCAACCCGTTCCCGCTCCGCGAGACGTACTTGCCGTTGGCAGCCGAGCGCAGGGCGAGGGTGCCGCCACCCCAGTCGAACACATCCAGCGACTGAGCCGCTCCCGCCGTCGCCGCGTCGGCGGTCAGGGGACCACCGCCGGCACCGGCCGGCGCGGTCACATACTTGCCGGTGGCAATGGAACGGAGTGCGATCCGATCCACACCTTCGGTCGCGGTGACTGTGCTGCCGGCGCCGAGTCGTTCGGCGATACCGGCCCGCGGGGTGATCCGGTACGGCATGGTGCCCGAGTACCAGTCCTCATAGACGGTGTCGGCCAACGGACCGATCACCGCGACGTCCTTGGTCCTGGCCGAATCGAGCGGCAAGGTCTGGTGCTTGTTCTCGAGCAGTACGAGTTGCTTGCGGGCGGCTTCGCGGGCGAGTGCTCTGTGAGCCTGGCTGTCGATGCTGTCCGGCCCGATCTTCTCGTACGGGTTCCGCCCGGCCGGGTCGAACTCGCCCAGCCGGAAGCGGATCGACAGCAAGTGCTCGACCGGCTTGTCGATGTCCGCTTCGGTGAGCAGACCCTTGGCCAGCGCTTCCTTCACCGCGGCGACGGTCGGACCGCCGCTGGTGTCGTTCTCGGTGAAACTGTCGAGGCCTGCCTTGATCGCCGCGGCAGCGCCCTCTGCAGCGGTCGGGTAGTACTGCTGCAGACCACTGACGTTGCCTGCGCCCGAGGCGTCGCCGACGATCATCAGATCGTCGGCTGACCAGGAGCGCACTGTCTCTCCGAGTTCGGGTGACACGTGGGTCGGCCTGCCATTCAGAAGGTTGTACGACGCCATCACGCCGGTGGCGGCCCCCGCGGTAAGGGCCGGCTGGAACGCCTTGTACTCGTACTCGTGCAGCACTCGGGGCCGGACACTCGCCGACACGCGGGCACGGTCCGTCTCGACGTTGTAAGAGGCGAAGTGCTTCAGCGTCGGAGCCGTCTTGAGATAGCGCGGGTCGTCGCCTTCCAGGCCGCGGCCGTACGCCGTCGCGATCTCACTCGTCAACAAAGGATCCTCGGCGTAGCCCTCCTCGTTACGACCCCACCTCGGGTCACGCAACTGGTTCACCACCGGCGCCCACAGGTTCAGCCCGTTCTTCGCCGGGTCGAGCTTGTTGAAGGCCCTCGCCTCATCTCCGACCGCTGAACCGACCCGCCTGATCAGGTTCGGGTCCCAGGTGCTGCCGAGCCCGACAGCCTGGGGGAAGACAGTCGCCTTTCCCAGCCAGGCAACCCCGTGCAGCGCCTCGGTACCGGTCTTGAAGGAAGCGATGCCCAGTCTCGGTATCGCGGGCTGGTACTGGTGCAGCAGCGAGATCTTCTCGTCCAGCGTCAGGCGGCTGGTCAGGTCGTCCAACCGGACTTTCAGCGGCAGGTCGGGATTCCGGAACTCCGGAAGGGGCTCGGCCCGCGCGGACTGCCCCACCAGGAACGCGGGGACGAGCAGCAGCGCCGCGAGGGCGCCCCGGACTCGATGGCGATAGGTCATGGCGGTTCCCTTTCGGCGGTTATCGAAGCGCTTCGACTATCGAGTGAAGAAGCCGGGCCGTCAAGAGCGTGCAACCCTGGTTGCCCATCACGGGCGCTCGCTGCGGCCGCCATCCCCACGCGCGGCAGACTCGGCCTGCGGGAGTCCCCGACTCGCTGGCTTCTGTGGACCGCGGGCGTTGCTGCACGCGGACCTCCCTGCGTGGCTGCGCTGGACCGACCTCCATCGGAACTCAGTGGTGATCGATCACAGTTTGCGTATTGACCCAAAAGGTGAACGATCACTACTCTCAACACAACCGGCTGCGGTTAGCGCTTTCCCAGCGCAGATCGCCCCCAGTGCGGACCCATACCACCACTTGCGTCTCGCCCCGACGCCCTTAAGTCCAGGGAGTTCGTCCATGAGTCAGATCAGTCGACGCCACTTGCTGCGCACCGCTGCCGCAGCCGCCGGCGGCGCGATGCTCGTCGGCTGTACGAGCGGCCGCTCCGACCAGCCCGCCTCGACCTCCGCCGGCGGGGGCTCGGACAAGAAGGGCGACGCGACCGAGGCACTGAAGCGGCCGGCTCAGCTTCAGGAGTCGCCCGCGCTGAAGGGCAAGAATCTGCCGCCTGTCGAGCAGCGCGTCCCCACGAATCCCTACGTCATCCCTCACCGCTGGACGGGTGACGGCAAGTACGGGGGGAAGCTGAACATGCTCGCGTTCGGCAGCACAGGCGCTGCGAACGCCAACTCGATCGCGGAGTTCTTCTACGGCAACTCGCCGCTGCGTTTCCTCAACGACGGCCTGAATGTCGGCCCAGGACTGGCCGATCGATGGAGCTCCAACAAGGACACGTCTGAGTGGACCGTGCACTTCCGCGAGGGCCTCAAATGGTCCGACGGCACCCCCTTCACCGTGGACGACGTCCTCTTCTGGTGGGAGGACATGGTCCTCCCTGGCCACAACGCGCAGACGCCGCCGCCGTCGAACATCTCGGGCAAGGGCACCCCGGTGAAGATGACCAAGGTGGACGACCAGACGCTGAAGTTCAGCTGGGACACCCCGCAGCCACTCTTCCCCGAGCAGCTGGCCACCTACGTCAACGGAGGTCTGGGCAAGAACGGCCCCACCTGGGTGCTGCCCAAGCACTACCTGAAGCAGTACCACCCGAAGTACAACCCGAAGGTATCCAAGGACTGGGACACGCCCGGCGGTTTGTGGGAACAGAAGGCCGATTGGAAGCGCAACCCCGAGTGCCCCACGCTCGCCGGGTACCGGTGCAAGTCTTTCGACAACAACACCGGGATCGTTCTCGAGCGCAACCCGTACTACTGGGTCGTCAACACCAACGGTGACCAACTGCCCTACATCGACGAGATCAGCTTCTCGATGCAGACCAACGCCGAGGCGCTCAAGCTCAAGATCCAGCAGGGCTCGGTCGACTACTGCCAAGGCTTCTTCAACCAGCTCAGCCTCGCCGACGTGTCGACACTCTCGCGGAACAAGGACAGCGGGCACTACGACATTCTGCTGTGGAACAGCGGAGACGGCACCGGCTCGATCTTCTTCTTCAACTACGACTACGTGGCCAAGGACGAAAAGTACGGCAAGCTCATCCGCGACAAGCGCTTCCGCCAGGCCGTCTCGCTCGGCTGGGACCGCAAGGCCACCCGCAAGAGCCTGTACTTCGACCAAGGCGAGCTCACCACCGGAACCATTGGGCCTGGTACTGCCGAGTTCCATGCGCAGCCCGACGGCGAGAAGCTGTACCAGCAATGGCGCGATTCCTACCTCGGGCCCGATCCCGAGAAGGCGAAAGCACTGCTGGCAGAGATCGGCTTGAAGGACACCGATGGCGACGGCTACGTGGAGTTCCCCGACGGCGCGCCCCTGACGATCCAGGTCCCCTACTCGGCCGACATCGCCAAACCGGAGGCCGACAAGGACGAGCAACTCGTCGCTGACATGAAGAAGATCGGGCTGCGGATGAAGCGTGTTCCCGTGTCACCGGCCGCCTTCGGCGACCAGTGGACGAGCGGGCAGCTGATGTCGCACACCAACTGGGGCAACGCGAATGGCACGTCGATCATGGTGGTCCCGAACTGGCTGGTCCCGGTGAACACCCAGTACTGGGCGCCGCTCGAGGCCGCCTGGTACGCCAACAGCGCGAGCGGCAAGAACAAGGAGGAGCTGGACCTCGCGCCGATCAAGCGGCATCCAGCGCGCATGGAGCCCGAGCCCGGCGACCCGGTGGCGAAGCTCACCACCCTGTACAAGCAGGCCAAGGTCGAGGCCGATCCGGTCAAGCGCAACCAACTGGTGTGGCAGATGTTCAAGATCCACATCGAAGACGGGCCGTTCTTCATGGGTTCGACAGCCAATTTTCCCGAGGTGATCGTGAAGAACCGCGATCTTGCCAATGTCCCGGTCACGAAGAACCTCGCCCTCGGCGGCATCACCGGTCCATGGCACATCCCGGCACCGGCCACCTACGACCCCGAGTGCTGGTACTGGACGAACCCGGAGAAGCACTCGTGAGCGCATCCTGTGCTCGGCATGCCGTTGTCCCCGGGAGGGCCGCATGCTGAGCGTGGTCGCTCGCCGTGGTCTGTACATGTTGGTGACGCTCGCCGTCGTGTCCGTACTCAGTTTCGCCATCATCGCCGCTCCACCCGGCAGTGCGCTGTCGCAGAAGATTTCTCAGCTGCAGTCGCAAGGCGGCGAGGTGACCGAGGCGCAGATCGTCGCACTGAAGGAGCAGTACGGCGTCGACGACTCCTGGTTCACCCAGTACGGGAAGTGGATCACCGGATTTTGGCACGGCGACTTCGGGTTCTCCTTCACCCTCAACGAACCCGTCAGTTCCGTGATCTGGAGCCGACTCGCACTGTCCGTGCTGCTCAGCATCGGCGCATTGCTCATTGCCTGGGGCCTGTCGATCCCACTCGGGGTCTACTCCGCCACCCATCGGCATACGCTGCCCGACAGCGTCATCACCGTGATCCAGTTCATTGGCGTCGCCATCCCAGAGTTCCTCTTCGCACTCGTCGTCATGAGCCTTGCAGCCCATTACCTCGGCACCGACGTCGGCGGACTCTTCTCCAACGATTACGCAGATGCTCCGTGGGGCTGGGGCAAGTTCGTCGATCTGCTCGGACATCTGTGGGTTCCGCTCATTGTGATCGCGGCCGGATCGACTGCCTGGCTGACCCGCGTCATGCGCGCCAATCTGCTCGACGTCCTCAACAACCAGTACGTGCAGACCGCGCGTGCCAAGGGGGTGGCAGAGCGCCAGGTGATCTGGAAACACGCGGTGCGCAACTCGCTGCACCCGCTGGTGATGACCTTCGGTACGACGTTCCCGGTGCTGATCTCCGGCGAAGCGATCGTGTCGATCGTCCTGAACCTGCCGACGATCGGGCCGCTGCTGGTCAACTCCTTGCTGAACAAGGACATGTACGTCGCGGGCACCATCCTGCTCCTGCTCTCGGCGCTGCTGGTGATCGGCAACTTCGTCGCCGACCTCCTGCTCACCGTGGTCGACCCGCGCATCCGGTTCGGAGAGTGATCGGACATGACAACCACCCCAGCTCCGGTCATTGAGACGTCTCCCCCTTCGGCACCCGCCGACCCCGGCAGCGGCGCGGCCACCCTGCCGCAGTGGCGCCTCATGGCGCGCCGCTTCCGCAAGAACCGCCTCGCCGTGGCCAGTGCAATCGTCCTCGTAGTGCTCTACGCGTGCGCGATCCTGGCCCCATTCCTGTCTCCTAACTCCTACGACCAGCAGGACGCCGACCTGAAGAACGCGTCCCCAACTTCGATCACCTGGTCCGGCGGACCAGCGATCTGCAGCCGCCAGCAGCAGTTGGATACCGAGACGTTCAGCTACAAATACCGCAGCGACTGTGGGCAGTCCGTACCTCTGCGGTTCTTCGGCGAGGGGTACCACTACAAGCTGTTCGGTCTGATCCCGACCAACCGGCACCTGGTGACGGTGGACAAGCCCAACACATTGCTGCTCTGGGGCGCGGACAGCGCCGGCCGGGACGTCTTCGCCCGTTCGATGCAGGGCGCCAGGGTGTCGCTCACCATCGGCCTGCTCGGTGTTGCCGTAGGCACCTTCCTCGGCGCGACGGTGGGCACGATATCGGGGTACTTCCGCGGAGCCGTCGACACCGTGCTGCAGAGGTTCATCGAACTGTTGACGTCGCTGCCGACGCTGCCGCTGTGGCTGGCGCTGGCCGCGATCCTGCCCCAGGACATGTCTGTCACCGGCCGGTACTTCCTGATCACCCTCATCCTGTCACTGGTCGGCTGGGCAGGCCTGGCGCGGCAGATTCGCGGCAAGGTGATGTCGTACGCGGCCAGCGACTATGTCGCCGCCGCTCGCATCGCCGGCTCCTCCAGCGCCCGGATCGTTTTCCGGCATCTGATACCGAACGCATCCAGTCACATCGTCGCCACGGCGATGCTGGCCGTCCCGGCCACGATCATCTCCGAGACGTCGCTGTCGTTCCTTGGTGTCGGCATGTTGCCACCCGCGGTCAGTTGGGGGGTTCTGCTCTCGGACGCGCAGAGCGTCTCGACGGTGCAGCAGTACCCGTGGCTGCTGATCCCGGCCGCCTTGGTGGTGATCGCGGTGATTTGCTTCCAGCTGATCGGTGACGGGCTGCGCGACGCCGTCGATCCCTACGGATAAGGGGATGCCGACGAGAATCCGAACGAACGAAGCCCGACGGACCCCAACGGAGCCGGAGAACCTCACGATGAGTCAGTTGTACGCGGCAGGCGAGGACGTACACGGCACCGCCCGACACGAGGAGTCGCACCTCGACAGCAGTCCGGTGCTGTCGGTCTGTGATCTGGAGGTACAGTTCCCCACGCCACTCGGCCTGGTACGTGCCCTGAATGGTGTGACGTTCGACGTCCCGCGGGGCAAGGTACTGGGGATCGTTGGCGAGTCCGGCTGCGGCAAGAGCGTGACGGCTCGGGCGGTCCTGCAGATCATCGAGAAGCCGGGGCGCATCACCGGCGGCAGCATCACACTGCGCGGTGAGAGCGAGACGACCGAGATCACCGGACTCGGAGCGGACAGCAAGCGCATGCGTGCGTTGCGCGGCAGCGAGATCGCGATGATCTTCCAGGAGCCGATGAGCTCGCTAAATCCGGTGTACACCATCGGCGCGCAGATCGCCGAGGCCGTACTCATCCATCAGACACCCGACCGCGACGAAGCGCTGCGGCGCGCCGTCGACATGTTGCGCCAGGTGGGCATGCCACACCCAGAGGCGGCCGCGGCGTCCTATCCGCACCAACTGTCCGGCGGCATGCGGCAGCGCGCCATGATCGCCATGGCGCTTTCCTGCAATCCGACACTGCTCATTGCCGACGAGCCGACCACCGCCCTCGACGTCACGACCGAGGCGCAGATCCTCGAACTGATCCGCAACCTGCGCGACCGGGCCGGCATGTCGATCATGTTCATCACCCACAGCATGGGGGTGGTCGCCCAACTGTGCGACGAAGTGATCGTCATGTATCTGGGACGGATCGTGGAACGTGGCAGCGTCGACGACCTCTTTTACGACGCCAAGCATCCCTACACCCGCGCGCTGCTCCGCTCGATACCCCGTATCGGCGGCAACCGCAAAGCTCCGCTGGAGGTGATCGAGGGCTCCGTGCCCGATCCGCACCACCGGCTGGCCGGTTGCCCGTTCCATCCGCGATGCCCGAAGGCGATCCCCGGTCGCTGCGACACAACCGTGCCGGCGCCGAGCACCGCAGGACCGGGACACACAGTGCAGTGCCACCTCTACCAGGCCGACGAGATCGGACACCCCGAGCGGGCGGAGAACGTATGAACGAGCCACTCCTCGAAGTCGCCGGATTACGAAGGTACTTCCCCGTGCGCGGCGGTTTCCTACGCCGTCCCGTCGGCGAGATCAAGGCGGTTGACGGGGTCGATCTCACGGTGAACCGGGGTGAGACCGTCGCCTTGGTCGGCGAGTCCGGCTGTGGCAAATCCACGACCGGCCGGACGATCGTCCGGCTGGAAGAGCCGACCGCCGGCGAGGTCGTGTTCCACCACCCCGAACGCGGTCCCCTGCACTTGGAGTCCGCCAACTCCCGTACGCTGCGTGCAGTTCGCCCCCACCTCCAGATGATCTTCCAGGATCCGTTCGCCTCCCTCGACTCCCGGATGACTGTCAGCAGCATCATCGCCGAACCGCTCGTCATCAATAAGACAGCGACCGGGCAACGGCTGAAGGACCGCGTCGCGGACCTGCTGTCCCTGGTCGGCCTGCGTCCCGAGCACGCGAACCGCTACCCGCATGCCTTCTCCGGCGGCCAGCGTCAGCGCATCGGGATCGCGCGGGCGATCGCTCTCAACCCGGACCTGATCGTTTGCGACGAGGCAGTGTCTGCCCTCGACGTGTCCGTGCAGGCACAGATCCTCAACCTCCTGGAGGAGCTGCAGCGCCGGCTGGGCATCGCCTATCTCTTCATCAGCCACGATCTGGCGGCCGTCGATCATATCGCCGACCGGGTGGTGGTGATGTACGTCGGGCAGATCGTGGAGAGCGGCCCGGTCGAGCAGCTGTACAACGCGCCGAAGCACCCATACACCGAAGCGCTGCTGGCCGCAGTGCCACAGCCCGACCCCCGGGTGCGAACCCGTCCTAAAATTCTGACCGGCGATGTGCCCAGCCCTGCGAATCCGCCCAGCGGCTGCACGTTCCACCCACGCTGCCCCTACGCTCAGCCGATCTGTGCCGCGGAGACCCCGCCGCTGCTGCAGGTCGGCGAGGGTCGCGCCTCGGCCTGCCATTTCGCAGACACGCTGCCGCTCACGGGCGCCGTCGCGGCAATGCCACCGCCCGCCGGTTTGTGATGTTCGGCAAGCGTTCCCGTAATCATCAGTGGGCGTATGACAGGAGTGCCATGTCCGACGACGCACCGCAGTTCACCGGCATTACCCGCTACCACGACCTCGGAGGCCGATTCTCCTTCCGCTACCCCTGGGACTGGTCGACCGAGAGCCTTGATGAGGGCCGGGATGGAGTAATGCTCACGCCCGAGGCGAATGACCCGGGCACGTATGTTGCCGCCTGGGTCAGCAGGCTGCCGACCGTTGTGAGCGCCGACGATCTGCCAGAGCTACGAGACGCCTTCGACTCCGGTCTGGGCAGCCTGCCCGAACTGCATGTCCTTGAGGCCCACGAAGACGCAGTGGGTGGGGCGGTGACAGTGATGCGCACCGTCATGTTTCGCGACGCTGAATACATCCGGCAGCGCTGTATCCGGTCGCTCTGGGCCGGCGAGACTCAACTGGTCTTCGTGTATCAAGGCGCAACGCCTCGTGCGTACGAGTACTGGCTCTCGATGAGCAATTACTGCTGGGCCACGCTCGAGCTCGCCGAAGAGATTTGGTACAGCGCAGATCCGGAGCTGAGCCGACCGCGGCAGTCTTAACGTGACCCGACAGGCGAAGAGTCCGTGCTCTGGCGCGGCGGTGCCGTCGACTCGCGCCAAATGACCTCCGCCACCGGGCCGCTCCAGGGCTCGAGCTCGGGCCCGCCGACGGCTTTGATGAGCCGCAGCGCCGCATTACGCCCCACTCCCTCCAGGTTGATGCGGACGGTAGTGAGCGACGGAGGAAGGAACCGGCACAGCTCGTTGTCGTCCCACCCGGTCACGCTGAGGTCACCGGGCACGTCCAGGCCGCGTTCGTATGCACCACGCACCACCCCGGAGGCGACCACGTCATTTGCGGCAATCACCGCCGTGGGTAGCCGGTCGGCGTCCAGCTGCAGGATGGCCTCCACTCCGGACTCGCCTGACCAGTCACCGTCTGACACCCCGACCGACTCGAGTCCGAACCGGTCGATGGCCTCGAGGTAGGCAACTTTGCGAGCCCGGGCCGAAGCGAACGCTTGGTCGCCGGCGACGTGCAGGAACCGCCGGTGGCCGAGGTTGGCGAGGCGTTCGATCAGCTCGGTGACCGGCGTTGCGTCGGTGAGCTCACCGATGCTCCGCATGGCATCGTCGAACTCAGGCGTGACGACGACGGCGGCACCACTCGGCAAGTTGTGCCCGTTGCCCGCCGCCATCGGCGTCAGCGACAGCACTCCATCCACCTGTCCGGACCCAGCGAGTTCGAGGACACGCTCAGTCAGCGTCGCGGCGGAGCCCTCGACGCTGACGACCTCGACCACGCGTCCTGCCTCGTGGGCTGCGGCAAGGGCGCCGGACAGCAGGCGCGCCTGATTGTAGGTGGTGACGGGCATGACGACGGCGAGTCGGCCGGTACGCCGGGTACGCATCGAGCGGGCCATGAGGTTGGGCCGGTAGCCGAGCTCCTCGACGGCAACATCGATGCGCTCGAGTGTCGCGGGGCGCAGGCCCTGGCGTGACTTCAGATATCGCGAGACGGTCTGGTGAGAGACGCCGGCCAGACGAGCCACCTCCTTGATGGTGGGTCGCCTGGTCGGTGCGGAGTATTCAGTCATGGATAGGTCCCCTCGTGCCTGAGTGCACCCTATTGCCCTACGTGAAAAAGTTCATTACGGTCGTGGCAGCCAAAGTGAACGTTCACTATTCTGTACCACGGGGGAGCCTTCATGCCAGATCCGTCACCGCCCGCCTCAGCGACAGTCGAAGGCGAACCATTCGACGGCTATCTGTTCGCATACTTCACTGGAGAGGACAAACACGACGGCGAGCAGATCTACTTCGCCGCCACACGCAGCCAGGACCCGCGGCTCTGGGACACGCTGAACGGCGGACAACCGGTTCTCACTTCCACGCACGGCGAGAGGGGTTTGCGCGACCCGTTCCTTCTGCGTACGTCCTCCGGTGACCGGTTCTTCCTGCTCGCCACGGACTTGCGAATCTTCGGGAGTGCTGGGTGGCGCGCCGCCAAACGCGTCGGAAGCCTGTGCATCGAGGTATGGGAGTCGTCCGATTTGGTGAATTGGTCGTCGCAACGCCACATTCAGGTCTCCCCTGACACCGCCGGCTGCACATGGGCACCGAAGGCACACTTCGACCCGCAACGCGGCGCCTATGTCGTGTATTGGGCGTCGCGGCTGTATGCCGAAGGCGACACGGACCGCGTCGAGGAGACCCACGAGCGCATGCTGTACGCCACAACCCGCGACTTCCGAACGTTCAGTCCTCCGCAGATCTGGCACGACCCAGGGCATCCTGTGCTCGATGCCACGGTGGTCTTGGACGGCACCACCTACTACCGGTTCACCAAGGATGCACGGGCCCGTGGCTGGTCTGAACCCTGCGGCTCGTTCATCACGCAAGAGAAGTCCACGCGGTTCACCGGCGCCGAGTGGGAACTGGTCGCCGAGTCTGTCGGCCGTGGTGACGCCACGCACCCTGGCGTCAGCGAAGGCGAGGGGCCGACCGTCTTCCGTTCCAACACGGAACAGAAGTGGTACCTGCTCGTCGATGAGTTCCGCGGCCGGGGCTATGTGCCGTTCGAGACTTCTGATCTGGCTGGCGGGGTATGGCGCCACGCCGAGGGATTTCTGCTGCCGCAGGGCGCTCGACACGGAAGCGTCCTGCCGATCACGCGAACTGAACTGGGGCGAGTACGCGCACACTACGGCGCAGACAATGCCCCACTGGGCAGGTGAGGCTATGCCTGCGGTTGCGTCGCGAGTCGCCGTACGACGGCTGCGTCGCCCGCGTCCAGAACGAGTGACTCTCCGGCCTCGACCGCGGGGCCCGAGAGGAGCTCGATGCCCGCACGGTCAAGCGTGCACACTGCCTTCGTGGTGCCGTGGTTGAGGAAGAACAGACAGGTGTCTCGCTCGGTGACCTCGACCTCGCTTGGCACCTGGTGGACGGGACGCACACCGGCACGGTCAAGCACCACGGTCACGACGGTCACCACGGTCGCCAATCCCTCGTCGTCCACTTGTGAGCACGACGAAGGCCGCGATCCCCTTGCGAGTAAGGGTTTCGCTCATCGTTGACACAGCATGGTCAACCCCAGCTGGAAATCAGCTGGTTCGGGTTCGGCAGTCACGTTGAGGACGGTCCGTCGATCAGCCGCGGCCTCCTGGATCGGCTCGAACACGCGCAGCTGCAAGCGCAGAAGTCTTGCGCGCTCAAACGTTGAACTCGGTCTGTGTTTGCGGGCCGAGGAGGCATAGGTGGCGTTTGCGAAGGATCAGTGGACGAGGGCTGTCAAGCAGTCCGATGGGAAGATCAAGCGGGAGCGGGACAAAGATCGTGGGGACTATCGCGATCCGAACGCTCGACGGCGACGTCCAGGAGCATGACCTGATCTTCAGTTGGCCAGACGGTCGACACCTCAACGCGCGTCTTCATCACGAGCTCGTGTGGAAGCCCGCGCTTGCAGCGGTCGGCGTGATCCCGCCGCCGTACAAGGACAACCGTGGCCGCCGGCGATTCAAGACCGACCGTACGACCGGGCTGCACGCGCTCCGACACTACTTCGCCAGCATCACGCTCGCGGACGGGTCAACATCAAGGAGCTTTCCGAGTACCTCGGGCATCACGATCCAGGATTCACGCTGCAGATGTACACGCATATGCTGCCGTCGTCCTACGACCGCGCGCGGCAGGCAGTGGATCGTCGGCTGGAGCGACTTGCTCGGCGGCTGACGGAGCAGTCACGGAGCAGGGACGACCAGGGCCCGGATCTCGACGACATCGATCGAGGTCCCGGCCTGCTCTGAGAGGAAGTCAGAGCAGGCGGGAAGCCGTTGCGAACAAGGCTATTTGAGCTCGGCGGACGTCTTGCCCAACAGCCGGCGAGCGACGATCAGTTGCTGGATTTGCTGGGTTCCTTCGAAGATGTCGAGGATTTTGCTGTCTCGGGACCATTTTTCGAGGAGGTGGTGTTCGGAGTAGCCGAGGGAGCCGGTCAGTTCTACGCAGCGGAGGGTGATGTCGTTGGCGGCGCGCCCGGCTTTTGCTTTGGCCATGGAGGCCTGGAGGGAGTTGGGTTGGCCGTTGTCGGCCATCCAGGCGGCCTGGAGAGTGAGGAGGTAGGCGGCTTCCCAGTCGGCTTCCATGGCGAGGTACGTCGCGGCCGCGGCGGACTGCAGGTGGACGGGGCGGTCGTAGTCGATCTGTACTCCGGCGTCCGACAGCAACTCGCGGGTGAGTTCCAGGGACGCGCGGGCGCAGCCGACAGCCATCGCGGCGACGAGCGGGCGGGTGTTGTCGAAGGTCTGCATGACCCCGGCGAAGCCCTTGTCGATGTCCGCGGATCCCAGCAGATTCTCGCGCGGGACGCGACAGTTCTCGAAGCGAATCGTCGCGGTGTCGGAGGCGCGGATGCCGAGCTTGTGTTCCAGGCGTTCGACGGTCATGCCGGGCGTGTCCTTCATGACCACGAACGACTTGATCGCGGCCCGGCCGAGCGACTTGTCGAGCGTCGCCCAGACGACGACCGCGTCGCAGCGGCCGCCGGCGGTGACGAAGATCTTCTCGCCGTCGAGCACGTAGTCGTCACCGTCGAGCCGCGCGGTGGTCCGGATGCCTGCCGAGTCAGAGCCGCATCCCGGTTCGGTGATCGCCATCGCGGCCCACACGCCGTCGAAGCGCCGCAGCTGTTCGTCCGACGCGACGGACGCGATCGCCGAGTTGCCGAGGCCCTGGCGCGGCATCGACAGCAGCAGCCCGACGTCACCCCAGCACATCTCCATGATCGACAGCACCGACGACAGGTTCGACCCGTTCACGACGCCGTCCACGATGCCGTCCGGGGCGGCAGCGGTACGCCGTACGCCGGAGGCACCCGCGCCGGAACCGGTGCCCGAGGCACCTAATCCGTCGACCATCGCGGCGAGCATGTCCAGCTCGACCGGGTACTCGTGCTCGGCCAGGTCGTAGCGGCGCGAGTTCGGGCGCAGCATCTCGGCCGCGACCTGGTGCGCCTGGTTGACGAAGGCCCTGAACTTGCGAGGAGTCTCGAGGTTGATCATCAGACCAGCACCGCACCTTCCATCACGCCGATCGCCCGCAGGTCGCGGTACCACCGCTCCACCGGATGCTCCTTCACGAACCCGTGCCCGCCGAGCAGCTGTACGCCGTCGGTCCCGATCTGCATGCCCTTCTCGGCGCACAACCGGCGCGCCAACGCCACCTCCCGGGCAAAGGGGAGGCCTTGGGATGCCCGCGATCCGGCCCGGTACGTCACCAGCTTCATGCCCTCGAGCTCGATCCCGATGTTCGCGACCATGAACGCCACCGACTGCCGATGGCTGATCGGCTCGCCGAAAGCGGTCCGTTCGTTGACGTACGGCGTGACGTAGTCGAGCACCGCCCGCGCCGTACCCAGCGACAGCGCGCACCACCCGAGCCGCGACAACCGCACGCACTCGGCATAGTCCTCCACCGATCCGAGCGGGATCGCCGGAACGTCAGCGAGAATGACGCGACTCAGCGACGCGGCCCGCAGACCCATCGACGGCTCGGCCTCGATCGTGACACCGGGATGATCCGGCTCGACCACGAACAACCGCGGCCCGGCGTCGGTCTGCGCGCCGATGACGAACAGCTCCGCCTCGGCGGCCCGCGGAACCAACGACTTCACGCCGTTCAGCAGCCCGCCGGTGCACCGCGTCTGCAGCTCGAAGGGATCGAACAACGGCCGCGGCTCGAGCAGCGCCAGCGCCGCCGCCGGTACGGACGACCCGGTGAAGGCCGGCAGGTACGTCGCCTGCTGCGTCTCGTCGCCCCACAGCGAGATCGCCGTACTCACCGCGGACGGCGCCAGACACGCCACTGCCTGCCCCAGGTCACCGTGCGCGAGTGCCTCGGCGACCAGTACGCCGGTCATCGCGGATCGCTCGGTGACGATGCCGCCGAGCTCCTCCGGGACCTCGATCAGGCTCAGCCCGAGCTCTGCCGACGACTCCAGTACCTCGGGGTCCGTGGTGCACGCCGTGTCCGCGGCGGCGGCAGCGGGACGCAGTACGTCGGCGGCGAACGAGCGCACGACGTCGACCATCATCTGCTGGTCCCCGGTCGGCGTCAGGTCGAACCGCCCGGTCCCCTTCGCCGCAGGCAGCCGGGACGGCGCGGTCAGCTTCGAGGCCGCCGAGAAACGCCGGGACAGCGCGCCCGCCGTCCGGAAACCGGTCTTGGTCGCCTCGAACACCGCCCGCTCGGCCGGCTTGCGCAGCCCGAGCCGGTCGATCGCCCGCCACTGGGCCAGCCGGTTCAGCAGGGCGACCCCGACCCCGATCGCGTCCCGCCGCCCACGCGTCCGCTCCTCGATGCTCATGCCGCTACTGTAAACCGAAGTTACAACCCAGGTCACGCTTTACCCGTTGTAACCTGACGAACCCAGGCTCAGAAGGAGTGCAGCGGTGGCGGTCAGCATGTCCGACGTGGCCCGGCACGCGGGCGTCTCGCAGCGGACCGTCTCGAACGTGGTGAACAACTACGTCCACGTCTCCCCCGCGACCCGGGCACGGGTCCAGGCCAGCCTCGACGCCCTCGGCTACCGCCCGAACACGGCTGCCCGCAGGCTGCGCAGCGGCCGGACCGGCACCGTGACGCTGGCCGTCCCGACTTTTCGCGAGCGGTACTTCGCAGACCTCGCCGAGGCGGTCGTTTCCGCCGCGAGACAGCGCTCCACGACCGTTCTCGTCGAGACCACCGGCGGGCGCCACGAGACCGAACTCGAGCTGCTCCGAGGCGGCGGCGAGGTCCTCACCGACGGCGTGATCATGAGTGCGGTCTCCCTCGGCCGCACCGATCGGCGCAGTACGCACCCGGTGGTCCTGATCGGCGACCGCGAGCCGGGCAGCGCGATCGATCACGTCGGCATCAAGAACCGCGAGGCCGCCCAGGCCGCCGTTACCCATCTCCTCGACACCGGCCGCCGGCGGATCCTCCTGCTCGGCGCGAACCACGGACCCAGGCGCTCGTACCAACTGCGCAGGCAGGGCTACCAGGCGGCATTGAAGAAGTACGGAATCGAACCAGAGCCGGCGCTGGTCGTCGAGTGCGACTGGACGACCGCGGCGGCTGCCGACGCCGTCACCGCGCTGCTCGCCGAGACAGCGCTCCCCGACGGGATCTTCGCGATGAACGACTCCGCCGCTCTCGGTGCCCTCCGCGCCCTGGTCCGCGCCGGAATCGACGTACCGGGTCAGGTCTCGGTGATCGGTTTCGACGACATCGTCGAGGCGAGTCTGTCCACGCCGTCGCTCAGCACGGTCGCACCGCTGCTCGACGACATCGCGAGCATGGCGCTCGACCTGCTCGAGGAACAGTTGGACGAGGATCACGTCCCGCAGCACCGGATGGCCGGCTACGAGCTCCGCGTCCGGGAGAGCACCGGCCGCTGACGCAGCGGTCACCGGCAACCCCTTGTGGGCAGGATTTGCTACGTAGTAAATTCCGGCAGCATGACGCGTACCGCCCTCGCCCCCAAGTTCACCGGGGCCGGCACCATCGAGTTCGCGGACCACGACTACCCGGACCCCGGACCCGGGCAGCTCCTCCTCGCCGTCCAGGCCAACGCCCTCTGCGGCACCGACCGCCACCAGTACTACGACGGCTCGTCAGTCGTTCCCGGACACGAAGCCGCCGGCACCGTCCTGCAGACCGGGGACGGCACCACCACACCCGCCGGCACCCGCGGTGCCGTCTTCCTGATGGACTTCTGCGGCGAATGCCGAAGCTGCAAGTACGACGCGACGAACCAGTGCCTCGCCAAGCGCGCCGACATGGGCTTCACCCACGACGGCGGCTACGGCCCGTACGAACTGGTCCACGAGTCCAACTTCTTCCCGATCACCGACGACATCGAGATCGGCAACGCGACGATGCTGCTCGACGTGATGGGCACCAGCAGCCACGCCCTCGGTCGCGCAGCGCTGGTCCGGCAGGACGTCGAGAGCGTCTACATCGCCGGCGCCGGACCGATCGGGCTCGGGCTGACCGTGATGAGCAAGCTGAAGTACGACGTACCGGTGTACATCTCCGACTTCTCCCGCTGGCGGCTCGAGTTCGCGGAGTCGTTCGGCGCGATCCCGTTGCTCGCCGACGATCTCACCGCGGCCGGCCACCCTGACCTCGCGTTCGACGCGTCCGGCAAGGAGTCCGCCCGCCGCGCGGCGCTCGACATCCTCAGCCCGCGCGGCGCCCTGATCTGCGTCGGCCACGGCGAATCGGTCACGCTCGACGTGTCCGGCGACCTGATCAGCCCCGAGCGTGCTGTCCTCGGCAGCGAGTACTTCCGGTACGACGAGATGCCCGGCAACCTCGCGCTCCTCCAGGAGTATCAGGAGCTCATCGGACGCATGATCAGCCACCGCTTGCCGGTCGCGGACATCGCCGAGGCGTTCCGCCTGTTCATGGCCGGCGAAACGGGCAAGGTCGTAGTCACCCAGGACGGCGCCTCGTGAGGGTCGCGGTGGTCGGCGCCGGCGGCTGGGGCGAGCACCACGCGCGCATCTTCTCCCGGCGCGAGGACACCGACCTGGTGGCGGTCTGCGGCCGCACACCGGCCCGCACCCAGGCACGGGCCGCGAGGTACGGCGCGACGCCGTACACCGATCTCGACGAGATGCTGCGCACCGAGCACCCCGAACTCGTCACGGTCTGCCTGCCGAACGAGGACCACTACGACGTCACGCTGAAGCTCGTGCGTACCGGCGTACCGCTGCTGGTCGAGAAGCCGCTCGTCTTCGACCTCACCGAGGCCGACACCCTGCTCGCCGAAGCCGGCGACCGGTTCTTCGCGATCAACTTCAACCACCGGTACGCCGAACCGGTACAACGCGCGAAGGCCCTCATCGACGCGGGCGAACTGGGCGACCTGATCTTCGCGACCTGGCGCTTCGGCGGCGAAGCGAACCACGGCCGGTCGCCGCACGCCAATCTGATCGAGACCCAGTGCCACGGCTTCGACATGCTCGAACACCTCGTCGGCCCGATCTCCGCGGTCTCCGCGCACCTGACCGACAAGACGTACGGCGCGTTCAGCACGCTCGCGCTCGCGGTCGACTTCGAGAACCGCGCGGTCGGCACGATGCTCGGCACCTACGACTCGTCGTACGCCTACCCCGACACGCAACGTATCGAGATCAACGGCACGAAAGGCCGCCTCGTCATCCACGACACCGTCCGCGCGCTGACGTTCTCCAAGGCCGGCGACCCGGTCGAGCAGCGCTGGCATTCGGCGTACTTCGACGACGAGGCCCGCAACTTCGCCGGCACCTTCGACCGCCACGTCGACGCGCTCCTCACCGCACTCCGTGCCGGCGACCAACCACCCGTGCACGCCCGCGCCGGCCGCCGCGCCCTCGCACTCGCCCACGCGACCATCGAATCCCACGAGACCGGACGGCGGGTCGGCACCGCCTGAGTACGATCCGTTCATGGACCGGACCAACGCACTCGTCGAGCGGATCTTCCGGAACGCCGGAGCGGCGCTCGAGCTCTACTCCATCTACCTCGGCGAGCGGCTGGGCCTGTACCGGTCGCTCGCCCAGCAAGGCCCGGCGACGTCCGTCGAGCTGGCCGAACGCACCGGCACCAACGAGCGCTACATCCGCGAATGGCTGGAGCACCACGCAGCCAGCGGACTCGTCGACGTCGACGACGTCACCGCTGCTCCCACCGTACGGCGCTACACCCTGCCGCCCGAGCACGTGCCTGTGCTCGCTGATCCGGACCACGTCGACTACCACGGCTACAAGGGAGTCGAGCTCGCCCGGGCGGCCCGAATGCTGCCCGACCTCGTCGAGGCGTACCGCACCGGTGACGCGCCGCCGCACCAGCCGTGGGAGCCAGAAGGACGGGCGGAGTTCAACAGGCCGACGTACCTGAACCTCCTCGGCAAACAGTGGCTGCCCGCCATTCCCGAGATCGACGAGCGACTCCGCGCCGACCCACCGGCCCGGGTCGCCGACTTCGCCTGCGGCACCGGCTGGTCGTCGATCGCGATGGCCCGGGCCTATCCGCGCATCACTGTGCACGGTCTCGACCTCGACGAGGACGCCATCGCCGCAGCAACCCGGCATGCACTCGAGGCCGGACTGAGTGACCGCGTCACCTACTCGGTCGCGAACGCCTCCGACGCCTCACAGAGCGGCCGGTTCGATCTGGTCACGGTCCTGGAGGCCCTGCACGACATACCGCGACCCGTCGACGCGCTGCGGAGCGCGCGGCAACTGCTGGCGCCAGGCGGTTCGGTGCTGATCCTCGACGAACTGGTCGAGGACGAGTTCACCGCCCCGGCCTCGGAGCTCGAGCGGTACCACTACGGCTGGAGCCTGATGTCCTGCCTGCCGGATGCGATGGGCGATCCGGAGTCGGCCGCGACCGGTGCGGTGATGCGGCCGGCGACACTCCGCCGGTACGCCACCGAGGCAGGATTCCAGGAGGTGCAGATCCTCCCGTTCCACACCTCGCTGTTTCGCTTCTACCGACTCATCCCGTGAGCGCGTCGGCCTTCGCCTGTAGGTAGCGCTGTTCCGGGAGGCTCGTCGTACGGCGGGCTGCGGCCAGATAATGCTCGTGCGCCTTGGCCGGGTCCCCCGCGCGCTCGTACAGGTGCGCGCGGACCGCGTCCAGCCGATGGGTCTCCGTGATGTTCTTGTCGTCCTCGAGGGTCGCGAGCAGGTCGAGGCCCGCCTGGGGACCCTCGACCTGGGCGAGCGCGATCGCGCGGTTGAGCGTCACCATCGGGTTCGGCGCGAGCTTCTCGAGCAGCAGGTACAGCGCGAGGATCTGCCGCCAGTCGGTCTCGTCGGCGCTCGGCGCCTCCGCATGGACGGCGGCGATCGCGGCCTGCAACTGGTACGACCCGACCGCGCCCTGCTGCAGCGTGTGCAGGATCAGGTCGGCGCCTTCGGTGATCTGCGCGCGGTCCCACAACGACCGGTCCTGCTCGTCGATCGGCACCAGGCCGCCGTCCGCGGTCGTCCGCGCGGCCCGGCGCGAGTCGGTCAGCAGCATCAACGCCAGCAGGCCCGCGACCTCACCGTCGTCGGGCAGCGCGGCGCGCAGCATCCGCGTCAGCCGGATCGCTTCCGCCGTCAGCTCGACCCGTTGCAGGTCCTCGCCTGAGCTGGCCGTGTAGCCCTCGTTGAAGATCAGGTACAGCACCTGCAGTACGACGCGCAGCCGGTCCGCCCGCTCCGACTCGGGCGGCATCACGAACCGGCTGCCGGCTGCCTTGATGCTCTTCTTCGCCCGGCTGATCCGCGGCGCCATCGTCGCCTCCGGCACCATGAACGCGCGCGCGATCTCCGCGGTGGTCAGACCGCCGACCGCCCGCAACGTCAACGCGACCTGCGAGGCCGGCGTCACGGCCGGGTGGCAGCACAGGAACAGCAAGGTCAACGTGTCGTCGGTGTCCGGTGCCTCGTCCACATCGGCTGCTGGCGAAACCAGCTCCTCGGGCCCGGCCATCGCCACGACGTTGTCCTCGCGCCGCCGCCGCGCGTTCTCGCTCCGGAACGCATCGGTGAGCCGCCGCGTCGCGACCGTGATCAGCCAGCCCCGCGGATTCGCCGGTACGCCGTCCACCGGCCACTGCGTCGCCGCCGCCAGCAACGCCTCCTGTACGGCGTCCTCACACAGGTCGAACTGCCCGTGCCGCCGAGCCAGAAAACCCAGCACCTGCGGCGCGAGCTCCCGCAGCAGCCCCTCCACACTCACCCGCGCGTCCACCCCCTGTACCCTACGCGTCGATCTGCAGCACGACAGTACGTATACGCCCACTACGCCGGATCGGCGGACCCGCTGAGCGTGAGGGCCGCCGCGCCGAGCGGACACCTCCTGTCGAGCTGCCGATCAGCTGAACGACCACCCCGACCAGGCTTCGGCTCGGATCACGATCAGCGGGCCCTGCGGCGGGTCGGCGTCGTACTGGGGGTACTTGGCCACCAGCAACTCGACCGCCGCCGGGTGCTCGGGCACCACGCGCGCGACCCCGTCGACCCGGACCCACCACAGGTGCGTCCAGTCCTCGTCGTACTCGTCCACCAGCACGGCGACCTGCTCGTGAGCGGCGATGTTCCGCAGCCGCTTCAGGGCGGTCGTCGACTTCGGCTTCTGATCGATCGCGATGAACAGTTCGTCGCCATGGACGACGTACGTCACCGGCACAATGTGCGGTCGCAGGTCCACGCCCACAGTCGCCAGCCGCCCCACCCGAGCCGCCGCCACCCGAGCCCTACATGCTCCTTCGTCAAGTCTCACCGTTGGAGGTGGCGGAGGGTGGCGGTGGGGAGTTTGCGGGTCAGGGGGCCCAGGAGGGAGGCGTCGCGGAGGGCGGTTCGGGCGGCCAGGTGGCCGCAGGCTCCGTGGACGCCGCCGCCGGGATGGATGGCGGAGCTGCCCAGGTACAGGCCGTCGACGAAGGTGCGGGCGCTGCCGAGGCCGATCGTCGGGCGGAAGATCAGTTGCTGGTGGAGCTGCATCGTGCCGCCGCCGACCGCGCCGAGCCCGAGCGCGGCGTTCCCCGACTCCAGCGTGGACGGACGCTGCAGATCGCGGTCGATGACCAGATCGCCGAAGCCCGGGGCGAACCGCTCGATCGCACGTTCCATCCGGCCGGCCAGCTTCTCCGCCGAGGCGTCGTCGGCGATGCCGCGCGGCAGGTGCGCGTACGCCCAGACGGCCTCGGTTCCGTCCGGCGACCGGGTCGGATCCGACTTCGTGGTCTGGCCGATCAACAGGAACGGCTGCGACGGCACCCGCCCGGTGTCGAGATCGGCGGACAGGTGCACGAGGTCGTCGGCCGTCCCGCCGAGATGCACCACGCCGGCCGACCGCGCCTCGGGAGCCAGCCACGGGATCGGGCCGTTCAGCCGGAAGTTCAGCTTGACCGTCGGGTAGTCCCACTCGAACCGGTCGTCCAGATCCCGCCGCAGCCCGCCCGGGATGAGGGCCTGCGGCAACAACTCGCCGTACAGCACCGGCGCGGAGGTGTCCGCGACGACGGCGCGTTCGACGAGCACGGTCTCGCCGGAGGCGGTGCGTACGGCGGTCACTCGGCCAGCGGACACCTCGAGGCCGGTCACCGGCGTACCCGGGACCAGCAACGCACCCGCGCGCTCGGCCCGTCGTACCATCGCGCCGGAGAACGCGGAGGATCCGCCGGCCACGACCGGGAAGCCGACGTCCTGAGCCAGCATCGCGAGCAGCCAGCCCATCGTCCCGCTGACGGCGCCCGACAGCGGCGCGTCCGCGTGCAGCGAGTTCCCGGCGATGATCGCCGGGCCCTGCCGCCCGTCGAACAGCTCCTGGCCCATCCGGTGCATCGGCATCGCCATGAACCGCGCGAACCGCAGCAGCTCCCCCGCCGAACCGAGCTTCCGGGCCAGCTTCACCCCCGGCCCGATCGGCGGCCAGGTCGTGAGCAGCGCCTTCAGCAACGGCTCCCGGATCGACACGTACTGCTGATACAGGCGCAACCACGCGTCACCGTCGCCCGGGTGCTCGGCGCCGATCGACTTCGCGGTGTCCTCCGGATCCGGGTGAATCGCGGCCGCGGCACCGTCGGAGTCGAGCAGATGGACGAGCGGGAGCGGCGCATGCGCCCATTTCAGGCCGAACTTCTCGAGTTCCAGCGCCCGGAGCACCGGTGACGCGACCCCGAGCGGGTAGTTCGAACTGAACCGATCGCTGATCCAGCCGCCGTCCTCGGTCGAGCGGACAGCACCGCCGAACGTGTCGGCGGCTTCCAGCACCAGCACGTCCCAGCCGGCATCGGCGAGCGTGATCGCGCTCACCAGCCCGTTCGGCCCCGAACCGATCACGACGGCATCAACACTGCGCGGCAGCATAACTTGAGCCTAACTTGACCGGGCTTCGATCTCTCGCATGAGGGTGGTGAGCTCGCGGGCGCGGCCGATCATGGCGGAGTCGACCATGCGCCCGTCGGGGAGCACGATCACGCCGCCGTGGGCGACGTCCGCCTTCTCGACGGCGGCCAGCAGCGCCTCCGCCTCGGCGACCTGGAGAGGCGACGGGGTGAACGCCTCGACGATCGTGGCGAGCTGCCGCGGGTGGATCGCCGTACGGCCGACGAATCCGAGCGCGCGGCCTTCCTGCGACGTACGCCGGAGACCGTCCAGGTCCTGCACGTTCGGGTAGACCGACATCATCGGGGCGCCGAGGCCCGCGGCCCGTGACGCCGACACGAGCCGGCCGCGCGCCCAGGCGAGACCCTCAGGGCCGTCCACCCCGAGCGCACTGGACAGGTCCGCCTCACCGAGCGCGACCGCGACGACGCGCGGATCGGCAGTCGCGATCTCGAACGCCCGCTCGAGGCCCAGCGGCGACTCGATCAACGCGGTGATCCTTGCCGACGGCACCTTTTCCAGGACCGCCTGCACATCCGCCGCACTCTCGACCTTCGGCAACCGGATCCGCACCCCGGGTACGGCGGAGATCGCCGCCAGGTCGTCCGCGATCCACGGTGTGCCGAGCGCATTCACCCGGACCTCCACCGGCCCGTGGGAGTTCACCGCGATCCAGGCCACCGCCCAGCCGCGCGCGTCCGCCTTGTCGGCGACCGGTACCGCGTCCTCGAGATCGAACACCACCAGATCGGGGCCCGCGGCAACAGCCTTCGCGAACCGATCCGGCCGGTTGGCCGGAACATACAGTGCCGTCAGCACTTCACACCACTCCAGCCGCGCGCAGGGCCGCCAGCTGATCCGGCGTGACACCGATCTCGGCGAGCACCTCGTCGGTGTTCGCGCCGTGCGGCCGGCCCGCCCACTTGATCGCCCCCGGCGACTCCGACAGCCGGAACAGCACGTTCTGCATCTGCACCGGTCCGTCGAGCTCGTCGTCGTCCACGCTGACGATCGTCCCGAGCGCGGCGTACTGCGGATCGGTCATGATGCCGCGGATGTCGTGCACCGGCCCGACCGCGGCCTCGGCCTTCTCGAATTCCTCCATCACGAGCTCCAGCGGCCGCGCCGCGATCCACGAGCCGACCGCGTCGTCGAGTTCGTCGGCGTGCTGGGCCCGCTCCCGCCCGGTCGCGAACCACGGCTGCGCGACCAGGTCCGGGCGCCCGACCAGGGTCACCACCCGCTCGGCGATGCTCTGCGAGCTCGTCGACACGGCCACCCATCGGCCGTCAAGAGTCTTGTACACGTTCCGCGGGGCGTTGTTCGACGACCGGTTCCCGAGCCGCGGCTGCACGTACCCGGTCTGCTGGTACGCCGTGATGCCGCCGCCGAGCATCATCAGGATCGGTTCGATGATCGCCATGTCGATCACCTGCCCCGCCCCGGACCGATCGCGCTCGCGCAGCGCCACCAGGACGGCGTACGCCGTGGCGAGCGCGGTGATCCCGTCCGCGAGTCCGAACGGCGGCAGTGTCGGCGGCCCGTCCGGCTCGCCCGTGACCGCCGCGAATCCACTCATCGCCTCGGCCAGCGACCCGAAACCGGGACGCCGCGACCACGGCCCGACCTGCCCGAACGCCGTCACCCGCGCGATCACCAGCCGCGGGTTCGCCTCGAGCAACACGTCGGGCCCGAGCCCCCACCGCTCCAGCGTGCCGGGCCGGAAGTTCTCGACGAGCACATCATGCGACTTGACCAGATCGAGGAACACGTCCCGGCCGCGGGACAGGTCCAGCGTCGCGAGCCGCTTGTTCCGGCCGAGGGTCTTGAACCAGAGCCCGACGCCGTCCTTCGAGGCGCCGTGTGTGCGCGCGGCATCGGGCCGGGACGGGTGCTCGATCTTCGTGACGTCGGCGCCGAAGTCGCCGAGGAAGGTCGCCGCCAGCGGTCCCGCGAACAGCGTCGCCGCCTCCAGCACCTTCACCCCGTCGAGCGGAGCAGTTCTCATCCGGCGCACCTGAAGCCGATGTTCTCCGAGCGGTCGAGCCCGCCGCCGGTCAGCACCAGCTTGAAGCTGACGTCCGGCTCCTGCGGCCCACCGTCGGCGTACCAGTCGGAGCCCTCGGCAACATAGTGCGAACCGCCCTTGAGAATGCAGAACCGGCTGCGGCCGTCGCGGTGCTCGCTCTCGGTCAGGTTCCACACCAGCGGCTCGCGCCGGACGAATCCCTCTTCGAGAGCGGCGATCTGCCACTCGTCCTCGGTGGGCAGCCGGCCGCCACGCCACGCGGCGTACGCCCGCGCGTCCGGCAGGTCGACGTACGTCACCGGCTGATCCTCGGTCCCGGGGACGGGAGCACCGTCGATCCAGTGCTGCAGGAACCGGTTCGCGATCAGCGGCCGATAGCCGGTCGCCTGCACAAAGGCCAAGTACTCGGCGTTGGTCACCTCGGCAACAGCCACCGCGACGCCTGGCAACGAGACCTCACGCTCGACCGTCTGCATGTCGTGCAGGCGAGGCGGCAGCGGCTTCCATTCCTCGACGTACGGCGCGGTGTCGTACAGCCCGGTCTCGCGTCGCCGGTGCCGCACGGTCAACGTCCGCTCCCCCGCCGGTACGTCGACCGTCGGGCCGATGTTCGCGTCACCGGACACCGGCTGCGGTGCGATCCGCTCGGCCGGACGCATCGGGAACGCGGACTCGTTGACATGCGCGCGCGGCATCGTGCCCAACCGGCGGGCCGTCGCGCGGCACGAGGCGCCGGCCGTCGCGCCGACCCGGACGATCCCGGCCACGCCGCGCCCCGGCACGGTCAGGTGTACGCCGTCGTCGTCCGCGGTGATCGGCACGCCCGAGGTCACGTCGTACCAGTCGCCGACCTGGTCCTCGGACCGCAGCACGATGCCGTCGAAGTCCTCGTCGTGGCGGTTGATCAGCGTCCAGAACGTGATGTCGGCCAGGTCGAACCGGGACCCGTAGACGCCGTGGTCGCGGGCCTTCTCCGGGATCTCCGGCGTCAGCTGGATCCAGTCGCCGTTGATCAGCACCGGCGCGAACGCCCGCTGGGCGGCGACCATCCGGCGCAGCGTCGCGCGGTCGCGGGCGTTCCAGCCGACCCACGCCGAGAACACCGACTCCCAGACCAGCATGCCGACGCCGTTCACCCAGGCGGACTGCAGCTCGTCGCTGTGGTCACGATTCCACCGGCGGGTGTGGTGCATCATGTGCCGGCGCTCGAACAGGTGCGCCCGCAGCACGCCCGGCGCGTGCGTGTCGGCGAACCACTGCGCCCAGGACAGCGCGTGGTCGCTGATCCTTGCCATCGGCAACCGTGACTCGCCCTCCAGCGCGATCGCCGGGTTCGCCTGCCGGATCGCGCGGGTGAACTTCGGGTCGCCCTCCTTCAGGGTGTCCAGGAACACGCCGTCGACCGCGTAGTCCGTGACCAGGGTCGCGAACTCGTCGGCGTCCGAGCGGTCCGCCCGGCGGGTGCCGACGTCCCACGGGTTGTAGTCGAAGAAGACCTTGAGCCCGAGCCGGTGCAGGTCGTCGATCAGCTCCCGCAGGCCGGGGACGTCGCGGTAGAAGTCGAACTGGTTGCGGTCGTCGATCCCGATCACCGGGTACGCGTGCCAGAGCACGATCGCGTCGTACCCGCCGAACTCGGTGACCCCGTGCTCGACGAACTTCTCCGGCGTGAACTTCCCGGTCTCGACGTCGTAGAGCAGGTCGTCCCAGAGCCAGACGAGCGCCACCGAGTACGCCGTCTGGGTCCACTCGCGACCGGGCTCGTCGTAGTGCGATCCGTCGTACCGGGTCCGTTCGATGGCGCCGAACCGCCATTCGGCCAGTTTCGCGCGCCACCGCGGCAGGTCGGCCGGGTCCTCCGGCGCGCCGAGGATCTTGGCGTCGTCCAGGAAGGACAGGTCGGTCCCGAGCCCCACATCGACCCGGGCAGGTCGATCGATGGGCCGCGGTTCGAGCGGATTCACAGGTACACCTCCGCATAACGCGCGTCGATTGCATCCCCGTGAGGCACCGAGGAAATCGCCCCCGCGGCCTGAACACTCAATGAAGCAGCAACGTTAGCGCGTCGGACCGCGTTCGTCAGGTCGCTTGCCGTGATCGCGTCACTCGCTGACACGGCAGCCAACGTGGCGGCCAGCACCCCGCAGAACGTGTCTCCCGCCGCCGTGGTGTCGACCACGTCCACCGGTACGCCGGGAACCGTGATCTCGCGGTCACCGTTCAGGTCGCGCGTCAGGATCACCGCGCCGGCGCCGCCGAGAGTGACGACCGCGGCCGGCACCTTCTTCAGCAGCGCGGACCGGTCCGCCCCGGCGATCGCCTCGGCCTCGGTCTCGTTCACCACCAGCAGATCGACCTCGGCCAGCAGTTCGTCCGGCAGCTCGGCCGCCGGCGCCGCGTTCAGGATGAAGTACGACGAGGCGGCGGCCGCGGCTGCGACGGTGCGGAACGGGATCTCCAATTGGGAAAGCACGACTTTCGCCTGTCCGACAGCGGCCGCAGCGTCGGCCGACAGCGTCAGCTCACCGTTGGCGCCGGGCGCGACCACGATCGAGTTCTCGCCGCTCTCCTCGACCGTGATGATCGCCGTACCGGTCGGGGCCTCGCTGGTCGTCGCCAGCGTCAGATCTACGCCCTCGAGCGCCGCCCGCAGCAGCGCACCGCCTTCGTCGTCGCCCAGGGCGACGACCATCGCGGTCCGCGCACCGGCACGCGCCGACGCCACCGCCTGGTTCGCGCCCTTGCCTCCCGGGCCCCGCGTCATGGCTCCCGCCAGGACCGTTTCCCCCGGCCGTGGGATCCGCTGGACAGGCAGCACCAGGTCCATGTTCGCACTACCGACAACCACAACCTCAGGCTCCACCCCGGGCCACCTCCACAGTCCGCCGCGCCAGCTCGTCGATCGCGATCTGGTTCATCCCCGGGAGGCTGGTGGCCACCCGATTGTCCAGTGGTGCAGACCACTCTGCCGGAATCCCCCGCGTCGCGCCAAAAACCGCGCCCACCGTAGCGCCGGCCGAGTCGGTGTCCCAGCCGCCCATCACGGCACGTCCGATCGCCGTGGTGAAATCCGGAGCAGTCAGCGCGTAGGCGGTGAGTGCGGTGTTGTTCACCGCATGTACCCAATGCAGGTCGCCGTACTCCGCGTGCAAGGCGTCGAGTGCCTCGTCCAGCTCGGCATCGGCGAGGGTCAGTCCGAACCGGACCGCGCGGGCGATCGCGCCCTGTCCGCTGATCACGTCCAGGCCGGCGACCGCGGCCTCGACCGGGTCGTCGAGCACGAGAGCGGCGGCCGACATCGCGGCGACCCAGAGTGCGCCGTCGACGCCGGCGCCGGTGTGACTGAGCCCGGCGTCGACGAGCGCGAGTCGCGCGGCCGCAGTCCGGTCGCCAGGATGCGCCCAGCCGTAGGCGTCGGTCCGGATCTGGGCGCCGATCCACTCCCGGAACGGGTTCCCGACGACGGCCGCGCGGGCCGGCTCGACCCCTTCCAGAAGGTTGCGGTAGGCAACACGTTCGGCGGTGAACACGCGGCCGGCTGGCAGGTCGTTCAACCAGCTCTGCGCCACGTCGTCCGTGGTCAGCCCGGGTCCGAACCGCTCCATCATCAGCAGCGCCAGGATCGCGAAGTTGATGTCGTCGTCCTCGGGCATCCCGTCGATGACCTCGCGCAGGCTGTTCACCTTCGACCGCCGGTTCCACGGCCACCGCTGCTGCACCTCGTCCGGTACGCCGGCGGCAGTGATGTACTGCGTCAACGGCCACTGCCCGGAACTGGCCAGGATCTCCCGGATGCCCTCGCGCGGGATCTTCTCCACCGGCTTGCCGAGGAGATTTCCGGCCATTCGCCCGAGCCAGGCGTTCAACGTCCGGGTCTCGAGTTCGACCGTCTCGCCCAGCGAGGGCAACTCCGGAATCGCGGGCTCGCGCCACTCCCCTGTCCTGGCGTCGAGCACGTCCAGCAGCTCGCGAGCAAGCGCGCGCAACGCGGGCGTCGCCGGTTCGTCGGAGGCACCGGACACCGGCGCGTCCGTGGTACCGCCGGCGGCGATCCAGCGGGCCTGCACGTCGGTGACGTCAACGCCCTCCGACCGCGCCTGGACCAGTTGGTGCGGGAGGAGGTCCTCCGGCTGCACCCAGGTCATTCTCATCGGACTGCTTCCTTCCCTTGTTGCGCCAGGCGAAACGCCCACCTGGATCGTTGCATCGGCGCGGGCCGATACTTCGGCCCATGGTCACCCGCCGCAGCTTTCTGACCGCCACGGGCGCTGCCGCAGCGCTCGCGATGACCGGTAACCTCCCTGATCTCGTCGATGCAGCAGGAATACCGCATCGCACCGACAAAAGGCCGCTCTTCACCCTCGGCGTCGCCTCGGGCGATCCGCTGCCGGACGCCGTGGTGATCTGGACCCGGCTCGCACCCGGTCCGCTCGAACCGTTCGGCGGTATGGACGACCGCACCGTGAACGTCGAGTGGGAGGTCGCCGAGGACGAGACGTTCCGCAGAGTGGTACGTCGCGGCACGGCCCACGCCCGTGCGGAGTACGCCCACGCGGTGCACGTCGACGTACACGGGCTGCGTCCGTGGCGGCACTACTTCTACCGTTTCCGTGCCGCCGGTCAGATCAGCCCGGTCGGTCGGACGCGAACCGCGCCCGCGCCGTCCGACGAGCCGGTCGTGACGATGGCGGTCGCGTCCTGCCAGGCCTTCTACGACGGGTTCTACACCGCCTACCAAGACGTCGTACGCCGGGAGCACGATGTCGTGCTGTTCCTCGGTGACTACATCTACGAGGTCGGTGTCGGCCCGACCGCCGGCGTACGGAACCAGGCTGTCCCGGTCGACTTCGCCGGCGAGATCTTCACGCTCGACGAGTACCGGGCCCGGTACGCGCTGCACAAGACCGACCCCGACCTGCAGGCCGCGCACGCGGCGGCGCCGTGGATCGTCACGCTCGACGACCACGAGGTCGAGGGCAACTGGGCCGGGTACGTGTCCGAGGACGGCATTCCGCACGACGACTTCCTGGTACGCCGGGCCAACGGGTTCCGCGCGTACTGGGAACACATGCCGCTGCGTCTCGACCAGTCCCCCGACGGCCCGTCGATCCGCTTGCACCGCCATCTCCGGTACGGCCGGACCGCCGACCTCAGCGTCCTGGACACGCGGCAGTTCCGCGACGACCAGACCTCGACCGGTGGGTGGCTGCCGCCGGACGCGGTGTCGACCGACCCGGCCCGCACGATCACCGGCGACGCCCAGGAACGCTGGCTCCTCGACACGCTCGGAAGCTCCACCAGCCGCTGGAACGTCGTCGCCCAGCAGGTCGCCATAGCCCAGCTCGATCGCAAGACCGGCCCGGAGCTCGAACTGCCGATGGACACGTGGAACGGGTATGCCGCATCCCGCGACCGCGTGCTCTCCGGTGTCCGCGACCAGGAGGTGCGCAACTTCGTCGTACTGACCGGAGACCTGCACCGCAGTGTCGCCTCCGACCTGCGGGTGAACTTCGCGGACCCGTCCACTCCGGCGATCGGGACCGAGTTCGTCACCACGTCGATCTCTTCCGGCAAGGACGGTGTCGACGCGGACGCGACCGGACGCGCGCTGCTCGCCGAGAACCCGCATGTCAAGTACCAGAACGTCCAGCGCGGCTACCTCAGCTGCCGCCTCGACCGCACCGCGTGGACGTCGGAGTTCCGGATCGTCGACCGCGTCGTCACACCCGGCGGTACGGCGTCCACCCGCGCCACCCTGGTCGTCGAGGACGGCCTCCCCGGAACCCACCTCGCCTGAACGGACCACCCCATGCTTCGACGCTTGGCCCTCGTCGCCGTCCCGTTGACACTCCTCGTTGCTACCAGCAACAACCAGATCGAGGTCAGTGCCACACCACAACCGGTCGAGGTCATCCCGCTGCCGTGCTTCCCCGCCGGCAAACTCACCCTCGGCATGACCAACACCGGCCGCAAACCCACGATCGCCGACATGCGCGTCTCCGGGGACCCCGCACTCACGCTGTCCCGGCACCAGTTCTCCAGCTACCTGCCGATCGATCAGCTGGTGAAGGCGCCGCTCGAGATCACCGTCCCGCGCGGCACCGCGCCCGCGACCCACACCGTCGACCTGACCGTCGGCAAGGAGCGCCTCGAGGTGCCGGTGGTGATCAAGCCCGTCCCGGTCCGCGACAACGTGCTGCTCGGCGAGCAGGCTGTCGCGTCGTCCACCAACGGCAACATGCGGCTGTGCGGCGGCGTCGACGGCAACGCGGACTCGGCGCAGTGGGGCGCCAGCGGCTGGCACGACAACACCAAGGGTGTCTTCCCCGACACGTACGGCGTCGATTTCGTCCAACCCACCACGATCGGCCGGGTCGTACTGCAGACCCTCGACTCGACCACCTACCCCGCCGCGGTGATGGGCATCCGCGACTTCGACCTTCAGGTCCGCACCGGGAGCACCTGGACAACGGTCGCCGAGGTCCGCGGCAATGTCCAAGGCTGCGTGACCATCACCTTCGAGCCTCGTGCCGTCGACGCCGTCCAGCTCGTCATCCACGACTCCAACGACCACGGATACTCCCGGATCGTCGAACTCGAGGCCTACCACAACTGACATTCAGACCAGCGCGTCCAACGCCGCCGTACGCCGGGCCCATCGCTCGGCGTCGGCCGCTCGGATGTCCTGCACGACCGATGCCATCACCAGACCGGGCTGTACCAGGTCGGTCTTGCTCGCCTCGGCGATCTCGTCCGCCCAGTCCGCCGGTACGCCGTCCCGTCCGCTCAACGCGCCGGTGACCGCGCCGGCCATCGACGCGATCGAGTCCGCGTCGCGTCCGTAGTTCGTGCCGCCCAGCACGGCCCGGCGTACGTCTCCCTCGGAGACGAGCACGAAGCCCAGCGCGACCGGGAGTTCCTCGATCGCCTTGGTACGACTCGGGCGGCGGGCGTCCATCGACAGCTCGCGGTAGTTCGGTCCGACCGTGTCGTACGGCTCGATCGCCTTGCGCAGCACGGGAATCGCCTGTTCCCAATCGGTGAGGCCGTCGGCCGCGTCTGCCACGGCCTCGACGGCCCTCCGAGTGCCGTCCTTGGCCAGCCGCAGTGCCGCTTCGACCGCCGACGAAGCCGTTGCCCCCGGCACCATCGCGGCGGCGACGGCGGCCGCGAACACCGCGGCCGCCTCCCGCCCGTAGCTCGACTGGTGCGCACCGGCGACGTCGAGCGCCTCGGCGTACGCACCCTCGGGATCGCCCGCGTTGGCGATCCCGACCGGCGCCATGTACATCGCCGCACCGCAGTTGACGATGTTGCCGACGCCCGCCTCGCGCGGATCGACGTGCCCGTAGTGCAGGCGGGCGACCAGCCACTTCTCGGCCAGGAAGACCCGCTGCAGCAGCAACGCGTCCGCCTCGAGCTCGGGGATCCAACGGGTCCCGTTGATCATCTTCGGAACCAGCGACTCGGCGACCGCGTAGGCGTCCAGGTGCGACCGGCGTTCGTCGTACACCTCGACCAGCGCGTGCGTCATCAAGGTGTCGTCGGTGATGTGCCCGTCGCCCTTGTGGTACGGCGCGATCGGGCGAGCCGTCCGCCAGTCGTCGTACCACGGACCGACGATGCCGGTCACCCAGCCGCCGTGCCGCTCCCGGATCGCCTCCGGGGTCCAGCCCTCGACGGCTCCACCGATCGCGTCACCGACCGCGGAGCCGACGAGAGCGCCGACCGCCTTCTCTTCCAACTGGGTCATCAGTTGTTGACCTGGCCCCATCCGTCGCTCAGTTTCTTGCCCAGCGCCGCGGCGTCGGTCTTGTTCGCCAGGTACTGCTGGAACGCCGGCGTCGCGATCTGGTCCTTCCACTGCGGGTAGTTCTCCACGCTCTGGAACGGCGCCTTGGTCAGCTCGGCGCCGCTGGCCAGGATCTGCTGCCAGCCGTTCTTGCCGCCGGTCGCCTTCAGGACCGCGTCCCGGGCCGCCTGCGTGGTCGGGATCAGCCAGTCGCCCTGACCGACCGCGGCCAGGTTCTCGGCCTTCATGAAGTAGTCGATGAACTTCGCCGACTGCTCGATGTGCTTGCCCTCGGCCGGCGCCGACAGCGTCTGCGGGTTCGCGGCCTGCTTGCTGCTCGTGCCCTTCAGCGGCGGCAGCACCTCCCACTGGAAGGTCTTCGGCGCCTCCTCGAGGATCTGCTGCGCGACGTAGTTGCCGGCCACAACCATCCCGTACTTGCCGGCGTAGAACCCGGGCAGTACGTCGGAACCGCTCTGCGTCAGCGAGGTCGGGTCGATCGACTTGTCGTCGTACGCCATCGCGTGGATCCGCTTCGGCACCTCGAGCTCGGCGTCCCCGATCGTCGCCTTCGCGTCCTTGCCGGAGCCGTCGAAGAACTTCGCGTCGAAGTTCAGGCCGAGGTTCAGCATCGTCGCGGTCGGGCTCTTCAGGCCCCAGCCGAGACCGTACTTGCCGCCCGCGGTGAGCTTCTTCGCGTCGGCGGCCAGGTCGTCCCAGCTCAGCGAGTCACCGGTCGCCGTGATCCCGGCCGCCTTGAGCGCCGCCGAGTTCGCGAACACGACGTACGACTGCAGCAGGGTCGGGGCGGCGTACACCTTGCCGTCCTTGGAGACCGTGTCCCAGACACCCTGCGAGACGGCGTCCTTGGTCTCCTGGCTCAGGTACGGCGAGAGGTCCGCGAGGTAGCCCTGGTTGATGAAACCGGTGATGTCGGCGGACTCGTCGTGGATGATGTCCGGCGCGGTCCCGCCCTGGAACTGGGTGACCAACTGGTCGTGCACCGAGTCCCAGCTGCCCTGGACGTACTCGACCTGGATGTTCGGGTTGGCGGCGTTCCAGTCCGCGACGATCTTCTTCGTCGCGGCGACCGTCGTCTTCTGGAAGGCGAGGCTCTGGAACTTGAGCGTCACCTTCTCGTCCGAGGAGCCCGAACCGCCGTCGTCGCTGTTGCCCCCGCACGCGGCGAGCGTCACCAGCGCTCCCGCCGCGAGCAACGCGGTCAATACCTTCTTCATTACCTCTCCTAACCTTTGACTGCGCCGCTCAGCAGGCCGGAGGTCAACCTCCGCTGCAAGAAGGCGAAGAACACGAGACTGGGGACGGTGGCCAGCACGGAGGCGGCGGCGAGCGGGCCGAACTGCACTTGACCTTCCGCGCCCACGAAGCGGGCCAGGACCAGCGGAAGGGTCTTGAGTTGGGGGTCCTGCAACAGGACCAGGGCGAAGAAGAACTCGTTCCACGCCGAGATGAAGGTGAACATCGCGGTCGCGATCAGCCCCGGCCGGAGCAGCGGCATCACGATCGAGACGATCGTCCGGATCCGCCCGGCGCCGTCGACCGAGGCTGCTTCCTCCAGTTCGCGCGGCACCGCGGCGACGTACCCCTGCAGCATCCACAGGGCGAACGGCAGCGACCAGACCATGTAGACGATCACGACGCCGGGGATCGTGTTCGTCAGGTGCAACGGACGCAGGATCATGAACAGCGGGATCACGATCAGGATCACCGGGAACACCTGGCTGACCAGGATCCAGCCGTTCGTCAGCGGCCGCAGCCGGCTACGGAAACGGGCCAGCGCGTACGACACGGGAAGCGCGACGATCAGCACCAGGATCGTGCTGTAGACGGAGATCTGCAGGCTGTTGCCGAGACCGCGAACCAGGCCCTGTTCGTTCAGCGCGTCGCTGTAGTTGGACAGGTCGAAGTGCTTCGGCAGCAGGCTCGGCGTGATGCTTGCGAACTCCTGCGGCGACTTCAGTGAACTGGAGATCAGCCAGAGCAGCGGGAAGCCGAGGAACACCAGGTAGCAGACGACGGCGACGTACTGCAGAGCGCGAATTCCGGGACGAGTTCTCATGCCTCGCTCCGCAGCCGGTTCCGCAGGTAGAAGAACAGGAACGCGATGATGATGACCACCATCACGTCACCCATCGCCGCGGCCATCCCGAATCGGCCGTAGCGGAACGCCTCGTTGTAGGCGAACAGCATCGGCAGCATCGTCTTGCCGCCCGGACCGCCGGCGGTCAGTACGTAGACCAGGCCGAACGAGTTGAAGTTCCAGATCATGTCCAGGCTGGTGATCGCGACGATCACGGTCCGCAGCTGCGGGAGCGTGATGTTCCAGAACTGGCTCCACGTGCTCGCGCCGTCGACCGCGGCCGCCTCGTAGAGGGTGCGGTCGATCCCCTGCAGGCCGGCCAGCAGGGTGATCGTCGTCATCGGCATGCCGACCCAGATCCCCACCACGATCACGGCCGGCAGCGCCGTACCGAAGTCGCCGAGGAAGTTGATCGGGTGGTCGGTCAGGTGCAGCTTCTGCAGGAGCTCGTTGACCGGCCCGTTGGTCGGGTGCAGCAGCAGGCGCCACATGATCGCGACGACCACCGGCGGCATCGCCCACGGGATCAGGGCGAGGGTGCGTGCGACACCACGGAACCTGAGGTTCGTGTTCAGCAGCAGCGCGAGGCCGAGTGCAGCGACGAACTGCAGGATCGTCACCGACAGAGTCCAGATCACGCCGATCCGGAACGAGTCCCAGAACAGGTGGTTCTGCAGGAGTTTGCCGAAGTTGTCGAAGCCGACGAAGTTGGTCTCGACGTGCAGCCCGGCACGGGCGTCGGTGAAGCCGAGCGCGATCCCGCGGATCAGCGGGTAGACGCTCAGGATCAGCACCGGCAGCAGCGCAGGCAGGAACAGCAGGATCGCCTCGCGATTCTGCCTCGGCCGCCCACCTTTCTTCTTCACCGGCGCCGGCGCGGTCAACGTGGCCGTCACGGGGTCGACCTCCTGATGCTCAGGGACGGCTGTACGACGATTCGTCGCGGGGTCCGGTCGTTGTCCTCGATCCTTGCCAAGAGCAACTCGGCTGCCCGGCGACCGCGTTCCGCCGATCCCAGGTTCACGCTGGTCAACGGCGGGAAGCTCTGCTCGGCCAATTCGCTGTCGTCCATCCCTACGACCGCGACGTCGGCGGGCACCTCCAGCCCCGCCGCAGCCAACTCATGCATCACGCCCACCGCGAGCAGATCGTTCGCGCAGATGACGGCATCGAACGCCCCGCCCGTCGGGCGGATGGTGGTAGGAGCGGGCTCGTCACCACCTCGCCGCCGGTGGGACCGGCTGCCGGCCAGCCCGCCGGCGGCCAGCAGGTCGGGAGCGGCCGCACGTCCTGCGGCGAAAGTGAAGTCTGTTGCCTCGGCGACAGCGGCGGGCTGGAGCTCGTGTGCTTTGAGCGCTTCGGCGAAACCCTTGGACCGGGCGGCGCCCGGGACCGTGTCGGCCGGGCCGTTCAGGAACGCGATGCGTCGGCGGCCTTTCGCGACCAGGTGGTCGACGGCGAGCAGCATGCCCTTGGGCGAGTTGGCCCGGACGGTGTCGACGCCTGCTTTGGCGGGGACGTTACCGGCGACGACCACCGGCACCTCGCACTCGCGGATCGACTTGACCAGGTCCTCGTCGACGCGGATCGGGCTGATCAGCAAGCCGTCGGCGTACCCGCGCGCCATCCCCCGAACCAGCGCGACCTCGTCCACCACGTCCGGCCCGGTCGTCGTCACCACGAGCCGGTAACCGGCCGCGGAGACAACCTCCTCGACCGCCCGCATCATCGTCACGTACACCGGGTTGCCGACGTCCGCGACCGCCAGCGTCAGCTGGAACGTCCGCCCGACCTTCAGCGACCGCGCCCGCGCGTCCGGCACGTAGCCGAGCTCGTCGACCGCCCGCTGGACCCGCTCGACCATCTCCTCGGTGGCCGGCAGCCCGTTCAGCACGCGCGACACCGACGCCACCGAGACCCCGGCCGCCCGGGCCACCCCAGCGATCGTCGGACGACTCACGCCGACCTCCTGTAATCGTTCTTGTAATCGTTTACAGACCAGACATTAAACCGCAACCCAAACCCCGTCAACACCGCACCACCCCGGCAACCCTCGCCGCAATCACACCGTGACCCACAGCTCAACTTTGAGAAGCCACCAACCATCTCCGGAGCTCCGAAATGGTTGGTGGCTTCTCAAAGTCGGGACCGCGCGGGTGCGCGCGGGTGCGCGGTTCTACTCGTCGTCCTCGTCGGCGCCGGGGCGTTCGGCCCAGGGGGTTTCCTTGGCGGGGCGGACGACGATGAGTTTGTCGCCGGCGGCCAGCACCGAGACGTTCGAGTCGTAGTAGCGGTGCACCTTGCCGTCGCGGACCACCGACACGACCCGGTCGGGTACGGCGGACGGCGGCTTGCCGACCTCACGGCCGAGGACCGGGCGCTCGGCGACCTCGAGACCCTCGCCGTACGTGAGCAGATCCTCCATCACCTCGCCGAGGTTCGGGCTGACCGAGGTCAGGCCGAGCAGCCGGCCGACCGCCTCGGACGAGGTGACGACCGCGTCCGCGCCGCTCTGCCGCAGCAGCGGCACGTTGTCCTCCTCGCGGACCGCGACCACGACGTGCGCGTTCGGGTTCAGCTGCCGCACCGCCAGCGTCACCAGGACGGCCGAGTCGTCCCGATCGGTCGTCACGATCACCTCGCGCGCGGTCATCACCTCGGCGCGACGCAGTACCGTCCGGTTCGTCGCGTCACCGTGGAAGGCGGCCATCTGATCGTTGCCCGCGTCACCGATCGCGGTGGCCCGCGGGTCGATCACCACGATCTGGTCGCGCTTCACCCCGTTGCTGATCAGGGTCTGTACGGCGGCGCGGCCCTTGGTGCCGTAGCCGACGACGATGGTGTGGTCCTTCATCCGTTTCCTCCAGCGCGTGTCGCGCATGATCCGGCGACCCTCGTTGGCCAGCACTTCCAGTGTCGTACCGACCAGAACCACCAGGAACGCGATCCGCAGCGGAGTGACGATGAAGGCGTTCACCAGCCGGGCAACGGGCGTCACCGGCGTGATGTCGCCGTACCCGGTCGTGGTGAGCGTGACGGTTGCGTAGTAGATGCTGTCGATCAGCCCGACTTTGCCGTCGTAGCTGTCCCGGTATCCGTCACGGTCGACCACCACGATCAGCACCATCAGGGTCAGCAGCCCCAGCGCGACCAGAAATCGGCTGAAGAGCTGAAAGAGCGGCGAGCGCGTGCTCGCGGGCAGGTTGACCAGCAGACCGTGCGGATTGCGACCGGTGGGAAGGGGTGGCACGGTTCAGACGATATTCCACCGGCGGCCGATCCACCGCATGCGACAGGCTCCGGTCGGTCAGTGCGACACTCACCATCAGACTGTCGCCGTCCCGAACCACCCGGGACCGCATCCGCAGCCGCTCGAGGGTGCGGAGCATCGCGTGGTTCTCCGGCTGCACCATGCAGACCACCCGGTCGGCGCCGAGCGCGCGGGCCTCGCCCACCACCTGGCGCAGCAGCCGCAGCCCGAGGCCCTGTCCCTGCCAGCCGTCCTCGACCAGTACGGCGACCTCCATCGTCGTACTGCCCAGCTCCTCCCACGGCGCCGCCGTCGCCATCCCGATCACGGCATCGTCGACGCAGGCGACGATCGACACGCCGCCGGCCGGCGCGGACAGGTGCCGCGCGGTGCGGGCGGTGAGCTTCGGCATCGGCACGTGGTACCGCCGGGTGCGGCTCTCGTACGAGCACCGGTCGTGCATCGCGACGACGGCGTCGGCGTCCTCGACGGTCGCGGTCCGCAGCTCGGGTACGCCGCCGCTCCCGGGCCGCGGGCCCTCCGGCGTGTCGAACCGCTCGGCCAGCCGGCCCGCGATCTCGACCAGCACGTCCGCGCGGGCCCATTCGGCCGGCGTGTACTCGTCGAACCCCTGCAGGTTCCCCAGCTCGTCGTCGACCGACACCGGGTCGTCGATCAGCCGCAGTACGGCGCGCAGGTACCGCGCCGGCGCGTCATGGAGTACGTCGGCCTGGCACGGGCGGACCGTCGTACGGCCACAGCCGGCCTCGGCGACCAGCGCCTTCAGGTCGTCGGCGGTCCAGCCGATGCCGGTGGAGACGACCAGCTCGTCGACCGCACCGGTCTCGGAGGTGAAGACCTCCAGGTGAAGGATGTTGATGTCGTCCGCACCACACCGTGCAGCGAGTTCGGCCAGCGCACCGGGCCGGTCGGCGAGTTCGGTCCTGATCTTCCAGAGCATGCGGACGCCCTCCCTCGTGGAAACGTCCTTCCACTGTGCGCCCCACCTGTTGCCCGGCCGGGTCCGGAATGTTACGCCCGCGTCAACGTTTCCGGCGGATCTTGGGGAGGATCGTCTGCTTGTGTGCCGCCAGGACGGCGGCTGATTCGCGCTTGTCGAGGTCCGCGTGCCGCAGCAGCTCGGGATAGCTGCTCTGCGGTACGACGGGGTACGTCGTCACGATCGCGTCGCCGGAGAACACGAAGAAGATCGCTTGACCGTCCTTGATCACCTTCAGCAGGGACCCCTCCCGCACGGTGAGAGCGTGCTCGACGGCCTTCCGGCGTGCGGTCCGCTTGGCCCACGCGGCCTGGACCGCCTGCTGCGCGGGCTCCCGACCGTGCCGCACCGCCTCGACGACGAGCGGCCCGTACCGCACGCCGTACTTCACCAAGTTCTTCGCCAGCTTGCTGCTCTTGCCCGCACCAGCCGCTCCACCCGCCATACGTCGAGCGTACTGACCGGAGCGGGTCGGCATGCGGAGGTTCGTGCGGTCAGGCACCATGGAGGCCGTGAGTACCCCGAATCCGCGCCGGCCGATCCTGCCCGGGAACAAGCTGTTCGAGTCGCTGCCCGGTGCCGCCGATCCGGCGACCGTGACCGAGGCCGCGCACCGGACCGCCGAGCTGCTGGTCCGCGGGGTGCGCAAGTCCGAGGACACCGAGGTGCACGCCCGGGTGGTGAAACTCGCCGACGAGTACGGCCTCGACGAGCTCGCCGAACTGTGGTCCGACTCCCCCGCCGACTCGCTGCCCGGGGCGCTCTGGCGGCTGTACGTCCTGCGCTCCTGGGTGCACTCGAACGCCGAGGCCGTGTCCCGCGAGTTCGCCGGCGGCCGCAAGTACGCCGAGGTGCACGCGGTCGTCGCAGGTGTCGCCGAGCCGCCCGGTCCGGCCGAGGTGCGGGACATGGTCGACGCCGTACTGCGGGGTGTCGCGACCGGTGATTTCGCGACCACCCTGGACCGGGCGGCCGCGTTCGCGCGGATCGTGGCGACCGGGCGGGCGCACCTCGCCGACGACGGCCATGAGCAGGTGCTGTCGGCGTCGAAACTGGTCGAGACGGCTGATCAGCTGCAGACCGCGGCCCGCGCCGAACGCGCCGGAAGCCTGTGGTAGTTGCGTCGGGCGTCAGGCGGTGTTATAGCATCTCGCCGCCTGGAATCCCAACAGGACAAGGGGTTTGGGCACCCGCTACACTGTTCGAGGTGTCGGGCCGGTGCAAGCCCCGGGTCCCAAATTAAGCCGCTACGAGCGGCCACGCGCCGTGAGGCGCTTCCCGGTCCGGCACCCTTTGACTCCCGCCTCGCCGCCACTGAAGCTGTGCAGTTCAGGGTCAGGCCCGGGAAAACCCCCTATCGATCCAGCCCGAAGACGAGCAGACTCGGTGGAAGTTGTTGACCGGTCTGCTGGGGGGCCGCTGATCAGCCAGGGAGGGCGATCGGCATGGAGGGGACAGACTCAGTTGTGCACGCGAAGGGTGTTGTGCGTGTGTACGGCGAAGGTGACACCGCTGTCCGTGCGCTGCACGGAGTGGACGTGGAGATCGAATCCGGGCAGCTGACGGCGGTGATGGGGCCGTCGGGGTCGGGGAAATCGACGCTGATGCACATCCTGGCCGGTCTGGACCGGCCGACGTCAGGCTCGGTGACGATCGACGGTATCGAGATCACGACGCTGGGCGACGACGCACTGACGAAGCTCCGTCGTCAGCACATCGGCTTCATCTTCCAGTTCTTCAACCTGCTGCCGATGCTCAGCGCGCGGGACAACATCCTGCTGCCGCTGACGATCGCCGGCGAGAAGGCGGATCCGGAGTTCTTCGACACGCTGGTGGAGCGGGTCGGTCTCGCCGATCGTCTCGCGCACCGGCCGGCCGAGCTGTCCGGCGGTCAGCAGCAGCGGGTCGCGATCGCGCGAGCCCTGGTGTCGCGTCCGACCGTGGTCTTCGCCGACGAACCCACCGGCAATCTCGACTCCCGGACCAGCGGCGAGATCCTCGACCTGATGCGGTCCTCGGTCGAGACGTACGGGCAGACGACGGTGATGGTGACGCACGACGCCAAGGCGGCCGCGATGGCCGACCGGGTGCTGTACCTGGCCGACGGCGAGATCGTGAAGGAGACCGGGCGGTCCAGCCAGCACGAGATCCTGCAGATCATCGACACGCTGGACCTGCAGTGATCAGGTTCGCGCTGCAAGGACTGCTCGCTCGCAAGCTACGGACGGCGCTGACCGCGATCGGCATCGTTCTCGGTGTCTCGCTGATCTCCGGCACCTACGTCCTGACCGACTCGATCTCCAGCGCGTTCGACTCGATCTTCAGCCAGAACTACAAGAACACCGACGCCGCGATCACCGGCAAGTCCGCGTTCGACCTGTCCGACGACGGGACCCAGCAGGCGCCGCCGTTCCAGGCCGACCTGCTGCAGAAGGTCCGCGACCTTCCGGAGGTCGGCGCCGCCGGCGGAGCCGTGAACGGCGAGGCCCAACTGATCGGCAAGGACGGCAAGGCGATCGTCTTCGGCGGCGCACCGAACCTCGGTTTCAGCGTCGATCCGTCGCTGCCGCAGTTCAACTCGCTCACCCTGGTCAAGGGCGGCTGGCCCGGAGCCGGCGAAGTGGTCATCGACACGAAAACCGCCGCGGAGAAGGGCTTCCAGGCCGGCGACACGATCGGCGTCCAGGCCCGCGGCGCGGTGCGGCCGATGCGGGTCTCCGGACTGGTCAGCTTCGGGGCGGTCTCGTCCATCGGCGGCGCGACCCTGGCCGGCTTCGACCTCGGTACGGCGCAGCGGCTGTTCGACAAGACCGGGAAACTCGACCAGATCCTGATCTCCGCCAAGAAGGGTGTCGACCGGCCGCAGCTGCTCGCCGCGGTCCAGAAGGTCCTGCCGCCCGCGACGCAGGTCCGCAGTGCGGAGGACCAGGCCGCCGAGGACGCCGCCGGGACGAGCGAGTTCCTGAGCTTCCTGCAGACGTTCCTGCTGGTGTTCGGCGGGATCGCGTTGTTCGTCGGATCGTTCGTGATCGCCAACTCGCTGTCGATCACGATCGCCCAGCGCACCCGCGAGTTCGCGACGCTGCGGACCCTCGGCGCCGCGCGCAAGCAGATCCTCGGCACGGTCGTGCTCGAGGCGCTGGTGACCGGCATCGTCTCGGCCGTCGCCGGGTTGTTCCTCGGACTCGCGATCGCGACCGGGCTGTTCAAGCTGTTCGACGCGATCGGATTCACCCTGCCGAACAACGGCCTGGTGTTCCGGACGCGGACGGTCGTCGTAGCTCTCATCGTCGGCGTGGTCGTGACCGTGCTGGCGAGTCTGCGGCCGGCCATGCGAGCCACGCGCGTACCGCCGATCGCCGCCGTACGGGAAGGCGCGGCGCTGCCACCTGGACGGTTCCACAAGTATCGGTCCGCGGGTGCCGTGGTAGTGGCCGTGGTGGGAATCGGGACGATCCTCGCCGGGCTGTTCGTCGACGGTCTGGCGACCAGGACGCTGCTGATCCTGCTCGGCCTCGGCGTCCTGCTGCTGTTCGTCGGTATCGCGGCGTTCTCGGCGCGGCTCGTCCGGCCGATGGCCGCCGTGTCGGATCCGGTGGCGCGCTGGTCGGTCGTCGTACTGACCGCCATCGCCTGGCCGTTCATCCTGTTGCCGCTCTGGCTGATCCGCCGGCTGTTCGGGCGGCCGGCCGAGTTCCCCGGCGTACTCCCCGATGGCCCCGCCGTCACGCTCGGTGGTCAGAACAGCCGGCGCGACCCACGCCGTACGGCGTCGACCGCCGCCGCGCTGATGATCGGGCTCGCACTGGTCACGCTCGTCGCGACCCTCGGCGCGGGGATCATCAAGCCGTTCGAGGACGCGGTCGACAAGATCTCCAGCTCCGACTACGCGCTCACCGCGCAGAACAACTTCAGCCCGTTGCCGCCGACAGTGGCCGCCGCGGCGGCGAAGATACCGTCGGTCACCGAACTGACCAGCGTTCGCGCCGGCCAGGCGCGGGCGTTCGACAAGACGATCTCGGTCACCGCGATCGACGAGACGGCGCCCAAGCTGCTGCGGTTCGACTGGCGCTCCGGCTCCCAGGCGTCGCTGTCCGAACTGGCGGCGAACGGTGCGATCGTCGACTCCGGCTATGCGGACGAGCACTCCCTCGCCCTCGGGTCGACGTTCCAGATGCAGACGGTGACCGGGAAGCTGCTGCAGCTCACGGTGCGCGGGATCTTCAAGCCGCCGGCAGGTGGGTCGCCGTTCGGCAACGTCACGATCTCCACCGGCACCTTCGACTCCACGACCACCCAGCCGCAGAACATCTACAGCTTCCTGAACATCGAAGGCGGAGTGACGCCGGCGAACACCGCCACACTGAACGCCGCCCTGGCCTCGTTCCCGAACGCCAAGGCCGTGACCATCGAGCAGTTCAAGGACAATCAGACCGACGGCATCAAGAGCTTGCTGAACGTGCTCTACGTGTTGCTGGCGCTGTCTGTCCTGGTGAGCCTGTTCGGCATCGTGAACACCCTGGTCCTGACCGTCTTCGAGCGAACTCGCGAACTCGGCATGCTGCGCGCGATCGGCCTGACCCGCGGGCAGGTGAAACGGATGATCCGCCAGGAGTCCGTGATGACGGCGCTGATCGGCGCGGTGATCGGAATCGTCCTCGGTCTGGTGCTCGCGTCACTGCTGGCCGCACGGCTGGACGAGATCAGCTTCACCGTCCCGGTCGGCCAGCTGGTCGCGTTCGCCGTCGTCTCGGTCGTCGTCGGCATCGTCGCCGCCATCTGGCCGGCCCGGCGCGCGGCAAAGCTGGACCCACTCGAGGCGCTGCAGTACGAGTAGTTCTACCGACGATCCCGAACCTGTGCACTGCTAGCGTCGCCGGCTGTGAAGCGAATCGCCGCCCTGTCACTCATCGTGATCCTGGCCGGATGTTCGACCGTCGAGTCCAAGGACATCCGGACCAGCGGGATCACCGCCAACTACGTCGTCTCGCTGCCCGAAACGGCCGATGCGGCCAGCGTGAGCGCGTCGTACCGGGTCGGCACGCTCACCTTCGTGGAGCTCGGCGAGGGTGAGTCGGTCACGGCGTCCGGCGGCGGCAAGGACGTCACGCTCAAGCATCACCGCTCCGCCGGGGTCACCGACTACGGCGGCCGGCGTGGTCGACGCGGGGACCGAGATCACGTTCAACCTCACCCGCGGGAAGGACGACGACTCCGCACCGCGGTCGACGGTGAAGCTGCCCGAACGCGTGCGGCTCACCGCTCCTCTGGCCGGTACGACGTACTCGCGTCGCGCCACGATCCCGGTCCGCTTCGACAGCCGGCCCTCCGAGCAGCTGTCCATCCTCACCTGGGCCGGAGAATGCATCCAGACCGGCAGCCTGGAACTGGAGCCCGGCCGTACGTCGGCCGGCATCCCCGCCGGCTCGATCCGTCCCTCCACGGAAACGCCGACACCCGGCGTCAAGCCGGCCACAACGTGCCCGGTCGACGTCACACTGACCCGCCGTACCGAGGGCACGCTGGACGAAGCTTTCAAGGGCGGCCACATCACCGCGGAGTCCCAGTCCGTACGGCGGATCACCTCCGCACCGTAGCCGTCTGGTAACCGGTGGTCCGCTTGGTGGCTACCTTTGCGAGGACGTGGGTATGCCTGTGCACGACAGCCTCGGGCTGTGTCCGCCCATAACCCCTCCGGAAGGACCCCCTCATGCGCCGCCTTCCCCGCGCACTGCTCCCGTGCGCGCTGATCGCCGGACTACTGCTTCCGGCCGCTCCGGCCGCCGCTACGCGCGGTGACTTCGACATCCAGGCCCACCGCGGTGGTCTCGGCCTGACCGTGGAGAGCACGATCGCGTCGTTCTCGCACGGTCTCGAGCTCGGCGTCAGCACGCTGGAGCTCGACGTGCAGATCACCCAGGACGGGTACGCCGTGGTGACCCACGACCGCAAGGTCACGGGCAGCAAGTGCCGCGACACCGCGCCGTACATCCCGGGCGACCCGGAGTACCCGTACGTCGGCAAGTTCATCAACACGCTGTCGCTGAACCAGGTGAAGCAGCTCGACTGCGGCTCGCAGACGCTGCCGAACTTCCCCGGCCAGCAACCCGACCCGGGTGCCCGGATGCCCGAGCTGCGGGACGTCTTCGCGCTCGTGCACCGTTTCCACGCGTACGGCGTGAAGCTGAACGTCGAGACCAAGGTCGAGGCGGGCGCGCCGTCGGAGACCGCGCCGCGCGAGCAGTTCGTCCAGGTGGTCGCCCAGGAGATCCGTAAGGCGGACATCGCCCGGCAGGTGACGATCCAGAGCTTCGACTGGGGTTCGCTGATGCGGATGCGCCAGGTGATGCCGCAGCTGCCGCTGGTCGCGCTGACGAACTACGACTTCCTGCAGGTCGGCCAGCCGGGCAAGTCGCCGTGGCTGGGCGGTATCGACATCGACGACTTCGGCGGTGACCTGGTCAAGGCGACCAAGTCGTTCGGCGCGTCCGCGATCTCGCCGGTGCACGGTTTCCCGCAGGACGGGAGGGTCACCGACCCGACGTACCAGCCGTATGTCACCGCCGAGATGGTGAAGTCGGCGCACGCGGCAGGGATGAAGGTCATCCCGTGGACCGTGGACGACCCGGCGACGATGCAGTCGCTGATCGACAAGGGCGTCGACGGGATCATCAGCGACTACCCGGACCGGGTGCGGGACGTCGCCCGGGCCAATCACTTCAAGCTCCCGAAGTCGTACGACGCTCCAGCGGTCCGGGCGCTCCCGTCGGCGCACGCGCACAACGACTACGACCACCGGCGGCCGCTGCAGGACGCGCTGGACCGTGGGTTCAACAGCGTCGAGGCGGACGTGTGGCTGATCGACGGTGAACTCCGCGTCGCGCACGATCTGGAGGACGCGAAGCCCGGCCGCACCCTGGAGAGCCTGTACCTGAAGCCGCTGGCGGACCGGGTCCGCGAGAACCACGGTCAGGTGTACAAGCGCGGTGGCGGGTTCCAGTTGCTGATCGACATCAAGAGCGACGGACCGTCGACGTACGCCGCGGTCGACAAGGCGCTGGCGAAGTACCGCGGGATCAGCACGATCTTCGTCGACGGACGGGTGTTCACGGGCGCTGTCACTTCGGTCATCAGCGGCAACCGCCCGCTGGACGACATGTTGGCGCAGAAGATCCGGTACGCCGGGTACGACGGACGCCTCGCCGACCTGCAGTCCGGGATGCCGGCGTCCTTGATGCCGCTCGTCAGCGACAACTGGACGAACGTGTTCACCTGGCAGGGCGTCGGGCCGATGCCCGAGAACGAGAAGACCAAGCTGCACGACATCGTGGTCACGGCCCACCACGCCGGCTACAAGGTCCGCTTCTGGGCCACCCCCGACGTACCGGGCGCCGCTCGTGAGGCCCTGTGGCGCGAGCTCGTCGCCGCCGGCGTCGACTACATCAACACCGACGACCTGCACGGCCTCGAGGACTTCCTTCGAGGCTAGGCGGTCTGACCTCCGTGAGGGCGACCAGGTCGTCGCCCTTACGGAACGCCTTCCGCTGTTTGATCGCACCGTTGCCCTCACGCAGCGACCGTTCGACGCCGTCGCGCACCAGCTCGACCGCGTCGAGCATCTGCAACGCAGGCTCGACGTGCAGCAGCAGCTTCTCGATCACCTGGGCCATCGGCATCGCCTCCGCGCTCAGGACGTCGAGGCCCTGCGCAGTGAGGCCGCCCCGAGCAGCCAGCCAGTACGCGGCCCGCAGGACCTCCGGCTCGAGCGTCGGGCCTCTCGTGCCGTCCTCCAGCGCAGTCAGAACGATCGCGCGGACCAGGGTCGCGATCAGCACCGTCTCGTCCACCGTGAGCGGGATGTCGCTGACGCGGACCTCCACCGTCGGCAGGTGCGACGACGGCCGGATGTCCCAGTAGACCATCTTCTCGTCGATCAACGTGCCGGCCGCCATGTGCATGGCGACCAGGGCGTCGTAGTGCTCGGCCGACTCCAGGTACGGCGGCGGACCGGCGCTCGGCCACCGCGTCGTCATCAGCCATCGCCAGCTGGCGAATCCGGTGTCCTGACCGAGGTAGATCGGTGAGTTGGCACTGAGAGCGAGCAGAACCGGCAGCCACGGCCGCAGGTGGTTGCTGACCTTGGTGGCAGCCTCCTTGTCCGGCACGCCTACGTGGACGTGGCAACCGCAGACGCCTTGCTCTCGCGCCAGCAGCCCCCACTCGCGGACCAGCGCCTGGTACCGCGGCTTCCTCGTGATCAACTGCGCGGCCCGTCCGTGCGGCGGGACTGCGATCGCCAGCAGCCGAGCGCCTTCCTCTGCGGCCGCGGAGGCCAGATGGGAGCGCATCCGGAGCAGGTGGCCGCGGAGCTCGTCAGCCGCCGTACAGACCGGCGTGTTGATCTCAACCATCGCCCTGGTCAGCTCGAGCGCGACATCCAGCTCGCCCACGTCCGCGACGACAGCCTTGCTCCGCGGCAGCGGGTCACCGGTGGCGGACACGAGGAGTAGTTCTTCCTCGACGCCGAAGGAGGGAAGCTTCACCCTGGACAGGTACCCGTTCGCTAACGGGTTAGGCTCTCCGGCGTGAGTTTGCCTGTTGTCACCGCCACGCGGTACGTGCTGCCCTTGCGTGAAGGAGGGTCGTTGCCCGGCGTTGTCGAGGGCAACGACCTCGGCACGTACGTGATCAAGTTCCACGGCGCCGGGCAGGGCCCGAAGGCGCTGGTCGCCGAGGTGATCGTCGGTGAGCTGTTCCGCCGGCTCGGCCTGCGGGTGCCGGAGCTGAAGCTGATCGAGCTCGATCCGGCGATCGGCAAGTCCGAACCGGACTTCGAGATCCAGGAGCTGCTGATCCGCAGCGCCGGGCTGAACCTCGCCGTCGACTTCCTCCCGGGCTCCTTCGGGTACGACGGATCAGCCGGCAACCCGGGTGACGAAGCGATGGCCCGGATCCTCTGGCTGGACGCGTTCGTCGCCAACGTGGACCGGTCGTGGCGCAACACGAACATGCTGGTCTGGCACAAGAACCTGTGGCTGATCGACCATGGCGCCGCGCTGTACTTCCACCACTCGTGGATGTCGGCGGAGAAGTTCGCATCGCTGCCGTACGACGCCTCCGACCATGTGTTCTCGGTTGCGGTCCCTGGCGTCGCGAAGGTGGACGCTGAGCTGGCCGCGGCGATCACGCCGGAACTGTTGACCGAGGTGATCGGGCTGGTGCCGGACGAGTGGCTCGGTGAAGGCGACCGGGAGCGGTACCTGGGTCACCTGCTGGCGCGGTTGGAGAACCGGGCCGCGTGGATTCCGGGAGGTGCGCAGTGAAGCCTTTCGACTACGTGATCCTGCGGGCCGCTCCGCGCATCCAGCGGGGTGAGTTCATCAACGTGGGCGCTGTCCTGTACTGCCGAGCTCTGGACTACCTGGGTGCCGGCTGGGATGTGAATCCGGAGCGGCTCAAAGCACTGGACCCCGCAGTGGACGTCGACGTTGTGTGTGCGTCGCTGGATCAGATTCGAGCGATCTGTGCGGGTGACGCTGCGGGTGGACCGGCAGCGGGCACCACGATCAGCGAACGCTTCCGGTGGCTCGCTGCGCCGCGCAGTACCGTCGTACATCCCGGACCGATCCACAGCGGGATCACTGAGGATCCCGCTGCGGACCTGGAACGGCTGCTCGACTCCTTCGTGCGTTAAGCGAGTGCTGCCGACACGACGTCGCGGGCCTGTTCGAAGACCTGCTGCAGGTGCTCGGCGCCCTTGAACGACTCGCCGTAGATCTTGTAGAGGTCCTCGGTGCCCGACGGGCGAGCGGCAAACCATGCCGACTCGGTAGTGACCTTCAGCCCGCCGATCGCCGCATCGTTGCCAGGAGCGTGCGTGAGCCGGTCAACGATCGGCTCACCGGCTAGCTCGGTCGCGGTGACCGCATCCGCCGACAGCGCGGCCAGCTTGGCCTTCTGGTCGCGCGTGGCCGGTGCATCGACCCGCGAGTACGCCGACGCACCGAACCGCTCCACCAACTTGGCGTGGGCCAGTGACGGCGTCTCGCCGGTCACCGCGGTGATCTCGCTCGCCAGCAACGCCAGCAGGATCCCGTCCTTGTCCGTCGTCCACACCGTGCCGTCGAAACGCAGGAAGCTCGCACCGGCCGACTCCTCTCCCCCGAAGCCGACCGAGCCGTCCACCAGACCAGGTACGAACCACTTGAAGCCGACCGGCACCTCCCACAGCCGCCGGCCCAGGTCCCCCACCACGCGGTCGATCAGGGACGACGAGACCAGCGTCTTGCCGACAGCGACGTCCGGGCCCCACTGGCGGTTGCTGAACAGGTACGAGATCGCGACGGCCAGGTAGTGGTTCGGGTTCATCAGTCCGGCGTCCGGCGTGACGATGCCGTGCCGGTCCGCGTCCGCGTCGTTCCCGGTCGCCACGTCGTACTTGTCCCGCTGCGCGACCAGCGAGGCCATGGCGTACGGCGAGGAGCAGTCCATCCGGATCTTGCCGTCGTGGTCCAGCGTCATGAACGACCAGGCCGGGTCGACCCGCGGGTTCACCACGGTCAGGTCGAGGTCGTGCCGTTCGGCGATCGCGGCCCAGTAGTCCACGCTCGCACCGCCGAGCGGGTCGGCGCCGATCTTCACGCCGGCGTCGCGGATCGCGGCCAGGTTCAGCACCGACGGCAGGTCGTCGACGTAGTGCCCGACGAAGTCGTAGTTCCCTGCCTCCTCACGCGCCTGCTCGAACGACTTGCGGCGTACCTCCCGGTTGTCGCCCGCGATCAGCTGGTTGGCGCGGTCCGCGATCCACTTGGTCGCGTCGGAGTCGGCGGGGCCGCCGTGCGGCGGGTTGTACTTGATTCCGCCGTCGCGCGGCGGGTTGTGCGACGGCGTGATGACGATGCCGTCCGCGTCGGCACCCGCGCCGCGATTGAGGCGCAGGATCGCATGCGACACCGCAGGCGTCGGTGTGAGCCGGTCGGCGCTGTCCACGAGCGTCTGTACGTCGTTACCCGCCAGCACCTCGAGTACGGTGCGCCAGGCCGGCTCGGACAGGCCATGGCTGTCCCGGCCGACGAGCAGCGGACCCGTCGTACCCTGACCGGCCCGGTACTCGCAGACGGCCTGCGTGATCGCGAGGATGTGCGCCTCGTTGAAGGCGCTGTCGAGGCTCGAGCCGCGATGTCCCGACGTACCGAAGACCACCTTCTGGGCCGGGTCGTCCACGTCCGGGGTGAGGTCTCCGTACGCCGCCAGCATGGCGTCGACGTCGACGAGGTCCTCGGGCTGTGCGGGCTGGCCTGCGCGTGGATGCATGACCACATGCAATCACAAGACGGTCAGCCGCTGTACGGCGTGAGCAACTGGTCGACGGGCGCATAGTCGTCGGTCAGCACCGGCGCGTTGCCGACGAAGCTGTCCGGCCGGTCGAGGACGCCCATCGAAGGCTCGAGCTGGCCCATGATCGCCGGTACGTCGATCGGCTTGTCGGACGCCGCCACCACGAAGTTCCCGCCGCTGTGGCTGGACAGTTCGTCCTTGCGCGCGATCACCGCGACGTACGGGAAGACCGCCTGCGCCGTCTTGATCTCGGCCTTCGCGAACTTGGCGGCGCCGTAGTCGATGACGTTGATCAGGTAGAGCCCGTCTGGTCGCAGTACTCGTCGTACGTCCGCCACTAGCTCGCGGGTGGTGAGGTGCCAGGGCACGGAGAGCCCACTGAAGGCGTCCATCAGTACCAGGTCCCGGCTGTCCGTCTCCTCGTCACGTACGCCGAGCCGGCCGTCCTGCACCGTAACCGTCAGGTCCGGACCGGTCTGGACGCCGAGCTCCCGCTTGTCGAGCTCCACCACGGCCTTGTCGATCTCGTACACCTGGTGCTTGCTGCCGGGCCGTGTCGCCGTCACGTACCGCGTCATGGTCAGACCGCCACCGCCGACGTGCAGCGCGTTCAGCGGCCGTCCCTCGGCCCAGGTGCCGTTGATGGCGGCCGCGAAGCTCTTGATGTACTCGAACTCCAGGTACGTCGGGTCCTTGAGGTCGACGTACGAGTGCCGCGCTTGGTCGAGGTACAGGGTCCGCCCACTCTCCCGGTTCGGGTCCGCGACCACCCGAGCGCAGTGGTACGCCGTCTCGACCTCACACGGCCGCGGCGCGACAAGGGTCAGCGTGGCGCCGACGACCGCGAGAGCGACCGGCTTCACCGCTGCCTGCACACCACGCAGCAGGAAGGTCAGCGCGGCTCCGACGACCACCAGTGCGGCGCCCAGGGTCAGAACGATCGTGCTGATCGGAACCGTCGCCACGAACACGAACCCGGTCAGCACAGTGCCGACGATGCCGCCGACCGTGGCGTACGCGGACAGCCGGCCAACGACGGTTCCGGTCTGAGCCAGTGTGGCCAGCCGTAGCTTCGTCACCATCGGTGTGACGGCCGCCAGGAGCGACGCGGGCGCGAACAGCGTGACAGCAAGTACCAGGAACACCAGCTCGCTCGCGCCACCCCGGAGCGCTTCACCCGTCCAGCGGACCACCGGGAGGATCAGCATCACCAGCGCCCCGCTGAGCAGGAACAGTGGGCCGAGTGTCCGGTGCGGCGGCACCACGTCCGCGAAACGGCCACCCAGTGCCGCACCGGTCGCGATCGCGGCCAGCGCGACTCCGATGACCGCGGTGTTCGTCTCCAGCGTCAGGCCGATGTACGGCGCCACCAGCCGGAGCGAGACGAGCTCCAGGACCATGACGGCGGCCGAACTCCCGAACGCCAGCGCAATGGCCAGCTTCTGCCCAACCGGCCCACCCTCACCCATGTACACCCGCGTAACCCTATAGAACGCTCAGACCTCGTCGAGGCGGGCGATGAGGGTCTTCGGAGCGATCTGGCGGTACGCCGTCTCGACGAGATCCTCGAAGTGGGCCCAGTCCACGTCGACGTCCAGGTACACGCCGAGCCAGCCGCGGTGGCCGACGTACGGCGGCCTGTAGAAGTGCTCCGGATCGTCCGCGACCAGCGACTCCTGCACACCAGGTGGCGCCGCCATCCACACACCGAGGCGGTCGTCGTGGTGGTGGTCGGCGTACATCACGAAGGTCTTCTTGTCCCGGACGAACCAGGTCGGCTCACCATGACTCGGCCGCTCGGTCACCTCGGGCAGTGCGAGGCACAAGCTGCGTACGTGTTCCAGAACATCCATCTACTCAGTGTCCCTGCTCAGTGCCTCGGGCCAGGGATCACCACACCCGCCTCGTACGCGTAAACGACCGCCTGTGCGCGATCACGCAGGTCCAGCTTGGTCAGGATGTTGCTGACATGCGTCTTGACGGTCTGCTCGGCCAGCACCAGTTCGTCGGCGATCTGCCGGTTGGACAGTCCACGGGCGACCAGTCGCAGTACGTCGGTCTCTCGCGGCGTCAACCGGGCCGGTGCGGTCAGTACGACGGGTTGCGCGCGAGCGAAGTCCTCTACCAGTCGCCGGGTGACGGACGGCGCCAGGAGCGCGTCACCGGCCGCGACGACTCGCACTGCTGCAGCCAGCTCGTCCGGGGTGGAGTGCTTCAACAGGAAGCCACTGGCACCGGCGCGGAGCGCTGCGTACACGTAGTCGTCCAGGTCGAACGTCGTCAGCATCACGACCCGCGGCGGCTCGCCAGGTGTCGAGTCGGCGAGGATGCGCTGGGTCGCGGCGAGCCCGTCGAGCACCGGCATCCGGACGTCCATCAAGATCACGTCCGGCGTCAGCTCGGCGGCCAACTCGACCGCGCGGGCGCCGTCGCCGGCCTGTCCGACGACCTCGATGTCGGGTTGCGCATCGAGCAGCGCACTGAACCCGGCCCGCACCATCTCCTGGTCGTCAACCACCAAGACCGTGATCGCCACTGCCCACCTCCTCTACCACCGGAATGAACGCCCGCACCAGATAACCGCCTTCAGGGGTCGGCCCGGTGCTCAGAGTCCCGTCGACGAGGGCCACCCGCTCCCGCATCCCAGTCAGACCATGCCCGCTCCCCGGCGCCGGTACGACGGGCCGCGGCGGCTTCTCGTTCTGCACGATCACTTCCAGCTCGCCCGCAGTACGCCGTACTGCCACCTCCACGGCCGCGTGCAAGGCGTGCCGTACGGCGTTGCTGAGCCCCTCCTGCACGACGCGGTACGCCGTCAGCTCGACAGCAGGGTCGAGCCCGGTCGGCACGTCACCCACCAGCCGCACATCTGCTCCAGCCCGCCGCGTGCTCTCGACGAGTTCAGCCACCTGGCCCAGACCAGGCTGCGGTCCCATCTGCGGTTGCTCGACCGGCTCGCGCAGCAAACGCAGTACGCGACGCATCTCGGTCAGCGAAGCCCGTGCTTCGTCAGCAATGCCCGTGAACTCCTCACGAACGGCGTCCGGTACGTCGGGCAGCCGGTGGGGCGCACTGTCCGCGCGGACCACCACGACGGACAGGTGGTGAGCCACGACGTCGTGCAGCTCGCGGGCGATCCTGGCCCGCTCCTGCAACCGCTCGCGTTCTGCACGCTCGGCCTTGCTGATCGTCTCCTGCTCGGCAAGTCGACGGTTCGTGTCGGCCCGCGAACGGAGGAGGTCGCCGACCACTCCCGCTACGCCCGACAGCACCGCCATGGTGATCAGACCGGGCCAGCTGCCGCGGTCCGGTGCCAGCCCGAGCGCAATGACACCCAGGGCCTGCGTCGCCACCCACCAGCCGACCAGTTCCCGTCGGCCGAGTCCACGCGCACCGGCGATCGCAATGACGAGCGAATGCCCGAACGCTGACGTCGTACCCCACGGCCACGGTTCACTCGAGCTGACTGGACTCGTCAGCGCAGCCATGACAGCAGTGGTGACGAGCGAGACCACCACTGCGGCCCGCGGCCGCAACCACGACAGGCTCAGCGACAGCGCCCGTGCAATCGCCAGGCTCAGCACAGCCGCGATCGGTACGTCGTAGTGCTGTGCGAGATCCATGAGAGTCAGCACCAGCAGCGCGGCGACGGCCAGCCCGGCGCCCCACGGCCGCCTCATCGGTATCTGCACGGGTTGGACCTTACTCACAGCTGCTGCAGCCAGGACCAGAAGAACGCCAGGCTACCCGCCGCCAGCACGATAGTTGCCGGAAGCACCCACTTGTTCGTCCCCTGCACCAGGAGCGTGTGCACTGCCGCAATGCCGCGCAGCGCGAACAGGAACACGACAATGCACGGTACGGCGATCAGACCGTGCGCGGCCCACGCTCCAGCTCGCGTCGGTCCGCCCCACGTCCCTGGCTGAACCGGACCATGCTCGACGAGCCCCCAGAACGGGCCGCGAACCAGAGCCAACACCATGAGCAGCATCACGAACCAGTTGGTCAGTCCGAGCACCGCACTGAGTAGCCCGTACCCGAAGGTCCGCGCGTTGCTCATCGACTGCGCACCACGTGCACCGAGACGGCGCCATCGCCTCGCTGCGGTTTCCTCCTCGCCCAGCATCGCGTCCGCCATTGCCTGTACGCCGGCTGGCACCAGCAGCGCGTCGTACAGCAATGTGCTGCCCAGGCGTCGCAGGGTGTGGGGGCGGCCGGCGCTGGGTGCCGTGGGGCGGGTGAGTACGTCCGTCATCGTCATCTCCTCGGTCTCAAGTCCTGAGATCGAGGCTAGGAATTCGCGGCCGCCGGCACCTCCAGCCACGGAGCCGATCCGGAACCAGTACCCGGGTAGGGGTCTCCTGTGATTCAGGTCACAGTGACCACGATGCGTGTCGCGGCGTTACACGGTCAGTGCCGAGCGGTGTGCTACGCCGCCGACGGCGCGAGCGGTGAGAGTCCAACAGGAGGTACTCGCACACCATGCGCATGCGGAACCTGGTTATGACCGCCATGCTGACCCCGGTTTTGCTGCTCCCCGGCTGCGGCAACGAGGCCGACAGCAATGTCGCCGCGGCGGTTCCGGCGGCGCACAAGGCGGCCCGGACCACGACCACCGACGATGCGGCCGGCTCCGACGACCCCGTGCTGAACGCGTACTACACGTACCGCGTCGCACTTGACGTGATGATGCGCAGCGGGGGCGGCAAGACCAAGCAACTGGAGCCGACGATGACGCCGGCGATGTTCCAGGCGATCAGCGCGCAGGCGAAGTACTTCCGGACCCACAAACTGCGCAACACCGGCAGCACCAAGGTGCTGTGGGCGAAGCGCACGTTGGCGGCGAACGGCGTCATCGTCAGCGCCTGCTACGACACCTCCGCGGCGCGCACCGTCAACGTCCGCGGTCGCGGCGTACTGCCGAACACCACCCCGACCCGCTGGCTCGACCAGATGCGCGTCCTCAACCAGCAGTCCCGCTGGATCGTCGACGGCGGCACCACCACCCCCAACGCCTGCTGAACACCTCCCATTTATGGCAGTGGGATCACGATTGCGCGGCCCCCGGATTCCTCCGCCCAGGCGCGGGCAGACTCACTGACAAGTGCCGGAACAGGTCGAGGGGTCCACCGATGATCGACACGAGTATTGGGCGTTGGCTGCCGTTCCTCGGCCGCCGCCGTACGCCGGAATCGCTGCGGCCACGCGGCACGAGTTCCCGGGTCAGCCGGCTCGCGGCGCAGTACGACGTCGAGGTCGACGCCGCCCTGCAACGCCTGTGGCCGAAGGCGCGGATCTACCACGACCGCGAGTTCACCCGGGACCGCGCCGACTTCCTGCTGGTCGTCCGCGGCCGCGGCGTGATGATCGAGACCAAGGTCAAGAGCGACCCGGGGCTGTTCCGCGGCTCGACCCTTCCGCCGCTGCTCGACCGGCTGCAGCGTGACGGCCGGCGGCTCGTCGTCCTCGTGAACCAGGGCGACCCCACGCCGGCCCGCGACCTGATCAGCACCAAGCTCGGCGACAAGGGCCGGATCGTGGTCTGGTCCGGTCCGCACCACGACACCGAACTCCGCCAGGCCGTCGAGTCACTCCTCCAGCAAACCACCCGCCACGCCTGACCAGCGGGACCCGGAACAGGCAATGGGGACCCTGCACAGGCAACTGCCAGTGCACGGTCCCCATCAGGTGTTCCTAGTCAGGCGTTCTTGATCGCCGAGACCTCGAGCTCCAGCGTGACCTTCTCGCTGACCAGTACGCCGCCGCCCTCGAGCGCCGCATTCCAGCTGACGCCGAAGTCCTTGCGGTTGATCACGACCGAGCCCTCCAGGCCGAGCCGCTGGTTGCCGAACGGGTCGGTCGCCGTCCCGGTGTACTCGAACGTGACGTCGACCGACCTGGTGACGCCGCGGATCGTCAGGTCGCCGGTCACCACGAACTCGGCGTCGCCGGCCGGCTTCACGGCGGTCGACACGAAGGTGATCTCCGGGTTCTCGTCCATCGCGAGGAAGTCGTTGCTGCGCAGGTGCTCGTCGCGCTGGCTGTTGCGGGTGTTGATGCTCTTCGCCTGGATCGTCACCTTCCCCGACGAGTTCGCCGGGTTCTCGCCGTCGATGTGGAACGAGCCCTCGAACTCGTCGAACGCGCCCCGAACCTTGGTCACCATCGCATGCCGGGCACTGAAGCCGATCCGGGTGTGGGAGGCGTCGAGGGTGTAGTCACCGCTGAGCGCGGCGTACTCGCTGGACATCGCGGATTCCTCCAGAAAGGTAGTTGAAGTTTAGATAGTACAGAGTTCACCCTTAACGCTCAGAAGTCCACCCCACACCCGGCGTGTCCGAGTCGTGGACCCGATCGAACCGGGAAATGGACACGACCCCAGAGCCGACTGTTGCCTGAGGCAACGGAGTTAACCGGTTGCGCCGGCCCGGGCCGGGCTTGTCTCATAGGTGCTCGAAGATCGGAGGACCGTCGTGGAACCGCTCAGCGCCGAGGACATCAGGCGCTCGTTCGTCAATTCGTCCAAGAGCCAGGTCAAGGCGATGGCGCTGCCGCCGAGGTTCACCGAACTGCCCTGGGAGTCGCTGGACTTCCTCGGCTGGCGTGACGGCAAGGCGCCGAACCGCGGCTACCTCGTCGTACGGCGGGACACCGGCGTCACCGGGATCGCGGTCAGCACCCAGACGTCGGGCGCCGCGCGCCGGTTCGCCGGGCTGTGCGACCTGTGCAACACCGCGCATCACGTCAGCGACGTCGCGCTGTTCGTGGCCCGGCGAGCGGGTTCGGCCGGCCGGGAGGGGAACACGGTCGGGATGTACATCTGCGCCGACCTGGCCTGCTCGCTGTACATCCGCGGCCTGAAGGACCTCGACCTGCCGCAGGGCGAAACGGCCGGCCCGGACGTCCGGGCGAAACGCCTCGCGACTCGCCTGGAGAGTTTCGTCCAGCGCGTCCTCGCCTGACGTCCGGAGCACTACCCTTGTGGTGCACAACGGCCCGCGGAGTACCAGGGAGAGCGCGATGACCGAGTTCCGGATCACTCACGAGATCCACCAGACACACCCGGACATTCGCGAGCGGCTCACCGCGACCACGATCGAGGCGATCAACGAGTCCAGCGCCCGTTCCGCCGAGGACGCGGCCCGGGTGCTGCGCCACAAGCTCGGCGAGATCGGCGTGGAGATGAGCGACGACGCCTGCCTGTCGGCGATCGAACGCATCCGCTCCGGCAAACAGCTCCGCTTCGAAATCGAACCCGTCCCCGACGAGGACTGATCCACAACCCTCCACCCGAAGGGGTATCCACGCAACTGGAGGGTTGCCCACTGAAAATCCGAGGGGGCAACCCTCCGGGTCGGTGAACAACCCTTCAGGTCGGTGAGCAACCCTTCAGGTCGGTGGGCAACCCTTCGGGTCGGGGGGCAACCCTGCGTCGGGCGGCGGGGTGGCAGGTAGGGTGCGGGGCGTGGAGCTTGCTGAGTTGGGGCGTCGGATATATGCGACCGCACATCTGACCGGGGAGTTCCTGCTCCGGTCCGGGCAGACGACGACGGAGTACTTCGACAAGTACCGGTTCGAGGCCGATCCGGTGCTGCTGGACGAGGTGACCGCCGCGATGGTCCCGCTGATCCCCGACGGCACGGAGGTACTGGCCGGGCTGGAGATGGGCGGTATCCCGGTCGTCACCGCGCTCGGGCGGCACACCGGCCTGCCCTGCGCGTTCGTCCGCAAGCAGGCGAAGTCCTACGGCACCTGCCGGCTGGCCGAGGGCGCCGAGACCAAAGGCCGCCGGGTCACGATCGTCGAGGACGTCGTCACCACCGGCGGCCAGATCGTCCTGTCGGCGAACGAACTCCGCGCCCTGGGCGCCACGATCACCGACGCCCTCTGCGTCATCAACCGCAACCCCACCACACCAAACCAACTCACCGAAGCCGGCCTGACCCTCCACGCCCTACTGACCCCGGAACACCTCACACCAACCCCCTGACCCCGCCGCCAGGGGCACGATCGCCCGCACACCTGACCCCGCCGACAACAGGGCAGACCGCCCGCGCACCTGACCCCGGCGACGCCAGGGGCACGCCGCCCGCACGCCTTTGCCGGACTCAGCCGGCCTTGCGTTGGTCTTCCGGCAGGAACCGGCGGAAGTCGTCGGCGGAGATGATCGGGATGTTGAACTCGCGGGCCGCGCGGGCCTTGACCGACAGGCTGTCCACGTCGGCGGCAACCAGGAACGTGGTGTCGGGGCGGACCGCCTCCTGAGGCACGAACCCGGCCGCCACCGCCCGGTCCCACCACACCTCGCGAGGCTCGACCATGTCCCCGGTGAACACCAGCGTGCTCCCCGGCGGATACCCGCGCGCACCAGGACGATCAGGTACGACGTACCGCCCGGCGCTCACGCGGAGCAGCGCCTCGTCGACGTCGGACACCCGCTGCCCGAGCATCACCGCGACCCGGTCGAGATCGCTGCGCTGGTCGGGTGAGATCTCGCCGGTCCCCCACGACGCGGTCGCCAGCGCGGAGACGTACCACCGATGGAGGTGATCGACCTGCGGGCGAGTCATCCCCAGCTCGGTCGCCACCTGCACCAGTTGATCCGCGTCCGCCGGCGTGATCTCACGCTTGCCGAGGATCGTGTCGAGCAGGACGAGATACGAGTCGGCCTGCGGCGGCTCCGGGACACGCGGCAACTGGTCGACAAGTCGGCTCATCCAGCCGTGCCTTCCCCCGGCATGCACCGGTCGGACGGTCGGCGCGACGTCCGTGCCCGGCAGGTCCGGCCAGGGCAACCGACGTACCTCTTCGTAGGCCCACTGCCAGGGTGGCGGTGCCGCGAAAGCCCCGAGATACTGCGCGAACAGCTCCGCCGTCGCACGGGTGTCCGCGAGTGCCGAATGCCAGCCCTCGATCGAGATCCCGGCCGCCGCGCAACAGGCGCCGAGCGTCCGTTTGGCGCCTGGATGCAGATACCCGGCCAGCGCCATCGTGCACATCGACCGCTCGGTGATCAGCGGAACGGTGACCCCGAGGCGCGCGAACTCGGCGCGCAGAAATCCGAGATCGAACTCGACGTTGTGCCCGACAACCATCCGTCCGGCCAGCAACTCCCCCAACTGCCGCGCGATGTCGCGGAACTCCGGCGCCGCCAGCACGTCGGCGGTGAGGATCCCGTGGATGTGCTGCGGGCCCAAGTCGCGTTGGGGATTCAGCAACGTCACCCACTCGCGCTCGACCCGCCCGCGCGCGTCCAGCAGCACGACGGCGATCTCGATGATCCGATGCCGATGGGTCGGCAGCAGACCGGTCGTCTCGGTGTCGATGACCGCGTACATCCAGGCCTCCTCCGGCTCGCTGACCGACTGTGACAACCCAATCAGACGCCGCCGACAATTTCGGTCCCGTCAGGTATCGGACGGAATCTCGACCTCGATCTCCGCGCCCAGCCGCGCTCCCTGCGCCAGCTGGAGTTCGTCGCCGCTCCAGAACCGCCCCGGGTCGTACCAGTTGAGCTTCCGCCCGCTCAGCAACCCCATCTCCTCGTACGTCACCGCGACCACCTCGGCGCAGTACGCCGACTCCAGCTCGAGCTCGCGCGATCCGCGACGTATCGCCGGCACCCGCCCGCGCACCCATCGCGACGCGAGCCGGGCAGTCGACGGGAACGGCGTACCGTCCAGGCGCGCGACCGTCCGCAGTACCGCGTCCTCCATCTGCCGCGTGACGGGATGATCGAGCTGCCGTAGCCAGGCTTGCTGACCGTACTTGCGTGCCCACACCAGCACCGCGTCACGCAGATTGTGCAACTGCGCACCGCGCTGGTGCTGGCCGGTCCACATGTCCGGGAGCGAGCGACCCAGCTCCGCATGCCACATCAGCGGCGGGAGGTCCTCGACGACGATCGCCATACCGACGTGGTTGACGGGGCTGTTGGTGGTCAGCTGAATGGCGCGATCCGCCGCGCTGCCACCGCGGAACAGCCAAATGTCACCTGTTCGTGTCAGTTCCGTAGCGTCATCCAGTGAAATCCGGCTGTTCACGTCGCTAGGTTAGTCGGCATGAAGGTATGGAAGGTGGTAGGGCTTGCGGGACTCGTCGGCGTCGCCGCGACGGGCGTCGTGATCGCCCGGGGCGAGCGGAAGCGCCGTGCGTACACGCCGGAAGAGGTCCGCGATCGCCTCAAGACCCGGGTCAAGGAAGCAGCGAACGCCTGACCCCGGCCGACAATCGGCCGGGCAGTCGCGGCGCGCCGTAACTCGGTGGTACGGCGTCGCCCACGTCTGCCCGGCCACACTCGTTGCAATACGCAACTTAAAGGTTGTGCAGGGCAACCTGTTCGGTCTGCTCGGCGGGACCGCAGGATGTGACCGCGACACCTACCGCCTCATCAGGCCTGCCTCGTACGCCGCGATCGTCAACTGCACGCGGTCCCGGGCATCCAGCTTCGCCAGCAGGTTTCCGACGTGGGTCTTGGTCGTCGACAGGCTGATGTGATGGCCGGCGGAGATCTCGGCGTTGGTCAGGCCTCGCGCCACGGCGAGGAGAAGCTCGGTTTCCCGCGGAGTGAGCGCGGCGATCAGCTGATCGCTCCGGGCGTCGGCGGGGGCGTGTTGCGCGAAATGGTCGATGAGACGCCGGGTGATCTTGGGCGAGAGCAGGGCGTCACCTCCGGCGATGACCTTGATGGCAGCCAGCAGGTCCCGGGCGAGGACGTCCTTGAGCAGAAAGCCGCTGGCTCCCGCACGCAGCGCGTCATGGACATATTGGTCGGTGTCGAAGGTGGTCAGGATCAGCACCCGAACCCCTGCGGTGGCGCGGTCCTGGGTCAGGACGCGCGTCGCGGCCACGCCGTCGAGCCTCGGCATCCGGATGTCCATCAGCACCACGTCTGGGTGAGTTGCCCGGACGAGGTCGACTGCGGCGACACCGTTGTCAGCCTCACCGACCACCTCGATCTCGGCGTCGGACGCCAGCAATGCGACGAATCCGCTCCTGACCAGAGCCTGGTCCTCCGCGACCGCCACTCGGATCGGACGGGACACAGTCATCACTGGACCGGCGCTGCGAAGGCGGCCTCGTAAGGAAGGGTCGCGGTGACTTCGAACCCGCCGTGCGGCCCGGGTCCCGCGTCGAGCCGGCCACCGAGGAGCGCGGCCCGCTCCCGCATCCCGATCAGCCCGTGGCCGGCCTGCGGTGTCTCCGCGCCGCGGCCGTCGTCGGAGATGACGACTCGTACGACCTCGTCGTCGTACCACAGGCCTACAGAGGCGGCGCTCGGGCCGGCGTGCTTCAAAGTGTTGGTCAGAGCCTCTTGGATGATCCGGTAGGCACACAGGTCTGCGGCGGCTGACAGGGGCCGCGCAGTTCCGCTCGTCGAAGTACTGACCGGAAGGCCCGCCGAGCGGTAGGTGTCCACCAACGGCTCAAGGTCGGTGAGCCCGCGCGTGGGCTCGTAGGCGGTCTCGGCCGCAGAGCCCTGTCCCGTGTCGTCGCGCAGCAGAGTCAGCATCTGGCGCAGCTCCTGCATCGATTCCCGGCTCACGTCGCCGATCGTGAGCAGAGCCCGACGCGCTGCGGGAGGATCATTGGTCGCGAGGTGTTCCCCCACGGTCGCCTGGACCGAGATCACGCTGATCGAGTGGGCGAGCACGTCATGCAGCTCACGGGCGATCCGCACACGCTCCTTCATCGTCGTGAGCATGTCGCGGTCCCTCTCGGCCGCGGCCAGTCGTCGCTCGGCGGCGGTCCTGTCCTCAGCCGCCGAGACCAGTGCCAGCAGTGCCGACCGCCGCCCTCGGGCCGCCCGGCCCAGCGCCCATGCCGCCGTAAAGACGACCACGGACTGCACCAGGACCCACAGGCCGAGGTCGGTCGGCCGTGTCATGGCCGAGAGCGCCAGGAACACCGCTGTCATCACCAGGCCGAGTACGGCGGCTCGTCGCGCTCGATAGCTGCCCAGCATGTACAGCAGGCCGGTCACCACGAATGGCAGCACCTCGCCGGTTTGGTAGTCACGCCATGCCAGAGCGGTGACGCATCCGCCGGCGATCGCCAGGGCCACCAGGGGTTGGCGACGAGCCCACACGATGGTCGCCGCGCCCGCTGCGGTCAGCGCGTACGCGACCAGGTCCGCGGTGCGAAATCCGGGCGCTTCCTCAGCCATCGAGAGGAGTCGAAGGCTCAGCGCGACCACGGCCGCGGCCACCGCGACCTCCCACAATCCCGGGCGCCACAGTCGCAGTACTGCCGGAACGTCGGGGGCCATGGTCTCAACCTAGCCCTGTCTGCGTCGTCGCGTATCGGTCTGCAGGAGGACGTCGGCCTCGGTCCCGAGGTGGCGGACTGTGCACCTGAGCACGATGTGGGGACGGCCGAGCGAAGACGACAGTGAAGCCATGACTCCAACCAGCGCAAACACACCGACGCCGAGCCGATCCCGAGCATCCGGCCGAGCTCCGACCGGGTCGACCGCCCTTCGGGAAGCTGCCACCTTCCTGGGACTGGTCACGTTCATGGTGCTGACGATCGCCCTCGCCCTGCCGCACGCCCACATTGCTCCAGTGATCACGATGCCGACCCCACTGGTCGCGGTAGCCCTGATCACGTTCCTGCGGACTCCTCGCGGCCGCCGCAAGGAGCTGTGGGCCGGCCTGGGGGTACGGCGCCTTGGGCTGCGCAGCTGGCCCGTCGCCATCGTCGTGCCAGTGATCCTGATCCTCGTCATTCCCTTCGGCGTGGCCGACCTGCTGGGCAGCGCCGCCTGGAGCTCCTCCCTGGACGTCTGGCTCAGTCGTTCGCTCCCCCTGCTCATCACGCTCGTCAGCCTGACGATCATGGGCTTCACCGAAGAGATCGGATGGCGTGGCTACTTGCTGCCCCGGGTCCAGACCATGGTCTCGAAGCGCCGAGCCGCGCTCGTGGTCGGATTCATCCACGGCCTGTTCCACATGCCGTTGATACTGCTGACGACCACCTACGACAGCGTGGGCAGCCGCTGGATCGTCGCGCCTTCCGTGATGGTCCTGGTGACCGCGGCGGGTGTCTTCTACGCCTGGCTCAAGGACCGCTCCGGCAGCGTCTGGCCGGTCGCGGTCGCGCATGGCGCCGTGAACACGCTCCTCGAAGGCGGCGGTCTCGTCGTCATCGTCTCGCCGGTCGCGCTGGCCTACACCGCCGGAGAGAGTGGCATCGCCACCGCGGTGAGTGTGATCGCCCTCGCCGCGGTCCTGCTGATCCGAGGTCGCACCTGGGGGCGCAACTAAAGGTTGTGCAGGGCAACCTGTTTGAGGCGGCCGGCGGTGATCGTCGCGGTCTGGTAGGTGCAGTACGGCTGCCGCCGCCGGTCAGTCGGCGACCCAGGGTTCAGCAGCCGGAGCCCACCCGGACCGGTCGTGTCCCACGGGATGTGACTGTGCCCGAACACCAGCAGATCCACCCCCGGGTACGCCGTCGCGCAGCGTTCTTCACGCCCCTTGGCCGGACCGGTCTCGTGCACCACGGCGACCGACAACCCGTCGAGCGTCACCCGCGCGACCTCGGGCAGTCGCGCCCGCAGCTCGGGTCCGTCGTTGTTGCCCCAGCACCCGACCAGCCGGGCCGCGCGTGACTCCAACTCGTCCAACAGGTCGACGCTCACCCAGTCGCCCGCATGGATCACCACGTCGGCGTCGTCGACTGCGTCCCAAACCGGTGCGGGCAACTTCTTCGCCCGCACCGGCAGATGAGTGTCCGAAATCAGCACCAGGCGCATGAGCCCACTCTCTACGGGTTCAGTGCCGCCAGCAACTCTCTCTCCTTGGCTGGGCTGAGGCCTGCCTTGCGCTCGCGGTCCAGGCCGAGCTCGCGCTCCCACGCGAGGGTGTCCTCGACGAACTCCCGGCGGGACCGGTGGGTGAGGCCGGCCGCGACAGCCGCCGCGCCGCTGCGGGACGACCAGCCCTCGTAGCCCGGCTCGGTCAGCCACATCGCCAACGAGTCCGGCCCCATGTACTGCTCGACCTTCTGCTCCTCCAGCCACTCCCGCGGCGCGAGCACCACCGGCCCGGTGTGACCGCCGACCTCGCGCGTCAACTCGATCCACTCGCCGAACGGCACCACCGGCCCGAACGTGTCGAACGTCCCCGTCCGCCCCTCGGTCGCGTTGTCCAGCAGCCATCCGGCAAGGTCTCGTACGTCGATCACCGCCGTCGCCAGCTCAGGCGTGTCAGGCACCAGCATCGGCTCCTCGGGTGCCCGCGCCGCCCGCGCGACCCACGCACCCGCGCGATCACTGCGGTCCCCCGGCCCGCCGATCAGCCCGGCGCGCGCGATCACCAGCCGATCACCGACCACCTCGCGGGAGGCGAGCTCACACGCGACCTTGGCCTCGCCGTACAGCTCCCGATCGGCCACGTCGTCCGCGGTCGGCTCCCGCAGCGCCGCAGTCTCGTCCGCACCGGGCGTGTCGTACTTCTCGTACGCATTGCACGAGGACACGTACGTCCAGTGCTTGGCGCGGGCGCCGAACGCGGCCAGCGCGCCCTTCACGAAGCCTGGCTGCCACGAGACCTCGAACACAGCGTCCCAGTCCTGCACAGGCACCGCGTCGTACGCGTCCGGGCTGCTGCGATCGGCCGCGACCAGCGTGGCGCCGTCGGCGACCGTGCCGCTCTCGCCACGGGCCACACAGGTCACCGAGTGCCCGCGCGAGATCGCCTGCGTCGCGATCTCGCGACCGAGCCACGCCGTACCACCGAGGATCAGAATCTCCATGCGGGCAAGCCAATCAGGCCCGGCCGGCAATTCCCAGGCGCCTCTGCCGAGGGCAGAAACTCCCGTGCGTTGCCCTCGTCACGTCACTGTAATCGTCGTCCCCTTGCCAGGCAGGCGATCCGGGCGCACTGTCGTACCACAAGGACACCCAGGGGTGAGTGTCTGTGGAAACAGGGGGAAGTGATGGCTGGTTTCGTTCAGATCATCGAGTACCGGACGTCCAAGCCGGACGAGATCGCGGCGCTGATGGAGGACTTCCGCGCGAAACGCGAAGCCGAGGGCGACGGGCCGGCGCCGACCCGCAGCATCGCCTGCGCCGACCGCGACGAGCCGGGGCGGTACTTCGCGATCGTCGAGTTCGAGTCGTACGAGGCTGCGATGGAGAACTCGCAGCGTGCCGACACCACCGAGATGTCGGAGAAGATGATGGAGCTGTGCGACGGTCCCGGAAAGTTCTACAACCTCGACGTGGTCGCCTCGACGCAGTGATTCCTCAGGTACGGCGTACGCCGGCTCGCCCGGGCGTACGCCGTACCGAGGTGACCGGTGCCGGGAGGGGGATGAGCCGGCACCGGTGGATCGGGACCTCAGCCGAAGACGCGGTACGACGACCAGGTGGACGGCGGCGCCGCGCCGTCCGACCCGAAATCGCGCTCTGAGTGCAGCGGGTCGGGGTCCTGCGGCTCTGGCGCCGAGTGCAGGTCCGGCCAGGGCCGGGGCGGGAGGGAGTCGCGGGGCGGCAGCTGGAGGTCGGGATCGGGACCCCGTTCGGGGTCGAGCCACTCGACCGTCGTCGCCCCGCCGTGCCCGTGGATCGCGACGACGGACTCGATACCGTCCCAGACGGTCGTGGTCGGGTAGTCGCCGTACCAGCGGAGCGCGACCGAGCCGTCGGTGAACTGCACACCCTCGGCGACGGGGCCGGTGCCGCTGACACCGGAGACATCTTGATGACGGATCAGCCGGAAGCGACGGGAGCTCATTTCGGTGCTACCTCCCACAGCCGCTCCCCCGGCAGCTTCCGTTCCGGTCCTGGATCGTGGTCCGGAACCGGGTCGCTGGTCACCCGCAACCCGGCGAACCTGCGCGACATGGCCGCGGCGTACCGCTCGGCCAGCTCCGCTTCGGCCCGGTAGTCGGCGACCACATGGTCCCCGAACCAGACCCTCACCCGACGACGCTCCACCCGGACCGCGGCCGGGTGCGGATCACCACCATCAGGCATCTCAATACACCCGGCGCCCACTCGAGCCGGATCCCATCAGCGACCTCGCAAGACAAACCTTCACGGCAATCACTTCCACTTCCCTGTGGGGATGGGTTCACAGGTAGTGACGGCCGTCTCAGCCGTTCATGACGCGATTCCCCAGAAATTTCTCACCCACTGTGAGAAACCCTCCAGGCAATCCGCGCTCAGCCGCGGACCCAGGCCCGCCAGGTGTCGATGTCCTCGATGTCGGGGGTGATCAGCGGATCGAAGGTATGCGTGCCGGCGCCGGGAAGGTGCGCGGACACCAACGTGTCGAGATTGTGAACGAGCAACGCAGGTACTTCGGGGCGCGTGGTGATGAGCGTCTCGAACAGCCGCCCGGCCTCCCGGTGAAGGATGTCGTCGGAACCACCGCCACGTACCTGGACCTCGATCGCGTAGCCGTCCATCGCCTGCACCTCGTCCGGCTCCGGATCCGGTACGACGTACCCGTTCGGCTGCACCACCACCCCGAGCCAGTCCGCTGCGCTCTCGCCGCGCATTCGCAGCCGGACAGCACTCGTCTCGGTCACCAAGACCTCGGCCCCGACACCCTCGACCAACCAGTCAACTACCTCCTGCTGTCCACCGGACACCGCCAGGAAGACACTGTCGACGACAGACATCACTTCTCCTTTCGATAGGTGACCAGGCGGTTGTCACCGAGGATGACGTGCACGACGTCGGCGATAGCCTTGCCGGGCTGACCGAGTGCCCGGCGATAGGCACGCCAGGCGTCTGCCTCCGAAAGATCAATGTCCCGTCCGTCGATGACGATCTCGGGCGCTTGATCACTGGCATCGCAGATGTTGCGTTTGACGGTACTGGTCCCGTTCTTGTTCGGTGTCTTGAACTCCACGACCACTCCGCGCCCGTCCGGCTGTTTGCGAACCATCGCATCCGGGTTCTTGTCGCCCGACCCGTGGTCTTCCCTCCGCGCATCGATGCGCCATCCTTCCTCTGTCAGTCGTTCGGCAATGAGCCGTTCGTGAGGTTTGAAGCTCTTCAGAGGGTCGTGAACGCCCGGGGCGAAGTCGAGTTCGAGGGGGCGGAGGTCGAAAGCGGGGTCGAAGTCCACGGCGTTCGGCGTTGGGAGGTCCGGGAGGTCGATGTTGACGATGGGTGGGGCGGGAGGCTGCTCGGGGTCGTCGAAGGTGGCTTCGATCTGGGTGGGGGTAATGGTGAGGGTGGCGTGTTCCCACTTCTCGGTGGCGGCGTCGGCCATGGAGTCGAGGAGGAGCTTCACGGCCTCGGTGAGGTCGGGGTCGATCTCGAAGTCGCGCGCGAGACGCTCGGCGCGCTTCTCCTCCTCCCTCTCGTCCGGCTCCTCGACCTCGGGCGCCTCGTCGGACTCCGGTACGAATTCGAAGTCGCGGGTCAGGCGTTCGGCGCGCTTCTGCTCTTCCTTCTTGTCCGGTTCTTCGAAGATCACTTCGCCGGTTTCGGTGACGGTGATTTCGAGTTCCAGGAGGTTTTCGTCGTCGCGTTCCTGGTCGTCGTCCTTCTCGTGGGCCTTGCGGTATTTCTCGAGGGCCTTGCGGGCGACCGTGACCAGTGGCGGCTCGTTGTCCTCGGCAACTTCCAGGTCGTCGTACGTCGCGGTGAGGCGTCTCGTGCGGACCTGGACGTCGCCGGTGCCGCTGGTCGCCTTGTTACGGTCCGCGGAATCGGACGAAGGGCGATTCGTCGACGGTCCCGGCGTACCGATCAGGCCTTCGGCCCAGCCGCGTGCCTTCGGCGGCGCCATCGACAAGTAGTGCGCGGCGGCTTCGCACGCGCGTGCCGCGGCATCGAGCTGCTGCGCGGCGACCGTTGCCTGCCCGCGGGAGGCGATCAGCGCGACCTGTGCGTTCTCCCGGCAGCGCGCCGCCGTACGCACGAGCTGGTCGACGACCCGGGGGATCTCGTCGAAGCAGTCGACCAGACCGCGGGCGACCCGCTGCAGCTCGGACGGCACCTTGATGACTCGAGCGTCAGATCTGGTCGGCGTAGTTCTTGCAGCCGGCCGACGCGATCTCCAGCGCCTCGGCGGCCTGTTCGACGGCCTTGCTCGCGGCCTCCAGGATCTCGGTGATGTCGCGGTCGATACCGGTGGCGGTGCCCGCGATCAGGCTTTCCACCAACTGACTGTGCTGCGTGAACCGGAGCTTGAATCCGGCCAGGCCACCGGCTGCCTGCTTGGCCTCCATCGAGACCTGGTGCAGCTGTTCCTTGAGCCGCAGTACGTCGGACACCTCAACCCACTCCCAAATCTAGTTGCGCTTCTTCGGTAGCACGATCGCCGTACCCGCCACGACGACCGGGACCAGGATCCCGAGCCACCACGGCAGTCCGGCCGCCATCGCGACGACGACGATGACCGCACCGCCCCAGCCCCACCAGCGCGCGCCGGGCAGTCGTGGCAGCCCGAGCACCCGAGACGCGGCCAGCATCGTGACGGCGGCGATCGCCGCAGCCTCGACCCCAGCCAGGAACGACCCACTGAGCACCCACACCAGCACGAACCCGACCAGCGCCAGGACCGCGCTGATGGTACGCCGCTTGCGCTGCTCCTGGAGCGCCCGTGCCTTCGTCCGCAGCTCCTCCAGCTGGTCGACCGACTCGGCGAGCTGCTTGGTGATCCGCTCGGCGACCGTCTCGATGTCGTTCAGCGCGCGGATCTCGGGCAGCGTGTGGTTTGCCCGCTTACCTTCCGCGGGCAGCCCCGCCCGCTGCAAACTCTCCGCTGCCTTGTCGGCGAGCGCGTTCAGCCGGGTCTGCAGCTTCCGTCCCCGCTCGGCCATCGCATCGGCCTCGGCCGCCGCGGTCGCCTCGGCCTTCGACTTGTGCGCCGTCAGCCGGTCCTGCGCCTGCTGCGCGTCGGCGCGCGCCATCGCCACCGTCCGCAGCGCGCGGACGTACTCGGACCACTCCTGCTCCACAGTCTTCATCGCCGCACCAGCTCCACCGCGCGGTCCACCTCGTCCGACCGCAGCGCGGCGAACGGTACGACGACCTGTGCCTCAGGATGCAACCCGTCCCACAGCAACGCCCGGTGCGGTTCGGAGGCCCACCGCACCAGCGGACCCGCTACCGCACGTACGCCGTCCTGCGGGTGCCGGAGGAACAGGTGGGTCGCCACGTTCGCCCGCCCGTACCCGAGCTGCTCGGTGCACACATGCAGCCGGTTCCACCACCCGAACGTGACGAGGCCCTGCGCCGGCCCGTCCCGCACGATGTCCTGCAACGCGTTCGCCGGGCTCTCGAAGTACCCCTCGGCGTGCAACTGCATCCGCGGTACGCCGTGGAACCCGAAGCCGATCAGGTACGTCCCGCCGGCTTCCCCGCTCCGCATCGCGTCCCGCAGCGCGAACAGCCGCGGCGCGATGTCGTCGTGCTTGTCGACGGTCTCGACCTCGCACCCGAGCTGCCTCAGCACCTGCACCAACGCATCCTTGCCCTCGGCAACAGACGGCGCCGAGTTCGTACCGTCCATGAAGAGGAACCGCGGCGGCTCCACCGCTGATGCGGCCGTCGACACCGCCAGCCCAGTCAGCACGCCGAGGGCATCCGGCGGCCCGTCCCCCAGCACGAGCACACCGGCGCCAGGCTCCGGCCGTACCTCGACGGAAACCGGCTCCTCAGTCACCGCGATCGGCAGCCCGGTCCACGGCCGCCCCAACTCAGGCTTCACCGCCGTCGCCGTGTCTGTCAGCCGCGCCGGCTCGGCCAGATGGAACACCCGCGGCGGATGCACCGCCGTACCCGCACGCGTCCACAGCTCCTGCCGCAGCGAGTCCAGCACGAGCTTGTCCGCATAGCTCACGAGCACGTGCTGGTTGTCGTCCGGCGACCCGAAGTTCGCGTTCAGCACCGCCTCGCCGCGGAACTGCAACTCGGCCGCGGCCGTGTTCCCGCTGCGCAGAATCGCCTGCGAATCGGCCGGCGTCGTCTTCAGCGCGATCCGGTACGGCACCTGCCCGAAGATCGAGTCCCGCCGCGTCGACAGCCGCTTCACGCCCTCGATCGTCTGCGTCGCCAGTACGACGTGAACGCCGTACGCACGCCCCAGCCGGACCAACCGCTCCAGCAGCTTCGCCGCCTCGTCCGCCAACTCGTCGTCGTCCTCGAGCAGCACCTGGAACTCGTCCAGTACGACGAGGATCCGTGGCGGCCGATCCGGGCCGGGCGGTAGCTCCGCGATGTCGGCGACGTTGCCGTGCGACTTGAAGATCTCGCTGCGCCGTGCGAGCTCGTCCGAGAGATGACGCAGTACGGCGAGACCGAACGCGCGATCGCTGTGCACCCCGAGCACGCGGATCTGCGGCAGCCAGTGCGGCCGGTCCGGGCCGGGCCCGAGCGCCGAGAACTCGACACCGTGCTTGAAGTCGAGCAGGTACATCTCCAGGTCGGCCGGCGAGTAGCGCGCGGCGAGACCGTGGATCAGTACGAGCAGCAGGTTCGACTTGCCCTGGCCGACCGCGCCGCCGACGAGAACGTGCGGCAGGGCAGGGTTGCCGCTGCGCAGCCGCACCAGCGCCGGTGTGCGGTCGTCGTACCCGATCACCGTCCCGACCTCGTCCTTGACCGGCTGCCACCAGGTCGAACGGTCCGGCAGCGTCCGGTCGAAGTCGATGGTCGGGAGTACGGCGATCTCCGCCTGCTCGGCGATCACGTCACAGATGCCCGCGGCAACGGTCGCGTCGAACGGCGGATCGAGCCGGGCCGGCGGCAGCTGCGCGACCTCGACGCGGTCGTTGACGATGGCAACCGGGTTGAGGAGATCGAGCAACTGTCGCGAGTCCACGTCGAGCTCGGCCGCCGCCGACGCGTCGTAGTGGACCAGGAAGCAGATACCGCGCCTGCCCGCGGTCGCGGCCAGCCGGAGCAGGTCGCGCTGGGCGAGCGTGTCGATCCCGGACGGGTAGTCGAACAGGACGACGATCCGGTAGGGATCGGTGACCTGTCCGGTCTCCTTCAGCAGGTCCTCGAAGCGCTCGTGCCCGAGTTGCGCCTGCCGGCTCGCGCGCAGCGACGACACGTCGACCAGCCCGGACAGCACGGTGTGCAGCTGCTCCGCGGTGTGTGTTGCCCTGGGCACCAATTGCGGGTACTTCGTGGTCAGGTGACCGAGCAGCCCCATCATCCCGGTCAGCCGCGGATCGAACGCGTCGATGCGGAGCCGGAACGGTTCCGCGGCCGCGACGAGCCGCAGCGCGACGCTCTGCAGCAGGCGGCGCGCGGACTCGTTGCGGTCGCCGGTCACCTTCCAGCCGTTGGTGCGGAGCAGCGGCGCGACCACCGGCGTACCGGTGTCCAGTTCGCCGACCCGCACGTACGCCGGGACTCCCGCGCCGACCAGTTGACGCGAACGCCAGCGGGCGTCGTTCGGCGGAATCGATGCCAGACCGGGTGCGAGGCGGTCCGCGAGCAGCCGTGCCTTGGGCTCGGCTTCGGACAACGCCTCCGCGGTCTTCGCGTCGACCAGCGACCGCGACTCACGCCGGGCGGCGGCGGTCTGCTCCTGCAGTTGACGATGCAGCTTCACGGCGCGCTGATGCTCGCCGTACGTCAGCCGCCGTGCGTTGTCCAGCAACTGCGCCAGCGCGTGCTGCAAACCGCGGATCCGCGCTTCCAGGAGCTCCGGTGCGGCCGGTCCCCCGTCAGGCTTCTCCGTCACGAGCATCGTCCTTCCACACTTGCCCCGCGACCCTACTCATTGCCTGGTGTAACCATGTCACACCAGTGGCCCCAGTGGTCACTCCAGGTATCAGTAGTCTCACCTGCTAATCAGGAGCGACGATTTCGAGCTCGTAGCCGTCGGTGTTGTGGAGGAAGGCGGCGTAATGCTGCGGGCCGCCGGCGTACGGATGGCGGTCGGCGAACATCAGCGTCCAGCCGTGCTCGGCGGCCTCCGCGACGATGCTGTCGACCTCGGCCCGGTCGGCCGCGTTCAGCGCCAGGTGGTTCATCCCGGGCCGCATCCGGTCGTGCTCGGCGGCCGACATCGCCGGGCTCTGCTCGACGACGACGTAGCAGCCGTCAGGGGCGGTCCAGGTCATGCCCCCCGGCCAGCTGTCACCGTCCTTCCAGCCCAGCCGGCTGAGGACCCAGCCCCAACTCGCGACGGCCCGGGACAGGTCCGGGACCCAGATCTCGACGTGATGCACCGCGGCAGCCATCGGAGCATTATCTGTGCTCGGCGTGATGGTGCGACACGGCCGTCGAGATCCCTGCCGCGATCGCGCCGGAGAGCAGCAGCCAGACCAGCGCGGCGAGCAGCCACGGCCACCACGGCCGGGCCTGCGCGGCCTCGGCGACGGCCTTGCCGAACAGTCCGCCGGCAGGCGCGAGGACGAGCACGAGCACGAACCGCGCGAACCTCGTCTCCCTGGTCATTTCTTCATTGTCCGAGGCAGCCGCCGAACCTGCAGAAACCTTGGCGTTTCGCGCCCGGTCGTCTTTCTGTCCGTGGGAGGGTTTACGGTCTCCGTGACAGTCGAAAGAATCGGGGGTTCGTGGTGAGTACCACCCGGATCGAGAGCACGGCGTACGGCGCCGCGGCTCTGGAGCGCCTGCAAGCCGTCGTCGCACGGCTGAAGGCCGACGATCCGATGACCCCTGTCACCCTGCTCCTGCCGAACAACCTGGCCGGCGTCATCGCCCGCCGACACCTCGCCCGCTCCTCGGTCGCCGGTCTGTACCTGGCGACCCTCGAGCGGCTCGCCGAGCAGATCGCCGCCGGGCTGCTTTCGCCGCGACGTCCCGCGACCCGTCCGATCGTGGCGGCCACCTGGCGTACGGCGCTCGCGAAATCGCCCGGCGTCTTCGACGAGGTCGCCGAGCACCCGTCGACCATCCAAGCGCTTGCATCGGCCCATCGCGAGCTCCGTGACCTCACCGAGCCCGCGCTCGACAAGGTCGCGAAGGCATCCGCGCTCGGCCCCGATCTGGTCCGTCTGCACCGGCACGTCACCGCCGAGCTGGCCGCGGACTGGTACGACGCGACCGATCTGCTCCGCGCCGCCGCGTCCCGGATCGCGGACTCGCCGTCAACTGTGGACGAACTGGGCGCGCTGGTGCTGTATCTCCCGCAAGAGCTGACCCAGTCCGAGGCCGCGTTCGTCGCCGCGCTCGGTGAAGCGGCCGCCGATCTCACGGTGATCGTCGGACTGACCGACGTACGCCGTGCCGACCGCGCCGTGCGGCGATCGCTCGAACGGATCGGAATCGATCTGCCGACGTCGATCTCGAAGAACTATCCGGTCGCGACCGAGATCCTGAACGCGTCCGATGCCGACGACGAGGTGCGTTGCGTGGTGCGGGACGTCGTCTCGGCGCTGGAGCACACGCCGGCGCATCGGATCGCGGTGCTGTACGCCGCGGCCTCGCCGTACGCACGTCTGCTGCACGAGCACCTGTCGGCCGCGCGTATTCAGGTGAACGGTCCAGGTACGCGTCCGGTGCACGAGCGGGCGATCGCGCGGACGCTCCTCGAGGTGCTCGCGCTGGTCGATCAGGATCTGCCGCGCGCGGACGTGTTCCGGGCGTTGGCGAATGCGCCGACGCGCGACTTCACGGGCGAACGTATCCCGGTGCCGCAGTGGGAGCGGATGTCGCGGGCGGCCGGGGTGGTGCGTGGAGACGACTGGGACACGCGGCTGGCGCGGTACGCGCAGTCGGAGCGGCGGACCGCTGACCAGGAGGAGGCGGCCGAGGATCCACGGCCGGCCGCGGTACGGCGCGCGCAGTACAACGCGTCGACGGCCGAGCGGTTGCACACGTTCGCGTCGACGTTGCGGGCGCGGCTGAATGCTCTTGCGTCGTTGGAAACCTGGTCATCGTTGTCTGAAGGTGTGCTGCAACTGTTCCACGATCTGCTCGGGGACTACTCGTCCTTGCCCATCGAGGAGCAGTACGCCGCGGCCGCCGTCGAGGGATCGTTGAAGGGCCTGTCGACGCTCGACGAGCTCGGTACGCCGGCGAGCCTCGCGGTGCTGCGCGACGTACTCGATCTCGAACTGCAGCAGTCGCTGCCCCGGGTCGGGACGTTCGGGACGGGCGTACTGGTCGCGCCGCTGTCCGCGAGCGTCGGGTTGTCGGCGGACCTCGTGTACGTCGTCGGCCTCTCCGAGGACCTGTATCCGGGACGAGTCCACGAGGACGCGCTACTCCCCCATCGGGTCCGTGAGGCGGCAGCTCCGGAGTTGGCGTCGTTCCGGGATCGCCTGGACGAGAAGCAGCGGCATCTGCTCGTCGCGTTCTCGGCCGGTGCGCGAGTGGTCGCGTCGTTCCCACGCGGCGATCTGCGACGGTCGTCGCGGCGGTTGCCGACGCGGTGGCTGCTCGGGTCGTTGCGCGAGCTCACCGGTGATCACGCGTTGCCCGCGACGCAGTGGGACCGGTACGGCGAGGTGCTGCGGACGTCGGCGTCGTACGCCGGTTCGTTGACGACGGCAACCATGCCGGCGACAGAGCAGGAGTGGCAGACGCGTGCGGCCGCGGCGCGACTGTGGGTCCAGGACGGGGTTCTCGTGCGGGCCCGGGAGTTGCTACGAGGGCGTGCATCCGCTGCCTTCACGCGCTTCGACGGCGACTTGTCGGGGGTCTCGGGGCTGCCCGAGTTCGCGGTGGAGGATCGGATCGCGTCGCCCACGTCGCTGGAGTCCTATGCGACGTGTCCGCACGCGTACTTCGTCGAGCGGCTGCTGCAGGTGGAGCCGTTGGAGGCGCCGGAGGATCTGCTCGTCATCTCACCGATCCAGATCGGGAACCTGATCCACAACAGCCTGGACGCGTTCGTGACGCGACTGGCCGGTTCGTTGCCGGGGTACGGCGAGCCGTGGACGGAGGATCAGCGGAAACTGCTGCTGGCGATCGGGGCGGACCTCGCGGACCAGTTCGAGGCGGAGGGTCTGACCGGGCATCCCCGGCTGTGGCAGCGCGAGCGATTGCGGATCCTCGGCGACCTGATGGTGCTGCTCACCGACGACGATCGCTGGCGCGCTTCGCGGAACGCGTCGGTGGTCGCCAGTGAGTTGACGTTCGGGTTCGACGGCGAGCCGCCGGTCGAGATCCCGGTGCCGTCCGGCAGGGTGCTGCTACGCGGATCCGCCGACAAGGTGGACCTCGGCGCGGACGGCACGATCTACGTGACGGATGTGAAGACCGGCGGCTTCTCGCGGTACGAGGGCATCGAGGCGGATCCGGTCGCGGGCGGGACGAAACTGCAGCTGCCCGTGTACGCGTACGCGGCCCGCGCGCGGCTGGGTGAACCGTCCACTCCGGTCGAGGCGTCGTACTGGTTCGTCCGGCGCGGCGGCAAACGGATCCCGGTCCCGCTGACCCCCGAGGTCGAGGCCCGGTACGTCGAGACGCTCGACGTGATCGTGTCGTCGATCGCGGCCGGGCTGTTCCCGCCGAAGGCACCCGAAGTACCGGACTTCCTGTGGGTCCAGTGCCCGTACTGCAACCCCGACAGCCTCGGCCACAGCGAGGTCCGGGCGCGCTGGGACCGCAAACGCCACGATCCGGTGCTGGAACGGCTGGTGCGGCTCATCGACCCGACTGCCCTGGAGGCCGGCGATGAGTGAACAGTTGCTCGACGGGTCCGCCCGGGACCGGATCCGCTCGGACACCGACACCACCCTCTTCGTCGAGGCAGGCGCCGGGTCCGGGAAGACGCACGCGCTGGTCGAGCGGGTCAGGACGCTGGTGCTGCGAGACGGCGTACCGCTGCGATCGATCGCGGCCGTGACCTTTACCGAGAAGGCCGGCGCGGAGCTGCGGGACCGGCTGCGGGTCGAGTTCGAGAAGGCGCGGAAGACCGAGGACCGGCAGCTCGCCGACGCCGCGCTGGACGATCTGGATTCCGCGTCGATCGGCACGCTGCACGCGTTCGCGCAGCAGATCCTGCTCGCGCATCCGATCGAGGCCGGGCTGCCGCCGCTCATCGACGTACTCGACGAGGTCGGCTCGTCGGTCGCCTTCGAGGAACGCTGGGCCGAGCTGCAGCAGCAACTCCTCGACGACGACTCGATCGCCGAGCCGTTGCTGCTGGCGATGGCGGTCGGGGTCGAGCTGAAGCATCTGCGGTCGCTGGCCCGCCTGTTCGGCAACGACTGGGACCTGATCGCGGATCGGGTTCTGGTCGAGCCGCCGGAGCTCGTCGCGATGCCGGATCTCAGCGGCCTGGTCGCCGCGGCGGCACAGATCGGCGCCGCGGCCGAGACCTGCCTGGACCCGGAGGACCGGCTGTTGCCGAAGGTCCAGCAGATCCGCGAGCTCGGCCTGACGCTGGACACCGCGTCCGATCAGGAGACGCAGCTCGCGCTGCTGCAGACGTTCCGCGGTCTCAAGGTGGGCAGGATCGGGCGGAAGGAGAACTGGCCGGACATCGCGAAGGTCCGCGCGGACTGCACCGAGGTCGTCGAGGTCGCCGGCTCGCTCGTCGAGCTGCTCCTCGACGCTTGCCTCCGGCATCTTTCGCACTGGATCGCGGAGCGGGTGCTGGAGTCGGCCGAGCTCCGGCGCGCCGAGGGACGCCTGGAGTTCCACGATCTGCTGGTGCTCGCGCGCGACCTGCTGCGGCGCGATCCCGAGGTGCGTGCGGATCTTCAGGACCGCTTCGAGCGGTTGCTGCTCGACGAGTTCCAGGACACCGACCCGATCCAGATCGAGCTCGCGGTGCGGATCGCCGGCGGCGCCGAGGCGGACGCCACCGACTGGCACGACGTCGAGGTCCCGGAGGGGCGGCTGTTCGTGGTCGGGGACCCGAAGCAGTCGATCTACCGGTTCCGGCGCGCCAACATCGCGACGTACCTCACCGCTCAGCAACTCTTGGGCGAAACGGTTGCTCTCACCACGAACTTCCGCACGGTGCCGCCGATCCTCAGCTGGATCAACACCGTCTTCGCGACGCTCATCCAGCCCCACGAGTCCGCCCAGCCGTCGTACCAGTCCCTCTCCCCGCACCGCACCAGTCCAACCCGCGGTGCCTCCGCGCGCACCGAGCCCAGTGCGCCGTCTCCCGACGCACCTGTGAAGGGCGACCAGCTCTCGATCTTCGACGAACCCACGCTCTTCGACACCCCGGCAGAGTCCGAGGAGGAGGTGAGTGATCTCGCGGCGGTTCTCCCGTTCCGCCGGCGCGGCGCCGACGTACCGCCTGAACCGTTGCCGGACGAATCCGAGGACCCATCGGCCGGCCCCGCCGTCACGATCCTCGGCGCCACCCCGCACGAGGACCTGCCACGCGCGCAGGCCTCCGTCCTCCGCGAACGCGAAGCCACCGACGTCGCCGCGGTCATCGAGGAAGCGCTCCGCGAGGGCTGGCTGGTGTACGACGACCGCGCGGAAACCTGGCGCCCCGCGGCGGCCGGCGACATCGCCGTACTCGTGCCGGCCCGCACCTCGCTTCCGTTCCTGGAAGACGCCCTCGACCGCGCCGACATCCCGTACCGCGCGGAAGCCAGCTCGCTCGTCTACCAGACCGCCGAGGTCCGTGACCTGCTCGCCTGCGCCCGTGCGCTCGGCGACCCGAGCGACCAGCTCGCCCTCGTCACCACTCTCCGCTCACCTCTGTTCGGCTGCGGCGACGACGACCTCTACACCTGGAAGCGCAACGGCGGCACCTTCACCCTGACCGCACCGGTTCCCGACCAGCTGCTCACGCACCCGATCGGCGAGGCGATGGAGTGGCTCCGCCGGACGTATTACGCCGCCCGGTGGCTCACCCCCAGCGAGGTCCTCGCGAAGATCGTCGCCGACCGCCGCATGCTGGAAGTCGCCGCGATCGGCCCCCGCGCCCGCGACGCCTGGCGCCGGATCCGGTTCGTCGTCGACCAGGCCCGCGCCTGGTCGGAGGTCGAGCACGGCGGCCTCCGCTCCTACCTCGCCTGGGCCGCGCACCAGGGCGAGGAAACGTCCCGCGTCGCCGAGGCCGTCCTCCCCGAGACCGACGCCGACGCGGTCCGGGTGATGACGATCCACGCCGCGAAGGGCCTCGAGTTCCCGATCGTGATCCTCTCCGGTATGACCGCCTCCTCGAACCGCCAGCGCGGTGTCCAGGTCCTGTGGCCGCTGCCCGGCGGCTACGCGGTGAAGCTCAAGTCGTCCGTCCAGACAGAGGATTTCGACCTCGTCCAACCCGTCGACGAGCAGATGGACGACTACGAACGCCGCCGCCTGCTGTACGTCGCCGCGACGCGCGCCCGCGACCACCTGGTCGTGTCACTGCACCGTTCCGGCAACCGCCGCCATACGAGCAACGCCGAACTCCTCGCGAACGCCGGCGGCGTCGACGCGCCGCACGCCACGCTCTTCACCGGCCCACCGGTCCCCGACCGCGAGCCGACCGGCAGCCCGGACGTCACCCCGCCGATTTCCCGCACCGAGTGGGAGACCCGAGCCGCCGCCGCCCAGGCCGCGAGTCGAGCCCGCTCCGCCCAGAGCGCCTCCGGTCTCGAAGGCACCGGCCCCGAACTGTCCGTCGCCGCCGGCACCGACGAGGTCCTCATCGACCCCGGGACCGCGAAGGGCGCCCGCGACCTAGAGTTACCGCCGTGGTCGAAGGGCCGCTACGGCACCGCGATCGGCCGCGCGGTGCACGCCGTACTCCAGGTGGTCGACCTCTCCACCGGCGCCGGCCTCGAAGCTGCCGTGTCCACGCAATGCCTCGCCGAGGGAGTCCTCGAGTACGCCGACGTCGTCACCGCACTCGTCCGTTCGGCGCTCGCATCCGACGTGGTGAAACGCGCCGCCGCCCGCGAGCACTGGCGCGAGTCGTACGTCGGCACCGTCCAGCCGGACGGCACCGTGCTCGAGGGTTTCGTCGACCTCATCTACCGCGAGGACGACGGCCGCCTCACCATCGTCGACTACAAGACCGACGCGATCCCGGCTGCCGCCCTGGACAGCCGGGTCGCGTACTACGCACCCCAGCTCCAGGCGTACGCCGAGATCCTCCCGAACACGACGCCGCCCATCCTGCTTTTCCTCAACCCCAGCGGCGCGATCGAACGACAAGTGCCCTAGGCAACGATCCTCACCGCCAGCACGACGATCACCGTGGCCGACGCCAACGCGGTCACCAGTCGCCCCAACGGACCGGTGAGCAACCGCCCGAGCAAGGCGCCACCGCCCGCGAGCAGCAGTTGCCAACTAGCGGACGCCATGAACGCCGCGACCACGAACACGATCCGCTCGCCAAGCCCCGCGACGCCCGATCCTCCAAGCACCAGCGCCGCGAAGTAGATCACCGTCCACGGGTTCAGCATCGTCATCCCGAGCATCCCGAAGTACGCCGCCCACGCCCCGATCGGCGTCTCCTGCTGCAGCGCAACGATCCGCCGCTCGCGATAACGCCGTACCGCCTTGGCCGCACCCATCACCGCGAGCCCGATCAGCACCACGACCGATGCCCACCGCAACGGCCCGACAACCGGCACCAACAGCGGAGCCAACACCGAGCCGGCGCCCGCAGCCACCGCCGCGTACACGCCATCAGCCGAAGCAACCCCCAGCGCGGCAAACGCCCCGATCCGCAACGAACTCCGCGCCGTCAACGCCACCAAATAGGTCCCGACAGGCCCGACCGGCATAGCAACCCCATACCCGGCCAAGAGCCCCGCGACCACCACCCCGATCACAACTGACCGGAGATCGACCCCCACCCACGACCAACCTGCTGCTGCAGAACCCCAGCCACCAAGGCCAAAGCTCCCACCAGCAACACACCAAAGGTCGTAGTAATCATCCCCCCATGATGAGCACCCACCCCAACCCCCTCAACCCAATTACCAACCGCACCGCTGGCGGCTTGTTGCACCGCTAGCGCCCTACAACGCGCCACGGCTGAAACAACCCGCTATCCCCGCGCCAGCTCGGTCAGGTCTTCACTCGCTCGCCGTAGGGATGGCGTTGTCGATGAGGACGGCGGCGATGGCGGCGGCGGTGGGGAAGGATGCGCAGTTGAGGACTCGGGTACGGGCCGCGGCGCCGTCGAGGAGCAGCGCCAGTTGCTCGCCGAGTTGTTCGGGGTTGATGGCGCCGGCTTCGCGGGCGGTTTCAGTGAGCCGCGCGGCGATGGCGATCTTGTAGTCGCGTGCGTACTGGGATGCGGGGTGTTGGGGGTCGTGGAGCTCGACGGCCGCCGCGATGTAGGGGCACAGGGGTGCGGACGCGGGGATCTCGAAGGCGGCGAGGAGTCGTTCGCGGGGTGTGAGGTCGGTGCGGTCGAACACTCCGGGCATGACGTCAGGATCGAATCGGCGCAGATACTCGGCGACGAGTTCGTCCTTGCTGGTGAAGTGCTGGTACGCCGTGCGCTTGGACACCTGTGCCACAGCGCAGAGTTGGTCCATGCCGGTGCGGTTGATGCCCTGATCGCGGAACAGCTGCTGTGACGCGCTGAGGATGCGCTCACGTGCACCCCTGCCGCGGCGCCGGCCCTGGGGGCCCTTCTCCAGCTCCGTCATGGCTCCAGCATAGCCCGTTCGGTACCGATCGGTGTACGTAGCTTGCACTTCGATCAGCCGTCCGATACGTTACGTACACAGGTTGGTGTATTTAAGCCGCCCTGGTCCAGGCACCACCAATTCAACGGAGTGATCGTGGGAAAGCTCGATGGCAAGGTCGCGGTAATCACGGGCGGATCCACCGGCATGGCACTGGCCGGCGCCAAACTGTTCGTCGACGAAGGAGCGCACGTCTTCATCCAGGCCCGGCGCCAGGCTGCACTGGACGATGCCGTCAAGCAGATCGGCCGCAACGTCACCGCCGTACAGGGTGACGCGGCCGAACTGGACGACCTGGACCGCTTGTACGACACGGTCAAGCGGGAAAAGGGCTCGATCGATGTGTTGTGGGCCAGCGCCGGGATGGGCGAGCCCGGTGTCCTCGGTGAGATCACCGAGGAGCAGTTCGACCGCGCCCTCTCGCTCAATGTGCGCGGCACCCTGTTCACCGTGCAGAAGGCGTTACCGCTGATGAACGACAACGGCTCGATCTTCATGACCGGATCCAGCGCCTCGCTCGCCGGCTACCCCGGCTGGAGCCTCTACGCGGGAAGCAAAGCCGTCCAGCAGGCGTGGGCCCGCGTCTGGCTCAACGAACTGCGCGACCGCAAGATCCGGGTCAACGTCCTGACCCCCGGCCAGGTCGCCACCGCCAAACAGGAAGAACTGTTCGACGAGGCAACCAAGGCCGCATTCGAATCCCTTATCCCCCGCGGAAAGATGGCCCGCCCCGAGGAAATCGCCACCATCGCCCTGTTCCTCGCCTCCGACGACTCCAGCTACGTCAACGGCCTGGAACTGGTCGCAGACGGCGGCACCACCGCCATCTGAACCACACACCTCGAGAACTGGAAGAGAGCACACCTCATGGGCATCATCACCCTCATCGGTACGGGAAACATGGCCCGTACCATCGGCACACTCGCGGTGGCGGGCGGCAACACGGTCGAGGTCATGGGCCGCGATCAGTCCAAGGCCGATGACCTGGCCAAGGCTCTCGGCGGCGGCTCGACGACAGGCAAGTGGGGCGCTGTCCCGGCCGGGGACATCGTCATCACGGCCCTGTTGTACGAGGGTGTCGTGCCGGTCGTCGCGGAGTACGGAGACGCCCTCGCGGGCAAGGTCATCGTCGACATCAGCAACCCGTTCAACGCCACCTTCGACGGACTGGCCCACAGCGAGGAGACCTCGATCGCGCAGGAAGTCGCCAAGGTAGCCCCGGCCGGCGCCAGCGTGGTGAAGGCGTTCAACACTATCTTCCGTAACGTCCTGGAGCAGGGCCGTCCCGACGTCTTCATCGCCGGCGACAACGTGCAGGCCAAGGCTGCCGTGGCGGCCTTCATCCAGAGCCTCGGGCTGCGCCCCCTGGACGCCGGCAGCCTGAAAATGGCGCACTGGCTGGAAGGAATGGGCGTAGTCACGGTAGGCCTCGCCGGCAACAGTGTCGGCCACGCGAACTTCGCCCTCGGCATCAACGAATTCACCGCCTGAACAGTAGCCACGGCGACGACAGCCGAACGCGCCTGAACGCCAGCACGTTCTACAACGAGCGGCCACACCCGGCTCGCCCGTCGACCACGCTCGCCCCGCCCAGCGACGGCATGCCTCGGCGTTGGTGGACGAACAATCCCGCGACCTGGGACGGCGAGCTCTTCGCCCCAACTCGCCTAAGCGGCGTCTGCGAGTCCTCGGGCGTACTGCCTCAGCATCAACAACTCATGGTCCGAGATGGGCGAGATCGGGCCGTCCGGATCCAATGCACACCCGAACTGTCCTTGCGCCGTCATCCAGGCCAAAACACCTCTAGACATGCAGCCGGGGTCGAACAACTGGGGCGGGTCGCAGAACGGAAGCCCTTCAGCGCCGACCCACGCAACAGAACATCCCGACTCGATGACCACGGCGAGCGAAACCCGCAGCGCGGCCGCCATACCGTCGGCGGTCGGCCAGACGAGAATCGGCACGTCCCAGGTCGGGATCTCCCATGCCTCACCCCGGAGAACGAACTCGTCGAGGGCGGGTCCCCCGAACCAACCATCGTCTGGAAACACGACCGAACTCCGCTCTCCGCGCCTCGCAAGACCATAGATCGTGATACCCGGCACCGCGTCCCCGTCAACAATCACAACGAGCGAATCACGCGCGAGACGTGAACTCATGCCATCCCTCCAACCGTTCTAAGAGCTAGGTGGGCCCCCGGGCCAAGCGCGACCACAGCCTCGTCTGTTGCCGGACTGCACACGGCCACCGGACACACACGCCCGGAAGCGATCCACGATCCTGGCTGGCCGGATTTGTCGCGGATCAATTCGTGAATGTCGGCACCGTCGCCGGTCGCCCCCTCTCCCACCTCATTCCGGCTCGTCCTCACGCCGCCGGTACACCCACTCCTCACCAGCCAACAGTTCCCGCGACTGGAAGCCCGGCACAACCACAGCCTCGAACCGCACATCAACGGGAGGCGCGAAGTCAGCAACAACATAGGCCTCGGCCTCGGCGGCCAACAAACGCTCGTCGTCGCCTACTGCCTCGTAGATGAATCTTGCTTCGATGAGGGGGTAGGTGGGGCTGACTGCCACAGCTCTGAGGCCGGGCGTGACCAGGTCCCAGAGAGCCCGCTGGAACGACAGCAGAACTTCGATCCGGAACGCAGCGGAGTCTGTTGTCATCCCGGCATCCTTTTGTGCTGTGGCGCTCGGTCAGTCATCTGGTTCGCCTTCGATCAGGTCCTCGATCGCGCGCCGCAGCCACGTGTAGAACGACGGAGCGTCTCGCGGAGTTCGCGCCCGGAGTAGTCGAAGTCGTGAATGACCAGCACCTCAGCGAACCGACCTGCCAACATGTCACTTCGTCGTTGTCCTGGCACCGCGCAAAGGGCACCAACACCCGCCCGGGATACCGTGCCGCCAACCCCGCGTAACGGGCAAGCAGCGAATCGCCCTCGAGAATCCGCCAAGGCTCCAGGTCAACCAACCCGAGCTCGACCACCCGAATGAACGACGCAGGATACGAGAAGCCACTCGGGATGTCGGACAGACCAAGCAGATATCCCATCGTCAGCGCCCCCTTCCATCGGGTGAGCACCGTCCTAGCCAGGTACTTCGAGTTGCCACCTGCGGCCAGTTGGACGCCGTCGGACCAGCCCAATAACTGATCAGCCTCAGCGTCATCCTTGCCCTTGTGTTCATGACGACCGGTCGCCCGACCCGCTGTCATCGAGTACGAGGCGGGCTGCGCGCGCCCGAACGCGCATTTCACCCCAGTCGCCCTGTAACTCGTAAAGCCCCGAGTCCCAAGTCATCGTGTCGATGTGTCCGTAGTCGATCTCGCCAGTCGCATCGATTGCCGGAGGCGCACCCTGGGCGACCCACTCGAGATCCGTGACCTCTTCGAAAACGAGTTGCCCGTCGAGGTAGAACAGGTTGTTGCCGGGGTGCGGAAGCTTGTACCGGGGATGCTCAGGCGTGAGGACGAGGTCCAGCCGGAATACCACTGACCCTGGCCTCGCCGTCACATCGAGGACCCAGGACTCCTCCAGCACGTACGTGTCGAACCCGGGCAGATTCTCATAAGGAGTCATGGCAAATCCCAGTCGATGGGCACGTGGTTTCCAGCACTCTTGCGCGTGACGGGATTTCCGAACGGATCGACACGTTGACCGCTCGCGTTGCGTACTTCAACATGTGGAAGCTCGCTTCCCGGCGTCCTCGGACTGCCCTGTTTCAGCGTCAAGCGTTTCACTCCCGCGGCATCGATGAAGACCATCGGGCCAGCCTTCGACTGGGTCAGAACCCAGCCTTGTGTCTGCGCGAACGCGACGAGTTCCGATGCCTTCGCCGAGCCTCCCATCGTCAGATAACCAAGCGCGACATTGGCATCGTATTTCACGACTGCTCCACCGAGGGTCATCGTGATCCGACGACCCGCCGCGGCCGCCTCGGATGCTCTCCCGAGAGCCGGGAATCTGCCTGCAAGGCCGACAATCGCTATGTCAGCGGCTAGTTGGGAGCAGTTGCCTTTGAGGACGCAGGCTTGGGAGTCGAGGATGCCGGCGGTGCCGGCGGAGATTACGCCGGTGGCTGAGGAGATATGGAGGAGGATGGGGATGGCGGGGGCGCAGGCTCGGGCGAGGGTGCAGATGACGGCGCCGCCCAGGGCGGCTGTGGAGATGTAGCCGGAGATGTGGGAGACGTCGGTGAGGGTGCCCTCGATGTCGTCGAGGCCTTGTAGGTCGGTGGTTTTGAGGGGGTTGCCGGTGGTGTAGGCGTAGGGGTTCGCTGAGCCGGCTTGGTCTGTGGTGAGGAAGGTGCCGGTGGTGGGGTTGTACTCGCGTTGGCCCAGGAGGTAGTTGCCGGTGGGGAGTTTGAGGCCCCCGATGTAGCCGGGGGTCGGTGGGGTCGAGGCCGTCTGGTTGGTTGGGCCGGCTCGGGTTTGGCCGTAGGGCTCGTAGTCGTGCTGGTCGGGCTTGGTGGTCGTTGCTGTGAGCACCGAACCGTTGGCAGTCGTAGTGAGCGGGGTTCGTGCGATCGGAGTCTGTTGGGCGACGAGGCCGGAGCCGTACAGGTAGCGGCTGGGTTGTGAGGCTCCTGTGGTGCCCAGGATCTGGGGTGAGAGGGGGTCCCAGAGGTAGTGGGTGGTTTGGGGGCCGGTGGTGGAGATGGCTCGGCGGCCGTCGCCGGTGTGGGTGTAGGTCGTCTTGACGCCGGCGGTGGTTGAGGTGGTGGGTTTGCCGGCGGCGGACCAGGTGTAGGTGGTGGTGCCGTCGGAGGTTCGGTTGCCGTCGGGGTCGTAGGTGTAGTGGTGGGTGGTTGGTACGTCGAGCGGGTAGTTGGCCGGCGTGGTGATCGAGGCCCGGAGTTCATTGGCGGGGCCGTACAGGGACCAGGTGCTGCCCGAGGGGCGCTTCTCCCAGGTGCGGTTGCCGTTGGCGTCGTAGTCGTAGCGAAGGTAATCGCTCGCGTCGTCGGTGCACTGGTCGACGCCGTAGCAAGCCGCAGTCAGGCGGTTCAGGGAGTCATAGCTGTACGACGATTTGCCGGCGACGGAGTCGTCGGAGCGGGTGAGGTTGTCGGCGGCGTCGTACGCGGAGGTAATTGTCCGGAGTGCGCGGCCGTTCTGGGTGATGGACAAGGATGTGGTGCGACCGCGGACGTCCAGCTGTTCGGTCTTGACCAGCCCGCCGGGTTGGGTTGTGGTGATCGTGCCGCGGGCGAGGTCGTAGCGATACGAGGCCAGTGGCTTGCTGTCGGCTGCCGCGGAGGTCAGGCGGTTGGCGGCATCCCACGTGTACGACTCGGTGTGACCAACTGCCGTCCGTCCGGTGAGGTTGCCGACGGCGTCCCAGCGGTAGGACACCGGGCCGGCCGACGTGAGCTGGTCGAAGGCGTCGTACTGGAAGCGGGTGAGGCCCAGACCGTCGGTCATCGACGTACGGCGGCCCGCGGCGTCCCACGTGTAGCTGACGGCGGGAGTCTTGTCGGAGTACGCGATGCGCAGCGGCGCACCGCGCGGATCCAAGACATAGGACGCCGTCTTCCCCGAGGGCAGCGTGGTGCGGATCAGGCGACCGGCCTTGTCGTACGCGAACTTCCAGGTGCGACCGCCGTACGTCGCCTCAGTTGTCCGACCCGCACCGTCGTACGTGAAGGTCTGCGAGCGGCCACTGGCGTCGACGGTCTCGGTGACCCTGCCGGATGCGTCGAAGGTCGTGGTGGCCTCGGGCAACGATGGTCTGGTGACGCCGACCACTGCCCCGGCATTGTCGTAGCGCAGCTTGGTAGTGCCGCCGCGGGCGTCGACCAGCGTCGATACACGGCCTTGCCCGTCGTAGGTCTGGCTCGTGGAGACATCAAGCGGTCCGTGCTGCGAGAGCCGCTGGTCGTCGTCGTTGTAAGTGATCGTGCTGACGGCACCGCGCGGTGAGATCGTCTTGATCGGCCGCCCCCAGCCGTCATACGCAATGCGGGTCAGCTGACGCAATGGATCCGTGATGGTCGTCAGGTCGCCGTCGGCGGAGTACGCGTACTGCACAACACGACCCAGAGCATCGCGAGACGCCGTGACCAGGCCCCGCGTGTCGTAGCTGACCGACGAGGTGCGACCGGCGTACGCCGTGCCGGTTAGGTTCCCGCGGACGTCATAGGTGTACGTCGTCCGCCGCCCGAGCGGATCCACCGTCGCCACGACGTCGTTTCGGGCGTTGTAAGTACGCCGGGTCACCGCACCGACCGCGTCCGTCGAGGCGACTACGCGACCAAGAGCGTCGTACTCGTGCCGCGCGCCATGCCCGAGGCTGTCGAAGACCCGGATGAGGTCGCCGTTGGCATCGTAATGGAACGTGGCCGTGGCGCCGGTCGGATCGGTTTGGCGGATGAGCCAGTTCCGCTCGTACTCGTTGATCCACTTCCCACCGGTCGGATCGATCATCGTCGACGTACCGCGAATGCCCTCGGTGTCCCAGGACCACGTCGACCGACCGCCCTTGGCATCGGTCTGAGCGACGACCCGCCCGTCGGCGTCGTACTCGGTCACGTACGCCGGCTTGCCCGCATCCCCCACCGTCTCCGACGTCAGCCGCCCCGCGGAGTACTCGTACCGCGTCCGAACCCCGCCCGGCGACGTCACCCCCACGAGCCGACCGTCGGCGTACTCGTACCGCACCGTGGACGTCTGCTACCTCCGGATCACCGACACCCGCACGTGGCAGGTCGACCACTGGCCCTGCGAGAACGCCCCCAAACCGAAACCGGCGCGGATCCAGTCGCTGAGCTTGGGGTGAAGGGGACGAGCAGGAGGACGGCGAGGACGAGCGCAAACAGCCGGTAACGCACAGTTCGCCTCCGCTCAGTCGTGGGGTTGTGACAGAGAGTTTACGGAGATCGGCATGCGAAATGAGCGGATGGTTACAGGTTGTGGACAACGGGGAGTGACTTTGGCGTGCGGGGGGCCGTGGAGTCGCTACGATCTGCGGAAACAGGTGTCAGGAACGTTCGAATGATGGTCCGCCCGCTGGCGGGTCTGCCACCACAAGTGTGAGGGTGTGGCTCATGAACATCGGTACCCGGAAGATCGTCGTCGACGAGGCGATCGCGCAACTGCGGCTGTACGCCGAGACGAACGGCGCCGTGCTGCAGTACTACGACGGGCTGCCGGGTATGACCACCGTCGGTGGCTCCGACCCGAACCGGATCACGTTCGAGGACCTGGGCAGGATCATGGTGATCGGCGCCGACCTGCGGGTGCTGGACATTCCATGGCTGCTCGAGGTCGAGGCGGAGAAGGAGCTCGCAGCGATCCCGGTGGACGCGCGCCTCGAGGACGCCGCGCCGGGGAGTGACCTTTTCGACGCGGCGATGGCGCTGGACGACAAGTTCACCGGCCACCGCGGGTTCGGGCACGCGAAGAAGTCGAAGCTGCTGCACCTCAAGCGGCCGTACCTGTTCCCGGTGACCGACAGCTTCATCCGGATGACCTACGGCTCGTCCTCGGCCGGAGCCGAGTTCCTCAAGGCAGTCCGCGAGGACCTGGTGAACCCGGCCAACGTCCGTGACTTCAAGCTGCTGCAGGTCCGGCTGGCCGCGGAGCCGCCGACCAGCGCCGCCCGTCTGCTCGGCGAGGTGCCGACACTCCGCCTCCTCGACATCCTCGCTTCCCTGCTGGGCGAAGCCAAGTAGTACCTACAGGACCCCGAGTCGCGCCAGCGGTTCGACCAGTTCGCGTTCCTCGTAGGACAGGTGCGACAGCAACGTGTCGTCCAGCAGGTCGACGGCCGCCCGCAGACCGTCGATGTCGCCTGATCCGTCAACCGGCGCGACGAGTGCTTTGTCGACACCTTCCAGTACGTCGTGAATGATCTTGTGCTCCTCCTGCAGCCGGTCCACGACCGGCACCAGGTCAGGGTCGGCGCGACGTAGATGCGGGAACAGCGATGCGTCCTCGAGCGAGTGGTGCGTCGTCACGAGCCGGCAGTACGACTCGCAGTACGTCCCCAGCGTCCAATTGTTCTGCCGCATGGTCATCGTGTTGATGTGCGACCGCGCCGCACCGACGCCCAGCGTCCCGGCCGCGACCTGCTCCACCAGGTCGCGCACCTGGTCGAGCTCTGCACGCAGGTGATCGTGTACGTCGATCAGGTGCTGACCGGACTGCAGTTGGTACGGCGTGTACCTCCGAGACGGGTCCTGCGCCGGACCGGTCGGCCGAGCGGACTCGTCCAGCAGCTGTACGGCGCTGCGTCGTACGGCAGGAGGTGGTGTCGGCACGACGCCAAAGCCCGTAGCAACCACACGCTCAGCAACAGCGCCTGACCGAGCCACCGCGATTGCCTCGCGCACACCGGCCGCCACCTCAGCGAACCGCCGGATGTCGTCAGGATTGTCCGAGGCAAGGATGTAGGTGCTGATCCCCTCCCCCAGCGTCAGCTCGGTCAGCTGGTCGATCCACAGCTCCTCAGGCCCCTGCAGGAACCCACCGCCACCGACAAACTGACCGGAGATGTTGTACAGCCGCCGTACCGCAGCAGGGTCCCGCCCGGCCTCCACAGCTGCCTCGTCGATGACCTTGTTCATCGCGGCCAGCTGTTCCGGCCCGGCGTACCCGCTGCTCGGCAGCCACCCGTCTGCCAGCCGTCCGGTGAGCGCGAGCATCCGCGGCTTGTACGCACCCAGCCAGATCGAGACGTCATGCGCCGGCGCCGGACCGCGCTTCGCACCGGACAGCGTGTAGTGCTTGCCGGCCAGCCGGATGCCGCCACCACCAGGTGTCCAGACCTCGCGCATGATCGCGATGGCCTCTTCCAGCGCGGCAATGCTCTGTCCGGTGGTCAGCCGCGGCCCGCCGTTCGCCGCGACCGCGTCGAGGAACCCGCCGGCGCCCAGGCCAAGCTCAACTCGCCCACCGGTGATCAGGTCCAGCGTCGCCACACTGCGCGCCAGGACGACCGGGTGCCGGAGCGGGAGGTTGGCCACGTTGGTAGTGACCTTCACGCGCTCGGTGCGGCCTGCGACGACGGACAGCAGCGTCCAGGCATCCATCAGCCGCGGCTGATACGGATGGTCCTGGAAGCTGACCAGGTCGAGGCCGACCTGCTCGGTCAGCTGGGCCAGCGCGATCACGCGGTCCGGGGTGTCGACCGCCGGGGTCAGGAACGTGCCGAAGACCAGCTCGTGGCCGTAATCCATGGTTCACCTTCTCGAAGTGGGTTCGGGAGCAAAACTACTTCGATAGGCGAATAATCTCAACAACAGAACATCTACTGCCGGACGAGCAGTCCGAACGCGTCAGCCGGGCTCAGCCCCTCGCCACGGGAGAACGCCGCCCGATACGCCTCCGGCCCCAGCGCGGACTCGGCCGCAGCGACCGCCCGGGCAAGGTCGTCTTCTTCTGTCGCGGCCATCAGATAGTTCTCGGTGGACCTGGTCGCCGACGAACTCCCCAGCAAGGTCGCGGCGAGGGTCTTGTCCGGGTGACAGGCCGCGATCCCCTCCAGCGCCCAACACATGCTCCGCAGCGAGTCGAACTCCTCCGAGACCCGGAAGGCCTCCATGTGCAGCTCCAACGCGTCGTCCGGCCGGCCCTGGAGCTCCCTGACGAACCCGAGCTCTTCCAGCACGATCGACAGATACAGCACCGACTCCGGCTGCAAGCGGGCGGCGTCGATCAACGCCTGCAACCGCTCCGACGCCTCGTCCAGAGCGCCGGTACGACGAGCCGCGAAGCCAAGCACCAACTCCGCCAGTGCCTGCGTCGCGCGCTGCCCTTGCTCGGTCGCCAGCCGCAGCGCACGCTCGCCGTACGTCCGGGCCTGCTCGTAGTGTTCTCGCCGGATCGCCGTCCACCCGAGCATTCCCAATGCGTTGGCGACCTCGGGCCACAGCCCGATCTCCTCCGCGGCCTCGGCACCTTCGAGGTGCAGCCGCTCCGCCTCGTCGAAGTCGCCGACGAGCTCGGCGTGCGCCCCGAACCAGCCCGTCGCCTGCAGCACACCCCACCGATCCCCCAGCGCCCGGAAAATCTCGATGCTCTGACACGCATCGTCGTACAGCGCCGGCAGATCCGCCCGTACGTGCGCATGCTTCGCGCGCGCAGCCAGCACAGCTGCCACGCCCCACTGGTTTCCATCGGCCTCGAACGTCTTCAGGGCCTGGTTGAGCATCGACAGACAGGCAGAGAGGTCGCCGACGTCGCTGGCGGCATGGGCAATCCACCACTGGCCCATGGCATCGGCACTGTCCAGCCAACGGTCCCGCTCCTCTGCGGCGTCCGGGTGCCCGAGCAGGTACATGAACCCGGCCCGCCACACCCCAGCCCGCGCAGAACCCGGCACTGTGTCCAGAGACCGCATGGCCTCCACATACCGACCACGGAGGAACCAGTACCAGGACAGTGCGTCCACAAGCCGTTCGGCGAGGTCCAACTGCCCTGTGGTCACCGCACGATCCAGTGCGGTCCGGAAGTTGGCGGAGTCCTCGTCCAACAGCTGCAGCCACCTGCTCTGCTCGTCACCGAACAGTCCGGGCCGCGCCGCCTCAGCCAGCGACACGTAGTAGGACAGGTGCCGTTGACGAGACGACTCCAGCTCACCGCTCACACGCAGTTTCTCGACGCAGTACGCCGCCACTGACTCGAGCAACCGGAAGCGACCACCATCGACCGGTACAACGAGCGACCGGTCGACCAGACGCACCAGGACATCCAGTACGTCGTCCTCCCCGCACACAGCCGCCGCAGCCTCCGCCGTACAGCCATCTGCGTGTACGGCGAGCTGCCGCAACACTGACTGCTCCTCAGGGGCGAGCAGCTCCCAGCTCCAGTCGATCATCGCGTGCAGCGTCTGCTGTCGTGGCGCTGCACCGCGGTGTCCTGTCGCCAGCAACCGGAAGCGGTCGTCCAGTCGCGCTACGAGCCCACGTACCCCGAGCGCTCGCACTCGCGTCGCAGCAAGCTCCAACGCGAGCGGGATCCCGTCCAGCCGCCTGCACAGTACGGCGACATCAGCAACGGTCTCGTCCGTCAGGGCGAAGCCACGTGACGCGGCCGCCGCACGTGTCACGAACAGCTGCGCTGCACTGCACTCACCGACGGCCTCGACGCCGGCCGACACGGGAGGCACAGCCAAGGGCGGAACACCCCACACCACCTCACCAGCCAGGCCCAACGGCTCGCGACTCGTCGCGAGCACACGTAGGCCAGGAGCCGTGGCTAGTAAGCGGTCCGTCAGCGCGGCAACCTCCTCGACAATCTGCTCGCAGTTGTCCAGCACCAGCAGCCGGGAACCCATCACTGACGCCAGCAGATCGACCACCGGTGTGCCCCCGGTATCGCGGAGATCCAGAGCTGCCTGCACCGCGTCAGTGAGCGAGTTGGCGACCGACAACGCGTCAGGAGTCACTGCAGCGAGCTCGACCAGCACGACGCCGTCCGCGAACCGGCCCGCAACATCGGCCGCGGCAGCCAGCGCCAAGCGCGTCTTGCCGACGCCTCCCGGACCAGTCAGCGTGACTAACCGTGACGTGCCCAAACAGGCACCTACATCCGCCAATGCATCGGTACGACCGATCAATTCAGTCAGCTGAGCGGGAAGGTTGTTGCGTGCGTGCGGCAGCTCCTGCGTGAGGATCGACTGCTGCAGCGCCACGAGCTCCGGGCTAGGGTCCAGCCCGAGATCCTCCAACAGGAGCTGCCGTAGCTCATCGAAACTCTCCAGAGCCTCCGTCTGCCGCCCAGCTCGGTAGAGGGCCTTCATGTGTGCGGCACGGAGCCCCTCACGCAGTGGGTGCTCTTTCACGAGCGCTGCGAGGTCCACAACGGGTAGATCGGCCTGCTCGAGAGCAGTGAGCCGCAAATCGGTCAGCCGGGCTACAGCTGTCTCAACGAACGCGTCGTCCGCAAAGTCGGCGTACGCCGGACCGCGCCACAACGCCAGCGCCTCGTCGACAGAGCCGGCGGCCAGCAGTTCACCGAACTTCAGGGCGTCATACGTCTCAGCAGAAACCACTAGCGAGTAGCCGGCCGGACCGGACTGCACCAGCGAGCGACTGCCGGGCTCAGCGTCTTCAAATGCTCGTCGCAGCTGGGACACCTTCGCAGACAACGTCCCGGACGGGTTACCGGGCAGTTCCGACCCCCAGAGGTCGTCGATGAGGCGGTCCGCGGGAACAGGTCGGCCCTCGTGCACCAGCAGGTTCGCCAGCAGCGCACGGACCTTCAGCCCCTGGATGACCACGGGCGTCCCCGCGTCCGTCCACGCCGTCACTGGTCCGAGTACCCCGAAGCGCATGACGGCACCTTATTCCGGTCGGCCAGAAAGGACCGGAAAGAAACCGTAAACCCCTTCCGGCAGAGTCTGGGTCAGACGGAAGGAGGACGCAGATGCGACTGGCAGTGATCATCGGCAGCACCCGGCGCGGCCGGTTCGGACCGACCGTGGCGCACTGGCTCGCAGAGCAGGCCACCAAGCAGTTCGACGTCGACCTGGTCGACCTGGCAGCTGCGAACCTGCCGACCACGCTGCCCGACGCGGACGACGAGACGCCGCTGGAGGTCGCCGTACTGAGCAGCAGACTGGCCGCCGCGGACGCGTTCGCTGTGGTCACACCGGAGATCAACTGCAGCTTTCCGGCCACGCTGAAGACCGCACTGGACTGGTACTACGAGGAGTGGCACGCCAAGCCGGTAGCGATCGTCAGCTACGGCCGGGAGAGCGGCGGCTGCCACGCCACCGCGCAACTGCGCCAGGTCTTCACAGAACTCCAGGCGGTCACCATCCGCAACACTGTCGCACTGCCCTGCTACTGGGAGCAGTTCACCGCCGACGGCGGCTGGCCACGGTCTTCTGCCGGCTACGAGGCAAACGCCAAACTCATGCTCGACCAGCTCGTCTGGTGGGCCGAAGCACTACAGGACGCCCGCAACAGGCGCCCGTACCAACCCTGAGAGGAAAAGACCCATGAGGAAGCTGATCGAATCCACGTTCGTCACCCTGAACGGCGTCATCGACGAGCCGCAGAACTGGAGCCCGCCGTACTGGGACGAGGAGCACATGGCCTACAACCAGTCCCTGATGGAAGGTGTCGAGGGACAGGTGCTCGGCCGGGTCACCTACGAGGGCTTCGCGGACGCCTGGCTGTCACGGGCCGGCGACCCGCTCGCCGACAGCTTCAACGCGATGCCGAAGTGGGTCGCCTCGCGCACGGTCACCGAGTGGAAGTGGAACGCACAGCCGCTCGAGGGCGACGCTGCCGAGGCCGTCCGCAAGCTCAAGGAGTCCGAGGGCGGTGACCTGATCAAGTACGGCACCGGGTCGTTCTCGAAGACGCTGTTGGAGAACAAGCTCGTCGACGAGTACCACTTCTGGATCTTCCCGGTGGTCGCCGAGGGCGCCACCATGTTCCAGGGCACCGGCATCGACATCACCCACCTCGACCTGCTCGGTACGACGACCTTCAAGTCCGGCATCGTCGTCCACAAGCTCGCACCGAAGTCCTGATCGCAGTTCCCGCGTCCGGCCGGTCACCCGCAGCAGGGTGGCCGGCTGGAGGCTTGTTCGCATCTTCCGTGGGTACCGGTTCGGGCTACGGGGGGCTGAGGCGGCGCTGGGGACCGCGGATCCACACGTGCGACCGGACTGGAGTTCTGATGGGTACCGTCCTGACCATCGTGATCATCGTCGTGGTGCTGATCGCGGCCGCGGCGCTTCTGTACCTGTACCAGCGCAGACGCTCGGGCGAACTGCAGCAGCGGTTCGGCCCGGAGTACGAACGCACACTGGAGGAGTCGGGCGATCGTCGCAGCGCCGAGCGCGACCTGCGCGAGCGGGAACGCCGGGTGTCGCGGCTGCACATCACGCCGCTGAGCCGTGAGTCCGCCCAGACCTACAGCGCCGAGTGGGCCGAAGTGCAACAGAGCTTCGTCGACCGTCCCGCCGGAGCGGTCGCGGACGCGGACCGGCTGGTCCTGCGGATGATGCGCGAAGCCGGGTACCCGGTCGACGAGTTCGAGCAGCGGGCCGACGACGTGTCCGTCGGGCACCCTGACGTCGCGATGCACTACCGCGAGGCCCACCGGCTCGCCGTCGCCCAGGCGCGCGGCGAGGCCGATACCGAGGACCTGCGGCGCGCGGTCACGGCGTACCGCCACCTTGTCGACGCCTTACTGGAAGACAGCGAGCACATCCAGGAGCAAGCATGACCACCAACGATCGCCGTGGCGTCCCGCTCGACGACGACCGCACGCTCGACGACGACGATCTCGAGCCCGACCCCGACCTGGCCGGGCACCGCGACGTCGACGACGGCCGTACGTCGACCGCTGAACCCGACCGCGCAACAGAACGCGCAACCGACCGGACGAACGACCGGGCGAACGACCGGGCGAACGACCGGACGGCTGGCGGACCGCTGGTGGCAGAGGACTCGGCCGTCGACTTCCGGGCCCGCTGGGACGTCGTCCAGCAAGGCTTCGTGGACGACCCGCGCAACGCCGTCAGTGAGGCCGACAAGCTCGTCGACGACGTGCTCAAGCACCTGGCGGACGGCTTCGACCGCCAGCACCAGGACCTCGAACACCAGTGGTCGACCGGCGAGCCGTCGACCGAGGACCTCCGCTCCGCGCTCCAGCGGTACCGCGCGTTCTTCCAGCGCCTCCTGACGTTGTGATGTTGTGCGCTAGGGCGCGATGTTCTGGTTCAGGTGGAACACGTTGTCCGGGTCGTACTTGCGCTTGACCTCGGCCAGCCGGTCGTAGTTCTGCCGGTAGTTCTCCCGGATCCGGCCCTGGTCGTCGTCGGCCATGAAGTTGATGTACCCGCCGGCCTCGGAGTGCGGCGCGACATCGTCGTAGTAGGACCGCACCCACTCGGTCCCGGCCTCGTTGTCGGCCGGGTCCGGCCACATACCGGCGATCACGGTCGCGAAGTTCGCGTCCCGGTAGGCGAACGCGGTCGCGTCCGAGGTCACCCGGTGGCAGGCGCCGTTGATCGGGTAGATGTGCACGGTCGAGTTCACCGCCGGGAGGCCGGGCGCGTGCCGCACGTGCGCCTGGATCGCCTCGTCGGTCAGCTCGGTGACGAAGTTCGCCTTCCAGTAGTGCTGCAGACCGGGCGGCACCAACGCGTCGAAGGCGCTGTTCAAGGCCGGGTACGGCATCGGACCGACGTGCTCGGCCATCACCGGCGCGAACTCGCGGAACTTCGAGATCTGCGTCTCGCCCTCGTCGAGATCGCCGGCCCAGCAGCCGACGATCGCCACGAACGGCTCGCCGTGCCGGTTCTCCGGGATGAACGGCAGCGGCGGCGCGATCTGGAACGCCGGGAACCCGCCGAGCTGCTCGGGCGCGTCCTTGATCAGTTCCCGGAAGCCCGACAGTACGGCGACCGCGTCGGACATCTCGAAGAACATCGGGCCGCCGTAGATCGTCGACACCGGCGCCAGCCGGAACTCGAGCGCGGTCACCACGCCGAAGTTGCCGCCACCGCCGCGCAACGCCCAGAACAGGTCGTCGTTCTCCTTCTCGCTCGCGATCAGGAACTTCCCGTCCGCGGTCACCACGTCCGCGGAGACCAGGTTGTCGCAGGACAATCCGAGTCCACGGGCCAGGTACCCGATCCCGCCGCCGAGCGTCAGCCCGCCGACGCCCGTGGTCGAGATGATCCCGCCGGTGGTGGCCAGCCCGAACGCGTGCGTGGCCGCGTTGAAATCGCCCCACGTCGCGCCGCCGCCGGCCCGCGCGGTCCGGTTCACCGGATCGACCCGGACGTTGCGCATCCCGCTCAGATCGACGACGACGCCGTCCTCCACGGTGCCGAACCCCGGCACGCTGTGCCCGCCGCCCCGGACCGCGAGCTCGAGCTCGTTGCGGCGTGCGTAGTCGATCGCCGCCATCACGTCACCGGCGTTCTCGCAGCGCACGATCACCCGCGGATGCTTGTCGTGCATCCAGTTGTTGACCCGGCGCGCTGCGTCGTACCCCTCGTCGCCCGCTGCGAAGACCTGTCCGCGCGTGCGTTCTCTCAAATCGTCGATCATTGTTCGCTCCCCGCCACTGCCGTCTGCCGCAGATCGGCGCGCGCGTACGGCGCACACCACGCAGACCGGTCGTCTCCGTCGAGCGCAGCGCGAGAACTTCACCCCAGAAGCGTCTGATCCCCCGACGAGATCCGGCCCTCCCCCAGACCCGCCCCGTTCTCCCCGAGGCTCCCAAGCCGGACGGCTTTCGTCAATCCCCAGACAGGGTGCTGAGCAAGCGGCCCTGCGCCTGCTCGAGGTGATAGGCCAGGTGATCGCCCGCGTCCTCCGGGGCACCCTGCTGGATCGCCTCGAGGATCGCCGCGTGCTCTTCGGCGACCGTGGTCGGCGCGGCCTTGCGGTGCGCCTGGTACTGGCCCATGGTCAGGTGCACCTCGCCGATGATCAGCTCGTGCATCCGGGTCAGCCGGCGGCTGCCGACCGCGGCCACCAACGCCGTGTGGAACGCGATGTCCGCCTCGACCTGGTTCTCGAACAGCCGGTCGCGCGCGGCGTACTCGATCGCGACCTGTGCCCGGGCGGCGTCAGCCGGCACCTGGCCGGTCGCGGCCAGCGCGGACACCGCCGCCTTCTCGATCGTGATCCGGCTGAAGAACAGGTCCCGGATCTCGGCCTCGTCGAGCACCGGAACGACCGCTGTCTTGTGGGCGGTACGCCGCAACAGGCCGAGCGCGGTCAGCCGCTCGAGGGCCGCCTTCGCCGTCGGCCGGGCCACGTTGTACTCCGTGGCGAGCCGGACCTCGGTGAGTTTCTCCCCCTGCGGGATCTCGCCGTTCACGATCCGCTTGCGGATCGACTCGTAGAGCGCGTCGGTCAGCGAGGACGGCCCGAGCTCGAGACGCGCTTCGGTACTCACAACACCCCCTCCAACGAAACTGGTCTGGCAAGTGTACTGGCCTAGTAACCCGCGGCCTTGTCCACCACGTTCCGCAACGGCTCACCGGCGACGAAACGGCGGATGTTGTCCGCGACGATCTCCTGGTGCCGCCGGAGGGTGCCGTCGCTGGTGGCGCCGTTGTGTGGCGTGACGACGACGTTCGGCAACGACCAGAACGGGCTGTCGGGCGGCAGCGGTTCCACTCCGTGCGCGTCCAGGCCGGCGCCCGCGATCTGCCCGGTCCGGAGCGCCTCGAGCAGGGCCTCGTCGTCGGCGATCCCGCCGCGCGAGATGCAGATGAAGTACGCCGTCGGCTTCATCCGCGCGAACGCGTCCCGCCCGAAGACACCGACCGTCGAGGGCGTCCGCGGCGTCGTCACCACGACGAAGTCCGACTCCGCGAGCAACCGGTCGAGATCGCACAGCTCGTCGACGTTCGGCGCAGGCTGCTCAGCACGCCGCCGTACGCCGAGAACTCGCATGTGGAATGCCTTCGCCTTCAGCGCGAGATCGAGACCGGAGTTGCCGAGACCGTAGATACCCACGGTCCGGCCGGCCAGCTCGCCGTGACGGTAGTGGTCCCAGCGGTGCTCCGCCTGCGCGCGCATCCACCGCGGTACGTCGCGATTGAGCATCAGCATCAGCAGGATCGAGTGCTCGGCGAGCGAGATCCCGCCGTTGCCGGCGCTCGAGGTGAGGACGACCTCCGACGCGAGCATCTCCGGCGTGAGGTCGGCGTCGACCCCGGCCGACGGACTGTGCACCCAGCGCAGCCGCGGGGCCTTGACCAGCACGTCCGGCGGCACGTGACCGACGACCGCCTCCATCTCGCCGTAGACGTCCGAGGCGTCGTCGAGTGAGTCGACGAAGCGCACCGCCTGCTCCCCCGCCGCCGCGACGTACGCCGGTGTTTCCTTGCCCACTACAACGATCATCACTTCAGTCCCGTCGTCGCGATGCCGCGGATCAGGTACTTCTGGGCCACGGCGAAGAAGATCAGGATCGGGACCAGCGACAGCAACGACATCGCGAACAGCATGCCCACTCCACTCTGGGTCTCGGAGTCGACCATCGAGTTCAGCGCCACCGGCACGGTGAACGCCTGCGTCCTGGTCAGGTAGATCAACGGTACGAAGAAATCGTTCCAGGTCCAGATGAAGGTGAAGATCGTGGTCGTCACCAGCGCCGGTCGCATCAGCGGCAGCACGACGTACCAGAAGGTCAGGAACGGGCCGGCGCCGTCGATCCAGGCCGCCCGGTCGAGCTCGCGCGGCAAGGTCCGGATGAACTGGACCATCAGGAAGACGAAGAACGCGTCGGTGGCCAGGAACTTCGGGATCAGCAGCGGCCAGTAGGTGTTCACCAGGCCGAGCTGAGAGAAGAAGATGTACTGCGGAATCACGAGCACGTGGAACGGCAGCATCACCGAGGCGAGCGTGATCGCGAAGTACACCTTCCGCATCCGGAACTGCAGCCGGGCCAGCGCGTACGCCGTCAGTGAGCAGGAGAACAGGTTGCCGGCGATCGAGGCGATCGTGACGATCAGCGAGTTCACGAAGAACACCGAGAAGGGCCGGTTCAGCGCGTGCCAGCCGTCCTTGAAGTTCTCGAACGTCAGGTCGGACGGGATGATGCCCGGTTCGGTCAGGATCTGTTCGGGCGGTTTGAACGCGCTCACCACCATCCACACCAGCGGATAGATCATGAACGCCACGAACACCAGCAGCCCGGTGTGTTTCAGGACAGAGCGCTCCATCAGCTGTCTCCGTAGAAGACCCAGTACTTCGAGACCAGGAAATGCAGTGCTGTCACCACGGCGATCGCCACCATCAGCACCCAGGCCAGCGCCGATGCGTAGCCCATGTCGAAGGCGACGAACCCCTGCTGGTACACGTACAGCGTGTAGAACAGCGTCGAGTTCGCCGGACCGCCGGTGCCGCCGCTGACGATGTGCGCCTGGGTGAAGGTCTGGAACGCGCCGATCGTCTGCAGGATCAGGTTGAAGAAAATGATCGGCGTGAGCAGCGGAACTGTCACGTGCGTGAACTGCCGCCAGACACCAGCGCCGTCGACACGCGCCGCCTCGTACAGCTCGTCAGGGATCTGCCGCAGGCCCGCCAGGAAGATCACCATCGGCGAGCCGAACGTCCACACGTTCAGCACGATCAGTGTCGCCAGCGCGGTCCGCGGGTTCTGCAGCCAGCTCTCGCCGTGGATCCCGATCAGCGCCAGCCCTTTGTTGATCAGACCGTCGTCACCGAAGATCTCCCGCCACAGGATCGCGATCGCCACCGAAGACCCCAGCAGTGACGGCAGGTAGAACGCGCTGCGGTAGAACGCCAATCCGCTCAGGCCGCGGTCGAGGATCAGCGCGAGCAGCAACGCGAAGGCGAGCTGCAGCGGCACCGACACCAGCACGTAGATCAGGGTCACGCGGACCGAGGCCCAGAACTGGTCGTCGTGGATCATCCGCTGGAAGTTCTCCAGCCCGGTCCACTCCGGCGGATTGAGGATGTCGTAGTTCGTGAACGCCAGGTACAGCGACGCGAGCAACGGCACCGCGGTGATCAGCAGGAACCCCAACTGCCAGGGGATCAGGAACACGTGTGCCGCCCGCCCCTGGCGATTGAGGTAGAACTTCGAGCGGGACGTCATGCGGCCCGCTTGATCCCGGCGCCGATCTCGTCGACCAACTTCTTCGCACCGGCCGGCACGGCCGTCTTGCCCAGCGCGATCTCCTCGCAGATCCGGGCCATCGCGGTCCGCCAGGTGCTCGACCCGGGAGGCGCCTCGTACCGGGGCTTCCGCTCGGCCGCGCGTTCCTTCGCGACGACAGCGAGCATCTCCTTCTCGTCCGGGCTCGCGAACGCGGCGGCCTGCTCGGCGACCTTCGGGTTCGTCGGCGCGCCCATGGTCAGCCGGACGGTCTTCAGCATCTCGGCGTTGTTCACGTTGTAGTCGAGGACCTTGCCGGCCGCCTCCAGGTTGCCGTCGTCGATCCGCTGGTAGATCGCCATCCGCGGGAAGTACAGGTACTTGTGGCCGGCCGGCGCTCCCGCGGCGATCGGCGCCGCCCGCAGCCGGAACTTCTCCTTCGGGAACATCTTCGCGTCGTCGATGATGTGGTTGGAGTTGCCGAAGTTCACCAGGACCTTCTTCCCCACCTGAGCCCAGTCCGGGCCCATTCCCTCCTGCTCGCTGAGCGACAACGCACCGCCGGCCTTGCGCAGCTTCTCCCACCAGTCGAGCCAGCTGCCCAGACCGTCCACCGTGAACCCGACCTGACCGTCCTGGGTCCACAACTGCTCACCCCGCTGCCGCAGCCAGGCCTCGAACGTGAGGTCGTGGTCGGGTGCGTACGGCGTACCCTTGCGCTTCCCAGGATTGTTCTTGCTGTAGGCAACGAGGAGCTCGGCGAGACTGTCCCAGGTCCAGCCCGGCCCCTCGGCGGGAATGGTCACGCCGTCGGCCTTGGCGACGGTCTCGTTGTAGCGGATCACCGGAGTGAAGATGCCGAACGGCAGCGTGTTGAGCTGCCCGTCGAGCTTGAAGGTCTCCAGGTCTTCCTTGCTGTAGTCGTCCCACTTCAGCGTGGGAATGTCGTCGAGCTTCCGGTACAGCTTGCTCTTGTGGTACGTCATCACCTGCGGCGACGCGATCCAGAAGATGTCCGGAACGTCGCGGGCCGCGATCTGCGTCGTCATCCGTTCCTGGAAGGCGGTGTAGTCGGCGAACTCCGGCTCGATCGTGATCGACGGGTTCGCCGTACTGAACTGCTTCAGGGCCTTGGTGTAGTTCTGCTGGCGGATGTTGTTGCCCCACCACGCGTACCGCAGCGTGACGTCGCCACCACCGCCCGACGGTCCGCCGCCACTCCCGCTGCACCCCGCGACAGCGGTCGCCGCGAGCCCGGTTCCCAGTGAAAGCTTGAGAAATCCTCGCCGATCCATCTCGTTCTCCTCACACACAGACGAGTACGTCGAACAACCCGATCTCCGGCACCTGCACCCACCCGTCGCTTACCGGCAGGTCCTCCTGCGCCACCAGCGCCCGCACCTCGCGTACGCCGGCCGGCACCCGCGACCAGGCCGGTCCGATCCGTACGGGCGGAGCGAATCGCTGGTCGGTGTCCCCCGATCTGTTCAGCAGATGTACGACGAACCCCGCCGCCGACCGCCCCACCACGATCTCCACCTGCTCCGGCAGGTCCGTCTCCACCGCTCCGCCCACCTGATCCACGAACAGATCGCGATGAACGCTCAACCCCACTTCCCGATAGGCCTGTCCGATGGTCCACGGGAACAGCACCACGTTGCCCTGCTTGACCATCCCGGGATGGTCGAGCGGCACGTGTCCGTAACACTTCTCCGGCGGGCCGTACGGCGCCCTCGACAGGGCTCGTAGCGCGATCTCGGCGTCGGACGGCGCCTCGATGACGTTGAAGGTCCCGAACACCGGGACACCGCCCTCGAGGTGCAGAGAGCGGGTCTCCGCCTCTGTTTCGTACCGTGCGATCGTCCGGACGGAAAGCGCCGTTGTGGTGCCGGTGGCGACTACTCGACCGGCATAGGCGCCTAGGTCCACTGGTCCGACATTCGGCAGCACGACTGTTCGATAGCGGCTCAGGTCCGCCTCGCCGAGACGCTCTTGCGGCAGCACGTCGAACGGCACATGGCGCTGCAGGAGCGAGAGGTAGAGACCTTCGAACTCGGCCCGAGAGTGCACTGGTCTGACCAGTAGCGTCTGCGCGGCCGGTACCAGGTCGCGATAGACCTCCGCGTGGTCACGGTGGAACCGCGTGAGCCGGGACGCGACGTCCAGGCAGGCGTACGGCGTGGTGGCCGGTGTCCCCATGATGTACGTCGAGGGGTTGGCGCCGCGGGCGATCGCCTGCACCAGGTACTGCGCGAAGTGATGCGGATCCTCACTCGCCATCCGGTACGGCATGTCCACGAAGCCCACCGAGTTGGTCAGCACCGGGACCGTGGGACGGAACGTCTTCGCCGCGCTCACGCTCTCGCTGGTTCGGTGATGCCACAGCCGTCGCCCGACCGCGTTGATCGCCTCGTGAAACACGATGTCCGCCTGATCGCCGAGGACCAACGGTGCCTCCGGACGTCGAGCCGCCAGGTGCTCCCGGATCCTGCCGGTGAGATCGGCCAGCACTTCCTTCGAGAACCGTAGCCAGTCCGCATACCCGGGTGAGTCACGGTCGTCCGGCAGCACCCCGTCGTACCGCTCCTGACAAGCCACGCAGTGGCAGACCCCGTGGTAGACGCGGCTGTAGTCGACCTCGTTGAACGACATCCAGTTGCAGAAGAAGCCGTCCAGCGGATATCGATCGAGCACCTCGTCGAGGACCTCGAACAGCTTCACCTGGTAGTAGTCACCGCTCGGGCACACGCTCGTCAGCCCGTTGTAGACCTGCCGCGCCCCGCTCGGTCCGACGAAGCACCAGTCCGGATGTGCCTCCGCCCGCCGGTGGTCGATCTTGGAGAAGTCCATCCGGCCCATCACGCGGATGCCGCGCCGCGCCGCCGCCTTCACCGCGTCGCCGACCAGGTCACCGGACGGGCGCTCCGCCAGGTACGGGTTGCGGGTCTGGAACTCCAGATCGGTCGGGTAGTTCGACAGGATCCCGCCGACGCTCAGCAACCAGGTGTCAGCGCCGAAATCCTCCAGATAGTCCAGCACCGATTCGACGTCCAGCCCGGCGTCGATCTCGCGCAGGTTGGTCTGGAACATCCGGAACGGGTCCTGCCACCACAACCTCATGACTGCTCCCGGCGCAACGTCCGGTAGAGCGCGGAGTGGTCCAACTCCCCGTCTCCGTCCGCGATGGCAGCGTTCATCAACTGCTGCGTCGCGGCGGTGTTCGGCAGCGGCAGATCCAGTTCGGCCGCGGCCTGGACGGCCAGCCCGAGATCCTTGCGGTGCAGCCGCAGCCGGAACCCCGGCTCGAAGGCTTCGTTGACCATCCGCTCGCCGTGCACCTCGAGAACGCGTGAGCTTGCGAACCCGCCCATCAGCGCCTGCCGGACGACGGCCGGATCCGCGCCGGCCCGTTCCGCGAACAGCAGTCCCTCGGCGACCGCTTCGATGGTCAGCCCAACGATGATCTGGTTCGCGACCTTCGCGGTCTGCCCGGCGCCGGGACCGCCGATCAGCGTGACGTTCTTCCCGAGGACGTCGAAGATCGGCCGCGCCCGCTCGAACACGTCCGCCCGGCCGCCGACCATGATCGTCAGCGTCCCGTCCCGCGCACCGACCTCGCCGCCGGACACCGGGGCGTCGAGGTAGTCGCACCCCAGTTTCTCGATCAGCTGCGCGAAGCCGATGGTCGCGGTCGGCGAGATCGAACTCATGTCGATCACCAACGACCCCGGCCGCAGCCCCTCAGCGGCGCCGCCCGGCGCGAACAACGCCGCCTCGACGTCAGGGGTGTCCGGCACCATCAGGATCACCACCTCGGACCGCTCGGCCACCTCCTTGGCCGAGGCGCACACCTGTGCCTCGAGGTCGGTCCGGCCGCGATAGACGGAGAGTTCGTGGCCGGCAGCAACCAAGTTGTCCGCCATCGGCCGGCCCATCACCCCGAGCCCGACGAACCCGATCCTCATAACTGGCTCCAATCGACGTGCACGACCTCGAGCAGCCCGGCGGTCGGGATCACGATCTCTGCCCGCCCGTCCACGACCGCCGGCTCCAGGTCGACCCCGGCCACCAGCAGGCGGACCTTCGGCCGATCCGTCGGTACGGCGATCGACACGGTCTGCGGCGGCAGCGGGAGGGTCTCGCGGATCGCCCCTCGCATCGCCATCGGATTCGTGAGGTTGACCAAGGCAACGGCGACTTCGTTCTCGCCTCGATGGACTGCGACGTCCACCAATCCAGCACCCTCGACGGTCACCGACGGCGTCTTCCCCAAAGCCCAACCGACGGCGTTGGCGATCAAGCGGCCATGGTCGGACTGCAATGCCTCCCAGAAGATCGCTCCGAGGTCGAACGGGAAGTACACCGTCCGGCCGCCCCGGGCGTTCTCCGTGCAGATCACCGCGGGCTTGTCCGGAGCCTCCCGCTGGTACACCTCCTCCATCGGCAGGTCCGGGAAGTCCGGGATGAACCGGAACGGCGTCACAGCGTCCGACTCCACCCCGATGATGTGGGTGCCGCCAATGATCCGCGTCGTACCCTCGAAGCCGGCGTTCAACGGATGCGCGTCCGTCAGCGCGATGTAGTTGTTCTGCACCGGCCGGCTCGCCTCGGTCAGGCGGACGCCGAGCACGTCCCCCAGCCCGAAATCGGCCCGCTGGTTCCCGTTCTCGTCGTACAGCGAGCTCTGGTACGCCGCCACCAGCGACCCGCCACCCTCGACGTACGACCGCAGGATCGCGCACTGGTCGTCGCTGAGCTGCTCGGCGTTGGCGAGGACGACGACCTTGAACCCGCTCAACCGCTCCACGGTCATCGCCTGGTCGGAGACGAACTCGAACGGCACGCGCGCCTCGACGAGCGCGTGGTAGAAGCCGTCCTCGTGGTCGTTGTCGCCGGCCCGCAACTGGCCGGTCCGGGTCGGGTCGAGCAGCGCCACCTCGGCAGTGATCCGCAGATCCTTGAGCACCGGTTCGACAGCTGCGTGCAGGTTGAACGCCTCGACCACCGGCCGCACCCAGCGCTGGTCCGGCACGCTCGCGTTGAACTTCGTGAACCACGGCAGCGCGCCCTGCGCGAACCCGTCGACGATCCAGGTCTTCGTCTCCTCGGGCGGCGCGACGGAGTCCTTCCAGCGGTACTTGTGCTCGGGCCCGACGGAGGTGATGAGTCGTACCGGACGGTCCGGGAACACTCCTCGATTGCGCTTCCCGTTCCGGCCGGCCGCCCACGGCGCCTCGATACCGTGCCGGCCCTGCTTGTCGATGATGAACAGCGGCGCGACCGGCTCGGCCAGATCACGGGCCAGGTCGCGCGCCGCGAGCGCACCCATGTTCGGCACGAAGCGGGCATGCGGGCGGAGGTCGCGGACCGCCTGGTCCCAGATGCCGACCAGGTCCCCGAGTCGCCGGCGCCGCCAAGCGACGTACTCCGGCCAGCCCTCGCCGTGCTCCTCGGACGGCAACTCCAGACCGGTCTCGTCCCGGAACGACCTGCGGGCGTCCTCGCTGTACGAGATCCCGTAGTACCCCTCCCACCGATTGGCGAAGACCGCGTCCACGCCGTACTCGCGGACGATCTCGCGAATCACCTCGGTGACGAATTCCCGGTGGTACGGCGTGAACGCGCACGTCAGCCAGATACCGGGGTACGCCCAGTGCTCGATCGGGTTGCCGTCCCGGTCGCGGGCCAGCCACTCGGGGTGCGCCGCTGCGGCGTCGGCGTGGACCGCGTGCGGGTCGACCCGCGCCATCACACTCATGCCGAGGCTGCGGGCGCCGTCGACGAGCGTGCCGAACGGGTCGGTGCCGCCGAGGAACTTGCTCCGGTAGTGGTACTCGATCTCCGTCGGGTAGTAGGCGACGTACCCGCCCGCGCTGATGCAGGTCGCGTTCGCCTTGCTGTCGCGCATCAGCCGCAGCCAGAAGTCCGCGTCGAAATGCGCGGGATCGTCCTCGGCCAACGTGATCTGGGCCCAGCGGGTCGCCGCCAACGGCCAGTCCGGATCGGAGTCGACTACTTGGTTCTCGTGCTCGGTGTGCATCGCACCTCCGGCGTCGTTGGTAGTCGTAAGATTGTTAGACAAGAATGCACGACTGGCAAGAGCTGATGTTAGTCTTCGGCGATGAAGTATCGCGGCCACGAGCTGAGTGCGAACGTCTCGATGCTGTTCACCGAGCTGCCGTATCCGGAGCGGTTCGCCGCGGCGGCGCAGGCCGGTTTCCGGGTCGTGGAGTCCTGGTGGCCGTTCGCCGTACCCGATCCGTCGACGGCCGAGGTCGACGACTTCGTGCGCACCGTGTCGGCCGCCGGGGTGTCGCTGGGCGCCTTGAACTTCTACGGCGGAGACATACCGGGCGGGGAGCGCGGCGTCGCATCGCATCCGGATCGGCAGGAACAGCTGACTGCCAACGTGCGAGCGATGGTCGGGATCGCCGAGCGCACCGGCTGCCGGCTGTTCAACCTGCTCTACGGGCAACTCGACGACCGCTGGTCGCCGGAGGAGCAGGAGAAGACTGCAACAGCCGCGATCGGTGCCGCCGCCTCGGCCGTGGCCGCCGTGGGTGGCACGGTCCTGATCGAGCCACTGACCAAGGGGTTGAACGGCCGCTATCCCCTGCTCACCGCGGACGACGTCCTGCGGCTCCTCAGCGGCCCATTGCGGGACGTCGACAATCTCTCGCTGTTGTTCGACACGTTCCACCTCGGCAGCAACCGGGTCGACCTGCTCGCCACGGCGTCGACGGTTCCGGTCGCGCACGTCCAGCTCGCCGACAGCCCGGGACGCGGCGAGCCGGGATCCGGAGGGCTGCCGATCGACGCGACTCTCGACGCGTTGCGAGCTGCCGGATATCAGGGCGTCGCAGCCTGCGAGTACAAACCGACGACGGACACCCTCGAAAGTCTCGGCTGGATTTCCTGAACCGATGTCAAAGCCGGGCGACCTGCTCCGACCGGGAGGCACAGGCAGCCATCACCGGGAGGACATCATGCGGAAGATCATGTACTACGTGCACCAGTCGCTCGACGGCTTCATCGAGGGGCCGAACGGCGAGTTCGACTGGCCGGTGCTCGGGCCGGAGCTCGGTGCGTACTCGATGTCGCTGACCGAGCGCGCCGACCTGTTCCTGTACGGGCGGACGGTCTGGGAAATGATGTCGTCGTACTGGCCGAACGCCGAGGCGATGAACCCCGACCAGCACGCGATCGAGTTCGCGCCGGTCTGGCGCCGTACGCCGAAACTCGTCCTCTCGACGACCCTCGAAAGCGCCGATTGGAACACGCGCATCGTCCGCAACGCCAAGGACCTCGAGGCGATCAAGGCGGAGCCGGGCAAGGACATCCTGCTGACGGGGAGCTCGACCGTCGCGGCGGCGCTGACCGGGCTCGGGCTGCTCGACGAATACCACGTGATCGTGCACCCGGTGGTGCTCGGCGGCGGCAAGCCGGTCCACCAGCCGACCGGTCGACGTACGCTCCGGCTGGCGGAGACCCGGTCCTTCGACGACCGGACCGTGCTGCTGCGTCACGACCTCGTTTGATCGGTGGCAGCAGTGGCCAGAGCATCGGCGACTGCCGCGACCGCGGGAGTTCGGGTACGGCGGGTCAGCAGGAACACCGCCCGCCCGACATCCCCTTCGGCCGGCAGCCGTACGGCGACGCCTGGAGCGCCCGCACCGATGACGAGATCCGGGAGCAGTGCGCCCGCACCCGTCGTACGGACGAGCTCGAGCAGGATGAGGAAGTCGTCGGAGCTGTAGCGGATGTCGGGCTCGAACCCGCCGAGCTCACGGCACACGCGGACGTGCATCTCGCGGTGACCGGTGTTGGGCTGGCACGCAGCCCACGGCAGGTCTGTGAGCTGCCTCAGCGGGACGCGGTCGGCAGCGGCCTCCGGATGATCCTCGGGGAGAATGACGCGGATCTGTTCGCGGAGCAGGTGCTCACGATGCAGGTCGGTGTGTACGGCGCGCGGCTGGCCGTCGTACTCGTCGCCGACCATGACGTCCAACTGCTGCAACCGAAGCGCGGGCGCGGCCTGCTCGACCTCGAGCTCGGCGGCCTCGACGCGGATATCGGGATGCGTCGTCGCGAGGCTGCGAATCGCCGGAGCGACTACGCGAATGAAGGCGGACTGGAACGACGCGATCCGGACCACTCCCGCAACCCGGCCGGCCGCGACGGCAGCCAACTCCGCCTCGGCTGCTTCGACTCCGTCCAGCAGCGCCGTCGCGTGCCGCACCAGCACCTCGCCCGCCGCAGTCAGCCGCACATTGCGACCGACCCGCTCGAGCAATCGGGTCCCGGTCTCACGCTCCAGAACGGCCAGTTGCTGCGAGATCGCGCTGGGCGAGTAGCCGAGCGCGCGGGCCGCGCCGTGAACTGTTCCGCGGCCGTGGACCTCCCGCAGCAACCGCAGTCGGTGCAGATCCATCATTCGTTCAGCTTAGCTTCACAATGCTGTCCGTGAAGCCGTGATAGACGTGAACGGTCTGCTCCCCTGACCATCGATGATGTGGGACGCCTCTTCTGCCTTCTTTCCGCCGCCACCTTCGGGGTCATGGCCGTCTTCGGCAAGCTCGCGTACGACGCGGGCGTGTCAGTGGACGCCCTCCTCCTGGTCCGCTTCGGTCTCGCCGGCGCGCTACTGCTCGCCCTCGCGTTCGCCCGCGGTTCGCTCCGCAACCTGCCCCGCCGGGCCGTCCTCACCGGACTCGGTATGGGCGTGTTCGGGTACGCCGCCCAATCCGGCCTGTACTTCTCCGCGCTGGCTCGCATCGACGCGTCACTGGTCGCGCTGCTGCTGTACCTGTATCCGGTGCTGGTGATGGTCGGGGCGATCGCGCTGCGCCGCGAACGCGCGTCACGCCGGCGCCTTGGGGCGCTGGCGGTCGCGCTGGTCGGGATCGGGCTGGTGCTCAGCGGGGCGATGACCGGGCGGTTCGACCTGCTCGGCGTCCTGCTGGCGTTGGGTGCACCAATCGTCTACACCGGCTACATCCTGGTCGGCGATTCGCTGACCACCGACGTCCAGCCGCTCGCGCTGACGGCGCTGGTGTGCACTGGCGCCTTCGGCACCTTCCTGGTTCTCGGCCTCTTCCGCGGAACTGATCTGACGTTTGCCCCGATCGGCTGGCTGTGGCTGGCCGCTGTCGCGCTCATCAGCACCGTCGCGGCGATCCTGTTCTTCTTTGCCGGGATGGCCCGGGTCGGCCCGTCGGTGGCCTCGATCCTGTCGATCTTCGAGCCGGTCGTGACGGTCGTCGCGGCGGCGCTCGTCTTCGGCGAGCACCTGAGCGCCGTGCAGTGGCTGGGTGGAGCGCTCGTACTGTCCGCCGTACTGATCGTGCAGTGGCCCGGCGGCCAATCGTTGCCGGAACTTTCGCGGACTTCTCCGGAGGCCACGGCAGACTTGGCTGTATGAGCCGGCGGATGGCGTGGGCGGGAGTCGTCGCGTTGATGACGACGGCCGCGATCACCTGCACCAACGACGACGCGGCACCCCCTGCGCCGCCACCGAGCGCGACCTCCCCCACGCCGTCCGCCGCTCCCCCGACCACCTCACCACGACCGACCGTCCCGACTTCGACCGCTCCCAACCCGGTATCGCTGCAGGCGTTGACGACGAAGAAGTACAACGGCGACGGCCTTCGACTCGGCCGCGTGCTCGCCCGCAACTCGGCGTACACGCGCTATCACGTCACCTACCGCAGCGCGACGCTGACGATCTCGGGGATCATGAACGTCCCCTCAACCCCAGGACCGCACCCGGCACTCGTCCTGAACCACGGCTACATCGACCCGGCCGTCTACACGAACGGTCGCGGACTGATGCGTGAGCAGGACTACCTCGCCCGCCGTGGGTACGTCGTCCTTCATACCGACTACCGCAACCACGCCGAGTCCTCGAAGGATCCGAGCTCCGAAATCAACCTGCGACTCGGCTACACCGAGGACGTCGTCAACGCCGTCCTCGCGCTCCGCACCTCGCAGTACGTCGACCCATCGCGGATCGCACTGCTCGGCCGCTCGATGGGCGGCGGAATCACCTACAACGTGCTCGCGACGCAGCCCGGTCTCGTGAAGGCCGCCGTCGTTTTCGCGCCGGTCAGCTCGGATGCCGTCGACAACTTCAACCGCTGGACGCGACCGGATCGGCCGGTCGCCGCCCAGATCCTGCGCAGGTACGGCGAACCGGCAACGAACCCGTCGTTCTGGCGAAACCTGTCCGCGGTGAACTTCTTCGGCCGCGTGACCGAGCCGGTGCTGATCCACCACGGCGAGTCCGACTCGACCTGCCCGATCGCCTGGTCCCGCGAAACCCTCGCCGCTCTCAAGGCTGCGGGGAAGGACGCGACGCTGTTCACGTACCCCGGCGAGGAACACGCGTTCGGCCCCGCGTGGCCGACGTCCATGACAAAGACAGTAAGTTTCCTCAAGCAGCACGGGGTTTGACCACGGCGTCAGGCGGGCTTGCAGGCCGGCGCGTCCGCGAGGGCCGCAGTGGCGCGGGCCGCCGCGTTGAGATTCCGTGGCGCGGCGGTCCAGGCGGCGACCCAAAGATCCTGCGCATGCTCGGCGCCGAAATCCCCCGCCGCGTGAGCGGCCATCGCCTGCAAATGGGCCGCCCAGTCCCCCGCGGCGGCGCGGTCCGCCGAGCCCGCGGCGTCGAGGGCGGCGAGCCGCAGCTTGCACACCGCGGCCGCCTTGCCCGGTACGCCGGCACAGCTGCCCTTCACCTTCGCACGCTCGGCGACCGCTGAATTCACCGCGACTTCATCCGCGGGACCGAGCAGCCGGGTGCGCTTCCAGATTGCCTTTGTCTGTTCCTCGGAATTCTTACCGGCCAGCAAATCGGTCCGTGCCTGTACGTGTTCACGCCAATGCTCAGTGGCATTACCCGCCGCCGCGACAACGGCTTCCGCCGCCTGGATTTCCTTGACGCACGCGGCCGCGCCCGGATTCACCACGTTGCGCTCGGTCGCAGGCGGCGTACTGAGCGTCGGGGTTGCCAGATGTGCCGAATGCGTGGTGATCTGTGCCGACGGATCCGCGGACCCGCCCCCGGAGCCGGCCTGTGCGATCGCCACCCACGCCGCGGCGCCCAGCGCGGCGACGATCCCGACAGCCAGCCACACCGCGCGATGCGCCTGAGGTATTGCCCGTTTCGCTCGCGACATAATCCTCATCCCCAATTCGAGAATGCTGCCACGGGCACGCGAGAAACGCGACCAATTCACGGTACGCGACGGTAGTCCTGCATTCCGTGCGATTATTCTTCAGGGTTTGAACCCGCGCGCCCAGGCCCGTCCGGTCCGACAGGCCCGGGAACGCTTCACGACAGTGGCTGCCATTCGTCGTTCGGCATCCGGAGGATCGCCCACCCCACCGCGGCGAACCCCACTGCCTGCAGTCCCCAGCCGACCAGGTCGAGCGGGTGGCTGCTGATGATGACCGAGATCAGGTGCAGCGGCTGCGAGACCGCGACCGCCAGCGCCGCCCACCGGCCGCCCACTCCGGAACGCCACATCGCGATCCCGAGCAGGATGGTGCCGAGTACGTGCCCGACCACGAACACGGTTCCGGCGACATCCACCGAGCCGTGCGTGACCTCGGCGATCCTCGTGATCGTCGCCTGATCGACACCGGCGGTGCCCGCCGACCAGGTGAACACGTCGCTCCCCGCCAGCCAGGGCAACGACAGGTAGCCCGGGACGATGAGGAACACCGCGATCCCGGTCAGCCAGGGCGCGCCACGGCGGGCCAGTCGTCCGACGAAGTACACACCCGGCACCAGCGTGACCAACGCGAGGTAGGACAGCCACAGGATCGTCGAACTGCGATCGAGGTGACCGACGATCTTGCTGGTCATTGTCGAGACGTCGTCCGCGGTGTCGTACGGAAGCAGGAACCGGAGCAGCGCCACCGCGGCCGGCCCGATCGGCAGGACGAGCGCTGCCACCAACCGCCACGCGGGCCGGATGTCCGGGCGGGACGTCGTACGGCTGATCGTCTGTGTCATCGCGCACCTGCCAACTCGCGCTTCGGCAGCAGTACGGCGATCACGCCGACGACCGTCGCAGCGACCCCGAATCCGGCCGCGGCGACCGCGGCAGCGGGTACATCGGACACGAAGAACGCCGGTACGGCGAGCAGCGCAGAAGCCAACCGCAGCGTGATCAACGGCGCCAGCGTCCAGCGCTTCCCGCGCCAGGCGTACCCGACCAGCACCAGGCTGATCAGCCCGATCACCGAGGCCCCGATCGCGACGCTCATCGGCGGGTGATCCCCGTCCGTGAGGAGCGGTGTCGCCACGTCCATCAGGGCGAGCAGCCCGAGGAGAACCAGCCCGAATCTGTACATTTCCCTACCCCCTTGTTCCGGTGTTGGCACCACCGTCGTCCCTGCGGGCAGCTGTCCGCCTGAGGGTGGATTCCCTCGCCGGCGGGCAGTTCCCCGCCCGATCCGGGATCGCTTTCCCGAGACGCCGGGAACCTTTCGGGAGCACACTGCGGATATGACAACGTCCCGGAACCGCCGAGGCCTCGCCGCCGCGCTGGCCGCGCTGGTGGTCGCCGAGGTGGTTTTCGCCGTGGCCTACGGCGTCTCGATCGGGTGGGGCTGGCGCGAGCTGGTCGACAGTTTCTCCGTGACGAACGGCCTGATGGGCCTCACCTTCGGCCTGTGCGGCGCGGTGATCGCCTGGCACCGGCCGGCCAACCCGATCGGCTGGCTGTTCCTCGCGGACGGCATCGGGCACGCCACCACGCCGTTCGCCAACACCCTCGCCTATGTCGTGCACGGCGAGCTCGCCCAGCGGGTGCTCGTTACCGTCTCGATGGCTGCCTGGCCGTGGTCGATCGGACTGTTCCTGCCGCTCGCGCTGTTGCTTTTCCCGGACGGCCGGTTGTTGTCCCCGCGCTGGCGCTGGGCCGCGATCGGGATCATTGTGACCGCACCGCTCTTCGTGCTGGAGATGATCGGGAGCGGCGAAGCGATCTCGCCCGATCTTCCTCTCGGCTTAGTGACCGTGCCGAACTTCGACGCTCTGCAACCACTGTGGACAGCGACCGAGGTGCGCAACCTCGCCGCACTCCTGCTGGCCCTGATCTGCCTCGGGATCCGCTACCGCCGGGCTGACGAAGCGGGCCGCCGGCAACTGCTGTGGTTGCTGCTGGCCTCGGTGATCGCGCTGCTCTTCGTCGTCCCGTGGGCCTTCGTCGCCGGTACGCCGATCCTCGTCCTGCTGGCGATTCCGCTGATCCCGATCGCGGTCGCTGTCGCGATCGTCCGCTACCAGCTGCTCGACATCCGGTTGGTCGTGTCGCGTGCGCTGACGTGGGCGCTCTTGTCGCTGGTTGCCATTGGCATCTATGCGGCGTTGGTCGCGTTACTCGACTCGCTGATCGCGTCACAGGTCGGGCGGTCAGCCGCGGTGACCGTGTTCGTGGCGCTGGTCATCGCGCCGGTGCTGCCCCGGCTTCAGCAACTGGTCGACCGAGCCCTGTACGGCGATCGGCACGATCCGGCGCGCGTGGCGTCCCGGGTCGGCGAGCAGCTGTCCGCCGGCCTTCCGGGCGTGGTCGCGGCAATCCGCTCCGCACTACGCCTCCCATACGCCGCCCTCATCGTCAACGGCCAAGTCATCGCCGCCAGCCCCACCACCACCGACCGCACCGCCACAGACAGCAGCACCCAGACGAACAGTTCCGCCGCTGACGTCCGCGCGATCCCGAGCGGTCCCGCCGCCGACGGTCGCGGCATCGCCGACGAAACGGCTGTTGACCACAGCGGCGCCCCGGACGGAGCAGCTGTTCACCGCAGCGGCGTCCCGGGCGGTTCTGCTGTCGACCACAGCGGGCACGCGGGCGGTTCTGCTGCTGACGGCAGCGCGCACGCGGGCGGAGCAGCTGTTGACCACAGCGGTTACGCGGGCGGTTCCGCTGTTGACCACAGCGGGCACGCGGGCGGTTCTGCTGCTGACGGCAGCGCGCACGCGCGCGGAGCTGCTGTTGACCGCAGCGCGTACCCGGACGGAGCAGCTGTTGACCACAGCGGGTACGCGGGCGGTTCCGCTGTTGACCACAGCGGGCACGCGGGCGGTTCTGCTGCTGACGGCAGCGCGCACGCGCGCGGAGCTGCTGTTGACCGCAGC
>NZ_SODT01000016.1:0-79419 GCF_004366005.1 Kribbella sp. VKM Ac-2566 | reverse complement strand
GCGCGTACCCGGACGGTTCTGCTGTTGACCGCAGCGGGTACGCGGGCGGTTCCGCGGCGAGTTCCGTCGTACCGCTGGAGTTGTCGTACGGGGGTGAAGTGGTGGGGACGCTCGAGGTTGGGGTGCGGTCGGGCGAGTCGGGGTTGTCGTCGGCCGATCGCAGTGTGCTCGGACTGGTCGCCGTACCGCTGGCGGTCGCGCTGCATGCGACGCGATTGTCGGCGGAGTTGCAGTCGTCGCGCGAGAAGCTCGTGTCCGCGCGGGAGGAGGAACGTCGGCGGTTGCGGCGGGACTTGCACGACGGTCTGGGGCCAACGCTCACCGGCGTCGCATTCTCCGCGGACGCCGCCGCGAACCTGATCACCACCGACACCTCGCAGGCTGTCGAACTGCTCGCCCGGTTGCGCTCCGACACCCGGTCAGCGATCGCCGACGTCCGTCGTCTGGTCGAGGACCTGCGACCCCCGGCACTCGACGAACTCGGCCTGGTCGGAGCACTGCGGCAACGCGCGGATCAGCTGTCTTTCCGTGCCGATGGAGCAACGCTCCAGGTGGAGGTCGCAGCCGAGGGATTGCCGACATTGCCCGCCGCGTTGGAGGTCGCCGCGTACCGGATCGCAACCGAGGCGCTGACGAACGTCGTACGGCACTCGCGGGCAACCTCCGCCGTACTCACCCTGCGCTGCGGGACCGCGTTGGAGATCGAGGTGACCGACGACGGCCCACCAGGCGAGAACTGGCGGCCCGGCGTCGGCATCCAAGCAATGAACGAACGAGCCGCCGAACTGGGCGGCACCTTCGAAGCCGGCCCAACCGCCCACGGCGGCCTCGTCCGCGCCGTCTTCCCCCTCCCGACTTCCACCACCGACACCCCGATCCACTCTCGCGACGCCATTCCCGCCCAAACTCCCGCGGCCTCCGACACAGACTCGCCCGCCGCCCCCTCTACCACGGGCACCCCCGCCGCCCACGCTTCCGCCGACGGGCCCGCCGAAGCCGACGCCTCTGCCACGCGCACCCCCGCCGCCCACGCTTCCGCCGAAGCCGACGCCTCAGCCGCGCGCACTCCCGCCGCCCACGCTTCCGCCGACGCGCCCGCCGACCCCAAAGCCACGCGCACCCCCGCCGCCCACGCCTCCGCCGACGCGCCCGCCGACCCCAAAGCCACGCGCCCTCCCGCCGCCCGCAGTTCCACCGACGCGCCTGCCGGACCGAGTCCCGCAGTACCGTCTGCCGAGGCTTCTTCCTTGGAGTTGCGGTGATCCGGGTCGTGCTGGCCGACGATCACCCGGTGGTTCGGGCGGGGTTGGAGGCGCTGCTCAGTTCATTGCCCGGGATCGAGGTTGTCGGGGTCGCCTCGACCGGACGTGAAGCGATCCGCGAGGTCGTCACGACCCGCCCCGACGTCGCCGTACTCGACCTCCAAATGCCCGACCTGGACGGCTTCGCCGCCACCCGCGAACTGGCCCGCGCCGCACCCGAGGTCGCCGTCCTCGTACTCACCATGTTCGAAGACGACGACTCGGTCTTCGCCGCCATGCGCGCCGGTGCCCGCGGCTACCTCGTCAAAGGCGCCGAACAGGAGGAGATCGCCCGCGCCATCCGAGCCGTAGCCGCCGGCGAAGCCATCTTCGGCCCCGGGGTAGCCCGCCGCGTCCTCACCTTCTTCGCCGCCCCGCCACCGACCGACCCGTTCCCCGAACTCACCACCCGCGAACGCGAGATCCTCGACCTCCTCGCCGCCGGCCTCTCCAACCCCGCGATCGCCACCCGCCTCGACCTGGCCCCGAAAACCGTCGCCAACAACGTCTCCACCATCTTCACCAAACTAGGCACGGCAGACCGAGCCACCGCCATAATCCAAGCCCGCAACGCCGGCCTAGGCGTACCTAACGACAGGACGTAGTCGACCAACCGCCCCTCGCGCCCGCCCGAGCCCCTCTCCCATTCCGCGGATCTGCCGACTACCTCCTGTCGTTAGGCGCGCTCGACGTACCTAAGAACGGGTGGTCCCCCCGATCCCGCCCTTCTCCCCGGCCCGCCCCCTCCTCCGCTGCGCTCCAGCTCGCGACCACTACCCGTTCTTCGGTACGCCGATCGCCTTCAGATAGCGCTCGCCCACGGTGCGAAGGTGGTTGACGAGGGCCGGCGGGCCGTCGACGTGGAAGTCGAGGCCGAGCATGCCGATGTAGACGGCGATCGTCTCGAGCGAGTCGGCGCCCGTGACCAGGATGCAGGTGTCGTCATCGACGGATTCGACGATGCCGACGGCTGCGTGGATACGGGACAGGACCTCCTGCGCGGGCGCGTACACCGTGATGCGGGCATGCACCTTCCACCCCGCCGACGCCACATCACGCAGTACGAAATCGATGTACTCCCCGTCGGCCATCGGACGCGGCTGATACCGCCGCCCCGTTGCCATCCGCAACGACATCCAGTCGACCCGGTACGTGTGCCAGGCGCCCTGCTCGTCCCGCGCGACCAGATGCCAGTACCCGTGCCAGCTCACCAACCGATAGGGCTCGACGAGGATCGGCAACTGCTGCGTGACACTCGATCCCGCCTTGTACAGCGAGACGCCGTCCGGTACGACGTACTCGAAGCGAAGGTAATGCTCGTCCCGGATGCACGCCGCGATCGTCGACAGTACAGCGGGATCGATCTCGGGAGCATCGACGTTCGAACGCGTGTTGTCGGGGCCCTTGTCCATCGCCTTGTTGATCGCGTTCACCTGGCGCTGCAGACGATGCGGGAGTACCTGCTGGAGCTTGGTCAGCGCGCGAACGCTGCTCTCCCCCATCCCGACAACGCCCGCACCGGTCCGCAGACCGACCGCGACGGCGACTGCCTCCTCGTCGTCCAGCAGCAGCGGTGGAAGCTTCGCGCCGACGCCGAGCTGGTAGTGGCCGGCCGGACCGCGCGTCGCATCAACCGGGTACCCGAGCTCGCGCAGCCGGTCGATGTCGTTCCGCACCGTCCGCGTCGTCACCTCGAGCCGCTCGGCCAGCTCGGAACCGGTCCACGCCGGACGCGTCTGCAGCAGGGCTAGCAGTGCTAGCAAACGCTGCGAAGTCTCGAGCAAAACGATCTCCCAATTAGGAATCTAATGTTCCTATACGGATTCTACGGTAGAGCCATGAACACGAACGAGAGCATCCGGCCCTTCACCGTCACGATCGCCCAGGCCGACCTGGACGACCTCAACGCCCGCCTCGCGCGGACCCGCCTTCCCGAGGCCGCCCCGGGCGACGACTGGGACCTCGGCACTCCGAACCACTACCTCCGCGAGATGGTCGACCGCTGGCAGAACGGGTTCGACTGGCGGGCGCAGGAGGCGCGGATGAACGAGTTCCCGCACTACCTGACCGAGATCGACGGGCAGACCGTGCACTTCATCCACGTGCCGTCGGAGGTCGAGGGCGCCACCCCGCTGCTGCTGACCCACACGTACCCGGGTTCGTTCGCCGACTTCCTCGACATGATCGGCCCGCTCACCGACCCGGTCGCGTACGGCGGATCCGCCGAGGACGCGTTCTCGGTCGTCGTACCGTCGATCCCCGGCTTCGGGTTCAGCACGCCGCTCGCCGACCGCGGCTGGACGATGGCGCGGGTCGCGCGGACGTTCGACACGCTGATGCGGCGGCTCGGGTACGAGTCGTACGGCGCGCACGGGTCCGACGCCGGCGCGATGGTCGCCCGGGAGCTCGGCGTACTGAACCCACCCGGATTCCTCGGACTGCACGTCCTGCAGCTGTTCTCCTTCCCGTCGGGCGACCCGGCCGAGTTCGAGAAGTTCACGCCGGCCGACTACGCCGCACTCGAGCACCTGAAGTGGTTCCAGTCGGTCGGCGGGTACAACGCGATCAACTCGACCCGCCCCCAGACCGTTGCCGTCGGCATCTCCGACTCACCGGTCGGGCAGCTCGCCTGGAACGAACTCTTCAACAACTTCGGCAACGGCACCAGCCTGGTCACCCAGGACCAGATCCTCACCGAGGTCTCCCTCTACTGGTTCACCAACACCTCAGCCGCAGCCGGCCGCTACCACTACGAAGAGGCCAACTCCGGCGCCGAGCCCCAACTCAACCACGCCCCCACCGGCGTCGCCGTCTTCGCCGACGACTTCAAGACCATCCGCCCGCTCGCCGACCGCGACAACACCAACATCGTCCACTGGTCCAACTTCGACAAGGGCGGCCACTTCGCCTCCCTAGAACGCCCCGAAGAGCTCACCGCCGACCTCCGCAAGTTCTTCCACAACCTCTGACCTTCGTCACCCGACCAAGAGGGAGCCCGGAGCGCCAAAGCGCCCCGGGCTCCTTTGAGCTCCACCCATCTGGAGGGACGTCCGGGCAGAGCCTCCTCCACCGGCAAACACACCCCCAGCCGGCGCTCATCCCCCACTCACCCACCTCCGAAGCTACGCCCACCCAACCCACCCGACAACACCCGTCACCCCCTGTGGATAACTCCTCTCCCGAACAGAGCGCCGCTCATATTCTGCTGAGAACGTCCACAAACCGGGAAGGACCACGATGGACTCCGAGGAAGCGTCATACCTGCTCGCCGACGGAGAACGCGTCCGCTGGAACCTCGACGACCCATCGATGATTCCGATGTCAGACCGAAGCCCAAGCAATGACGAGGTCATTTAGTCTGGGCGAAAGCTAGTGAGGGAGTTCAGATGTCGACGGAGACGCCGCAGGACCGGCCCAATGGTGACCGGGTCAATGTGATCGACACGGCCACCGCCGCGCACAACCTGCCTCGGATGCTCCAGCGGTTCCGTGCAGGTCAGGCTGAGCCACTGATCTTCGGCGACGAGGGCCAACCAGAAGGCGTGGTCGTCCCGTTCGACCGGTGGGAGCAGCTCGAAGAGCTGGCAGCCGATGCCGAGCAGGCCGCAGAGATTCGCGAGGTCACTCGGCGGCGCTTGGCGACCAACCGCGTCGAGGACTACGTCTCGGCCGACGAACTGGCCGAGGAGTTCGGGTGGAACCTCGACAGCGACAACGAGCCGCCCGCCTCGCGATGACCGCGAAATACCACCTGATCATCGATCCGGAGCTCTTGGACGAACTCCGTGACCTCTACGCCCGCGCCCAGGCAGAGCCTAACGGTCCGGCCGCCCAGCAGTTCGAAGCAGTTCGCCTCGGATTAAGCGCCCTGCGTGAGGGCCGCGAGGCCGAGTTCGCAGGAGAGCGCCTAGGCCGCTCTGACGATCATTCAGATCTTCGCGACTGCGCGGAGATCAAGATTCCTGTCGTGCAGGAATTGAACAGGCGCGGCCAGCCGATGGGTCCCTCGCACAGGATGACCTACCGAGAGTTCGAAGGCCCAACCGAATCGCACCTCCCGGTACGGCAGGTTGTCGCTTTTGCTCCTCGCAAGGACGGCGAGATCTTCGACGTGACCGCCGCCCGGCTCGGACGATCCAAGGGCGTCGCCCTCGACGAGCTTGACCACCTCCCGACAGTCCGTCCGGCAGTTGGCCCTGGCAAAGAGTCCGGCCGTCCCGTTACACCGCCCCGCATGCCGCTACCGGCCGACCTGGCCCAAGCATTGAAGGCCATGGAGGGACTTCCCCCACCCGGCACCTCCGGACCACAAACCACCCACCCGCCGGCAGCCCAACGCCGCCCACCAAACAGAGGCCCATCCCAGAGCAGGTAACCAGCTCTGGGCAGCCGTCAATCGAACCGCAGGGTGCCGATCGTGGTCAGATCGATCCCGTAGCGCGCAAAGACCTTGATTGTGTTCTCCCCAGTCAGCCGCGACTCATCGATGCCAAGTGCCCCAGCCACCTCGACAACATGCCCACGCGAGTCACCCTCGATCTCCAGGTACGGCGGGATCTGAGCGAGCTGGCCAACGAGTCCGAGTTCAAACCAAGGTAGCGCCCTGTGGATAACTCCCCGCCTCGCCAGCGTCGACTTCCTATTCTGTAGAGGACGCAGCAACCACCGGAAGGACCTCGATGAACTCCGACGAAACACCGCACATTCTCGCCGGCGGTGAACGGATCTGGGTGATCGGCCCGTCCGCCGCCGCCGAGCACCTTCCGCAGATGCTCGAACGGTTCCGCTCGGGCGAGGCCGGCCCCTTCATCGTCGGCGACGCAGGGCAGCCTGAAGGCGTCGTCATCTCCTGGGACCTCTGGCAACGCCTCGCCGTACTCTCAGCCGACACCCTCGAGTTCGACCACGTGTACGACATCGCCCGAGAGCGCCTGGCCGACAAGGAGCCGTCCGTACCACTCGAGGATGTAGCGGCAGAGTTCGGTTGGGATCTCGACGAGCCGATCGACGACTCTGACCTGCCGAAGAAATGACCGCGCGGTTCCGCATCATCATCGACCCTGAGCTCCGGCGGAAGATCGGGATCCTCGAGCAGGCCGCGGCCTCGCGGCCCGACAGCCTCCGCGCTCGAGAACTCCAAGCGCTGAAACTCGGCCTCCGAGCACTGGCAGGAGGGCGCGAGGACGACTTCGACGGCAAGCGTCTTGGGTACTCTCCTGGCCACCATGACCTCCGGGACTGCGCCGAGATCAAGCTGCCGGTCGTTCCCGAGTTCCGTTACGGCCAGGACCTCGGTCCGTCACACCGCTTGCTTTACCGGGAGTACGAACCCGAGGACGGCGGACTCCCCTACCGCGAGGCCCTCTGCTTCGAGCACCGTGGAGACGGCCTCCCTTTCGGGGTGGCAGGCACTCGCCTCGGGCGTGAACTCGGGCAACCCGTCCCCGAGCTTGCCCACCTCCCCAACCACCGTCCCACCTTCCAACGCGGTGCCGCCGAACCCACCGGCCCACCCCGCCTCCCCCTCCCACCCGACCTCAGCAAAGCCCTCGCCGCAGCCTCGAACGTGGCCCCCGCCCACGGAGCCGTCACCGCGCAACCCTCCACCCAGCCGCCTTCAATCAACGCCCACCGCGGCATCCCGCCCGGCAGAGAGCGCTAGTCAATGCTTCATTCGGCGAACCGGAGCTCGCGGATCGCGCCCAGATCGATCCCATAGCGGGCGTACACCTTCGCGGTGTTCTCACCCCTGAGGTCATCTTCGGGAACACCCAACATGCGACCAACCTCAACGACGTGTTCCCGAGAGCGCCCCTCGATCTCGAGGTACGGCGGAATCAAGGGCCACCAGTCGAGCTCCAACTGAGCGCCGGCAAGCTCGAAGCTCGTCCGCCGATTCTCCTGGTACGACTTCGGTTCGAACCCGATGCGCCGCAGCAACTCGTTGGTCGCCTCGAAGTCCCCGACCACCACCTCGGTCTCCGTCGTACCGTCGATCCCGTCGTGCGCGATCTCCTTCACCGTCAACGTCACCGCCGTACCGGTGTCGCGCAACCGAATCCACCGCGACTGGTCCCCAGCCTCAATGTCGTAGACGTACCGCCGCATCAAGCGATCCCCGACACGACGCCCACCCAGCGAGAGAATCTTGCCCGCCACCTCACCCGGATCGACGCCCAACACCTTGGCCTCGAACTCGATCGGCATCTCACTCCCCTCGGCGCCGTACTTCGCGCCAACTTTCGAAACTCGGTCTCCCGCAGGGCGAGAATCTCTTCGCGAAGGTCACTCCGGAAGAACTCTTCCACAGGGAAGGCAAGATCCATTCGCTGGATGCAGACGCCCACCTGGAACGTGCCTTGACGATCCCGATAGAGCCGCACACCGTAGCAGCCCTCCTCACAGTCCGTGCTGTCATGGAATCAGCCACACAAAGCTCACGTCGGTCCACACCGCGACAGCCCTCGCAGCAGGGAGCACCGCCGCCGATCTGTGCCGGACAATGCATGCAGTGCGCAATCGGGAGGGATCGTGGGCAGAAAGTTCGTCGTACTACGCGAGGACGGAACTGAGGCAGTTCTCGAAGAGGTTGCGCCGGACGAGCAATACCTTCACGACCGCCTGCGCAAGTCACCGGGTCTGCTTCTGATCGAGGACATCGGACTCGACGGTCCGCTGCTCGTCGTCGGGCAGGAAGTCAGTCTGGCTTCCGGGCGCATCGACCTCGTAGGTCTCGCCCGGAGCGGAGATCTACTTCTCGTCGCTCAAGACCGGTCCACAGAACCCGACTTCCGCCACGTGCTCGCTCAACTCGTCGACTACGGCAGCGACCTGTGGGGCTGTCGTTGGACGAGTTCGACAATGCCGTCGTATGACGCTATCTCGCAGGCAAGTACTGCACGGCCCACCCTCCTGAAGGGCGCTAGTTGTCTCGAAGATGCGAGGAAGTCCGTTTGGCCTGGCATGCACGAATCAGAGCCAGACGGCTTCCGAACTCGCCTGACCGAGTGCTCGCCACCCGGGACTTCCGCTTCGTCGCTGTGGCGCAACGCTTCACGCAATCGATGGAGAACACCGTCGCTATCTGAACCAGTCCATGAAGCGAGGCAAGCTCCACCTCGTAGAGATGAGCAGGTACGCCGATCACTCTGCTGACGTCGGGGTCGCCGGTTCTCAGCGCGTACGGCGGCCAACTGATCGCACGTCCAGAGCGCCAGGCAATGGATCCCGCTGCGCGAATCGACGAGGCACAATTCCTCAAGTCGATCACGGACGCAGACTATCGTGAACCGCTCCAGCGGGTCTTAATTCGTGCAGAGTGAGCGGCCTGACGTTCAGCTGGGGTGTACGCGGAGCCTCTAACCTTGTCCATCGGTTGGGTGTTCCCATCGACAGCAACAACCGGTCAGGTCTGTCCGACCTCACACTGGGCTACGACGCGGCAGCCTGGCCACCAGACCTTCGGTCAAGGACCACGTCGAGCGGTACGCCGAAGAAGCGCTGCGGCTCGATGGTGCGGCACCAGCCAAAGCCAAGTCCGTGATCGTGGCAACCTTCGCGCCGTTGTCCGTGGTGAGTCGCCAGGACAAACTCGTCGAACTGATCACCGACATGGTCGCCTCGGTCGACAACCAAGGAATCTCGCCTGACACCGGCGGGCGATTTGTCAGGCGCTGCTGTCCGAGGCCGCGGACGACTCCAGGGCCCGCTCCAGATGTCGATACAGATGCGACAAGATGCTCAGCGCGTCCAAACAGTCCTGATAGGTCATCGCCTCGGTCTCGATCAGTAGAAGCTCTTCCTCATGGGCGACCGGGTTGCGGAAGGCGGTCACCACGCCGTGCGAAAGCTTCCACTGGCCTTCACGCATGTTCCTCAACGTCTTGATGTCGAACCCGACGTCGGCATAGCGACCGGCCACGTCTATCTGCGGGACCTCGTCGGCGTCTTTGACCTTGAATGCCTCGTTGACGATGGCGGACGCCTCCCGCCCACCGAGGCCGGTGGCCGTTCGGATCTCGTTGACGAACCGCTTGAGCGCTTCGGACAGTGCTGCATGGAAGAGGCCCGACTCGTAGTACCGTTCGGACACTCTCTTGATGGCAGGGTGCAGATGCCTCCAGTGCAGGTCTGCGTAGTCGGGAGCGATCGTCCGGAGACTTTCGAACAGCACATTTCGATCTCCGTCGTCAAGCGCCGAGTCCGGGGACGTCAAGACCGAAGCGGCTCGCCCGACAGCCTCCCGCTCTTCGCTCCGGATCGATCCGACCCACCTGTTCAGATCAACCCCGTGATCCGATTCGATGCGTTCCTCGGTCGCCTTCTTCCGAGCCGCCCTGCGCTCGTGCGAGGCCCATCGCAGCAGACGCTGAAGATACGTGTTGAGATCGGCGGTCAGGTCGCTGTCCCAGCTGATCGACCGCCGATCGGTGGCGATGACGTCTGCTGCCCCGTCGTCTATGTAGTCGACGTCGAGATATCCGGTCAAGTACGAGAACGCGTAACTGGACTCCGAGACGCCGTAGAACTCCGGCTCGTTCGCCAGCCTGCCATGGGCGTACAGAGCGACGCCGCGTTGCTCCGCGGGGACCGGCTTGGCCGCGGCGACGATCCGACCTCTGATCTTGTCGTTCGGCACCTCGGCCCGTAGATCGACAGGGAGGTCCTCCGGGATGCGCCATTCGACATCGGTGTCGATGGAGTTCAAGCGCGAGTCACGATCGACAGGCCGTTTGAGACCTGCCGCATCGATGACCTCGATCTCGAAGTCTTCGTCGAGGTATCCGAACAGCCTGCCCAGGCTCTGTGCCAACTCGCGTGCGTTGACGGGTGTCCTGCGATGTAGCTTCGTCAACTCCACGGTTGTGCCGTGCGTCTCGACCGACGCGGCACGAGAGGAAAGCGCTGGGTGGTACTCCGTCCCGGTGGCGTGCTTGATGTCGGACCAGCTCAAGGCAACCTGCAGCTCTGCGGACTCGCCGTGCCGCTTGGTGGTCAGCAGGATGGTCTCGCCGATGCCGAACAGGGCCAGCTTTCCCAAGCCCTTCTTGCCGGCGACCACGCGGCGTCCCGACTCTGAGCGCCCGTCGTCCTCGGCCCGCCGATTACGACCGATTCGAAGGTACTTGTCCTGCAGATCACCGAGCCCCATGCCATGACCGTTGTCCTCGACGACGACAGCTCGGCCGTCGTCGTCGTCCCGAAGGAAAACTCGCACCTTTGTCGCATCGGCGTCGTACGCATTCGCAATCAACTCGGCCAAAGCGTTCGGCAGATGGGAGTACATCTTGTACCCCAGGTGCTCGATGGTCAGCGGATCGAACTGCAGGGTCAGCGGAGAACTCACCAACATCGTCCTTTATCGAGGCTCACGACGGCCGGTGCAGACCGCATTCGAACCAGCCAAAACTATCGAACCCGGCCAAGTACTGCTCCGAGATCAGGCGTGTCAGGCGCCCTGTCGGAATCCCTGCCGTTCATTCCGGACCAGGCGGCAGGCGTCGGATGCTTGCGACCGATTCACCAACCAGATATGTGCACCACTCGATCAGGGTTCGATCCTCGAGCGCACGGACGTCGACGAATGCCAGGTGACGAAGAAGCCGCTGCGACACGTCCCGGATCACGCGGCGTCGGGGAATGCCGGCCAGATCGCTCTGAACGAGTGCTCTGGCAATACTTCGAACCAGGCGCGGATCGCCGCCGATCGCGCGCCGCTCGAGCAGTTGGTTGAGATCGCTTTCGGTCAGCAGTCCGAGCAACTCAGGGTCCGACTCGAACACCACCGCTTGCCACCACAGCCGAGACCAGGTGTGTCGCGTGAGGTCGGACGCCACCCAACGTTCTACGTTTCCGACACCGAACCGCCAGCACGTGACCTCTGGGAGTGGCACGAGGGCGACGAACGACCAGATGGACCGTGTTCCGGCCTCCGCCCAGGTGATGTCCATCAGCCCGCGGATCAAGGGCGCGCAGTTGCGGTCGAAGGCGATCTTCGACGCATCCGGGACGGCGTTGGGGAAGCCATGGGACACCGCCAGGTCGGCAACCTCCTGCGCGAGACGGCCGACTTCGGAACCGTCTACGCGCTCTCCCACCGGCGCGTACACCTGTTCGGGATGATGCGCCGCGGTCCGAAGTTCCGATCCGGCCCGCACTTTTTCGTACTCCTCGAACGCCACGGGCTCAGGAAGACGAGGCCACAGCACGCTCATTCGAACATCCTTCCTTGCCCACCGGCCCGCACAATGCCGGCCAGTGTCGACCGGAACCTCGGCAGGTCCTGAGCGCCTGATGGCTCGCGGAGCTCGCCAGCCTGCGCGAGACATCGGCTCAGGACGTCTCCGACAGTGTCCGTGGGCCAGCCGTCCCGGTCGGACAACTCGTCGCGGTGCACGACCGCCAATTCGAGCAGGAGCTCTGCCACGCCGTGAGCCAACTCGTCGACGAGGGCCTGTTGGCGGGCCGTCTTCGCCCCACGCTCGACCGCCTTCATCAGTTCACCGTCCAGGCGGTTCAGAAGCAGGCGGAACGTTCCCATGAAGGGCGCGTGCAGATCAGGCGAACCCTCGAGATGCCACGACGCCGACGGATGCAGATTGGTGTGACTGAAATCGACACCGTGAACGGGGAACATCGACATCGTGCCCTCTAGGGCAACCTCCGCCCGATCGTCGCAGAGGACCGATCCAGGCAGGCGGGCGATACCGGGCACACGGGAGTCCGGAGCGTTGGCAATGGAGATGGTGGTTCGGACCCGCAGCACACCACCGATCCTGTCCCCCGGGAGAACCGCCTCGAGGACGTACGGACTCGAGCTCGCCAGCCAGATCGGTCGTACCGATTCGCTCATCTGAGACGTGGAACTGGTCCATGAGACGGTTGCCACCAGGCCGACCTCGGCGGGAAGCTCGGCCTCGTTCCGTAGACGTTCCTGGTCCACGGTGACGAGCCGACGAATCATCAGGTCGGTCCCCGAGTCCCAGCCTTCGAGGACATCGGGCAGGACGATCGATTCGTCGCCATCGGCTAGTTGCCAAGGTTGCCACGACACACAGCCAGAGCTCGGCACCAGGTACGGGCGGACGTCAGCTGCCATCGGCGGCGCCCTCCGTGATCCTGAACCGAACGACGGCGTCAGGGACATAGGTCGCAAAGACCCACCAATCAGGCGAATCCCCGGAGCGGACGACCACCTCCGGCCCGTCGACACCGCGATCGTCCTGAGTCCGCCAACCTGTCACCGAAGGAACGGCCGCGCCGGCCGGCGGAGCGGATTCGCGTCCGCCACCCTCGACCACGACGGCAACCTCGGCTCTGACCGTACGGTCCGACGGCAGCGGCGGAACATGGACCTTTGCCACCAGATGCAGCTTTCCGCCATGCCGGAGGAGATTGGGGCCTTCGACAATGCGCGGCGCAGCACGGCCCGATCCGCCGGACCCACCCGACGATCGGCTCGTACGGGCACCCGGGCCGGTCGCGGCGACTGAGGGCAGCAAAGACGCCAATCGGGATGACAGCGCGCCGAGGCCCTTGGCCTGTCCGCCTGTGGCCCCTTCGCCCAATCCCAGGTCGCTGTCGACAGTCTTGACCACGAAGTTGCGCGCGCCTTGCACAACGCCGCGCGCCGTACCGCTGAGACCCTTCTCAACCCAGCTGTCGTGCGTGGGTGGCTCGGACGAGGCGAAGAACTCGTCCGACTCGAGCGTCGATCTGAACACCCCTCCGTACCGCAGCAGCTCGTCCGGATGCGCGTTCGTCGGCAGGTAGTCGACCACCAGTTCTGCGACACGCATTCGCGCGATGTGATGCGCAGGCCCCTCATAAGGCTTGGCCATCTCTATGACGTCGTCGACCGATCTCGAGGTCGTTGCGGCAGCGACAGTCAACGCGAGCCGACCGGCGTCCTTCGGAGCCACCGTGCGTCGATAGGCGTATGCGGCGCCGGCCCGAACCTTCTCGAGGCTCTCGACGAACGGCCGCAGTTCGGAGACCGACCGTGGGTCAGGAACCTCCAGCACCTCACCGTCGATCTCGACCGAGAACCGCATCGGCGGAACCGAGTCGACCTCCACCGCCTTCGGCCAGAGGTGCCACAACATCGAGGAAGCGAGGAAGAGGCCGGCCTCCTGTACCGTTCGCGGCCGAGACTCACCAGCGCCGTCCGACGTACCGAGATCGGCAGCGATCAGGGCGACGTCGGTCCCAGTCGCACCGTCGTCGAATCCTGGCAGGCCGAGTCGCCCGGCCAGGTCATGGGCCACCGACCCGACGTACGGATCCGGAATGCTGTCCGCCGCGGTTTCGCCCCACCAGTGTCTCCCGGTGTATCGCTGGTCGTCGTCGTACCAGCTGTTCCCGAGCGCCGCGCCCATGAGTCGACGATCCCCCTGAGAGGTCAGCGTGTCGACCAGGATCGCGGACGTCCGCGACAACCGGTAGAAGATGCCCTTGCCGAAACCATAGGTCCCGCCGCCGAACTCGTTGTCGTTCGGCTCCCCGACGTTCCTTAGGAACTGCACGAAGTCGGCCTTCTCGTTGTCAGCCGGCCTGGTTCCCGCCCGGAGCGGACCACCGAGGCCACGGGTGCCACGGTCCGAGACGACGAGCAGGACCGCATCTTGTGCGATGAGCGAGTCGAGGGGAAGCTCGGCGGCACCCTTCGGGCCGGGGAGAATCAGGTCCCGCCAGGCGGCCGTGCGCGAGCCGAGTGTCGTGACGCGGATCCGGAAGTCGACCTGACCGTCGTTTGCGCGGGCGTCCCAGCTGTTCTGCGCGGCCTCGCGGACAAGGACTGTCAGCGGGTCCAGCAGCGGTCGCCCGAGCTGCTTCACGATGCCCTCCGCAGCAGCGGACCCCTCCGGCGCGAACGGTTGCGACCACCATCGCGTGCTCATGCGACCGCCTTCGTCGCGAGTTCGGTCAGCGACGCCATCGTCGCGTGCGGAACGAGTGCCGCCCTGTCGATCGAGTACTCGACCCGACCGACTCCGTCCGGCGAGTTGCCGCCAGCGAACGAGTTCCGAACGATCCGCGGGAATTCTGCGGAGACCGGTACGACGCTGACCGGTCCGATCACGTAGCGGGAGTTCACCCCAGGATCCTCGTCGCTCCAGCCTGCCGAGAGCAGTCGCCCCGCGAAGGTGTGGAGGTCAGCCACGACACTCCGCAGGTCCGCCACGAGGTCCGGGATCGTGCGCCCCTGTGGGTCCTCGGCGATCGTCAGGACGGCAAGGTAGAGGCATTTGCCGTCATGAAGCTCCAACTGTTCGAGTCCGTGCACACGAACCGCCTCAGAGATCGTGCCGGATGCCTTGACCTCGACGCAGGCCGACGTGAGTTCGAAGTCGTGCGGCTCGAGCAGTGGGCCACGCCAGCTGTCGACATTCAGACTCGCCTGGACGGCCAGGAGCTCCTGAAGACAGGCGAGTTCGGCGAACAGACCGCGGCGCGCTTCTGCGGTCAGCCCACGCACGACGGCCGTCCCGAACAACCGACGCCAGCGCCCAACCACCTCGAGCGTCGCCTGCCGTGCGTCAGACGAGCCCTGCACTGCGTCGACGATGTCCTGTACGACACCGTCGAACTCGTAGTAGAGGTCGGATCGGACGCAGCCGACATCTACGTACGACTGCTCGGTGCCACCGAACACCAGGTGATGCTCTTCGACCGTCAGGGCCGACCCTCGTTGCGACTGCACCGCGTCGTTCTGCTCGACCGGCACAAGCACGTGCCTGGCGCCGGTCCGGTCGACGGCGATGCGACAGTTGGTCCGGCCGACCTGTGGACCAAGCGGAAAGGACATGTATTTCCGGTGATCGGTCGGCGGCGAGAGTACGGCCCATCCTCGACTCAGCAGGTCGCGTGTCGTCATTGCTCTGCGCTCTCGGTGTCCGTCTCGATGGCCTCGTCGAGGTCGTCCTTCTCGACATCGGTGAGGTCGACCGCAAGGTGGGTGGCAGTCACACTGTTCTTCTCCGCCGGCTGTCCAGGGAAAACCAGACCGACGCCGATCACGGTGCCGACTGCAGCGAGGGGGCGCCGAGGGCTCCTAGGATCGGACTCGGAAGTCGGCTTCTGCACGGGATCACTGCGCGCGTCGATCGGATAAATCACGAGTAGGCCGCGGTCGCGGAGCCCGGGATCGGCGTCGCGCAGGTCCTTGAGTTGTGCTTCCGTCTTGGCGTCACCGACCGGAATCGAGACGTCCAGCACGCGATCCTGCCTGCTCATAAGGGTCTTGATGTCAGCACGGCCAGGCTCCTCGTCGTTGAGGCGGGAACGAATCACAGAGGCAACCTGCACGCCGCTCCCGAGGTCCACCATCGTCTGCCCCGTACCAGGAACAACACATACCGACCAGCGCGACAGGCTCGGCGAGTCGGATTCGAGCTGGCGATCGATGTACTTGTTGAGTAGCGCCGCATCCATGTCCGGCGAGTCAGGGTGTACCCGATAGTTCGAGAGGAAACGCTGCACCACAGGTGCCGGAACGTCGCGCAGTACGACGGCCTGCCCTTTACGGTCCTGTGTTCCGTGCCTGACCGACTCCTGAATCAGTGCACGGGTCGCCTCGAAATTCGCTCCCAGCCAGTCCGCGTCCTCGGTGTAGAAGTACCGGGTCTGCAGGCGGCTCCCGGCGTACGACACCTCGGCCGGCTGCGCGGCGCCCATCTTCGCGGTGATCCGGAGGGACGGGTGCGTGCGGATCCGTACCGCGACCTCGGTCGGCGTCAGATCTTGTCGCTGGTACCGGTCGATGTCGTCCCGCATCTCGTGTTCGACAGTCGCGAGATGCCTGAATGCAGCTGCAAGGCTGCTCGTCATCCAGATTCGCGGCAGCTCCTCGTAGCCCGTCCTATAACCGAACCAACGGCCCATCTGCAGCAGGGTGTCGTAAGCCGTCGCGCCTCGCACGAAGAGGCTGACGACCAGCCCTTCGAGCGTGAGCCCTCGGGACAAGGTGTTGCCCCCGACCGCGATCGCGACGACCGGCCCCTGGCTGTAGTCGAGACGGTCCTGACTGCGGTAGTTGTCGAGCACCACCGCGGTCTCGTCGACCACGGCACGTAGATAACGCAGCACGTCGTCGAATGTCAGAGCCTCGCGGCCCCAGTCCGTCGACGGGACTCGAACGTATTCCTGCTCCCAGAGTTTGCGCCAGTCCGCGATGTCGGTGTGGTCGCCCCGCGCGAGCTGCCTCAACGCCTGCCTGCGGAGCCCGAGCAGTGGATCCTTGAACGACTCGTGCACGTCGATCTTCACCGACGTGTGAATAAGCATTGTGCTGTGGCCGAAGTCGCCCCGGGCCCGTCGGGCGGCGGTCGCCAGCCAGAACCAGCGAACGGAATCTACGACGCTCTCGGTCATCTCGGGCTCGAACTCCGCAGCGGGCATCTTTCCCACCGGCCTGAGCATCGGGACCTCGTCCTCAGACACGATTCGGACCATGTCGTAGCCGTCCGGCGCTGCGCCCTCGCCCTCACCTTCGACCTCGTCCCGGCCGAAGATCATCTCGGGTCCGAAGTAGCCCTCCGGTCGTGGCAGGTTCAGGATGAACGACTTCGGATAGAGATCGTCCTGGTTCGGCGCGATGAACACGTTCGCGAACGGCGTGGCCGTGTACCCGATGTAGGTGCACTTCGGCATCAGCTTGAGGATGCGCCTGATCAGTGGGTTGATCTGCGCCGTCGCCACAGAGGCCTGATCCGCCTCGTCGTCGATGACGAGCACCGGAGCTGCCTTCAGCGCCTCTCGACTGTTCTGGGTGTCGAGCCATCTCACGACTCGCTTGAGCACAGCCGCGTTCTTCTTCGCGACGATCAAGACCGGCTTGCTGGAGCTCAGCAGGGCCGAGGCGTGATGCGTCGGCACAACGAAGTCGGTCGACTCGTCGGTCATGGTGAACCACTGGTCGGCGGTCAGATTCTTCAGCAGTTCGTCGAGCCTCACCTGCGTCTGACGTCGGAGTCCGTTGTGGATGCCGGACAGGACGATGATCATCTTGTACTTGACGTCCGCGAGCTTCGCGATGACGCCCGTGAAGTTTGTCGTCTTTCCGCTCTGGACATATCCCACGACGAGGCCCTTTGCGTCCCAAGTAGTGAGATCCGGGCGCGGCGTATGTGCGACCACGGTGCTCGACGCTCGATCGACAGAATCGATGCGGTCCGCCGGCCAGTTCTGCCGTTCGAACTCCCGTCGCAGTGCCGGCCAGTGGAGGTCTGCGTCCGTGGGACCGCTGTACCAGGCGTTGCGACCCGCTGCGATGACGGGAGGCCCACCGGCCTGGACCCGAACCAGGTCGTCCTCGAACTGCTTGCGGAACGTCTCCGCGAGTTCGGGCAGCGATCGTTTGAACCGATCGGCCGCCGCCGCTGCTCCGTGTGTCCTCGCGAACTCGGCGAACACTGCGTACAGCTCTGGATCTGACATGCTCCGCTCCTGCGGTCGATAGCGTTGGGACGCTGTGCGCCTGAACCTGGAGCCACCTGCTCCCCGAGGTCCCCCGGCGGCTATATCGCGACCGACGACCGAACGTTACGTACGGTCACCCGAGTTCCTCTCGGTAGTCAAGACCCCAACGACGCGTTGAGCCGCCACATCCGGGTCCTCGTGCTCCCAGATCCGCAGAACGGTCCAGCCCGCATCGCGCAAGTAGGCATCGGTCTCACGATCACGATCGACGTTCTTCCTGAGCTTCTCGGCCCACCACGCTCCGTTGTTCCGTGGGCTGGTGCCGTGCTCGGGACATCCGTGCCAGAAGCAGCCGTCGACGAACACCACCACATGTCTCCCAGTAAAGGTGATGTCTGCCCTCCGGCGCGGCAGGCCGGGCAGCGGGTAGTTGACTCGATACCGATATCCGAGGCGGTGAAGGCGCCGTCGCAATTCGATCTCGGGCTTGGTGTCGCGGCGCGCCTGACGCGACATCCTCGCCGAGGTTGTCGGCGAGGTCTCCAGAATTCGCCGGAGCGATGCAGGGATTCCTGTCGCCTCAGCAGTCGAGTCGTTCGTCTCCATTACGCAGTCCAACTTCTCACAGTCTGCGGAGCAGAAGCAGGAATCACCGCAAGTCGACCCCGATGTCAAGTCGTTCCGACCGACAGGAACCGCCACGGCTCCGGCGGTCCCCGCCCTGGCAGGTTGCACGGCGTTGCGAACCGCTCGGCGAACGGCCGGCCCTATACTCTCGCCTCATGACCCGGGATCGGCACGGTCTGCCTGAGAAAGTCGACATGGTGGACCTGTTCGCAGGACCCGGTGGACTCGACGTCGCAGCGCGATGGCTCGGAGTCACCGCAATCGGCATCGAATGGGATCCGAACGCGTGTGCGACCCGCATCGAGGCGGACCTTTCGACGGTCATGGGCGACGTACGTGATCACTCGCCCAGGAAGTTTCGCGGCGCCAAGATCCTGGCCGGTGGACCACCGTGCCAGACGTACACCGTCGCAGGTAACGGCGACGGCCGGCGCGCGCTGGACCTCGTCGTCCGGGCTGCGCGGAGCATGGCATCCGGCGAGGACCCGGAGACCGTACTGACGACCGTCGACGAGCGAACGAGACTCGTGCTCGAGCCATTGCGTTGGGCGCTCTATGCCCATCACTCGGACAAGCCGTTCGAGGCAATCGTTCTCGAGCAGGTGCCCGCCGTACTTCCGGTCTGGCAGACGGTCCGCGAGGTACTGTCGAGCATCGGTTACAGCTGCGAGTGCGGAATCCTCAGAACAGAGCAGTTCGGCGTTCCCCAGACCAGGCGTCGCGCGATCCTCGTCGCCAGACTCGATGCGGAGGCTGCGCTCCCAACTCCTACGCATCGCCCGTTCCGGCGAGACGTTTCTCGTGAGCACGGTGAGCTGAGCCTCAAACCATGGCGGACGATGCACGAGGCCCTCGAGCGACCTGAACCGTTCACAGTTGTCTCCAACTACGGAACCGGTGGAGATCCCAAGAAGCGCGGGCGCCGCACGTCTGACCAACCTGCGTTCACCGTGACCGGAAAGGTCACACGCAACCGCGTCAAGACGGACGGCGCGCCAGACGGCCGACTGACACTCGCCGAGGCAGGCGTGCTCCAGACCTTCCCGAGCGACTACCCATGGTCAGGCCGCGACATCGCCCAACAAATCGGCAATGCGATCCCGCCCCGCCTCGCCGTCCACGTTCTCGCATCGGCTCTCGGCCGAAGGGTGGACGAGGAATCACTCGACAACGCGATGTCCCGAAGCTGGGCCGACGCCAAGACCGAGTCACCGTTGGTCAAGTCGACCGCATTCGCGCACGAACCCTCGCTGTTCTCGGCGAGCGCGGGGTAGGTCCAGCGTCAGTCTGGCCGATGCGCGGGCCGCCTTTCAGAAGCCCAGACGATCAGATCAAGTGGAATCTCCTGTTGGAAGCCCGCAGCCCGAGGAGCGAGGGTGGAGGGTATGGAATTTACTCAGCTTGGGCGTACGGGACTGAACGTCAGTCGGATCGTGTTGGGGACGATGAACTTTGGGCCTCTTACTGAGGTGGGGGATGCGCACGCGATTATGGATGCGGCGCATGACAAGGGGATCAACTTCTTTGATACGGCCAACGGGTACGGGCGGTCTATCTACCCGGGGCGGACCGAGGAGATCATCGGGGAGTGGTTCGCCAAGGACGCCAAGAACCGGGAGAAGACGGTGCTGGCGACCAAGGTGTACGGCGACATGGGGCAGGAGTGGCCGAACACGAGCCGGCTGTCCGCGCTCAACATCCGCCGCGCGCTCGACGCGAGCCTGAAGCGGTTGCAGACGGACTACGTGGACCTGTACCAGTTCCACCACATCGACCGGAACACGCCGTGGGAAGAGATCTGGCAGGCGATGGAGGTCGCCGTACAGCAGGGGAAGGTGCTGTACGCCGGGTCGAGCAACTTCGCCGGATGGCACATCGTTCAGGCGCAGGAGGCGGCGGCGCGACGCAACTATGTCGGGCTGGTGAGCGAGCAGTCTCTGTACAACCTCGCACAGCGTGACATCGAGCGTGAGGTGCTGCCGGCGGCGCAGGCGTACGGGCTGGGCGTGATCCCGTGGTCGCCGCTGCACGGCGGGCTGCTGGGTGGCGTGATCCGGAAGGAGAACGAGGGCGTACGGCGCCTCGAGGGCCGCTCCAAGGAGACGCTCGAGAAGCTCCGGCCGCAGATCGAGCAGTACGAGGCGTTCGCGGACGAGCTCGGGCACGAGCCGGGTGAGCTCGGGCTCGCGTGGCTGCTGCATCAGCCGGGCGTGACGGGCCCGATCGTCGGCCCGCGGACGATGGAGCAGCTGGAGTCCGCCGTACGCGCGGTCGACATCAAGCTCGACGAGAAGTCCCTGACCCGCCTCGACGAAATCTTCCCGGGCTACAAGACCGCCCCGGAGGACTACGCCTGGTAAGGCTCATATGCCGCCGTACACCACCACGTGTACGGCGGCATTCAGGGCTGGACCGAGTTAAGGAACGCGCGTACGGCGTCGCGGTTGTCGGTGCGGCGCCACGCGACCGCCAGTTCCGCAGGTGGGAGATCCGGGACGGGGCGGCAGACCAGGCCGGGGCGTTGGTAGAGACCCGTGTTGCCTTCGGCGAGCAGGGCGATGCCGACGCCGGCGGTGACCAGCTCGAGGACCTCGTCTGCGGCGGTGGCCTCGGCCGCCACGACAGGTGGACCGGGACGGGCGTCGACAGCGAGCCAGAAGTCGCGGAGTGGACCGGCCGTCGCAGGAAGAGCTACGAAGGGCTCGTCCAGGAGCAGCTCGAACGGGACCGATGGGCGGTCCGCCAAGGGATGCTGGGCGGGTAGCGCGACCCAGCGGGGTTCGGTGATCAGCACGCGGGTCGCGAAGTCGGCGGAGATCGGGAGCCAGACGAAGGCGACGTCGCTGGTTCCGTCGGCGAGGCCGGCGGTCGGGTCGTCCCAGCCGACCAGGCGCAGCGAGACCGTCCAGCCGGGGAGCGCGGCGCGGAAGCGTTCGACGGCGGGGCGTTGCAGGTCGCGGCCGACAGCAGTCTGCATGCCGACCACCAGCTGGTTCGGGTGGGCGGCCGCCCGCGCTTCGGCGTACCCGCGGTCCCAGGCGGCGAGCACCTCCCTCGCCACAGGCAGCAAGACCGACCCCTGCGACGTCAGTGTCAGTCCGCGCGGCAGGCGCTCGAAGAGGTCGAAGCCGAGGCGGCGTTCGAGCGCTCGGAGTTGCTTGGACAGGGCGGGCTGTGAAACGAAGAGGCGCGCTGCCGCGGCCGTCACGGTCGATTCCTCGGCGGTCGCGACGAAGTAGCGGAGTTCGCGCAGGTGCGCATCCATAACCAACGGTTATACCAACAGGTCTTGGACCGCGCGGCATCGGCGACCGACGCTGGACTCATGACAAGCACACGCAATCTCGGTGGACTCGACGTACCGGCGATCGGGTTCGGCGCCATGGTTCTCTCCCCCGGCATGTACGGCGACATCGACGACGACCGTGCGGTCGCGGCACTCGACGCGGCGATCGGGGCCGGTGGGACGTTCATCGACACCAGTGACGCGTACGGCGACGACGGGCACAACGAGAAGGTGGTCGGACGGGCGATCCGCGGGCGGCGCGACGAGGTGACCGTGGCGACCAAGTTCGGTCTCAGGGTGCCCGACGGCGCGCAGCCGCATCCGTTGGCGGTGGGTTTCGCGTTCGAACAGTTGCTGGTGAACGCGGAGCCGAAGTACATCCGCGGGTACGCCGACAGCAGTCTGACCAACCTCGGCATCGATGTGATCGACCTGTACTACCTGCATTTCCCGGATCCGCAGGTGCCGATCGAGGATTCGGTCGGCGCGATGGGCGAGCTGGTTGCCGACGGCAAGGTGCGGTATCTGGGAGTGTCCAATGTGACGCCGGACGAGCTCCGCCGGGCGTACGCCGTACATCCGATCGCCGCCGTACAGACCGAGTGGTCGATGTGGCGGCCGATCGATCCGGAGTTGCTCGACGTGGCGCGGGAGCTCGGTGTTGGCGTCGTACCGTGGAGTCCGCTCGGCGCCGGGTTCCTGACGGGCACGGTGGAGAAGTTGGACGATGGTGACTTCCGGAACAATGCGCCACGGTTCGATGCGGAGAGCCTGAAGGCCAACAACGCGTCGTACGCCGCGCTCCAGGCGCTGGCCGCGGACCTCGGGATCAGCCGGAGCCAGCTCGCGCTCGCGTGGTTGCTGCACCAGGATCCAGCCGTGGTGCCGATCCCGGGCAGTCGTACGCCGGCGCACATCGTCGAGAATCTGGCGGCGGCCGACATCACCCTGCACCCGGACACGCTCGAGCGGATCGACGCCGTCCTCACCCGATTGATGCCGGTCGGCGGCACCTTGCTCCAGGACGAGCGGTGAAGGTACTCGCCGTCGCTGCAGTCACGGTGGCACTCGTCGGCTGCGGGGGCTCCAATCCAGGTGCGTCAACTACGCCAGCGCCGGTGGACGTTCTTCCCGCGGCGCAGGCGTACGTGGACGCGGTCAACCGGCGCGACCTGGACGGGCTCGCGAACGCGTTCCACACGGACGGACGGATCGTCGATGTGTCGCGGACGATCACCGGCCAGGACGCGATCCGCACCTGGGCGCGCAACGAGGTGATCGGCGGATCGCTGCAAGTCCTGGAAGTAGTCGAACGACGGCCGACCGGGCAGAAGTTGCTGGTGCGCTGGGCGCCGGCCGGGTCGGACGGATGGCTGGCGCACTACGACTTCACCAGTGACGGCGGCCGCATCCGGGTCGCCAACCTGCAGTACGCCTAGGCGTGGACGGCGGTCGTGGGGAGCATGCCGATGAGTGCGTCGGCGGCCAGGGAGGCGGCGGGGCCGGTGGGGACGGCGACCGAAACCTGCCAGTCGGAGGCGGTGCCGGGGGCCAGGGAGACGGTGACGTGATCTCCGCGTTTGGCGGCGATGCGTTCAGGGACGAGCGCTACGCCTAGGTCGTGGGCGACGAGGGCCAGGAGGGTGTGTACGTCGTTGACCTCGATGGTCACCGGGTGCGCGACACCGGCCGTGGCGAAGGCGCGGTCGGAGATGGCGCGGGCGCCCCAGGTCGGGTCGAAATCGACGAACGACTCCCCCGCGAGGTCGTCGAGAGTCACGCCGGACGCCTTCGCGAGCCGGTGGTCGGGAGCGCAGACGAGGACCATCGACTCGCGCGACAGCGGCCGCAGGTCGAGCCCGTCGACCGGGTCGCCGGCGGTCGCGACGAACGCGACGTCGAGCCGGCCGGACGCAAGTTCGTCGAGCATCGGCGTGGAGCCGCCTTGGCGGACCTCGATCTCCACGCCCGGGTACGCGGACCGGAACTTCGCGAGCAGCGCCGGTACGTCGACCACCCCGAGGCACTGCTCGAGCCCGACCGTGAGGTGACCGCGCAGCAACCCCTGGACCGCGGCGACGGCGTCCTTCGCGGCCTCGGCGGCGGCGAGGGTACGTCGTCCCTCGCACAGGAGCGCCCGGCCCGCCTCGGTGAGCTCCACGCTGCGGGTGTTGCGGACGAACAGACTCGCGCGGAGCTCACGCTCGAGCGCGCGGATCGAGGCGGACAACCCCGACTGCGAGATCGACATCGCCTCGGCAGCCCGCGTGAAGTGCTTCTGCTCGGCCACCGCCACGAAGTGTTCCAAGTGCCTCAGCTCCATGACTAAGAACTGTAGTCGATCGAACCACGACAATTCTGCGGCGCCGCATGTTGGCGGGGGCACCCGTCTCGCCGTAGCGGATCGCCAGGCCATCACAAATGCGCCCATCCGGCTCCCTTCAGGCGGCGAACCGCGCCTGGAGCGCGATTGTGATGGCCTGGCGGTCCGCAACCAACCGACAGAGCGGACGTGAGCCACTCACCAAGCCGGCCAGGGCCGCGAGCCGCGCGCGGCTGTCACGCTCAGGAGGCCGGGGTTGCACCGCGACGATGGGGGTTGGTGAGTGCGGCAGGTCCGCTCGCAGCGGGTGGGAAACGGGCGCGCGCGACGTGGAGGGGCCTGCGAGGTCTGCGCGGCGTGGAAGGACCCGCGGGTCTGCGCGCCGAGGCGGAGCTGGCGGCTCTGCGCGCGAGGGCGGAGCTGGCGGGTCTGCGCGTCGGGGCGGAGCTGGCCCTCGGTAGGGTGTGATTCATGGCGGATGAGGAGTTTCGGGTTGAGGTTGTGCTTGGGAGTGACGAGCACGGGTTGACGGTCTGGGAGCGGTTGCGGGCGTTGGATCTGGATGACGACGCGCGGAAGCGGCTCGGGAGTCAGGTGACGGTGACCCGGGACGGGAACCGGATGCTGATGTACACGCACACGCTCGACGACGCGCAGGAAGCGGAGCGGACCGCCAAGGATCTGGTGGCCGACGAGCACCTCGATGCGACGTACACCGTCACGCGCTGGAATCCGGCCGAGCAGGACTGGACGGACCCGAGCTTGCCGGTCGGCCCGCACGACGCCGCCGGCGACGCCGCGAAGAACGCGGACATGGAGGTCCCGGACCCGCGGTACGTCGTGATGCAAGCCTACAAGCCCGAGTTCCTCCGCGACCTCGGCCTGTAAGACCCGGTCGCCCCACCCCGCAACACCGGTCGCCCACCCGCTCCAGCCCGCAAGGCCGGTCGCTGCTCAGCGGGGGTGTAGCACGTCTGGTTCCGACTCCGCGAGGGCCTGGGGGTCGGCTGGGTGTAAGCGAGGTCGACCTCGCCGTCAAGGAAGTTGCACTGGGCAAGGTCGGCGTGGAGTTCGGCGAGGATGGTGCCGTAGCCCGATTTGGTGGCGAACGCCTGGCTTCCTCGAAGTACGTGCACGCGGTGGCCACATCACCGGCGAACAGGTGGGACTCGGCGAGTGCCTGCAGCGCGATCCGCCGCCGCCGGCCCCAGTTCGCCAAGTTCCTTGTAAGCCCCAGCGCGGTTGACCAAAGCAACCAGTTGGCCGTTCGACCTGGTGTACTGCAGCGACTCGGTAATGCACGCGACGGCCTCGCGGAACTCCCCGAGATGGATGTGGTTCATCGCCTGCACGTTCAGCCCGCGTGGCATCCATGCCCTTTAGTCTGGCAGGCATGGATGTCTTGCTGCGGCCTGTTCAGGAAGAGGATGTGCCGTTGTTCCAGCGGTTCGCGGTCGAGCCGGGGCTGATCGGGCTGGACTGGAACGGGTTCCGGGACGCACAGGCGCCGGTACGGCGGTATGCCGAGGACGGGTTCCTCGGCAAGGACGACGGGCGGTTGATGGTCCGCACCGGCTCCGAGACGGCGGGGCTCGTGAGTTGGCGGACGGGGTCGTTCGACGGGCGTACGCCGTACTGGGAGATCGGGATCGCGCTGCTGCCGGAGTACCGCGGGCGTGGGATCGGGTGGCGGGCGCAGGCGCTGCTGACGGCGTACCTGTTCGAGCACACCGCCGTACACCGGATCCAGGCCGCGACGCATCCGGAGAACGTGGCCGAGCAGAAGTCCTTGGAAAAGGCGGGTTTCCGGCTCGAAGGGGTGATCCGCGGGTGCGAGTTCCGGGCCGGGCGGATGCGGGACGGGTACCTGTACAGCCGCTTGCGGGACGATCCGGCACCGGACCTCGGCAACGGTTCGGTGACGGGATCCGGCACGGCACCTGTTGAGGAACCTCTCGGAGATTAGTCTCGGCGGGTCGCTGCACGCTTACGTGGCGTGGTTCTGCGACGCTGAAAATCTGAGGGAGAGGGGAATTCGTGTCTCGTCGACGTGGTCTCGTTGCCGGTGCGGTCGTTCTGTCGTTCGTACTCGCCGGCTGTTCCGATGTGGCCGCGAGCGAGTCGACGCCTTCTCCCACTCAGACTTCGAGCAGTACGCCGAGTGCGACACCGAGCACCACGCCGACGGCCAAGCCCACCGTGAAGCCGACGGTCAAGCCGAAGCCCAAGGTGAAGCAGAAGCCGGAGTACTACGCGCTGCGCGTGGAACGGCAACTGGACAAGCTCGGATACCCGGTCGGTGACATCGACGGCGACATCACGGCCCGCGCCAAGCAAGCGCTGTGCGCGTGGCGCGAGACCCACGGCCTGCCGGTCAGCCGCAAGGGACTCAGCCTGAACGACGCGTACTCGGTGCTCAACGCAACCAGTCGCCCGGCGCCGACCCGCTCCCCCGGCATCTACGTCAACAAGACCTGCCAGATCCTGTACCAAATCGTCGGAAAGACGTACAAGCGGATCGTCTGGATCTCCACCGGCGGCCCCGGCTACGAGACCCCGAACCGCACCGGCGCGGTCTGGCGCAAGTGGGCCGGCGCGCACGAGAGCAGCCTGTACGACGACGCGTACATGTACGACTCCCTCTACTTCCTCAAGGACCGCCCCGGCATCGCCCTGCACGGCTCCCGGGTCAACTCCCTCGTCAAGCCCTACCCGGACAGCCACCGCTGCGTTCGCGTAGTACGCCCCGAAATCCACCAGATCTTCACCGACACCCCCATCGGCACCAAGGTCCAAATCTACGGCGAGTACTAGAGCCCCTACCGCCTTCGCCGGCGCCAGATGCTAGGCGTGCAACTCTCGCGGGCCTAGCCTGACAAGAGGGGGTGGTGGCATGGAGCACGAGCAGGTCATCGCGGTATTGGGTGCCACGGGACGCCAGGGTGGTGCGGTCGCGCGGCATCTGCTGGCTGACGGCCGACGGGTGCTCGCCCTCACGCGAACCCCGGAGTCACAGGCGAGCGGAGCCTTGCGATCCGCAGGTGCGGAGGTCGTTCGGTGCGATATGGACGACGTGAACTCGCTGCTCCGGGCATTCACCGGAGCGTACGGCGTGTACAGCGTGCAGAACCCGATGATCGCCGGGCACGACGGCGAGATCCGGCAAGGCAGGAACGTCGCGGACGCGGCCAAGGCGGCCGGCGTGAAGCACGTGGTGTACGGCTCGGCCGGACCGGGTCTGCGCGGGACCGGTGTCGATTCCTGGGACTCGAAGCTGATCATCACCGAGCACCTGCGCGCGTCCGGCATACCACTGACCGTGCTCCGGCCGACGGCGTTCATGGAGCTCATGACCGACAAGGATTTCTATCCCCCCGTCTCGGTCTGGCATGTCATGCCCAAGCTGGCCGGCGATCAGACACCCATTCCCTGGCTTGCGGTCGACGACCTCGGGGCGATCGCGGCCCGGGCATTCGCCGAACCACGTCAGTTCGTCGGTGCGGAACTGCCACTGGCAGCCGAGTTCCGTTCGATCGCCGAGTGCCGCAAAGCGGCCGCGCTGACGGGCCGGTCTACCCGAGGCTTCCCGATGCCTGTCCGGCTCTTCGAACGCTTTGTCGGCAAGGACCTGACGACCATGTGGCGCTGGCTCGCGGACAACCCAGTACCCGCGGACCCAGCCGCCACGGCGAGGCTCCTCGACCACGTCACCACAGTCGAAGAATTCCTCGCGAAACCCTCACGCGCCACCAGCACCTGAAGCCTTCGAAGCAGTCGGCAACAGTACAGTGGCGCTGTAGTGCCATCCTCGACACTCGACCGGCGCAGCCATTCAGGTGAGGAGCTGTCCATGGGCACTGTCTCAGTGCGTTACATCGTCGATGACGTCGACGCCGCGATCGACTTCTACACCAGGCATTTCGGCTTCGGTGTGGACATGCATCCGGCGCCGACCTTTGCCGCTGTCTCCCGTGGGGATCTGCGGCTCCTGCTCTCCGTGCCCACCGGGCCGGGCGGAGGCGCGGCGCCCGCCCTTGACGGCCGCAGGCCCGAACCAGGCGGTTGGAACCGCATCCAGATCGAGGTCGACGATCTGTCCGCCACCGTGGACGCTCTTCGCGCTGAGGGTCTCACCTTCCGCACCGACATCGTGATCGGCCGCGGCGGCAACCAGATCGTCCTCGACGACCCCGCCGGCAATGCACTCGAACTCTTCGAACCGGCGCCGGCAGACGGAAGAACTCAAGGCTGAGCTCGCCTCCACATCAGTCGAACGCCTGGCCCTCATGATGGCCACGCGCTGTCCCGTGGCGACGCCTCGCCGACGTGCTCCGGGGTGGGCAGGGTGTGCTCCGAGGAGACCTTTCAGTACGACAGGAATGGCTGCTCGACGCCACGGAGGACTGATGCGGCGCCGCCCTGCCCCGACCTGCAGGACGTTGCCGCGGTCCCAAGTTTCCTTCGGCAACTTGGGACCGCGCCGGGCCGGCTAGCCCTTGAGGCCGCTGTTTGCGACGCCTTCGATGACGTACCGCTGCACCACGACGTACAGGATCAGCACTGGGATCGTGGCGAGGGTCGCACCGGCCATGACGACGGGGTAGTCGGTCGTGTAGGCGCCGTACAGCGTGGCCAGGCCGGGTGCCAGCGTCATCCTGTCGGGGCTGAAGAGGACGAACACCGGCCAGACGAAATCGTTCCACGCGCCGAGGAAGCTCAGTACCGCGAGCGTCACCAGCGCCGGCTTCGACAGCGGGAGCATGATGCGGGTGAAGATCGTCCAGGAGTTCGCCCCGTCGATCAGCGCGCTCTCCTCCAGTTCGCGCGGGATCGCGAGGAAGAACTGGCGGAGGAAGAACACGCCGAACGCGCCCGCCGCGCCCGGCACCACCAGCGCCCAGTAGCTGTCCAGCCAGCCGAGCTTGCTCATCGTGAGGTAGTTCGGCATGAAGAAGATGAAGCCCGGCATGAACAGCGTCGCGATCAGCGTGCCGAACAGCAGGTTCCGGCCCCTGAAGGTCATCCGCGACAGCGCGTACGCCGCCATCGCCGCCACCACCACGTTGAGCACCATGTGCAGGACCGACACCACGAGTGAGTTGATCAGCCACGTGTAGACGGGGTTGGCGGCGTCGTCGAAGATCAGCCGGTACGCGCGCAGCGTCCATTCGCTGGGCATCACCCGGATCGGGATCGAGCGCGCGTCGGACTCGGTCTTGAACGTGGTCAGCAGCATCCACAGCAACGGCAGGATGAAGATCAGCGAGATGACCGTCATCGCGACGTACGTCAGCGGCCCCACTCTGGTCCGGGAGTAGGCCCGCCGGCGCCGCGCCGGTCCGCCGGGTTCGGTGGAGGCGGGGTCGGAGGCGCCGGGACCGGCGCCGGTGATCGGACTGGTCGTCGTCATGATGGTTTGCGCTCCCTCATGATCAGGAAGTTCGCGACGGAGATGATCGCCAGGGCCAGCGCGAGCACGTAGCTCATCGCCGCCGCGCTGCCCATCCGGAAGCCGCGCAGGCCTTCGTTGGTCATCGCCATGATCGCCGTCGTCGTACTGTCACCGGGCCCGCCCTTGGTGAGGATGTACGGCTGTCCGAAGAGGTTCGCGCTGGCGAGGATGGTGGTCGTCACCACGAACAGGAAGACGTTGCGAAGGCCCGGCACCGTGACGTGCCGGAACTGGGACCACCGGCCGGCACCGTCGAGTTCCGCCGCCTCGTACAGCTGTTCGGGCAGACCCTGCAGGCCGGCGAGGAAGATCACCGCATTGAACCCGATGGTCCACCAGATCGTCATGACCGTGATCGTGATCCACGCCTGCGGCTGGGTGGACAGCCAGGAGACCTTGGGCAACCCCACCCCGTCGAGGATCCCGTTGACCAGTCCGACCTCCGGGTCGAAGAGGTAGCCGAAGACCAGGCCGACCACCGCGACCCCGAGCACGAACGGCGTGAACACCACGGCGCGGAAGAAGGTCCGCCCGCGGAACTTCCGGTTCAGCAGCAGCGCCAGCCCGAGCGGGATGGCCACCAGGAACGGCACGCTCATCAGGACGAACAGGAAGGTGTTCTTCATGCCGTTCCAGAACGGATGGAAGAGCACCGAGCTGGAGTCGAACAGGTCGCGGTAGTTCTGCAGTCCGACCCAGGGCTTGCCCGGCAGCATGAAGTCCCAGTTGTGCAGGCTCATCCAGACACCGAAGACGGCGGGCCCCACGAGGAACGTCAGCAGGAGTACGACGTACGGCGCGACGAACAGGTACGGCGTGACCGGATGGTGGTGCCGCAACGGGCTGCGGACCGGCCCGGCCAGGCCGGTGATCCGCCCGCTCATCCGCCGTACTTCTTCTGGTTCGCGGCCAGGATCTGATCACCCTTCTGTGCCGCGTCCTTCAGCGCCTGGTCGATCGGCTTCTTCCCGGTCACGGCGAGGCTGATCGCCTTCGTCCACTCGGGGTCGGTGTCGCCGGCGCCCGGCACGTTCGGCGGGAAGTGCGCCCAGTCGATCATCTTCTCGAACTGCTTGACCTCGGTGTACTGCGCGAACTCCGCGGACTCGCGGACCGACTTGCGCGCCGGAACCATGCCGGCCTCGGCCCAGCCGACCGAGTTCTGGCTCATCCAGTTGACGAAGACACGGGCCGCCGTCGCCTTGTTCTTGTCCTGGTTGGTCTGCCGCGGCAGCGTGAAGCAGTGCGAACCCGCCCATGTCTGTTCCTTGGATCCGAGCACCGGAATCGGCGCGCAGCCCCAGTCCAGGCCCTTGGCCTGCTTGCACGGGGTGACCATCCACGGGCCGTTGATCATGAAGGCGGCCTTGCTGTTGCTGAAGGAGACCCAGTCGCCGTCACCGGCCGCGTTCTTCGGTGAGTAGTCCTTGTCGATCAGGCTCTTGAAGAAGGTGATCGAGTCGATCGCGGGCTGATCGCCGAAGCCGGTCTTGGCGCCGTCGTCGCTGATCATGTAGCCGCCGTTCTGGAAGATCATCGACTGCGCGACCAGACCTCCGACGCTCAGCGCGCTGACCCAGTAGCCCTTGACGCCCTTGGACTTGCACTTGTCCAGGACGGCCAGGAACTCGTCCTTGGTCGTCGGCGGCTTCGTCGGGTCCGCGCCCACCTGGGTCAGGACCTTCTTGTTGTAGTAGAGCCCGGCCGGGTGGATGTCGAGCGGGATGGCGTACTGCTTGTCCTGGTAGAAGGTGGCCTTCCACACCAGCTCGGCGTAGTCGTCGGCGCTGAGCTTGGCGCCCGCGACCACGTCGTCGATCGGCTGCACGACCCGGCGCGCGGCGTTCGTGGCGATGTCGGCCGTGTGCATCAGGCAGACGTCCGGCGCGCGCCCGCTCTGCACCGCGGCGGGCAGCTTCTGGAACAGGTCCGCCCAGGCGATCGACGTGGTGGTGACCTTGATCTTCGGGTGGGCGTCCATGAACTTCTGCGCCAGCTTCTTCATGACCGGGCCGTCGCCGCCGGTCAGACCGTTCCAGTACTGCAGTTCGACGTTGGGCCCGTCGTACCCCTCGGCGCCCCCCTTGCCGGTCGCGGGCCCCGCCTGGGGCGGGCCGCTGGTGCCGCCACACGCGGTGAGGGCGAGTCCGGCGCCCGCACCGGCGACGGCGCCGAGGAGGGTACGGCGGCCGAGACGCACCAGATCAGGAGTAGTCATTGTTCGTCCTTTCGAAGATCACCGGCTGGCGAGCCGGATGCAGTGCCACGAGGCCGGCGGCAGCGTGACGGTCAAGCGGTCGCCGGAGAGGGCGGAAACCCCTGGCTGGGGAACGACTCGGTCCGGGGCGTCCTGGGAGTTGACTGCGTTGCGGTCCTCATCACCGACCGCGAGGTGCTCGAGCAGGCGGAGCTCACCGAGTGCGCCGAGCCGGACTGTCCAGGAGGCGGGTTCGGTCAGCGACCGGTTGGCGGCGAAGAGCGCCAGGTCACCGGACTCTTCGTCGTACGTCGCGACGGCCCACACCTGCTCCACGGATCCGTACGCCGGCGTGTCGACCTCACCGTGCTCGCCTGCAAGCATCAGTACCGTGCCGCGGGCGTACTTCGCGGTCAGCGCGAACGGGTGGAAGATCGTCTGCCGCCAGGCTGCACCGCCTTCGACGGTCAGGATCGGCGCGATCGCGTTCACCAACTGGGCCTGGCAGGCCACGCCGACCCGATCGGTGTTGCGCAGCAGGGTGATCAGCAGCGATCCGACCACCACCGCGTCCAGGGCGGTGTAGACGTCCTGGATCAGCGCGGGCGCCTCGGACGCCTCGGCACGCTGCTCCTCGTGCTGCGCATGCCGGGCGGCGAACCACACGTTCCACTCGTCGAACGAGATGTTGATCCGCTTCGTCGAGTGGCGTCTCGCGGCCACATGGTCCGCGGTCGCCACGACGTCCCGGATGTAGCGGTCCATGTGCGCCGAGGACGCGAGGAACGACACCTCGTCGCCGTCGACCGGCTCGTAATAGACGTGCGCGGAGATCAGGTCGACGTTGTCGTAGCAGTGCTCGAGGACGATGCGTTCCCACTCGCCGAAGGTCGGCATCGACGTGTTCGACGAGCCACACGCGACCAGGAGGAGGTTCGGGTCGAAGGTCTTGTACGCGTGGGCGACCTCCTGCGCGATGCGGGCGTACTCGAGCGGCGTCTTGTGGCCGATCTGCCACGGGCCGTCCATCTCGTTGCCCAGGCACCACAGCCGGACGCCCCAGGGTTTCGGGTTCCCGTTGCTCACCCGCTGATCGGCGTACCGGGTGCCGGGGGCGCCGTTGACGTACTCGAGGTAGTCCACCGCCTCGGCCAGTCCGCGGTTGCCGAGGTTGACCGCGAGCATGGGCTCCAGGCCGACGCGCGAGCACCAGGCGAGGAAGTCGTCGGTGCCGACCTGGTTGGTCTCGATCGAATGCCAGGCCAGGTCGAGCACGCGAGGTCGCGACGCGCGCGGCCCGACGCCGTCCTCCCAGCGATAGTTGGACACGAAGTTGCCGCCGGGGTACCGCACCACGGTCGCACCGAGCTCACGGACCAGCGCGGCGACGTCTCCGCGGAAGCCGTCCTCGTCCGCCGAGGGATGCGTGGGCTCGTAGATACCGGTGTAGACACACCTGCCGAGATGCTCGACGAACGTGCCGAACAGCCAGCGATTGACCGGGCCGACGGTGAAGGCAGGGTCGATCGTGGAGGTCATGGTCACGGAGACTCCAGACTGGAATGCAACGATGTAATCTGCAGTGCCAGGGAGTTTGCACCGTTGTAATCGGCGCTGTCAACGGCTCGGCCGCAGCAAAATTCAGGGGCCGGAGCGACCTAGGATTGTGCGTATGCGAGCCACCGTGCGGGATGTCGCGAGTTGGGCAGGGGTGTCACCGAAGACGGTCTCCAACGTGCTCAACGGGACCGTGAACGTGCGTCCCGCCACCCGTGCGCGGGTCGAAGCGGCGATGGTCGCGCTCGACTACGTCCCGAACCTGTCCGCTCGCGGATTGCGGAACGGGCGCACCGGCATGATCGCGATCGCGCTGTCGGACCTGCAGGTCCCCTTCTTCGCCGAGATGATGCACCACTTCGTCAACGCGGCGGCCGCGCGCGGCCTGCAGGTCCAGGTCGAGGAGACCGGCTGGGATCCGGGGCGTGAGGCCCGGCTGCTGTCCCGGGCCAGGGAACACCAGGTGGACGGCCTGATCCTGAATCCGGTCAATCATGAGACGACAGCCGTGCAACCCGGGATCGCCCTGCCGCCGGTGGTCCTGATCGGCGAGGTCTACCTACCGATCGTCGACATGGTGTGGATGGACAACGCGGCCGCGATCGCCGACCTGACCGGCGAACTGATCACGACCGGGCATCGCCGGATCGCCCTCCTCGGCATGTCCGATCACCCGGCGGCCATCGCCCGTCTCGACGGCTACCGGCAGGCTCTGCGGTCGGCAGGCATCCCGACGGATCCGAGGCTCGAGATCGCCAGCGACGACTGGAGACCGACGTCCGCGGCACGAGCCCTGAACGCCTTCCTGGACAGCGATCCCGGGCCGGTCGACGCAGTGGTCTGCTGCACCGACGGCGCGGCGATGGGGGCTCTGCTCGCGTTGCACGCGCACGGCCTCAGAGTGCCCGAAGACGTCTCGGTCACCGGCTACGACAACATCAACGATTCGGCGATCACCGTGCCACCGCTGACCACCATCGACTTCGACAAGGCGCGTGTCGCCGACACCGCGATAGCACTACTGATGCAACGAATCGCCGACCCGGGAGGCTCGCCGCGCAAGGTGACTCTCCCCCACCGACTCGTCTGGCGATCCAGCACCACCTCCAGATGAAACTCATCCAGCGGTCGATTGTTACCGCAGAGACGGCCAAAACTGCCGCCTTCCACCTACGCACGTGCTGGCGTGAGCCCGACTGAAGGACGGGTGGTGGTGAAGTGGCCTGGTGGGAGTGTGGCCTTTTCGCCGTTGGGGAAGGTGACTTCGGCGGTGGAGCCTGGCGGTACGTCGACGGTGAGCCGGAAGGTTTCTCCCTCGATCTGCCACGCGACCTCGATGCGGCCCTGGGGACTTTCGTAGCTGCCGCGCGCCCAGGTGATCTCCGGATGATGTGCCGGGGCGACGACGAACGACTCCCAACCGACCGATCCTTCGGCCTGTCGCAGGCCCAGGACGTGGGTGTGCAGGAAGTGGACGACGGCGCCCTTGCTGTAGTGGTTGAGGGAGTCGTGCGGGTTCCCGTTGACATCGACGCCGTCCCAGTCCTCCCAGATCGTCGTTGCTCCGCGGTCGAGCATCGCCAGCCAGGACGGGGAGGTTCGCTGGAAGAGCAGGTCGTACGCAACGTCGGCGTACCCGTGGTCGGCGAGCACCGGGAGCAGCTGCGCCGTAGACAGGAATCCGGTCCCCAAATGGTTGCCCGCGGCCCGGATCAGTTCGACGAGCCGTCGTACGGCGCTCTGTCGCAGCTCGCCCGGGATCAGGCCGAACGACAACGCCCGCACGTAGCCGGCCTGGGTATCTCCTGCCGTCTGCCCCGACTCGTCGAGGAACTCCACGCGCCAGGCATCGAGCACCTGATCCGCGATCGCGGCGTAGCGGACCGCGTCCGCGGGCCGGCCGAGGATCTCGGCGATCCGCGCCAGCGTGGCGCTCGATCGGTAGAGGTACGCGGTTCCGAGTTCGCCCTTGTCCGCCTTCTGCCAGTCGCTCTGCGGCGGCTCGAGCGGCGTCCCGTCGGGTGCCTTGGGCGTGGGCTCCGCCCATTCGCCCCAGTGGTAGGTGCCGTCCCAGATGAACTGCTCATGAGGCGGCGGTTCGGCTGACCGCTCGATCCGGGAGGGGTGCCGATGCGTGCGGGCGGCCTCAAGACACCAGTCCACCCAGCGAACCATCGCGTCCCAGTTCTCGGCCAGCACCTCCCGGTCGCCGTACGCCTCGTAAAGCTCCATCGGAACCGCGACGATCGCGTCGCCCCAGCCGGCCGATCCGGTGGTCCTGGCCAGGCGGTCTTCGAGATTCAGCTTGGTACGCCGGCCGTCCGGGGAGAAGTTCGCGATCCGTCCATCGGGCAGCTGGTCGTCGCGAACCGAGCGCAGCCACTTCCGGCTGAACCCGAGAACGTCGTACAGCCGCGCCGCGGCGGGCGCGAAGACCTGATAGTCGCCGGTCCAGCCGATTCGTTCTCGCGTCGGGCAGTCGGTGGGCACATCCACAGCGTTGCCGCGAAAGCTCCAGACCGCGATGTCCTGCAGGCGGTTGAGGTCGGCACTGCTGCAGATGAACGTTGCGGTCCGGGCGAGATCCGAGTGCACCACGTGCATGGTCACACTCGCCGGGTCGATCGCACCACCGTCGTCGCGTCGCAGTCGTGCGTACTGGAAACCATGAACGGTGTGGCGCGGTTCGAACACCTCGCCGTCGCCGGCGGAGACGATCTCGTCGCGCTGCCGAAACCGGACCGGACCGCCCTCTGGCAGGACGGAGTCCAGATGGGAGGTGGTCAGATCACCGTCAGGTCGGGCGAATTCGCCGTAGTCGATGACCGTGCGGGCGCCCGCCGGGCCGAGGTCGGCCAGCGAGATCCAGCCCGAGGCGTTCTGACCGAAGTCCGCCACCCAGCTCCCGGTGTCGATCTGCCGCATCGCGACCGGCAACCGGGTCTCGATCTTGCGCACAGGCGGGGCGGGCGACCAATCGATGCCAGGGGCAACCACGTGGTCGACCAGAACCGGACGCCGTACGTCGGGCGGCGATCCGAGGTCCACCACCTGTCCGTCCATGAGGTCCGCGCGGGTGATCCTCGATCGTGAGCTGGTCCACTTGTCGTCGCTGCGAACGATCTTTCGGGAACCGTCGTGGTGCCAAAGGTGGAGCTCGAGCCGCACGGCCGTCGTCGTACCCCATCCGGACGGCAGGCGGAAGCCGCCGGTCTTGCCGCGGTACCAGCCGTCCGACAGCAAGACCTCGAGCTCATTGCCGCCGCGCTGAAGGGATTGCGTGACATCCATCGCCTGTGCGTAGAGCGTGTGGTCGTACGACGTCGAGCCGGGCGTCAACTCAGCCGAACCGGCACGCCGTCCGTTGACGAACGCCTCGTACACACCCAACGCGGTGGCGTAGAGCCGGGCGGACCGCACCTGTCCGGTCAGCTCGAACCGGGCCGAAAGAGAGTAGGCGGGCCGCATCCCGGAGCCCTCGTCGGCACCTTCGACCGGAGAGATCCATCGAGCTGTCCAGTCCTCGTTCAGGAGTCCGGCCTCGAAACTGGTCGGCTCGGACCAGTCCGAGTACCCCTGGTCGCCGCGCACCCGGACTCGCCACGTCACTCGCTGACAACTGCCGAGCGGCGCCCAGGGCCAGGGGACGAACAGGTGTTCCGCGGACGTCCGCAGTACGGGAGCAAGCGGGATATCGTCAACGAGAGCCTCGAGTTCGTACGCCGTGCAACCCGTGAACCTCGGCGGCAGTCGCCAGGAGAGTCTCGGCGATCGGCCGGACACGGTGAACTGGTCTCCGCCGCTGTCGATCCGCAGTCGGTCCGGACGGTGACTCATGTGTTCTTGGGCTGACGGGCGGAGGTCTGGTGTCGCGGACTGCGACCGGTGCTCGCGCGGATGATCAACTCGTGGGGCATGATCGTCGCCGGGGCGGCCGATTCGCCGTTGACCTGAAGCATCAGTTGCGCAACAGCCTGCCGACCGTACTCTGCGTCATCGACCCTGATCGTCGTGAGCGGCGGACGAAAGTAGTCCGACCCAGGAGCGTCGTCGAAGCCCGCGACACTCACATCTTCCGGAACCCGGCGTCCGGCCTCGGTGAGCGCATAGACGACACCCAGGGCCATCTCGTCGTTGGCGGTGAAAATCGCCGTGACCGAGGGATCATCGGCCAACTGCCGGCCGGCTTCGTACCCGGATTGAGCGGTCCAGTCGCCGGCCAGCGGCTCGGCGATCTCGGCACCGGCGTTCCGCAAGGCGCTCTCCCAGCCACGTCGACGAAGCCGGCTGGAGGTCCAGTCGAGCGGACCGGCGACGTGATGGACGGTCTCATGCCCGAGCGACAGCAGATGATCCACCATGTCAGCGGATGCCTTGACCGCATCAACGTGTACGGCGGGACCGTCGTAGGCGGGAACCTCGCTGGTCGAAACCAACGGCAGCGTGGTGTCCAGTGATCGCAACGTCTTCGCGGCCGACACCCACGGGGCCATGAAGATCACGCCGTCGCACCCGGCCCGGGCGAGCCGGTCGATCCCGTCCTGCACCGTGGCCCGATCGAAGGTCGCGAACGTCGCGACGCTGACTCCGAGCCCCAACTCGGTCGCCGCCTGCTCGACGCCGATCATGATCGAGATCGCCCCGAGGCCCAGCTGCCGATCGGTCAGTTGATGGGTCAGCAGTCCCACACTGAGCCCTCGCCCGGTGGACAAGGCACGCGCGATCGGATCCGGCCGATAGCCGAGCGCCTTGATCACGCGCCGTACCCGGGCCGCCGTCCGCTTGTTCACGTTCTCGCCCCCGCGGGCGACTCGCGAGGCGGTCTGGCGGGAGACCCCCGCAGCGCGGGCAACATCGGTGAGAGTAGCCCGCACCACAGGCACAGGTTTCTCGCTCAATTCTTCTCCACCTCCCTTCGGACCACGCAGCCTACTTGACCGCTCCGCTGCTGATGCCTTGCACAACCTGACGCTGGGCGAAGACGTAGAACACCACCACAGGCAGGACGGAGATCGCGGTGGCGGCCAGCAGAATGTTCTGCACCGGTGTCTCCGCGGACACGAAGTTCATCAGCCCGCGCTGCACCGGCATCAGGGTGTCGTCGTCGAACAGGACCAACGCCAGCAGGTATTCGTTCCACACCGCGAGACCTTGGATCACGGCGACAGCGATCAACCCCGGCCGCGCCAACGGGAGAATCACCCGGGCGAACGTGTTCAGCGCCGAACTGCCGTCGATCGCGGCGGCTTCCTCCAAGTCCTTCGGCAGATTCGCGAAGAACCCGCGCATGATGAGCGCGGAGATCGGAATGCCGGCCGACACCAGAATCAGCACATAGCCGAGCCGGCTGTTGGTCAGTCCCAGCATCACCATCAGTTTGTACTGCGCGATGAACGAGGCCGGCGCCGGGATGATCATCACCGCCAGCAACGCGAACGTCACCGCTGCCTTGCCCCGGAACTCGATCCGTGCCAAGGCGTAGCCCGCCGTACTGGACACGACCAGGATGCCGACGACCGCCGAAACCGTGTAGATCATGCTGTTCGGCAGGTACGTGCCGAGGTCGCCGTCGGTCCACGCCGTAACGTAGTTCGACCACTGTGGCTTCGCCGGCAGCAGATCCTTGCCGCGGTACAACTCACTGCTCGTCTGCAGCGAACCGATCAGCAACCAGACCATCGGGAACAGTGCCCCGACCGCAGCCAGCACCAGCAGCCCGTACAGACCACCACGGCCCGCGAGACCTTTCATTTCCGCCTCCGTGACAGCCAGAGATGCAGCATTGCGAGCAGGACAAGAGCGCCACCGAAGATCACCGACATCGCCGCCGCCGATCCGAAGCGCTGGTTCGTGAACGCCTCCTGATAGATGCGCAGCGTCGGCACCATCGTGTGGTCACCCGGACCACCGTTGGTGAGCACCTGCACAGTGCCGAACACCTGCAACGCTCCGAGCAGCGTCAGCAACGACACGATCGCCGTCACCGGCAGCAGGTCCGGCCACGTGACGTACCGGAACTTCGCCCAGCCGCCCGCGCCGTCCAGGTCGGCCGCCTCGTACAGCTCCACGGGCACGTCCTGAAGGCCGGCCAGGTACAGAATGAAGCCGAATCCCCAGTGATACCAAAGGAAAACCGCCGCCACCGCCGGCAGCGCCGTACCGGGATCCTCGAGCCAGTTGTGCTGGAGTCCGGACAACCCGACGCCGCCGAGCAGCCGGTTCACGATGCCTGCGTTCGGAGCGAGCAGCCAGGAGAACATCATCCCGATGACCACCACGGAGAAGACACCTGGCAGGTAGAACGCGGTCCGGAAGAACGCCTTCCCGCGACGTACCCGGTTCACCGCGATCGCCATCCCCAACGACAACGCGTTGCCGAGGACGAAACCGGCCACGCCGAAGACCAGCACGTTCCGCATCGACGACCAGAAAACGGTGTCGTGCATCACGAACTGGTAGTTGGACAGGCCAACGAAGGACGTGACCGCGCTGACCCCGTCCCATTCCTGGAAGCTCAGCACGACCGCCTGGACGAACGGTACAAGCGTGAAGACCGCCAGCAGCACAGCCGCTGGTAGGAGGAATACGTAGGCCATGAGTTCCCGGCGCCGCGCCAGCGGACTGCGGCGCCGGGAGGTCGGCTGCACCCGCGGGGCGACCCGTTCGAGCGGACGTACCGTCACTTCGCCCTCTTCTGCGCCGTCTCCATGTCGTCGAGCACCTGGTCGACGGTCTTCTCCTTCAGCACCAGGCTCTGCACCCCGCTGATCAGCGCCGTCCGGGCGTCGGGGCTGAACGGTGACGGAACAACCTCGATCGCGTTGGCGAGCGACGCGAAACCGGCGACCTGCGGCGGCAGGTCGGAGGCGGTGACCTTCGGGTTCGCCGGGATCAGCCCGACCATGTCGACGAACACCTTCGCCTGCTCCGGCTCGGTCAGCCACTGCACGAACTTCACCGCGGCATCGACGTTCTTACCCTTCGGGTTGATGCACGCCCCCTTGCCGACACCGCCGTACACCCGCGGTTTCTGCGTGCCGTCGGCCGCCTTCGGGATCCCCATCGAGGTGTACTCCGTGAAGTCCGGCGCGGTGGCCCGCGCGACCCCGATCGCGACCGACGCGTCGAAGATCGCCGGCGTGTCCTGGACGTTGAAGAAGCCCTTCTCCACCGTCGGGTTGTCGTCGTTGCCGCCCGGCAGGGTCTTGTTGACGATGACTCCGGCGTCCCTCAGCTCGGCCAGCAGCTGCAGACCTTTACGCCAGCCGTCCGACTTCCAACTCGTCTTTCCTGCGAGCGTCGCGTCGATCTCGGCGTCGGTCAGCCAGTTGGAGGCATGACTCAACAGGAAACGATCCGCCAGGGACGCAGCCATCAGGAACGCACCGTTGCCGGTCTTGCCGGAGACCTTCTTCAGCTGATCGATCCACGCGTCCGTCGTGGCCGGCGAAACCTTCGGATCGATCCCGGCCGACTCGAACGTCTTGGTGTTCAGCAGGATCCCCATGGTCTGGATCTCCCAGTGCGCGGAGTAGATACCGGCGTCCAAGCCGCTGACCGTCCCGGCCCGCACGGTGGTCAGGTCCAGCGCGATCGGCGAGAAGTTGCCCTTCCACTCACCGGTCAGCTTCGGCTCCAGGTTCATCGCCCAGCCGGCCTTGTAGTACGGGATCATCTCGGGCAGCGTGAGCGTCGAGTAGATGTCCGGCATGTCACCCGACTGCGACTTCGACTGCAACTTCGCCGGAAAGTTCGTCGGTCCGGGACTGTCGATCGTCACCCGTACGCCGGTCTGCTTCTGATAGGTCTCGACCAACTTGTCCAGCGCCTTCGCCTGGCCGCGGGACTGGTTCATGAAGGTCAGCGCCGTCGAGCCGCCGCCGCCTTTCGCCGAATCCTTACCGCAGCCGGTCAGCACCGGCCCGGAGAACGCAGCGCCGGCGGAAGCCGCGGCCAGCCCGAGCAGTCGGCGCCGCGTCAGTCGATTTCCTACGCCTGATCTGGGCATTGTCTTCCCTTCCTCGCCACGTTGTTACCGGTAACATGTTGTTACCGGTAACTATGCCTGTCAACAGCCCGGCCTGACCGGATCCGGACGCCTCCCCAGCAACTTGCCAACCCTCACACCACCGTGGTCGACTACCCGCCGTGCGCACTGATTCCCAGCCCCACAGCGAGCACTAGGTGCTACGCCGCCTCGCGCTCGTCGCCGCACTCGCCCTGACCGCCTGCACAAACCAGCCCAACACCCCGAGCCCCACCCCGACGACAAGCGCGCCGCCGAAGGTCGTCCCGCTGACAGTCGCTGGCGCAACGAACGCAGCCTTGACGTTGGCCGACTTACCGAAGGGCTGAGACGGCGGCGTAGCGGTCGACCCCAGCCCGACGCCCGGCCCACGGGCTCGGTACGACCCGCCCGAGTGCATGGTCTTCCGGCACCCGATGGATCTCCTGGGCAGACCCGCCACCGCAGTCCGAGCTCAGTACTTCACCAGGCGAACGAACCAGTCCGTGACCGAGTGGGTGTGGTCTTGGCCGACGCGATTGGACACGGTTGTTCCGGACATCACCAGTCAATTCGCGAAGTGCTCGAGTTACACGATGGTGGCCACCGACGGCGGGAAGTATCGGTGGGTCGCAAAGCGACTGTCGGTTCCCGGACTGACCGGCGGCATCGCGATTCGCCATGACACCTCGATGGCCGACTACGCCGTCGTCGAGGCGGTCGTCTACGTCGCATTCGTCGTACGACAGGGAACCGTCGTCGGCCTGGAGGCGCAAGGCGAGACGATCACGGACGCAGTCTTCACGCAACTCGTCGGCAAGGCAGCTGCTCGGCTGGATGCTGCCATGGGTTAGTGCTTCGGTAGGCGTTCTACGTGGGGTTTGGGGGTGCCGTCGTAGGGGTTGGGTGGGAGGCCTGTCAGGAGGTCCGGCAGGCCGAAGGTTTGGAAGAGGGACAGGTCGAAGAACGCCACCGCGTGGACCACGGCGGTGGCGGTAAGGGTGAGGACCTGGATCTGGAAGGCTCGGTGGAGGTCGTCTTTCGGGTCTCGCATGTAGACGGCGAAGGCGGGGTGGCCGTTGGCCGTCAGCGGGACGAGGTACTGGTCGCCGGGGCGTTCGGCCGGGCAGTGGGTGCTGATCAGGCGGCCGATGTCGCGGGCGCCGCGGAACCAGGATGTGAACGGCGGCATCTCCCAGATCGCGTCGTCGGTGAAGAGCGTGACGATCGCGGATACGTCGTACTGCTCGAACGCCGCGCGGTACCGGGCCAGGAGGATTTCGTCGGGAGCGACGAGCGAGCCAATGCTGATCGGTGCGGGAGAGGTGTCGCTCAGCAGGTCGGCGAAGCTCGGCCGGCCCTCGAGGTGCAGGACGGTCACGGCGCGCTCGACGGGTGAAAGGCGTTGCAGCGCGGCGATCAGGCCGAGATCGATCGGGTGGTCGTCCATCAGGTCCGCTGGGATCGGTTCCAGCCAGAGAATCTCCGAACGCTCGGAGAGCGCTCCCTGAGGATCATCGCTCGGTGCAGCGAGGTCCGACGGGAGAGGACGGCTGCCGACCTGCTGCAGGCAGGCACGGGTGGCGTCCTCGTATCCCTTGCTGACAGCAGCGATTTCGACGGCGTCGGTGACGGATCCGAGCATCCGGTAGCAGTGCGAGACCAGACCGCGCTGCAGCTCGTCAGCGCGGTACGCCGTACCTCCGGAGCCGTTCATCGGACCAAGTCGTCACCTCATCGGCCAGTCTCGCTGCTCCGAACGCCGGCTGTCGAGGTAGTCGGCCAAGGCGAGTGCGCGCAGGTCCTGGTGGTGCGGTACGGCGAGTTGCACCCCGATCGGCAACCCGGACGTCGACCAGCCGGCGTTGACCGTGGTCGCGGGGTGCTGGGACATGTTGTACGGGACCGTGAACGCGATGTGCTCGAACGGCTTCCCGGGATCGTCCGTCGGGTACGCGAGCTCCGCCGGGAACGCCGTGATCGGCGCGACCGGCGACAGGATCACGTCGTACGTCGTGAACACCCGGCCGACCGCGGCGGCCATGGCGCCCATCTGGCTGTACCCGTCGAAGACGTCCGAAGCGGTGAGATCGGAGGCCGTCGAGACCCACTGGCGGATCTGCGGAAGTACCTTCGCGCGACGCTCCTCGGGCAGCGCGGCGATGTCCGTGGCGGAGCGGATCCGCCAGAAGCGGTCGAGGCCGTCGAGCATGTCGCGGGTGATGATCGGCGTGATCGGTTCGACAATCGCTCCGGCCTTCTCGAGTACGGCGGCCGCGGCCGAGACCGCCGCGGTGACCTCGGGATCGACCGGCAGCCCGACGCCCGCGTCGAGCAGCAACGCAACGCGCAAACCCTCGACCTCGACCTCGAAGACGTCGGATGCCACCGGGAACGACGTGTGGTCGCGCGGGTCGTACCCGGACATCACCTGCAGCGCGAGCGCCGCGTCCGGCGCCGTACGGGTCAGGGGTCCGATCGCGCGCCCGGCGTACGGGTTGCCGACCGCGATCCGACCGTGCGTCGGCTTCAGCCCGACCAGTCCGCACCACCCGGCCGGCAACCGGATCGACCCGCCGATGTCGGTGCCGATGTGGATCGGCCCGTATCCGGCGGCCGCCGCAGCCGCCGCGCCTGCGCTCGAACCACCGGCCGTCTTCGTCAGGTCCCAGGGATTGCGGGTCAATCGGTGAAAGGTCGAGACGCCGGACGACAACATCCCGTACTCGGGCATCGTCGTTTTGCTGAAGATCACCGCCCCGGCCGCCCGCAGCCGCGCCGCGGCCGGCGCATCCTCCGCGGCCGGGACGAGCGCGGTTGCCGCTGTTCCTTGCGGTACGGGCGTTCCCCGCGTCGCGATGTTCTCCTTGACCGTCACCGGTACGCCGTCCAGCGCGCCCGCCGTACCGTCCCGCCAGCGGCGCTCCGACTCGTGCGCCGCATCCCGCGCACCCGCCGGGTCCGGTGCGTAGAGCGCGCAGAGCTGGGGTTCGAGCTCGTCGACGCGGGTCAGCACGTCCTCGATGACCTCGACCGGGGAGACCGAGCCGTCGCGGTACTTCGCCAGGAGTTCGGTTGCCGTCAAGTCAGCGAGATTCATGCAGGCTCCCTCGTTAGCGGATCAGTTCGGTGGGTCGAAGCGGCCGTCGACCGCGGTCCAGCCGCCGTCGACGGCGAGAACGCTCCCCGTGACGAAACTCGAGGCATCGGAGGCGAGGTACACGACCGCCCCGGCGAGCTCGCTCGGTTGGGCCCAGCGGCCGAGCGCGCCTTTCTGCGCGTAGGCGTCGTACCAGCGCTGGTCGGCCTTGATCTGCGCGGTGAGCGGGGTCTCGACGACTCCCGGGGCGATCGCGTTCGCGCGGACGCCGGACGGGCCGAGCTCGGCGGCCGCGGTGCGCAGCAGTTGGACGAGGCCGGCTTTCGTTGCCGCGTACACCGATTGCCCCGGCTCGACTGTGGTCCCTCGGATCGAGCTGAACCCGATGATGCTGCCGCTCCCCCGCTCCGCCATGCCGCGTCCGAACGCACGCAGCAGCTGGAACGACGCGCGCAGGTTGAGCGACACGACGCGATCGAACTCCTCGCCCGTGTAGTCGAGGATCCGCTTCCGCACGTTGGTAGCCGCGGTGAACACGAGCACATCCACAGGATCCAGCTCAACCACAGCCCGCTCAATCGCCACGTCGTCGAGCACGTCCAGCTCGTACGCCGCCAGCTCGCCGGCGGCTGTCTCGCGCGCAGCGGCGAGGTCCCGATCGGCACACGTGACCCGCGCGCCGTGTGCCGCCAACGCCAGCGCACTCTCGCGGCCGATCCCACTCCCCGCGCCGATCACCAGCGCATGCTTGCCGTCGAGCCGGAACAACTTCGTGTAGTCCATCACCATCACCTCCCGTGCCTTGCGAACTTTGAGAAGCCACCAACCGTTTTCGGCGGCCAGGAATGGACGGTGGCTTCACAAAGTTGGCCTCGGGTGGGCGGTGTGGGGCGGTGGGTGGTCATGGGCGAGGGCGGATGATGGCCATCCGGGTTGTGGTGAGTTCCTCGATCGCGAAGCGTGGGCCTTCACGTCCGGTGCCGGAGTCCTTCACGCCGCCGTACGGCATCACGTCGGACCGGAACCCAGGCACCTCGTTGATCACCACGCCCCCGACGTCGAGCCGATCGATCGCCGCGAACGCCGTGTCGAGCGAGGCCGTGAAGACGCTCGCATGCAGCCCGTACCGCGTCTCGTTGACCGCGCGGAGGGCGCTCTCGATGTCCGGAACGGACCGCACCGCGATCACCGGCCCGAAGATCTCCTCGTCCCACGCCGGCAGCCCGTCCGGTACGTCGGTGAGCACGATCGGCCCGAGTACGTCGCCAGGGGCCTCGTACGCGATCGATGCGCCGGCATCGACCGCATCGCCCACCCATTGCCGAACGCGATCGGTCGACGCCGGGTTGATCAGGGCGGACACCCGGGTCGCCGGATCACGCGGATCGCCGACGACCACGCCAGGCATGCGCGCGCCGAGCTTCTCCAGCAACGCTTCCCGCACCGACTCGACGGCGATCACGCGCTGCACGGAGATACAGGCCTGCCCGGACGCGTAGTACCCGCCGCGCACGATCGCGTCGGCGGCCGCGTCCAGGTCGGCATCCGCGGCGACGACCAGCGCGGAGTTGGACCCCAGTTCGAGAAGCACCTTCGTCGGCGCCGCGTCCCGCGCAATGCGATGCCCGACAGCCGCGGATCCGGTGAAGGAGACGGCGCCGATCCGATCGTCGGTGGTGAGCGTGGCGCCCACGTCCGGTCCGCCCGTGATCAGCTGGAGAGTGCTCTCTGGCGCTCCCGCGTCGGCGAGTGCAGACCGCATCAAGTGCGTGAGCCAGAGCGTTGCGAGCGGCGTCTGCGGCGCGGGCTTCACGATGATCGGGCACCCAGCCGCGAACGCCGGCGCGATCTTGTGCGCCGCGAGCAGCAGCGGGTAGTTGAACCCGGTGATCCCGATGACCACGCCGATCGGCTTGCGCACCCAGAACCCCTGCAGCCCTTCGCCGCTCGGCAACAGGTCGAGCGGCACTGTCTCGCCGTGCAGCCGGGCAACCTCCTCGGCCGACGTCTCCAGGGTGAGCAGGGTCCGATCGATCTCGACCCGGCAGTCGACCAGCGGCTTGCCGGTCTCGAGCACGAGCAGCTCGACGAACGCGTCCCGCTCGGCGAGTACGGCGGAATGCACGCTCTGCAAGACGTTTCGGCGCACGTACGACGGCAGCCGGCCAACCGTTTCTCGCACGGAGAGCGCGTTCTCGAGCGCCGCCCGGGCGAGCTCGACGTCCCCGACCGGTGCATCCGCCACGGTCGAGCCGTCGTACGGGAAGATCACCGGCGCCGTGGCCGGTGACTCGACCCAGGTCTCACCGATCGGCAGGCCGGCCGGCATCGTGATCGTCCCGCCGCCGTCGAGCTGGATCTTCACGCTGATTCCCCCTTCGCGAGTAGGTCGGCAGTGGTCGCACCGGAAAGCGCCCTCTGAAGCGTCGGGATGGCCGAGACCAGGCGCTGCGTGTACGGATGCTGCGGGGCGGCGTACACGTCACCGGTGTAGCCCGTCTCGACGATCTGGCCGGCGTTCATCACGGCCACCCGGTCGCAGACGTGCTTGACCACGGACAGGTCGTGCGAGACGAACACGAGCGTGAGGTTGAGTTCGTCGACCAGGTCGGAGATCAGGTTGAGTACCTGGGCGCGGACGGAGACGTCGAGAGCGCTCACCGGCTCGTCCGCGATCAGGATCCGCGGGCGCGGGGCGAGAGCACGGGCGATGGAGATGCGCTGTCGCTGACCGCCGGAGAACTGGTGCGGGTACCGGTCGCCGGCATCCGCGGAGAGGCCGACGGCTTCCAGCAACTCGCGAACGCGCTGTCCCGACGCCGGATGTCCTTGCACGACGAGCGGTTCGGCGATGATGTCGCGGACCCGCATCCGTGGGTCGAGCGAGCTCATCGGGTCCTGGAACACGAGCTGGAGGTTCTCGCGGAGCGAGCGCAGCCGGCGTTCCGGGAGACGGGTGATGTCGGTGTCCTCGACGATCACGTGCCCGGACGTTGCCCGGTCGAGCGCGGCGATCAGGCGCAGCAGTGTCGATTTGCCGCAGCCAGATTCGCCGACGATGCCGAAACGCTCGCCCTGCTTGACTTCCAGGCTCACACCGCGAAGAGCGCGCACGACGGGCGACGGCTGCAGCAACGACGTTCGCGGGCGCGGATAGTCGCGCACGAGATCGACAACCCGGATGGCGGTCGGAGCTTCAGGATCGTGGATATCAGGCATCAGCCACCCCCGCCGGGTGGTGGCATGCGAACCCTTCGGTCTCGGACCCGGTCCACGCCGGTGTCTCTTCGCAGAGAGCGGTTGCGTGCGCGCACCGTGTCCGGAAGACGCAGCCGGACGGGAAACGCCCGGCGGGCGGCACGTTGCCGGGGATCGTGGTCAGTCGACGCGAAGTGGACTCGAGATCGGACGCTGCGAGCAGTCCCTCGGTGTAGCGGTGCCGGGGGCGCGTGAACACCTCGTTGACCGGACCTGCCTCCACCACGCGTCCGCCGTACATGACGAGGACCCGTTCGCAGACGGTGGCGACGACGGCGAGGTCGTGGGTGATGAAGAGCAGCGCGGAGGAGCGGTCCACGACGCCGCGGACGATCAGGTCGAGTACGAGGGCCTGGACCGTGACGTCGAGTGCGGTGGTCGGCTCGTCGCAGATCAGCAGCGCCGGATCGTTGGCCAGGGCAAGCGCCAGGACGACTCGTTGCCGTTGGCCACCGGAGAGTTGATGCGGGTATGCGCGGAGCGTCCCGGTCGGCAGTTGGACAAGCTCGAGCAGATCGGCGGCGGCCGTGCGGGCCGCGGCTTTGGTCCTGGAACGGTGAATGAGCATCGACTCGGTGATCTGGTCACCGATCCGCATAGTCGGGTTCAGCGCGGTCATCGGTTCCTGGAAGACCATCGCGATATCACGGCCGCGAACGCGGGACATCCGCCGTTCGTCCGCGCCGACCAGTTCGTGGTCGACACCATCGAGCCGCACCGATCCGCCGGCCCGGACGTCCTCGGGCAACAACCCGAGAATGCTCAGTGCGGTCAGTGACTTGCCTGATCCCGATTCGCCGATCAGTCCGACCCGCTCTCCCGCCCCGACCGTCAGATCGACGTCGGACACGAGAGCCGTATCCCGCACGGTCACGGACAACCCGCGCACGGTGAGAACGTCGTTCATCGGCGATCCTCCAGTTTCGGATCGAAGCGGTCCCGGAGGCCGTCGCCGAGCAGGTTGAATCCGAGGACGGCGATCGCGATCGCGATCCCGGGGAAGATCGCCAGCCGCGGCGCGCTGAACAGGAACTCCTGGCTCTCCTGGAGCATCCGGCCCCAGGACGGTGTCGGCGGCGGCGTTCCGTACCCGAGGAACGACAACGCCGCCTCGGCCAGCACTGCGATCGCGAAGGACACCGAGGCCTGAACCGTGATCAGGCTGGTCACGTTCGGCAGCACGTGCCGCAGGGCGATCGGAAACGGTTGCCGGCCGGCCGCGCGCGCCGCGAGCACGTACTCCGTCCGCATCACCTGCAAGGCCCCACTCCGGATCACCCGTGCGAAACTCGGCACCGAAGCGATGCCGATGGCAACCATCGCGGTCAGCGTGCTGGCGCCGAACACGGCGCCGAACATGATCGCCAGCAGCAATGCCGGGAACGCGAGCAACAGGTCGTTGGCCCGCATGATCACCTCGCTCGGCCACCGCCGTACCATCGCCGCCAGAATTCCCAGCGGTACGCCGATGACCGCGGCGACACCGACCGCGACGACACCCACGAACAGCGTCGTCCGCGAGCCGACCATGATCTGGCTGAGTATGTCCCGGCCGAACTTGTCGGTCCCGAACCAGTGCGACCACGACGGTTCCAGCAACCGCGAGGCGGGAGTCACCAGCGTCGCGTCGTACGGCGTCCAGACGAACGACACCAGCGCCATCAGTACGATCACCGCGACGATCACGCCGCCGGCGATCAGACTCGGGTTCAGCCGCTTCATGACGCCGTCCTGAGTCGAGGATCGAGCGCGACGTACAGCAGGTCGACGACGAAGTTGACCAGCAGTACGGCGATGACCAGGACCATCACCACGTCCTGGACGAGGAGCAGGTCGCGGTTCGACACACCATCGAGCAGCAGGCTCCCGAGGCCCGGGATCACGAACACCCGCTCGACGACCACTGCGCCGATCAACAGCGTGGCCAATTGCAGGCCGAGCACAGTCACGACCGGTACGGCGGCATTGCGTAAACCGTGTCGCCACAGCGCTTGGAACGGTCGCAAGCCCTTCGCCCGCGCGGTTCGGAGATAGTCCTCGCGCAGCACCTCCAGCACCGCGCTGCGGACGTAGCGGGTGAGCACGGCGCCCTGGACCAGCCCGAGCGACAGGGCCGGCAGGATCAGTTGCTTCAGGAACATCGCCGGATCCTGCGCCGGTGGCGTCCAGCCGTTGGCCGGCAACCAGCCGAGCCGCACCGCGAACACCACGATCAGCAGAATCCCGGCCAGGAACGCCGGGACCGCGACGCCCCCCTGAGAGAACGCGGAGAGCGCCAACCCGGAGATCTTGCGGTGCCGCGCCGCCATCACGGTCCCGGCCGGGGCGGCGACCACCAGGGCGATGATCATGCCCGCGACGACCAGCCACAGAGTGACCTGCAGCCGGTCGAACACCTGCGGACCGATCGCCGCCTTCGACACGTAAGACGTACCGAGGTCACCGCGCAGCAGTCCGCCCAGCCAGTCGAAGTACTGCGTCGGCAGCGAGCGGTCGAGGCCGAACTGCCGACGCAGTTCGGCCACTGCCTCGTCGGAAGCGTTCACCCCGAGCGCGACCCGGGCGGGATCGCCCGGCAGCACCGCCATGAACGCGAAGACCAGGACCGAGCTCACCACAAGACTGACCAAGAACACGCCGGTGCGCTCGATCAGGCGGAGAATCATCGGGCGAGCTTGGAGAGATCGAAGTTCTCGGTGATCGCGTTCGTCGGCAGCCCCTTGACGCTCTTGTCGGCGACCATCAGGTTCGGCAGCAGGAACAGCCAGTCCCCCGCAGCCTGCTCGGACAGCCGGCGCGCCGCCTTCTTCAGGTTGTCGACCTGCGCGGCCTCGTCACCGGAGTCCGCCGCGGCCAGGTAGCCCTGCAGCGTCGGGTCGTCGTAGCGGGTGTAGTACTTCGGGTTGAAGACCGCACCCAGGTCGCGCGGCTCGACGTGCGCGATGATCGACATGTCGTAGTCGGCGTTCTTGAACACCGTCGTCAGCCACGCCGCCGGGAACTCGAGCTGGTCGATCGCCACCTTCAGGCCGGCCTGCTCCAACTGGCTCTTCACCACCTGGCCACAGGACGTTGCGTACGGCAACGTCGGGAGCCGGAGCCGCAGCGTCTTTCCCGCCGCGCCGGAGGCCTGCAGCAACGACTTCGCCTTCGCCAGGTCGTACGGCGCGACTCCGGTGAGGTCCTCGTACCACGGGTCGGTCGGCGGGACCATGCTGCCGATCAGCTTGCCGCGGCCGGCCCAGCAGGTGTCCAGCAACGCCTTGTGGTCGATCGCCATCCGGATCCCCTGCCGGGTCCGGACATCCTTGAACAGCGGCAGCGAGTTGTTGAAGGACAGCAGCACCTCGCCGTTCGTCGTACCCTCGATCACCTGGTACTTGTCGTTGCTGGTGAACTGGCTGAGGGCCTCGGGCGCCTGCACCGTGCCGACCACGTTGATGGTGCCGGTGAGCAGCGCGTTGTTCAGCGCGGTCGCGTCCTTGAAGTACTTCAGCGTGATCTGCTGGAAGAACGGCTTGCTGCCCCAGTAGTTGTCGTTGCGGACCATGACGATCGAGTCGCCGCGGTTCCACTTCGAGAACTTGAACGGGCCGGAGCCGACCGGTGCGGTCGCGAGCGCGCTGACACCGCTCTCCGAGAACATCGCGCCGATCCGGGTGGTCATCCGGAACAGCCAGTCGTTGCTCGGCTTCGTCAGCGTCACCTGCAACTGGGTCGGCGACAGCGCCTTGGCCTGGGAGACCACGTCCATCGCGGCCTTCAGCGACGTCGTCCACGCGGTCTTCACCCGGTTGATGCTGAACACCGCGTCGTTCGCGGTGAACTGCTTGTCGTTGGTGAACTTCGCGTTGTCGACCAGGTCGAACGTGTACGTCTTGCGGTCCGGCGACACCGTCCACGACTTCGCCAGCGACGGCACGATCTTGCCGGAGTCGTCCTGCTTGACCAGCGTCTCGTAGACGTTGCCGAGCAACGCCTGCGGGATCGCGGCGCCGTCGGTGGTGGTGAAGTCCAGGCTGGCCGGCTCCGCGACCAGACCGATCGACAGCTTCTGGTCAGCCCCCGGTGAGCTGCCGGACGACGTACCGGATCCGGCCGAGCAGGCCGTCACGGCCAGCAGCGCGGCGGACGCGAGGAATGCGACCGCTCGAGTGGAAAACGACGGCTTCACGTCTACTCCTCCGGTGCGCCGACTGGTCTGACCAGTGGACTAGGTCTCAATGGGCCACTAGGTTTGTCCCCTGCTCAGGTGCCTGTCAAGCGAATGGGGGTGTGCCGGATGACAAAGCGTCCGCAGTTCGAGCCGGTACAACCCGTGCGCGCCTACCAGCGGATCGTCGAGCAGGTCGAGGACGCACTCGCCCGCGGTGACCTGGCACCGGGCCAGCGGCTGCCGAGCGAACGTGAACTGGTCGCACAGTTCGCGGTCAGCCGGTCGACGGTCCGCGAGGCGCTGCGGGTGCTGGAGAGCAACGGCGTGGTCCGCTCCCGGCCCGGCGACCCGAACGGCCCGGAGATCCTGCCGTACTCCTCGTCCGCGCTGCGCAAGCAGGTGACGAGGCTGGCGCGTGTCGACGAGCTGACCCTGAGCGAGCTGATCGGGTTCCGGATGATCATGGACGGCGCCGCGATCCAGGTCGCGTCCCGGCTGCGGACCCCGGAGGAGCTGGACGACCTGGAGGCGACCCTGGTCGCGATGCGGGACGCGATCGACGTCGACTTCGCCGCGTTCAGCGAGGCCGATCTCGCGTTCCACGAGCTGATCGCGCGGATCAGCCGGAACTCGCTGATCCAGACCTGCAACGAGGTCGTCCGCGGCGTCGTACTCGGACTGATCGCCGACAAGATCGCCCACGCCCCGAACAGCCGCGCCCTGATGCTCGAGTCGCTGCACCACCACGCCGAGGTCGTCGACGCGATCCGCGCCGGCAACGGCCACGCCGCCGCCCGGATCGCCCGCCAGAACATGTTCGACTACTACGCCGGGTATGTGCCCGACTCCGAGCAGGAAACCTTGCGTGCGCTCATAGATGACTGACTGATCCCGTGGCATTCTGACGGGATCAGTTCACTGCTGTGGGGGGCACCGCGTGAGCAAACCTGCGATTCTCACGGTCGACGACGACCCGATGGTCTCGGCGGCCATCTCCCGCGACCTGCGCCGCCGGTACGGCGACGACTACCTGGTCGTCCGCGCGACCTCGGGCGACCAGGCGCTCGCCGCGCTGACCAAGCTCGCCTTGCGCAGCCAGCCGATCGCCTTGATCGCGACCGACCAGCGGATGCCCGGCATGACCGGCATCGAACTGCTCGAACGCGCCCGCGAGCACGCCCCGAGCGCGAAGTACCTGCTGCTCACCGCGTACGCCGACACGGACGTGGCGATCCGTGCGATCAACGAGATCGGCCTCGACTACTACCTCCTGAAACCCTGGGACCCGCCCGAGGACCAGCTGTTCCCGGTCGTCGACGACCTGCTCGGCGACTGGCGGCAGGCCAACCCCGAGCACACCTCCGATGTCCGTGTCGTCGGCAACCGCTGGTCGGACCGCGCACACGACATCAAGACGTTCCTGGCCCGCAATCACGTCCCGTACCACTGGTACGACGTCGAGCGCGACACCGAGGGTCAGCGCCTCAGGGACCTCGCCGACGCCGCCGACCACGAACTGCCGCTGGTCCTGATCCCGGAAGGCGACACGCTCCGCTCCCCCACCGCCCGCGACCTCGCCACGGCTCTCGGTCTGCGGACCCGCGCCGAGCAACCGTTGTACGACGTCTGCATCGTCGGCGGCGGACCGGCCGGACTCGCCGCCGGCGTGTACGCCGCGTCCGAAGGCCTCAGCACGGTGATCGTCGAACGCGAGGCACCCGGCGGCCAGGCCGGGCTCAGCGCCGCGATCGAGAACTACCTCGGGTTCCCGCGCGGCCTGACCGGCTCCGACCTCGCCCAGCGGGCGGTCGCGCAGGCGTCCCGCTTCGGCGCGGAAATGGTGCTCGCGCGCTCGGTCGTCGGCCTCGAGTCCCGCGGTCCCGTGCACGCCGTACTGCTCGAAGAATCCGGTGAGATCGAGGCCCGCGCGCTGATCGTCGCGACCGGCGTCTCGTACCGCAGCCTCGACGTCGACGGCCTCGACGCCCTCACCGGCCGCGGCGTGTACTACGGCGCGACGGCGAGCGAAGCCAGGCAGGTCCAGGACGACGAGGTGTACATCGTCGGCGCGGCGAACTCGGCCGGACAGGCCGCGCTCAACCTGGCCCGCTATGCCAAACGCGTCGTGCTCCTGGTCCGCGGCGGCACGCTCGAAAGCTCGATGTCGCGGTACCTCATCGACAAGATCACCCAGGCCTCGAACATCGAGGTACGGTGCCGGACCGAGGTGGTCGGTTGCCGCGGCGAGGGTCATCTCGAGGCGCTGACGTTCGCGGATCGCACCTCCGGCCGGGTCGAGGAGGTGCTCGCCAGCTGGCTGTTCATCTTCGTCGGCGCGATCCCGCGGACCGATTGGCTCGGCGACTCCGTCGTCCGCGACGCCAAGGGGTTCGTGGTGACGGGGCCGGACCTGATCGCGCAGAACCGGTGGTCGCTGAGCAGGCCGCCGTACGCGCTGGAGACCAGCGTGCCGGGGGTGTTCGCGGCCGGCGACGTACGGCTCGACTCGATGAAACGCGTGGCGTCCGCGGTCGGCGAAGGCGCCATGTCGATCTATCTCGTCCACCGCTACCTTGCGACCGTCTGATGTACGCCGCTGAACTGCACGCCATCCCGCTCTTCGCCGGGTTGACCGATGCGCAACTGGACGAGCTGATCGACGGCAGCACCGAGGTGTCGATCGAGCGCGGCGTCGACCTGTTCCACGAAGGCGAACCCGCCGAATTCTGGTGGGTGCTCGTCGACGGCGCGATCTCGCTGCACCGCAAGATCGGCCGCGAGGACACCGTGATGGGCAAGATGGACGTCCCAGGCCGCTGGGCCGGCGGCTTCCGCGCCTGGGACGAGCACGGCCTGTATCTCGCCAGCGGCCGCGGCCTGGCCGAAGGACGGGTACTTCGGGTGCCGGCCGAGGTACTGCGGGAGCGGATCGACGACTGGTTCCCGCTCGCCGGGCATCTCATCAAGGGCGTCTACGGGACCGCACGGGCGATCGAGTCGACCGCTCGGCAGCGCGAGTCGCTGATCACGCTCGGCACGCTGGCGGCCGGGCTGGCGCACGAGATCAACAACCCCGCCGCGGCGGCCGCACGCTCGGTCAGCGCACTCGACACCGCGTGCGTCACGCTGCTGTCGGCGCTGCGCGGGCTCGCGGAAGGCGACGCGACGGCCGCACAGTTCAGTGCGCTCGACGAGCTGCGGCTCGAGCTCGGATCGGGTACGGCGGCGCCGGATCCGGTGGACCTCGCCGATCACGAGAACACGATCGCGGACTGGCTCGACGACCACGGCGTCGAGCGGTCGTGGTTCATCGCTCCCCCGCTCGCCGCGGCCGGCACCAGCGTGGACTGGTGCGAGCGCGCGGCCGACGTACTCGGTGACGCGCTGGAGCCCGGCCTCGAATGGGTCGCCAGCACGTTGTCGGTCGCGACGCTGCTCAGCGAGGTGAAGGAGTCGACGCGGCGGATCACCGAGCTGGTGGCCGCCGTCCGCTCGTACTCGCAGATGGACCGCGGCTCAATCCAGACGATCGACGTCACCGAGGGCATCGAGAGCACGCTCGTGATGCTCGGGCACAAGCTGCGCGACGGCGTCGAGGTGGTTCGCGCGTACGGCGCCGGCGTGCCGCGGATCGATGCATACGCCGGCGAACTGAACCAGGTGTGGACGAACCTGATCGACAACGCGGTCGACGCGATGGACGGTGTCGGCACACTGCGGATCACGACCCGAACCGACGGCGACCGGATCGTGGTCGAGTTCACCGACACCGGTCCCGGGATGCCGCCGGAGGTCGCGGCCCGCGCGTTCGAGCCGTTCTACACGACCAAGGACGTCGGCAAGGGCACCGGTCTGGGCCTCGACATCGCGCAACGGATCGTCGCCGAACACCACGGCGGCACGATCGGTATCACGTCACGCCCGGGCCAGACCACCGTAGGCGTCCGCCTCCCGCACCAGCCACCGAGCTGATCAGGTGTCGTGTTCGAGGATGCGGACGCGGGGCACCTTGAGGATCCTGCGTGCCTTCGTGGTCCAGTCGGAGCACACGAAGGCTGCTGCGGTCTCCGGCCAGGCGACCACCACGACCTCCTGGCAGGCGGTGGTCTTCACCATCTGCATCAGTGCCAGCAGCACCTCGCCGTGCGTGATGGAGACGTGCACCGGGTAGCCGCTGGCCGCCCGGAGCCGCCGGGAGCTGTGCTCGATCACCGAGGCGAGGTCGACGGCCGGATCGGCGAGGGTCGCCGTCGGCGTTCCGCTCTGGGGCTCGCGCAGTGTTCCACGCTGGGTTCCACGCTGGGTTCGGCTTTGTGCTCGGTCAACTGTTGCCGGCGGGCTCACGCGCGCCGACGCCACCGTCGCCGAGCCGACCACGGACGCCGAGCCGGTCAGGCCGGCCACGTCCGCGAACGTCGAGCCCAGCAACGCCATCGGACCGCCGAACCCGCTCTCCGGATGACTGGAGACCAGCAGGTGGTAGTCCACGGTGTCCTCGCGCCTTGCATGCAGGGCGGCAACGCGGCGCGCGTCGCCCTCGCTCATCTCCCGCTCGATGAGCACCACCACGTCATACGTCATTCGTGGCTCCCTTCGCGTCAATTCCGTTGTACTCCTGCCGAGGACCGGTCCAAAGCACCAGCCTCGCCTCCGTCACGGAATTGTCAATTTCTTCTCAGGCTCCTGCCAGACTCGCCCGAGCGCAGGTCATGGAGTGGGTGAGGTTGCTCCGAGGCTCGCGCGAGCGCGGGTGTCGGGGGCCAGACCCGACAGCAGGTACGGCGCGTCGATCAGCGACAGGCTCGCGCCGTCGAGGAGACGCGGATGCAGCGCGTACACTTCCGCGCCCGCGCGCGGCGTGATGTCACCGGTCAGCACCGCGACGAAATCGGCGCGTTTCGCCGCGTCCTCGTCCCAGCTCCGGTCCGGCTCCAGCCGCGCGACGACCCGCCGCGCGAACGTCGCCAGCTCCTCGGCCGGGTCACGGACGTAGCCGACGACCGACCCGTCGGCGCACCGGACCGCGATCTCGTCGGCGCGGGCCGCCGCGTGCCAGCAGCAGATCTCCCACAGACTCACCCGGTCGCCCGACCCGTGAACCTCTTCCAGCGTCGCCGCCATCAGCCCGAGATGACCGCCGTACCTCGCGATGTTGTGGCCGTATCCGGCCGCGCCGAGGTTCACGTCGTACCAGCGCAGTTCCTTGGTCCGCAGGTCGACGCCGAACGGCATCAGGATCTTCGCCGGCCCGGCCAGGTCGAAGCGGTCCTCGACCGCCGCCGGATCGAACAGCCTGCCAGGTTGCCGCAGTACGCCGACGAAACCGCGTTCCAGCTCCTCGAACGGTACGTCGTTGTAGCTGAACACCACAGGCAGCAGATAGCGACCACCCACCCGACGCACCGCGCGCAGATCGATGTCCACGAACTCCGTGGATCCGTCGGGGCCCGGCGCGGACGTCAGATCGCCGGAATGCACCAGCGCGTCCTGGTCGAACCGCAGCCGGGTGTAGTCGCACAACCCGACGAAAGCCCACTCCTCGTCGAACACCGCCACTGACAGGTCGAGATCGATCCGCCTCCCGCGAGGCTCGACCCAGTGCAGGAACAGCCGCAGCAACTCGTCCTGCGGGATCGGCACCGCACTCCCCCGCGTCATCCGCAGCAGGCTCGACGACGCGTTCCGCTCCGAACCGGGCGCCGCCATCCGGGACAGCTCCTCGTCCAGGAACACCCTCCGCCAGCGCGGCAATCCCGTTGCCCGGCGCAACATTTCCCCGGTGAGTACGCCGGACAGCTCGACGGCGAGCGCAGTCGGCAAGGGCTCCCGGTCGTCGACCGACGTCCAGATCCGGGCGGTCCCGCCACGCGGGAAGAACAGCCGCAGATCGCCCGGCGGTGTCCGGACCTGTCCCAGGGCGGCCGTGATGACCGCCGGCGAAACGTCCGACACGGCCGTCGTCACGGCGTCGACGAGCTCCGCGTGCTGCTCCGGCGGAAGGGCACGCGCCAGCTGTACAAGACGGCGTACCAACTCGCCTGGACGTTGCCGCAGCAGGTCGAGCGCCTGCTCCGGCCGCCCTTGCGTGAAAGCGCCCTCGACACGCGAGCTGAACGTGCTCATCACGAGCCGCCCGCTCTCCACTCGCACCAGCGGATGCCGCGAAGCCTCGCCCGCCACCGCCCGTCCGGCCGCCGTTCCGAGGTCCAGAGCGGTACGTCGGAGGACCGCGAACGCCAGCGCGGCGACCGGGAACCGGGTCGCGAACTCGAACGGATGCAGGTTCTCCCCGATCCGTTTCCAGGCACGCTCGTGGCGCAGCATGTCCTCCACCAGCGTCTCGACCGGCAGCCGGTCGAGACGCTCCAGGACGAGCCGTCGAGTTGCCCGCGGCAACGACCTGCGCCGGACCGGCGGCGTCCGCAGCCCGGGGTCGGCGTCCATCAACGCGTAGACCAGCCGCAGTACGTCGGTGGCGGTGTCGGTGCGATCGATCAGCGCGGGCTCCTCGGCCAGGAAGTGCGCGATCACGAGCGCACGGGTCTCCCGGACCGGGATGTCATCAGGAATCCAGGCCGAACTGGCGCCGTTGAGCAGCACCTGCAGGTCGGCGCGGTCCGCAGCGGACAGAGGCGCGCGCCGGGCCAGCAGGGCAGTGACGGTCTGACGGACCGAGTCTGCCGTGGCCAGCGAGAGCAGCCGCAGGCGATCCGAGCGGACATGCGCCTGAGGCTCCTCGACCGGCGACGGCTTGAGGAACGGATCTTTCGGGTCGATGCGCCGCAGACACAGCGGACAGGCACTGAGGTCGGCGCCGTCCCAGCACGTCCGGCAGACCAGGTGGGCGCACGGGGAGACCGCGTGCACGGAGGTCGTGTCGCCGCAGAGCACACACGGTTGCTCCGGCTCCTGCAGCAGGCGGGCGAAGACCCGGTTCACATAGAAGGTCTCCGTGTTGCCCGGCACGCTCTCCGGGAAGCCCCGGAACAACGGCGTGTGCTTGGCGGCGAACCCGGATTCGGCGTCGAGCAGGTCGAGGAGCGCACTGCCGAAACCGGCCAGCGCAGGCGCCGACAGCGAGGCACAGTGCCGGTACAGGCCGACCGAGAGCAGGAGACCGCGCTGGATCAGGTCCGCCTGGAGCGCGAACAGGCCGGCCTGGATCGTGAGCGGTCGGCGCAGCCACTGCCAGGCGGAGCGCCGTACCGGAGGGGTGAGGGCGGTGGCGTCGACGAGCCGCCGGCGGCGCAGCAGGACAGCAGCTCGCGGATCCGCTGGTTGGTCCGGCATGCCGTCTCCCCACTGACGTCCTGCACCTACTGTGCTTCATGGAACGAGGGCGCCAGGGGCGGAGAGCGGACGCGCTACTTGGCCTGGTGGAGGAGAAGGAAGCACGTCCAGGAGCCGCCCCTGGCACTGAGAACGCTACCGGGAGGCACCGACAGTTTCCGGGCCCGCCATGGAGGGGCTGAAGCAGAGGGGCTGAAAAGAAGAGCTCCGGTAGCAAGGTCGGGGCCGCCCCGCCCAGACCTCGCTACCGGAGATCTCCAGAGTAGAACGTTCATCCAAATCGCGCGCCACCGGGTCCCCGATTCGTTGCGGAACTGGCACTGATGCGCCGCGCCGCCACCGACGCGATCACCCTCGGCAGGCAGGATGCCACGGATAGTAATTGGCACGGTTCGCGACAATCACAGTGCGGTAAATTGCCCGGCTCCCACGTTTATGCGGTGAACGATTTCTGGGGAATGTAAGAAAGAGGTAAAGAAATACCGCTCGTCACCAGTCGTTGCCGCCACCGGAGAACCAGTCATTGCCACCGGTGAACCAGTCGTTGCCGCCGGGGCCGTCGGCGCCGGTACGGACGGGGAACGCTGAGATCTGCATGATTTTCGACCCTTCTTGGTGCTGACCAACTGGTGGAATGACCCGGGCATCCGGGTGACCTGATGTGAACAGGTCGTTACTATGAACGCATAACCGCTCAGATCGACCGCATGTGAGGCTGACGATGATTCTGATCGGTCGGAGCAGCTGGGTGCCACCTCGGCAATGGAAGCTCTGGTCGTTGCCGAGGACCGCGTTGGCTTATGTGCTCGCGATTGATTTGATTGCGGTGACGATTACCACACTCGCGGTCCGGAGCACGCTGAGCGGCCCTGATTCGGGAGTCCGGCATTCCGAGTGGGTGGCGTTCGCCGTGCTCGCCGTGGCCTCGACCATGCACCTGGAGTTCGCCCGCGGAATCGAGCGCCGGCGCGAACTGGCGGCCAACACGTCGCCGCACACCAACCTGAAGTGCCTGTGGATCTTCGCGGCGCTGTTGCTGCTCCCGCTGTCGCTGGTCGTCCCGCTGGTCGTTCTGGCCTACACCTATTCCTGGTTCCGCGTGTACGGCCGGACCGTCGCGCACCGCAAGGTGTTCTCAACCTCGACGTACGTCCTGGCCAGCGCCGCAGCAGCCGCCGTACTGCGTGCCGGCGGTCTGCTGGACGCTCCCCGCGTACCTACCGGTTTCTGGACGCTGCTGGTCGTTCTGGCCGCGGCCGCGACCTGGTGGCTGGTGAACTACGCACTGGTCATCGGAGCGATCCTGCTGTCCACGCCGGACGCCACGGCGCGTGAGGCGCTTGGCGAGCTGTCGGATCAGATGGTTGTGTGCGCCGGACTGGGTCTGGGTGTAGCGATCGCTGCGGTGCAGACGTCGTACCCCTGGGTCGTTCCGGTCCTCATGGTGACAGTGCTGGCGCTGCACAGGGACCTGCTGCTCCCGCAGTACCAGCGGGCCGCCGGCATCGACTCCACGACCGGTTTGGCCACTTCGTCGTACTGGGCGAGCGCCGTGCCCGCAGAGCTCGCTCGTGCGGACACACTGCGCAGCACGGTCGGGCTGCTGATGCTGGACCTGGACAAGTTCAAGGAGATCAACGACACCTACGGTCACCCGGCTGGTGACGAGGCGCTGCGTGCTGCTGGTGAGGCGATCCGTGCGGAGGTACGCAACGGCGATCTGGTCGCGCGGGTCGGTGGAGACGAGCTGGCGGTGCTGTTGCCGGGTGCGTTCGAGTCCGAGGTACTGGAGATCGCGGAGCGGATCAGGGCGCGGCTCGTGACCGTCACAGTCTCGGTCAGTACGACGGACGGGGGTACGGCGACGCTCGAGGGCGTACCGGCGTCATTCGGCGCGGCCGTCTACCCGGCTGTCGCGAACACGATGGACCAGCTGATCCTGGCCGCCGACGACGCTTTGCTGCGGGCCAAGCGGTCCGGGCGGAACCAGATCGTGGTCGCCCGCCCGAACCACTCGGAAGAGCTGCAGCCCGACGAGACTGCTGAACAAACGGTCAGCGACTGACCTCGATCAGCGCCTTGCCGCGCAGCGTGCGGTTCTCGAGCGCCCGGTGCGCGTCGGCCACGTGGTCGAGGTCGTAGACCTGGCCGATGACCGGCCTGAGATCCCCGGCTGCCGCGCGAGCGATCACGGCGGCGCCGGTGACCGACGTGGTCGTCGAGTCGGCGCGCAGATCCATGATGCCCTTCACAGTAAGCCCGCGCCGCTCGACCTCGGCGGCGTCGTACGGCGCGAAGCTGCCACTCGGCGCTCCGTGAGCAGAGATCCAGCCGCCGTCCTTCACCACGCTGAACGCAGCTGCGCCCAGCTCGCCGCCCGCGCCTTCGAACACGATGCCTGGGCCTTGACCGTTCGTGGCCTCAAGCACCAACTTCTCCCAGCCCGGCTTGCTGTAGTCGATCAGTACATCGGCGCCCTGGGCCCGGCTGAGTTCGAGCTTCTCGTCGCCGCGGGCGGCCGCGATGACGTGGTCCTCGGCCTTGTGCGCCAGCTGGATCAGCAGCAGGCCCATGCCGCCCGCGGATGCGGTGATCAGGACGTCCTGCCCGGCCATCGGCGGCGCGAGTTCCTCGAGCATGAGGGCTGTGAAGCCGTCGCCGTACACCGCGACCGCGGTCCGCAGGTCGAGTTCGGGCGGTACCTCGACCAGGTCGGTCGTGGTCAGGGCCAGCTCCGCATGAGCGCCGAAGGCCACGCCGCGCCCCACGACGGTCTTGCCGATCCAGTCCGCCGGTACGTCGGGACCCACCGCGCGGACCCGGCCGCCGAGGTTGCTGCCGGTGACGTACGGCACCCGCACGTCGAAGAACTCGCCGTGCTGACCCCGGCGGATCGCGGTTTCGACGAAGATCACATCCGCGACGCCGACCTCGACAAGCACCTGCCCGGCGGAAGGCTCCGGGGCCGGGACGTCGCGGGTCTCGATCACGTCCGGACCGCCGAACGCGGTTACTACTGCTGCACGCATATTCACACTCTCCGGTTGTCTGCTGGAACTACCGAGCGTGCAACCTCAACGCAGGTTCAGGTCAAGTCCGGGATTGTCGGTGGCGCGGCGTACTGTGCGGGGCATGTTCGACGCCGTCTTCGTGCCTGCTGACCCGCCGCGCGCGGGTCGGCTGGCGCTGTACGGCGACCTGGCCGGCTCGGGTGAAACCGCCAACGGGACGGTCGACCTGGTCCTCCCCCGCGGCACCACGGTCCGCCGTACCACGGTCCCCGCGCGCCTTCTGGACATGGAAGAAGTGCTGACCCGCCTCGCCGAGCAGGACTCCGATCGACTGGACGGCTCCGGCAGCTGGGCGGCGTGGCGGGCGGCTGGACTTGCGGGGTTGGTGCTCATCGGGCGCGGGCGGCTGGTGCCGGATCGGAGCCCGGAGGGGTACGGCGCTTGGCGGGTCGCGCCGCTCGATCCGCTCGACCAGGCCTGGCTGCGGAACCTCAGCGCCGCAATGCCGGCGTACGGTCATGCACTGCCGCTCGACGGCACCCGTCCCGTCCGACTGATCGAGCCGGAGCAACTGGTCCGCGCGTTCTGGGACGCGCTCGCGGACACCCTGGTCCGCACCCCCGCCGCAGCCGTCGCGGTCCGCCCTGGTGCCGCGCCGTTCGCGGCCGCCGAACCCACAGCCCTCCCCGGCCCGACCGCCTGGCTCGACGAGACCGCCCTGGCCGAACAAGCCGGCACCCGCCTGGTCCTTCGCATCGAACCACCCGATTCCACGGACGACTTTCGGGCCGTTCTGCAGTTGCGGAGCGGGGTGGACCCGAGCCTCCTGGTCGACGTCGCCGACATGTGGAACGCACCGGCCGCCGTACTCACGGCCCTCGGCGAACGCGCCGAGACCGACCTCCTCCTCGCCCTCCGTCGCGGCGCCCGGGTCTGGCCGCCACTCGGTTCGGCCCTCCGCGACGCCGCACCGGAAGACGTGCCGATCGACGACGCCGCGTTGGAAGAGCTCGCCGAGGGCAGTACGGCGCTGGAGGGCGCCGGTATCGAAGTGCTCTGGCCGACGGAACTGTTCGCCGGCGAGCTGGCCGTCCGCGCCACCGTCGCGACGCCGACGCCCGGCGCCGTCACCGGTCCCGATTTCAGCCTGACCGAGCTCGTCGCGTTCCGCTGGCGTCCCACGCTCGACGGCCAGGACCTGACCGAGGCTGAGGTCGCCGCGCTCGCCGAGGCGAAGCGTCCGATGATCCGCATGCGCGGTCGCTGGATCCGGGTCGACCACGACCTCGTCCGCCGGCTCCGCAACGGTTCCACCCGCCGGCTCACCGGCGCCGAAGCACTCGGCGCAGCGCTCACCGGGACCATCGAGGTCGACGGCGAGCTGGTGCCGTTCGACGCCGACGGTTCGCTCGCCGCGATGCTCGCCCGGCTGCGTACGGCCGAGGAGCCGGCGCCGTTCACCGAGCCCGTCGGTCTCAGGGCCACCCTGCGCGACTACCAACGCCGCGGTGTTGCGTGGATGGCGCAGCTCGCCAACCTCGGTCTCGGCGGTTGCCTGGCCGACGACATGGGTCTCGGCAAGACCATCCAGGTCATCGCGCTGCATCTGCAACTCAAGGGCCGCGGCCCGACGGTCGTCGTCTGCCCGTCGACACTGCTCGGCACGTGGGAGCGAGAGTTCGAGCGGTTCGCCCCCGACGTACCGACCCGCCGCTACCACGGCGCCGGACGGACGCTCAGCGATCTCGCGCCCGACGAGGTCGTGCTCACGACGTACGGCGTGGTGCGCCAGGACCACCGCGTCCTCGGTGAGATCGCGTGGGGCCTGGCCGTCGCGGACGAGGCGCAGCACGCGAAGAATCCGTTGTCCCGCACGGCCCGCGCGCTGCGAACGTTGCCATCAGCAACCAGGATCGCGCTCACCGGCACGCCGGTGGAGAACCGGCTCTCCGAGCTGTGGTCGATCCTCGACTGGGCGGCACCGGGGCTGCTCGGCACACTCGACAGGTTCCGCCACGACGTCGCCGTACCGGTCGAGCGGTTCCACGACGAGGAGGCGACCGCTCGGCTCGGTCGGGTGACGCGGCCGTTCCTGCTGCGTCGGCGGAAGAGCGATCCGGGGATCGCGCCCGAATTGCCGCAGAAGTCCGAGCACGATGTCGTCGTACCGCTGACCACCGAGCAGGCCACGCTCTATCAGGCCGTCGCTAAGGAAACCCTCGCGAAGATCGAGGACGCCGAGGGCATCGCGCGACGCGGGCTGGTGCTGAGTCTGCTCACGCAGTTGAAGCAGGTCTGCAACCATCCGGCGCAGTTCCTGCACGAGCCCGGTCCGCTCGAGCGGCGGTCCGGCAAGCTCGCGGCGCTGGACGAGCTGCTCGACGTGATCCTGTCCGAGGGCGAGTCGGTGCTGATCTTCAGTCAGTACGTCGAGATGTGCCGGCTGATCGAGGCCCATCTGGCGGCGCGGCAGGTGAAGACGCTGTTCCTGCACGGTGGCATCGGGGTGCGGAAGCGCGAGCAGATGGTGGAGCAGTTCCAGTCGGGCGAGGCGCCGGTGTTCCTGCTGTCGCTGAAGGCGGGCGGCGTCGGACTGACGCTGACGCAGGCCACGCATGTCGTGCACTACGACCGGTGGTGGAATCCTGCGGTCGAGGATCAGGCGACGGACCGCGCGTACCGGATCGGTCAGGACCGGCCGGTGCAGGTCCACCGGCTCGTCACCGAGAACACGCTCGAGGACCGGATCGCCACGGTGATCAACGCGAAACGCGACCTCGCGGACGCTGTCGTCGGGTCGGGTGAGGCGTGGTTGAGCGAGCTGTCGGACACGGAGCTGACCGAGCTCGTCGAGCTGTCGACAGGACCGGTGCGATCCGGGTCGGCGAGTGCCTACAACCCTTCTGCGGTGGGGAAGTCCGATGGCTGACGAGGATCGGACGCCGTGGCAGGGGTGGCGGCGGAAGGGCGAGGACGCCGGGTTGCCGGCGGCCAAGGGCGCCGGGAGCCGGCGGTCGTTCGGGGCGACGTGGTGGGGGCGGGCCTGGTTGGAGGCGCTCGAGCAGCGGGCACGGCTCGATCCCGGTCGGCTGTCGCGCGGACGGTCGTACGCGCGGCGCGGCAGTGTGCTCGAGCTGACGGTCAGCCCGGGCGAGGTCGAGGCGGTAGTGCAGGGGAGCCGCGTCACGCCGTACCAGGTGACGGTTCGGATCCGTGCGTTCACCGCGGACGAGTGGGACGCCGTACTCGATGTCGTGTCGGCGCAGATCGGGCGGGTTGCGGCGTTGCTCGACGGGGAGTTACCGCCGGAGGTTGTGGAGGACGTACAGGCGGCCGGGCTGGACCTGTTGCCGGGCGCGGGCGAGGTGCTGACGAACTGCAGCTGCCCGGACTTCGCCGTGCCGTGCAAGCATTCCGCGGCCGTTTGTTACTTGGTGGCGGATGCGCTGGACGACGATCCGTTCGCGTTGCTGTTGCTTCGCGGGCGGCGTAAGGACGAACTCCTGACCGCGCTGCGTTCCCGCCGCACCGGCAACACCACCGCACCAGCCGCGCCTCGCACGCCCGCACCGGCAGGCATCCCGGCAATCGCAGCCTTCGCCCGCCATCTAGCCAACCCGCCCAACGCCGGTGACGGCGGTGACGGTGACCGGCGGGTTGTGGGTGTGGTTCCTGTGCCGGCGCCGCCTCGGCCGCTCGGGGCGCCCGGCGTTCCGGCGGCGGTGAAGGTGCTGGACCCACCGCGATCGTCCGGGGTCGACGTACGCGATCTCGTCGCTCTGGCCACCGATGCCGCCCGCCGAGCCTGGGAACTGGCCTCCGGCGACGTCAACCAGGCGCTTACCTTCGAGCAGGACCTCGCACGCCGAGCAGCAGCCTCCCTCGGTACGCCGGAGCTCGCCGACCTCGCGCACCACGCCGGCATCTCCGCCCGCCAACTCACCACCTGGGCCACCGCCTGGCGTCAAGCCGGCCCCGGCGGCCTCGCCGTCACCGTCGACGACCCCCACGACGTAGACCCCGAAGCTCTCGCCGAGGCCCTAGAAGCCCTCCCCCACGCCACCACCGAAGCCAACCGAGTAACGGCCGGCAAAATCCAACTCCGCCTGGGCCGAGACAACCTCTGGTACCGCTTCGACAAAAGCTTCAACGACTGGAGCCTCACCCATCCACCCGCCCCCTCCCCCCAAGACCTCCTCTGACCTTCAGCCCCGCGCGGCGACGAAAGCCTCGGCGAGGCGGGTGATGAGGTCGTACGGGATTGGCTTGTCGAGGGGGAATTTGAGGGTGCCTTTGCCGGAGCGGTAGGGGGTCAGGGCTTTGGTCAGGGCGGGGTCGGTGGGTGGGATCGGGTAGATCGCGAGGTGAGTCTTCCAGCCGCTGAAGTGCAGTAGGGAGGTGCCGCCGAGGGTGATCGTCGGCATCTGGTAGCTGATCTTCTCGCCCGCGTCGGGCACGGCCGCGTGGATCGTACGGCGTACCTCGTCCAGCACCTCGCGGACCTCCGCGGGAAACGACGCGACGTACTCGTCCACGCTCTGAAACGTCATCTGCCAAGAGCGGAGCCCCGCCCGTGGCCATCGAGTCGTGGATTTCGGCGACCAAATGCAGCCCCGATCCACGACTCGACGTTCAGGGGGCCAACCACACGCCACGACTCGGCGCGACCCACTCGTCACGTCGCAGGCCTCCGGCACACCCGGGTCCGAGGAGCGCCGTCAGAGCCGGGGGTATCCCCTCGTGTGCAGGGTTCTCCCCTCACGTACCAGTAGAGAACCCCAACACGCGGGGATAACCCGTCGTCTCCTGCTCGACGCGCGAATGGCGGGGCGGGGGCGGCGGGAAGTGGGGACTGGGGACAGGCGCTGGTGACTGGGGACAGGTAATAGCAGGTGCCGACCCACCATTGCCTGTTGCACGACCCCGGATCGGCTGATCACCACCCCCCACACATCCGACAGGCGAGTCGGATATCCGTCCGTGGGTGGCCAGACGCGGGGAGGGTGTGCTGCGGGGCGGGATCGGTGCGTTCGGAGGGGTTAGGCGGGGCGGCGGAGAGAGGTTTGCTCTTCGAGGGCCTCGATCAGGTGGGTGGCGATTTTGGTGTGGCCGGCGACTGTGGGGTGGACCTGGTCGGTGCAGTCGTCTTCGGTGATCCAGCCGGTGGAGTCGATGCAGATCAGGTTCGGGTCGTCGAGGGACTTCACCGCTGCCTGGATCGTGTCCGCGTGCTTGCCGTTGAACGGGGTCAGCGACACGATCGTCGCGGACCGGTACGCCGCCCGCACCCGGCGTACGTAATCGGCGTACTCCTCGATCTCCAGCGTCGGGTCGTTCACGCCCAGGTTGATCACCACCACGTCCGACGGCTCCACCCGCTCGGCCGGTGAGCCGGCGAAGTTCCAACCGAACGAGTCGATCCCGGCCGGCACCTCGCCGTTCCCCGGCTTGCTGATCCCCTGGCTCCCGAACCCGACCTGGTACGACGTGGCGCCGAACGCGCGCGCGGTCAGATAGGCGTACGACGTCGTACCGTCGGCCCCCTCCGACTCCGGGTGCTCGCTCAGCGACCGCACGCCCTGTGTGATCGAATCGCCGTAGAACTCCAGCCGCGGACCACTCGGCCGCCCGCTGAGCCGCAACACCGACCGCACGTCGAGCACGAGACCGGCGAACACGACCGCGCACTCGAACGGCGGGTTCCACCGGTTGACGTGCTCGTTGACGTCCTTCACCACCACCGACACCTGGTGCCTGCCGTCGGGCGCCGACAGCTCGATGACCGGACCGTCGAGCACATGCAGCGAAGGCTCGCCGTCGTCGACCGTGATCCACAGGTGCGGAGCGACGGTCAGCCCGTCGGTGTCGAACAGCAACTGCAGCCGCTCACCGGCGTACGAGAACGAGATCCGCGACCCGGAGTTGACGGTGATCGCCACGCCGGGCTGCTGCCCCCACTGTCCTTCCAGGACGATGCGCGGATCGGACGGGGCGACGACCTCGCCTGGCTCGAACGGCACGACAAGCTCCTTCTGCTCGGTTGCCGTGCCATTCTGCCTGGCCATTCCATCGGGTCACCAACCCTCCTTCCGAGCTCGTGCCTCGAACAGCAGGATCCCGGCCGACAGCGCGACGTTCAGCGAGTCCGCCTGCCCGAGCATCGGGATCGACACGGCGTCGAACCCTTCGTCGTGCCACGCCCGCGACAACCCTGAGCCCTCCGAACCGACCACGAACGCGGTCGGGCCGTCGTACTGCGGGACTCGGTAGGTGCCCGTCGCGGCCGGGTCCGCGAGGTGGACGCGGAACCTGTGGCTCCGCAGCCACGCGGCCGCTGACGGGATGTCGTCGAACTCCACGATCGGAGTCGAGAGGACTGTGCCGCGGCTCGCGGAGTACACAGCAGGATGGGTCGGGCGGGCGCGGCGGCTGGTCAGGACGAGGCAGTCGGCGTTGGCGGCGTCCGCCGTACGGATCAGGGTGCCGAGGTTGCCGGCGTACTCGACCCCGTCGGCCACCAGGACCAGAGAGCGGCTGGTGAAGCGGAACGCGTGTGGTCGCCACTCCGGGACCCGGGCGATCGAGATCAGGCCGTCGGACCGGGTCTTGCGGGACACGCGGGCGAGCAGCTTCTCGGAGATCCGGCAGACCTCGGTGGCGCGTTCGGCGATCTGAGCGACGTCAGTGACACCGGCTTCTGGACACCAGAAGAAGGTCTCGATGCTGGCGGTCGTGGTCAGCAGGCGGTCGTGTTCCCAGGTGCCTTCGACCATGATCCGGCCGGGTGAACCGTCCCTACGCAGCGCGAGCAGGTCACGGACACGGGGGTGTTGAGCGCCGATAGAGCGGACAAAGGGGTGCACAGTCATGTGCAAGCTCCGTACGGAGAGAATCAGCAAGCGCGCCGGGGACCCTGCGACAGGGCCCGCACCGGCGGGGCGACACCCTCAGACATCGTCTGGGTGCCGTGGTACTGACGCGGCCTTCCCGACCGCGTCAGCCAAGGATTCTCATCACACCTCGGATGGTAGGCAGCCGCGCATCCGCCGTCATCCGGTTTTCCACAGGCCGGTGGCGGGTGAGTTTTGGTCTGTCGGTGCGGGTGGTTAGAGTCCTTTTCCTATTGCTGTTGCCAGCACCGGGGAGGGAGGGCGGATGGACGCGACACTGCTCGACGCCGAGGCCGACGCGGCCGTGCTGCGTGTCTACCGTCAGGTGTTCGCCGTGCTCGCCCGCGAGGCCGGTGCGATGATCGTCGATCCGGACCTGCTGGACGCCGACCAGGCGATCCTGGACGCGTTCGCCGAGGCCGGCAGCGACGGTCTGACCGTGGAGCAGGCCACCCTCGCCTGCCGGGCGTATCCGCACGACGTGATCGTCCGCCGCTTCGACGTCCTCCGGCAGTACGGCGCGATCACCAAACTCGTCGACCGTCCGAACGAGTTGCGCCACCGCGCCGCCTTCGCGCCGTACGTGATGCTGATGTTCCTTCGGCGGATGTCCGTGCAGGGCGGACAGGGCGAGCTGCACCAGCTGCTCACTCTCGAGGCGCACAGCGTCAGCGACCCGCAGGCGACGGCCGACGACGGCAAGGCCTCGATCGGCCGCCTGACCAAGGTCTTCCGCCTGCTAGGCAACGAGCTCGCGATCCTCGTCTCGACCAGCACCACCGCCCAGCTCCGGGAGAACGCCCAGCTCGCCTGGGGCAACGAGCGCCTGATCGAGCAGGCCAAGAAGGTGCACCGGCTCGTCCTGGACCGCTGGCCCGAGCTCCACCGCGAATGCACCTCGCTCCGGATGGCGCTGGCGGCGTACGCCGATGCTGTCCAGCTCGCCGCCGGTCGCCTGGTCGAACGCGCCGGCACGACGCGGGCGCTCGGCCTGCTGCCCATCGAGACCTGGCTGACGTTCTCCCGGAGCAGCGAGCCCGACACGCTGGCCGCCGTACTAGATGGTCTGTTGTTCGACGCCGCCGCACCGGACTTCTCCGCGCAGACGCTGGTCGAGGCAGTAGAGACAGGACGTCGCAGCGGGACCGCACGGATGGCGCCGCCACGTCCGACCGCGGACGCGGATGCTCCGGAGTCGGCCGCCGCGACGGACCGTGAGGACCTGCGCGCCGAGGCCGAGCGAGTGCTGGCCGGGCGCCCGTCCGTCGACATCGTCGAGGTCATCGACGAGGCAGGCGACTGGATCACCGCGCGCCGCGTGCTCGCCGAGCTGACCGCGGCGCATCTGCACGACGAGCTCGACTACGAGCTGGTGTGGTCCGACGGCATGCGGATCGATCCCACCGCGGGTACGCCGTGGGCCACCGAGGGCGTGTTCCGCCGGGTGACCCGATGAGCACTGAGGCGGTCGAGCGGCGGCTGCACAACGCGTTGTGGTGGGCGAAGGTGCAGTCCGCCGGCCCACTCGAGGTCGACCCGGATACGCCCGCCGTCGCCGGTCTCACCCGCGCGGTGGCACCGGACGGGTCATCGGTCTGGCTGGTGCCGACGCTTCCGTCGGGCGCGGGTCATGGCGTGCTCGACGAGCTCAATGCTCCCCCGGTCGCGGTCGAGCAGCCGAACGAAACGGCCCGCATTCTCGCGATCTGCGTCGCCTGCTGCTGGACCGACCGCAGCGCCCCAGCCTGGCCCGGGTCGACTGGCACGCTCGCGCAGATCAGGTCCGTGTACGCCGGGATGCGCGGCCGCCCCGAGCAGTCGAGCGACCTCACCCTGATCATTGGCAGCCTGCGCCGCCTGCACGCCACGCACTGGCTCCTGTGGAACGACAAGGCCGGCGAGGTTCGCCTCGGCCCGCGCGTCATCACCTGGACCGCAGCCGACCTGTCCACCCTCCGCGACCTCTGCCGCCACCTCCCCGATCCACCCCCGCCGGTCCTGTCCACGCAGCCTCCCGCCGAGCCGGTCTCCGACACCGCACTCCCCACCGCGACCGCCCCGCCCGACACCGCACTCCCCAGCGCGACAGCCCCGTCCGACACCGCACTCCCCAGCGCGACTGCTCCGTCGGGCGACGAAGGGGAAGCGGATGAGTGAGCAGCACGCCTTGTTCGACCCTCTGCTCCAGGATCTCAGCGACCGCTCCCGCGACGAGGTCCTCGCCGCGTTCAGCGCGGTGCAGTACGCGGCGCACCCGGTCGCCGAAGTGCAGCTGGCCGGCCTCCGCGACGTCACCCTGCGCCGCCAGGTGCAGCGCATGCTCAAGCTCATCGGCCGGACCCTCGTCCACGTCGACGGCACCCATTGGACCGCGGGGTACGACGACGACATCGCCGCCAGCCTCGCGGCCCAAGGCTGGCAGCCGCTGTCCGTCATCGACCGCGCCGTGCTGGTCCTCGTACTCATCCACTCCGTCGCGATCCCCCGCAGCGAAGGCATCCTGACCGGCGACAGCTGGAAGTCCGCGCGACCCACCACGGTCGATGAGCTGCGGACGACCAGGATCAGCGGCGAGGAGCGGCGCCTCGCCCTGCAGCGGTTGCGCGCCGCTGGGTTGATCCAGCTGTCCGGCGATCACTCCGGCGGCCCGTCGTACATCCCAGGTCCGCAATTGCAGCGTCTGACCCCGGCAGCCCGTCGTCGCCTGCAGGATCAGCTGATCCTCGCCGCCGCACCGGCCAGCCCGATCGCCGAAGCCATCCGCGCCCGCAACGGCGTCCCAGCAGAAGTCAGCACGACAACGGGAGAAGGCATATGAGCACTGAGGACGGGCCGTTCGACATCCTGGGGTCGAAGGTGCTGCTCGGTGTGCAGGTCGTCGACCTGTCCCGCCTGTCGACGCATCCGATCCCGATGATCGGCCGCGGCCTGATCACGGTCGCCGGCCAGGGCCCGACCGACTCGAACGGTGCCGGCAAGTCGTCCTGGATCGCCGCGCTCAGCCTCCTGCATGCCGACGACCAGTGGCGCCTGACCAGCGGCGCGCCCGGCGCCGCCGAGCTGCTGTTCACCGCCGAGGCGGCCGGCCAGGAAGGCAACTGGTCGAACGTCGACCGCGGCTACATCGTCGGTGTCTTCTCCGACCCGGACCTGACCGACCTCGAAGAGATCGAGGCCGCCGCGATCACCGTCTGGATCCGCATCAACCGCAAGGCGTCGTACATCGACCTGCGCTGGAAGCAGGGCCTGCACATCCCGTACGGCGCGACCGAGGCCGAGCGGGCTGCCGGCGCCGACGCGTTGTGGGCCTCCCTCCCGCACTCGAACGGCCGCACCGATTTTCACGCCAACAAACTCTCCCAGGTGCTGTACGGCGGGCAGGTCCGATGCGTCTCGTTCTTGTCGACGTCGGTGCGTTCCAGCCCTACGGCGAACCTGCTCGCCGAGCCGCTCAACGAGCTCGGCCCGGCCCGTATCTTCAACGCGATCGCGACGCTCACCGGTCTCGACCACGAGCTCGAGCAGGAGCAGGCGCACCGCTCCGCCGAGCACACGCAGCGCGAGGCGACCAAGCAGGCGACCGCTGACCTGCAGCGCTGGGAGCAGGAGATGGCGACCGTCGAGGCCGGCATCCTGCAGCGCGCCGCGGCACGGGAAGCCCTCGCCGCGGCCAAGGAGTCCTGGCAGGCGCGCTCGGCCCGGCACCTGATCGACGGATCCGCGCGGAACGACGAAATCCTTCAGGAGCTGGCAGTTCTCGACGAGCGGGTCGCCGAGCAGGAGGCCCGGAAGGAGGCGATCGAGGCCGACATCGATGCCTTTGGCAACGAGGAGGGCCTGCTCCGGGACGTGCAGCTGACCCGCCAGGAGCGGGACAAGCTCGACGCTCGCGACCGGGAGCTCGACCTGGCGCAACGGTCGGTGCGGGAGCAACTGGAGCGTCTCGGGCAAGAGCATCGGCGGCTGCTGGAGGCGGGCCGTTCGGCCGACGGCCGCGATCTGTCCGCGGCTGCTGAGGAGCAGGACGAGGCTCGTGCGGTGCTCGAGGAGCACATCGGCCGCGACCACGCCGCACGTTCCGCGGTCCACCAAGCGACGGCCGAGCTCCGCGAAGCCGAGAGCGGTCAGACGGTCTCCGCGCCGCAGCAGCAGGTTCTGGAGAACGCCGGCATCGAGTGCGGCGCGCTCACCGACATCACCGAGCTGGCTGAAGCCGACCGAGCCGAGTGGGAGCCACGACTCGCGCCGTACCGCGAGGCGGTCGTCATCGACGCCGGCGACGCGACCGTCGCGTCGACTGCGCTGGCCGACGCCGGGTACGCCGGATTCGTGCTCGTGCTGGCAAACCGGCCCGGCGCCGAAAGCTCGACGAAGGGCTCCACGAAGCGCGGACCCAGGTCGGCGGACAAGCGGTTCGTGCTGGACGCGTTCTTCGCCGCGATCGGCGAGCGTGCGACCAAGGACAACATCGACGATGTCGCCGGCGTGGTGGCTGTCGGCCAGTTCGACGAGCCGATCACCGGCCGGACCGCGCGGATCGAGGCCGCCCGTCGCCGCGTGGAGGCCGCGGTCGAGGCCCGCACTCTCGCATCAGCAGCCTTGGACCAGGCCCGGTCGCGGGTAGAGCAGGCAGAGCGTCGTACGGCGGCTGCTCGCGCGCTCGCCGATGCGGAGTCGGTGCAGGAGCAGATCCTCGCGCTCCGTGAGACCGTCGACCGGCACGAGAGCGACCGCGACGCGCTCGCACCGCAACTGCAGGCCGCGAAGGAGTCCGCCGAGGCCGCCGCGGGCCAGCAACTGGTCCGCGACGAACGCCTGAAGAACCTCGAAGCGACCCGTCGCGATCACGACCGGATCCTCGACGAGCTGACCGGCCGCCGCCTCGCGCTGCGCGAGGAGCAGGCCACCCTCGACCTCACGACCCGGACCACGGCCTGGGGCGGGACGCCCGCCGAAGCCGAGGAGTTCATCCTCGGGCTGCCCGACGACGCGCAACGCCGTACGACGGCCGACTGGAACCACCAGACCTGTACGCAGCTCGACGACGTCATCCGCCGCTGCTTCCCGAACGCCCGGTCGCGGGAAGAGATTCCGACCGAGCTGTGGGAGATCCTGAACGGCCCGGACGGCTGGACCAACGGCACCCTCGGCGACCGCGTCGGCCTGGTGCCGGCGCTGCAACGCACGCTGAGCACGCACCTCGCCCAGCACGAGACCTTCGACAGCTTGCAGCAACAGCAGATCGCCAGCCAGCGCGCCGAGCGGAACGCCGCGCTCGAACGCGCCCGCGAAGGCCTCGGCGAAGCGGAGAGCACGGCCCGCGCCCATCGCGCGTCGCTCGCCGACGGCATCAAAGCACGGCTCCGCCTGGTGTCCCAGGAGTTCGACCGCCTCGACCAGCAGTACGGCGGGTACGGCGCGAAGGTCGAGTTCCCCGAGCCCGATCCGCCCGCCGAGCCGGACAAGCCGTGGCGCTGGACGGTCACACCGAAGTGGCGGCGGTCCGAGGGCGGCCCGTTCTCCGCGTTCAACGTCAAGGGCAACACCGCCCAGATGGACGAGAAGGCGGTGAAGCTGGTGTGCGCGGCCGCGCTCGCCGGCGGCTCCGACCGTCCGCTGCTGCTGATCCTCGACGAGCTCGGACGCAACCTCGGCTCGCAGCACCGTCGCGAGGCGGTGGCGCTGTTCGAGCAAATCGGTCGCGACCGGAACATCACCGTGATCGGCGCGCTCCAGGACGACATGGAGCGGTACGCGCTCGCCTCGTCCCGGCTGTACGTCAAGCTCCGGCGCAGCTCGGACACCATGCCGTACAACCAGGCGCCGGTGGTGAAGGGCAACGAGGACAACGCGGCCCGGGTCGAGCTGCTCCGCGAGTGGATGACGTCGTACCGCGGTTCGACGCCGACGCTGGAACTGGCCTCGCCGACGCTCACGTAGTCCGACAATTTCCGACAGAAACAATCACGCGAGGTCTTGACCTGGCTCTGTAGGCCCGCATACTCACGGTGAGAGCGCTCTCTTCCTACCGCCCCAGGGAGATGCCCCATGCTGTCGCGACCGCTTCTGCTGCTGACCACAGTCCTCGGCCTCTTCGCCGTACTCCTGACACCGCTCGAAGCGAGCGCGTTCACCCCGAAGCCACCGCCGTTGGCCACGCCGTGGACCAGCCAGGTGTCGGTGACCGATCCGCTCCCGGAGTACCCGCGGCCGCAGCTGACGCGCACCGAGTGGCAGAGTCTGAACGGGGTCTGGCAGTTCGCGCCGACGAGCGACCTCAACAACCCGCCGACCGGGACGCTGCCCGAGGAGGTCCTGGTCCCGTACCCGATCGAGTCCGCGCTGTCCGGCATCCAGCGCCACGAGAACCGGATGTACTACAAGCGCACGTTCACCGTCCCGGCCGGCTGGTCGGGACGCCACGTGCAACTCAACTTCGGCGCGGTGATGTGGCAGTCGAAGGTCTGGGTGTACCGATCTGCGTTGGATCGTGAACGAGGTGTTCGAGAAGAACAAGGGAGTGTTCCCGGCCGGCGAGAAGAGCGGGGACGCGCTGGAGGGGAACTTCATCAGTCGCGCGATCGACGACACGGAGTGGTGGGCCATCGCGTGGATCGAGGCGTACGACCTGACGGGCGACCGTCGGTACCTGGACATGGCGGTCACCATCGCCAACTACGTCCAGGGGTACTGGGACACGAGCACGTGTGGCGGCGGGGTGTGGTGGGACCGCGAGCGCACGTACAAGAACGCGGTGACGAACGGGCTCTACATCCGGATGACCGCGGCGCTCCACAACCGGCTGGTCGGCGACACCGTCTGGCTGCAGCGGGCAACCGCGGGATGGAACTGGTTCATCGGCAGCGGGATGATCAACTCCTCGAACCTGGTGAACGACGGGGTGACCGGTGCGTGCGCCAACAACGGCCAAACCGTGTGGACGTACAACCAAGGCCTGGCGATCGGCGGCGCGCTGGAACTGTGGCGGGCCACCGGAGACAGCTCCCTCCTCGCGAGGGCTCGGCAGCTGGGTGACGCGGCGATGTCCTCGCTCAGCCCGGGCGGCGTCCTCACCGAGAGCTGTGATCCCGCTGGCACCTGTGACGACAACCAGAAGCAGTTCAAGGGCATCTTCATGCGGTACTTCATGGACCTGGCGGACTCCACCGGCGATGCGTCGTACCGGACCTATGCCCAGCGGCAGGCCGACTCGATCTGGCAGAACGATCGCGACTCGCTGAACCGGCTCGGGGAGCGCTGGGCGGGCGGCGGCACGCGCGACTGGCGCACGCAGGCGAGCGCTCTGGGAGCCCTGGTGGCGGCGACTCCGGCGGGCTGAGCTTGACACTTGTCCAGATTTCGATGTGTTGTTACCAAAATCGGACCCCGGTGCTGACCATTGACCAGGCGGTACAGCAGACTGGTCCGGTGACTTTTCCGGAGAGGCGCCGTACCTGCTCACACCGAGTAGGCGGAGCTCTGGTCAAGCGGTCGTATGACGGCGTACCGTCGCCTGCATCCGGCACCGTGTCACGGCCTGGCGCAGCATTGCCGCCGCCTCATCATGATCGGAGGGCGTGAATGGCATCCTGGCTGCTCCGCGCCCAATGGCCGCATCGTGACGAGTCCGTCGAGCACCGCGCGCTCCGGGTCGGCCGGACACTGACCGCGGTGGCGGTCGCGTTCCCCGACGTCCACATCTGGACGCAGGACGAGCGCTGGGGGTACCACGTCCTCGAGGCCGACGGCTCCACGCCGCTGCAGGAGATGGTCGAGGCGACGACGAAGGTGCTCGCGAACGGCACGAGTACGACACGTCTGCACCTGCAGAGCACGGGCGAACTGCCATGGCTGTTCGACCTGTCCATGGGCGGCACGATGACGACTGTCTCGGACCAGCTCACGCTGCACTGGAGTGACGAGGACGCGCTGCGGCAGTCCGAACGCTTCGCTCAGGTGCTGCGCGCGGTCGTCACGATCTGGGAACCGCAGTGGGCGAGCATCGCCGACACCGAACTCGCGGCGGCGGCCGGCGTCTTCCGGCGCGGGATCCCGATGATGGGCTGGCTCACGTACGTGCGGGGCATGGTGGCCGGCGCTCCCGGCATCGACATCACGCTCACGCCGTACGAACGCGGCACCCTTCTGCAGGCGCCCGTCTCCCCCATCGACCTCACACCGGTCCACATCTGCGCAGCGGCCGCACTCGTCGGCATCGCGCCCGAGGAATGATCGCTACTCCTTCACGATGAGCTGCCGATCCCAACGCTGCAGCTCCTCCGCAGTGGGCACTTCGAACCTGCCACTCCACTCCGCGAGCTCCTCCCGGGTGACGCCGAACGTCGCCTGCGGCAGGCTCGCATTGCGTCGCTCGATCCGCGCCCACAGCACCTCGAACGGCAGATCGAGTACGACGATCTCCGCACTCGCGCCGAGCGCCTGGGCGCGGGTCCGGAACAGATCTCGTTCCTCCTCCGACCAGCAGCCGTAGTCGAGGATCACGTCCACCTCGAGCGTCAACGCCCTGGCCGCGACGCCCCAGAGCAGCTCGGACTCCAGCACCCAGCGCCGTCCGTCGACCTCGCTCGTGTTGAACAAGGCGTCCATCCACTCGTCCGGCGTCAACCGCAGCGCCTTCCGCTCCTGCTCGAGCCGCCGAGCCCAAGAAGTCTTGCCGGCGCCCGGCAGCCCGACGACCAACACCATTCCAGCCATCCGGCGAGCCTAGTCGGCGGGAGCGGCACTGCCCGCACCGCGATGTCTCAGTGTCACCAGATCGTGGCGGGCGACCGGCATCGTCGCCTGCTCCAGCCCTTCGATCGTGAAGCCGGCGTCGGCGATCAGCTGCAGATCGTCCCCACCCGGCTGGCCCTCGCTCGTCAGGTAGTCGCCCAAGAAGATCGAGTTCGCCACATGCAACGCCAGCACCTGCATCCCGCGCAGGTGAATCTCCCGCCCACCGGCCAGCCGTACCTCGACATCGGGGAAGCAGAACCGGAACAGCGCCAGGATGCGCAGGCACCGCTCGGGTGTCAGCTCCCAACGCCCCTCCAACGGTGTCCCGTCGAACGGGATCAGGAAGTTCACCGGCACCGAGTCCGGATCCAGGTTTCGCAAGGCGAACGCCAGATCCACGATCTCGTCGTCCGACTCACCCATGCCGAAGATCGCCCCCGAACACGGCGACAGTCCACCCCGCGTCGCCCGCCGTACCGTGTCCACCCGATCCGCGAACGTGTGCGTCGTACAGATCTCGCCGTACCGCTCCTCGCTCGTGTTCAGATTGTGGCTGTAGGCATAGGCGCCCGCGTCGCGTAGCCGCTCAGCCTGACCGTCCTGCAGGAGCCCGAGGCACACACAGACCTCGACCTGCGGGTGCTCGGCCTTGATCGCGCCGATCGTGCCCTCCACCCGCCGTATGTCCCGGTCTCCCGGGCCACGTCCGCTCGCCACCAGACAGACGCGTTTCACCCCAGCATCGACAGCCTTGCCGGCAAGTTCTGCGGCCTCGGCGGGATCGATCCACGAGTACTTCATGATCTGCGCAGTCGATCCGAGCCGCTGCGAGCAGTATGTGCAGTCCTCCGGGCAGAGGCCGCTCTTCAAATTGACGATCGTATTGAGCTTCACCCGCCGGCCGAAGAACTCGCGCCGCACACGGAAGGCCGCCGCCACCACATCGAGCAGCTCGTCGTCCCCGGCGAGCACCCGCAGCGCCTCCGCGCGCGATGGCAATTCCCGATCCAACGACTTCGTCACCAGAGTCTCGAGTACAGTCACCGCTCGATCCTCACCCGAGGGCAGAGCTCCAACAATTGTCAGAAACCTCCAAGGACCTGCAACGGATCTTGCGCGGGTCAAGCTTGCCTACCGAGGCGAGATCGTCCGATCCGTTCAAGACCTGCATCGGCCGGACGCGGGATGGTCGAACCATGTCGAAGACCGAACTCACGAGCCTCATGAACGTTGGCCCGGCCGTGGCCGACTATCTGAGCCGCGCGGAGATCACGCGGATCGACCAACTGGCCGGCCGGGATCCTGTCGAGATCTACGAGACGATCTGCGAACGGGACCAGCACCGCCACGATCCGTGTCTCCTGGACACGATCATGTCCGCCGTCGACCAGGCGAACGGCAACCCGCCGCGGCCCTGGTGGACGTACACGCCCCAGCGCAAGGCCGGCTGATCGCCATGACGTACAGAAAATTCGGGCCCACAAATGTTAAGGGCCACCCCTCGCGGGGTGGCCCTTAACAGTGTGAATGTCCGGCGGCGTCCTACTCTCCCACGACCTCCCGGTCGCAGTACCATCGGCGCTGGCGGGCTTAACTTCCAGGTTCGGAATGGAGACTGGGTGTTTCCCCGACGCTATGGCCACCGAAACTCTATAGAAATATCAATCAAACCACTCTCGAGCCACAAACCACTTGCGTGGTTTGGTTGCTGGGGTCTGACCGTATTCCGGGAACCGTACAGTGAACGCGAACATCGTTACGTAGCGCAGGCTAATTATTGTCTGTCCATCTAAAAAGATGGGTGTGTGACA